>NZ_JBHSON010000019.1:0-133434 GCF_042656285.1 Actinomadura rugatobispora | reverse complement strand
GGGGCGGCGGACGGGGGACCCGCTGTGGCGGGAAACCACAGCGGGTCCGGCGGGGTCAGGCCGTGGGGGCGGTGGCCAGTGCTCGTTTGGTCAGCACCTTGGCCAGGTGCCTGCGGTACTCGGCGGAGCCGTGCAGGTCGGTGGGCGGGGTGGTGCCGTCGGTGGCGGACTCCGCCGCGGAGCGGAACGAGTCGTCCGACACCGTGCGGCCCGCGATGAACTCCTCCACCGTGCTCGCCCGCACCGGGACGGGGCCCATGTTGGTCAGGGCCACCCGGGCGTCCTCGATCGCGCCGCGCTCGCGCCGCACGGCGCACGCGACGCCGACGACCGCCCACGCCTGCGCCGTCCGCTGGAACTTCTCGTAGTGGACGCCCCAGCCCGGGCCGAGCTTGGGCACGCGCACGCTCACCATCAGCTCGTCCGGCTCCATCGCCGAGGTCATCCAGTCGACGAAGAAGTCACGCGCCGCGATCTCCCGCTCGCCGCGCACCGAACGGACCAGGACGACCGCGTCCAGCGCCACCGCCACCGCGGGCAGGTCGCCCGCCGGGTCGGCGTGCGCCAGCGAGCCGCCGAACGTGCCGCGATGCCGCACCGCCGGATCGGCCACCGTCGCCGTCGCCTCGGCGATGAGCGGGGCGTGCTCGTTCACCAGCGGGTCGCGCACCACCTGGTGGTGGGTGGCCATCGCGCCGATGACCAGCGCGTCGCCGTCGTCGCGGATCTCCCGGAGCGGGTCGATCCGGTCGAGGTCGATCAGCGCGTCCGGGTAGGCCAGCCGCAGCCGCAGCAGCGGCATCAGGCTCTGCCCGCCGGCCAGCGCCTTGGCGTCCTCGCCCGCCTCCGCCAGCGCCGAGACGGCCTCGTCGAGCGAGGCGGGGCGCACGTACTCGAACCGCGCGGGAATCACTCCGCACCTCCTGCCTGCCGCAGCGCCCGCCACACCCGTTCGGGCGTGCACGGCATCGGGACGTCGTTCACGCCGTAGGGGCGCAGCGCGTCGACGATCGCGTTCACCACGGCCGGGGTCGAGGCGATGGTGCCGGCCTCGCCGACGCCCTTCACCCCGAGCGGGTTGGACGTCGCCGGGGTCTCGGTGCGGTCGGTGGTGAAGTCGGGCAGGTCGGCCGCCGACGGCACCAGGTAGTCGGCCATCGTGGTGGTCGTCAGGTTGCCCTCCTCGTCGTAGACGGCCTCCTCGTAGAGGGCCTGCGCGATGCCCTGCGCCAGCCCGCCGTGCACCTGCCCCTCCACGATCAGCGGGTTGACGACCTTGCCGATGTCGTCGACCGCGACGTACGAGCGCAGCCGCACCATGCCGGTCTCGGTGTCGACCTCGGCCGCGCACAGATGGGTGCCGTGCGGGAAGGAGAAGTTCTCCGGGTCGAACGTCGACTCGGCGTCCAGCGACGGCTCGACGCCGTCCGGCAGGTCGTGCGCGGCGAACGCCGCCGTCGCGACCTCCTGCAGCGTGCGGCCCGCGTCGGCGACGCCGCGCACGCTGAACCGCCCCGCGTCGAACTCCAGGTCGCCCTCGTCGGCCTCCAGCAGGTGCGCGGCCACCTTCCGGGCCTTCTCGATCACCTTGTCGCAGGCGCCGTACAGGGCGATCCCGCCGACCGCCAGCGACCGCGACCCGTAGGTGTCCATTCCCTTCGGGGAGACCGCGGTGTCACCGTGCAGCACCTTCACGTCCTCGAACGGCACCCCGAGCCGGTCCGCGGTGATCTGCGCCCACGCGGTCGCATGGCCCTGGCCGTGCGGCGACGAACCCGTCACCACCTCGACCTTGCCGGACGGCAGCACCCGCACCGACGCGTGCTCCCAGCCGCCCGCCCCGTACGACAGCGACCCCAGCACCCGCGACGGCGCCAGCCCGCACATCTCGGTGAACGTCGACACCCCGACGCCCAGCTGCACCGGATCGCGGCGCTCGCGCCGGTCAGCCTGCTCGGCGCGCAGCTTGTCGTACTCGAACAGCGCCAGCGCCCGCTCGGTCGCCGCCTCGTAGTTGCCCGAGTCGTAGGTCAGGCCCGCGATCGTCTCGTACGGGAACTCCCCGTGCCCGATCCAGTTCCGGCGCCGCACCTCGATCGGGTCCAGCCCGAGCTCGTCGGCCAGCTCGTCCATCAGCCGCTCGATGGCGTAGGTGGCCTCCGGCCGGCCCGCGCCCCGGTACGCGTCCGTGGGCGTCTTCGTGGTGAAGATGCCCGTGCACGTGAACGAGTAGGCGTCCATCTTGTAGATGCCGTTGAACATGAACGCGCCCAGGATCGGGATGCCCGGCGTGACCAGCATCAGGTACGCGCCCATGTCGGCCAGCAGGTCGACCTTGAGCCCGCGGATCCGGCCGTCGCGCTCGGCCGCGAGTGTCAGCCGCTGGATCTGGTCGCGGCCGTGGTGGACGGTCATGTTGCCCTCGCTGCGCGACTCGGTCCACTTGACCGGACGGCCCAGCCGCCGCGCCAGCAGCAGGCACAGCACCTCCTCCCCGTACACCTGCAGCTTGGAGCCGAAGCCGCCGCCCACGTCCGGCGCGACCACCCGGATCCGGTGCTCGGGGATCTCGGTGACGACCGACAGCATCAGCCGCAGGATGTGCGGGATCTGCGTCGCCGAGTAGAGCGTGAAGTCGTCGCCCTCCGGGACGCAGACCACCGCGCGCGGCTCCATCGCGGTCGGGATCAGCCGCTGCTGCACGTAGCGGCGCTCGATCAGCACCGGCGCGTCCCGCAGCGCCGCGTCGACGTCGCCGTTCTCGAACACCCAGCGGTAGCTCTCGTTGGTGCCGAGCGAGGCGTGCACCAGCCCGTCGTCGCCGCGCTGCGCCCGCTCCATGTCGACCACCGCGGGCAGCGGCTCGTAGTCGACGTCGATCTCCTCCAGCGCGTCGACGGCGGTGTACCGGTCGCGGGCCACCACGCACGCCACCGGTTCGCCCGCGTAGCGCACCTCGTCCACCGCCATCGGCGGATGGTCGGGATGCTTCATGTCCTCGGTGACCGGCCACGCGCACGGCAGGCCGCCCTGCTCGGCGGCGAGGTCGGCGCCGGTGAGCACCGCCACCACCCCGGGGCGGGCGAGCGCCTGCCCGACGTCGACGCTCTCGATCCGCGCGTGCGCGTGCGGGCTGCGCAGGAACGCCACGTGCAGGGTGCCCTGCGGCTGGATGTTGTCGGTCCACCGGGTGCGGCCGGTGATGAGCCGCGCGTCCTCGGTGCGCCGCCGGGGCGAGCCGACCTCGCGCGCCGCCGTGCCCGCCTCGCCGGTCACCGTCATGAGGTCGCCTCCCGCTCCGCCGCCGGCCGGCCCTCGCCCTGGACGCGCATCTCCGCCGCCGCGCCGCGCACCGCGCGGACGATGTTCTGGTAGCCGGTGCACCGGCACAGGTTCCCCTCGAGCCCTTCCCGGATCTCCTCGTCGGAGGGGTCGGCGTTCTCCCGGAGCAGGTCGATCGAGGCCAGGATCATCCCGGGCGTGCAGTAGCCGCACTGCAGCGCGTGCTCCTCGTGGAAGGCCCGCTGCATCGGGTGGCGTTCGCCGTCGAGGCCGAGCCCTTCGATCGTGGTGATCTGCCTGCCGTCCGCCTGGACGGCCAGCAGGGAGCAGCTCTTCACGCTCATCCCGTCGAGCAGGACGGTGCAGGCGCCGCAGTTGGTGGTGTCGCAGCCGATCGGGGTGCCGACCTTGCCCAGCCGGTCGCGCAGGTAGTGGATGAGCAGGAGCCGGGGTTCGACGTCGTCCTCGTACATCGCGCCGTCGACCTCGACCTTGATTCGGGGCATTCGTTCTCCCAGGGACGTCTCGGGGGTGGGGCTGGCAGGGAGAGACGTCCCTGAGGGCGGAGCGCGCTGGTCGGGCCACGGCATCGGGGCCACCTCCGGGGCGGGAGGGCGAACGACCCTACGAACCTATGCCGATGTTGAAGTGTGTACTAGCCCCTGATGTGGCCTTTTTCACACCCCGCCGGACCTGGCTCACATCCCGGGCGAGCCCGCTGCGCACCTCAGTGGACCCGCAGCAGGACCGGCCAGGTCTGGGGCCCGACGATCCCGTCCGGGGTGACCCGGCCCCAGACCTGGACCGCCCGGACGGCCAGCTCCACCTCGGTGTCGAACGGACCGTCCACCTCCCCGATCTCCGGATGCGAACGCGCCAGCAGCAGCGCCCGCAGCGTCTGCACGTGCTCGCCGGTGGCGCCCCTGCTCAGCTCCGGCAGCTTCTTCACGATCTCCTCCGTCCAGTGCGACGATGCGTAGTCCGGCCGCCCGTACCCGGCGATCACCGACGACGACCGCACCCGCCGCTTGCACGCGTCGTCGGTGTTGGCCTCGATCGTCTGGACGCGGCCCCCGCCGAGGGCCTTCTCCACGACCCCCACGTGGTCGATGGCGCCGATCGTGTTGGACGTCCCCCAGTCGAAGAACACGATGTCGCCGGGCTCGGCGTCGTCGACGTTCTCGGTCGTCCCCGTGAACCAGCGGTCGATCTTCTGGAAGTCCTGGGCGTGCCACACGGTGTAGGCGCGGTCGCCGCCCGGCAGCACCGCCTCCACATTGTCGGAGCGCCGCGCCCAGTAGGTGACGGCCATGTCGCACCACGCGGCCTCCAGGAACTCGTCGCCGTGCCGCTCGGCGTACTCCCGGGTGATGACGTTGGGCCGCCCCGACAGCCCCAGCGACTCGCGCGCCTCGGCGAGCATCCCGTCGGCCGTCCCCATCAGGAGACCTCCTCGCCGCGGTAGATCCCGTCCGGGTCGGGTTCCCCGTACAGCCCGCGGAGGACCTGCTCCTCGTCGTCCTCCGTGGCCCTGTGGACGTCGGGGTGGACGTCGACCTGATCCATCTCTGCGGGCAAGCTCACGGCGCCTCCGTAAGTGGGCCGTCATGTCATGTCAAAGAGTAATCCAATGACTACCCAGAGTGCAAACGGGCCTGGTAAACGCCCTAGCCACATCCGGCCGCCGTGACCTACGAACGGCGCTCTCGCGCGTTCAACCTCTGACGAGACAGGAGAGCGCATGCCGCCCGCGATCACCCGCCGCCACCGGCCAGGTTTCCTCTTCTACTACGACGAGGGGGAGCCCCTCCGCCGCCGGGGTCGCCTGAGCGCCAACGTCATCAGGGCCGTCACCGTCTGCGCCGTCCTCGCGCTGATCCATCTGATCGGCCTGACCCTCGGCCCCGTCATCCACTCGTGAAACCCGGGCCTGCGACGCAACCGTGATGCTGACGGCGCCCTGATCTCCGGAATGTTTGCCAATACGGGAGGCAAGCGAAAGTTCCGGAATGGCGGGCGGCGTTACATTAGTAACTGGCCTGTGAGACGAGCGAGGGAGCCGGACCGGAGGAACTCCGAGAGGGGAACCGAAGAGAAGGCTGAGAGGCCGGAAGCCATGAGCACGAGGCGGAAGGCGACCCCTAGCACCTGATCTGGACAATGCCAGCGCAGGGAGAGCGCCTCACAGGTCACTCTTGTGTCCTCGTCTCTTGTGCCCCGGCCTCTCTCGAGCGCCCGGTCGCCGCTCAGGTGGTGGGGGGTGGTTGGGGGGTTGGTTGGGGTGCGGGAGTTGCGGGAGTTGTCGGCTGGTAGGCGGGTGTTCGGGCGCCGGTGAGGCCCAGGGCGAGCATGATGCGGCCCACCTTCGGCCATTTCTGCTCAATGGCGCGGGCCGCCGCGTAGTAGGCGGCGGTCACCACGGCGACGGCCGCGGCGGTGGCGGTCGCGCTGGTGTCGTCGTCCAGCACGATGCCCGCCTCCGTGGCCAGCCAGGTGAGCGCCGCGCCGACGGCGACCGGGACCCAGGTGCGGATGAGGCTCACGACGTAGTCGTTCATGACGACCTCCTCGGGTCACCATGGTCGCCGTTCAGCGGCGGTTTTCCAGTGGCCCTAGCGGATGGGTTGCAGTGACTTGGAGTAAATGGCGTTGCCGTCGATGTCACGAAGGCGGGCGGTGAACTCGCCGGAACGGCCGTCGATGGCGACCTCGCCGAAGAACTGGTAGCCCTCGGCGGGGGAGGTGTTGGCGCGCGGGGGCGTCTTCCTGAAGGCGAGCTGGGGGCCGAAGGTGCCTTCGAGGTTGTTGGGGCCGAAGGCGCCGGCGTTCAGGGGGCCGGTGACGAACTCCCAGAACGGGTCGAAGTCCTTGAACGCGGCCTTGGACGGGTCGTAGTAATGCGCCGCCGTGTAGTGGACGTCCGCCGTCAGCCACACCATGTTGCGGACCTTGTTCTTCTTGGCGTAGGAGAGCAGGTCGGCGATTTCGCGTTCGCGGCCGAGAGGGGCCCCGTTGTCGCCCTGGGCGATGCCCTCCTGGGCGGCCGAGCCGTCCGGGACGATGAGGCCGATGGGCAGGTCGGCCGCCATCACCTTCCAGGTGGCCTTGGAACGGCGCAGCTCCCGCTTGAGCCAGGCGAGTTGGTCGGCGCCCAGGACGCCCTCGGTCTGGGACGCATTGTTGTTGGGGCCGTTCGGGTCCTTGTGCGTGCGCATGTCCAGGACGAAGACGTCCAGCAGCGGCCCGTAGGAGATGCGGCGGTAGAGGCGGCCGTCCTTGGGGGCCTGGACGGCGGTGGGCGTGTACTCGAACATCGCCCTGCGCGCGCGGGCGGCCAGGACGTCCACGCGCTTCTCGGTGTACTGCGGCAGGTCGAGGATCTCGCCCGGGTACCAGTTGTTGGTGACCTCGTGGTCGTCCCACTGGTAGATCATCGGGACGTGCGCGTTGAACGCGCGCAGGTTGGCGTCGTGCAGGTTGTACCGGAACTGGCCGCGGTACTCGGCGAGCGTCTCGGCGACCTTGGTCTTCTCCGGGGTGACCAGGTTGCGCCAGGTGCGGCCGTCGGGCAGCGCGACGGTCTCGGTGAGCGGGCCGTCGGCGTAGACGAGGTCGCCGCTGCACAGGAAGAAGTCCGGGTCGAGGGCGCCCATGGCCTTGAAGATCCGGTAGCCGCCCAGCTCGGTGTTGATGCCCCAGCCCTGGCCGGCCAGGTCGCCCGACCAGACGAAGCCGAGGTCGGCGTGGTGCCGCGGCGCGGTGCGCAGGCGGCCGGTGGCGGCCTCGGAGAGCGCCGAGCCGCGGTCGAGGTCGGCCAGCCGCACCCGGAAGTGCAGTTCCTCGCCGGCGGGCAGGCCGCGCAGGAACGTCTTGCCCGTCAGGTCGGTGTCGGGCGTCAGGACGGGGCCGCGGACCTGCCGGGCGTCCTTGAGGTCGGGCCGCCGGGCGATGTCGACGATCATGCGCGCGGGGCGGTCGGACCTGGCCCACACCACGGCCTCGTGGGCGGTGACGTCCCCGGTCTGGACGCCGTGCGTCAGCAGCGGCCGGCCCGAACGGACCAGGCCGGGGGAGGCGGCGGCCGCGCCGCCGCCGAGCAGCCCGCCCAGGGCCGCTCCGGCGCCCGCGGCCAGGCCGCCGCGCAGGACGCTCCGTCGGTCCGGCTTCATCGGCGTCTCCGTTCTCGTGGGGGTGAGTCGCGGTCGCATGCTCGCGGAGGGCGGTGGCCGACGCATGAACTCCGGACATATGGTGATCTTCTTCTGATCGACTTGACAATGCCCCGTGACCAGGGTGTCCTTGTCTGCGTGCCAGCGCGAATCTCTCTCGGTTGCCCTGTGGCCCTCCGCCGCGTGGCCAGCGCGCTGTGTCGTCCTTCGTGTCGTTGAGCCAGATCTCTGACCTTTCCGGCCCGACCGGCCGATCTTCGGCCGTTTCCGAAGGACCTTCCGCATGGTTCCCGATCTCACGATGCGCGGTCAGGACGACCCGCACGGCCGCGTCACGTTCCGGCGCCCCCCGACCGTAGGGCAGCTCGCCGCCCGCGTCCACGAGCTCAGCGCCGCCCCCGGCGGCTGGTGGCGGCTGGTCCGGTTCGACCCGGCCGGCCCGGTGCGGGTGCCGCTGGAGGAGGGCGACGGCGTCCGGCTGTGGCTGGTCACCTGGCCGCCCGGGCACCGCACCGACGTGCACGACCACACCGCCACCGAGGTCAGCACGGTGATCGCGGGCGAGCTCGCGGAGGTGCGGATCACCCCGGACGGGGTGGTGCGGCGCCCGCTGCGCGCCAACCGGGTCCGCGTGCACGGCGGCGGCCGCACGCACGAGCTGACCAACCCCGGTCCCGCGTACGCGATCACGCTGCACGGCGCCCTGTCCGGCCCGTCGGGGGAACGCGGGCTCTGACCTGGTCGTTGAGCGCCAGATGAAGAAATCCTCATCCTGGCCTCATCGGGGCTTTCGCCGCGTCCGGCACGCTCGGCGGCATGAGCAGCAGCATCGTGCAGCGTGTCGCGGTCATCGGGGCCATCGTGGCCGTCCCGCTGGGCATCGCTGGGATCAGCCAGGTCCTGTCGGACTCTCCGGGCGAGCCGAACGTCCCGTCCCGGGTGCAGGTCGGGGACGGCAGCGGCACCAGATCGACCGGCCCTCCCGCCCCGGCTCCCAGCCAGACCCCGCCGGTCCCGGGGCGGACGGCGGTCCCGGGGCAGGGCGGGAGCCCGTCCCCGTCCGGTTCCTCCCAGCCGCCCTCGGTCGTCCCGGCGCCGCCGCCGGTGTACGACGACGACGCCGACGACGTGGGGGACGACGGACCGGATGACGGCTGACGGAACCGAGGGCACCCGGCCCCTCCGCACCCCCGGCCGTCCGGGCGTCTCGGCCCGGATGCGCATCATGCTGTGGCTGGTCGGGGTGATGGCGGTCGCGCTCGCCTCGGTGGGGCTGATGGTGCGGGCCATCCTGGTCGCCGAGGTGGAGGGCGACGGCAACCAGCTGCTGGAGCAGGAGGCCCGCGAGTTCGAGCAGTTCGCCCGGGAGGGCCGCGACCCTGCCACCGGGCGGCCCTTCACGGACGCGGCTCCGCTGCTGTTCACCCATCTGCGCCGCCAGCACGCCGACGACGACGAGCTCCTGCTGGGCGTGGTGCCGGACGGCCGGATCATCCGGCAGGACCGGGAGGGCGGCCCCTACAACCTCGCCGACGACGCCGCCGCGATGCGCCGCATCCTGGACGCGCCGGGCCCCTCGGGCCGCACCGAGAGCCCGGCCGGGGAGATCCGCTGGGCCAAGGTCGAGACGGTCACGCCGGGCGGCGCGCGGGGGGCGTCCGTGCGGCCCGCCTCGTTCGTGATCGCCTACTTCATCGAACGCGACATCGCCGAGGTGGACCGGATGATGCGCGTCATGGGCGGGGTCTCGGCCGCCGCGCTGCTGTGCGGCGCGGGCATCGGCTGGATCGTGTCGGGGCGGATCCTGGCGCCGGTACGGCTCGTCCGCCGCACCGCCGCCGAGATCACCGAGCAGGACCTGGCCCGCCGCATCCCGGTGTGGCGGCACGACGACGTGGGCGAGCTGGCGGCCACGTTCAACGCGATGCTCGACCGGCTGGACCGCGCGTTCGCGACGCAGCGGCAGTTCGTCGACGACGCCGGGCACGAGCTGCGCACGCCGATCACGATCGTGCGCGGCCATCTGGAGCTGATGGGCGACGACCCGGCCGAGCGCGAGGAGACGATGCGGCTGGTCACCGACGAGCTGGACCGGATGAGCCGCATCGTGGAGGACCTGCTGCTGCTGGCCAAGGCGGAGCGGTCCGACTTCGTCCAGCTCCAGTGGGTGCCGGTGACGGAGCTGACCAGCGACATCTACGCCAAGGTGCGGGCGCTGGGCGACCGCGCCTGGGTGCTGGACGGGATCGGCGAGGGCGACGCGCGGGTCGATCCGCAGCGGGTGACGCAGGCGGTGGTGCAGCTGGCGCACAACGCCGTCCGGCACACCGGGCCCGGCGACGTGGTGCGCGTCGGGTCGGCGCTGGACGACGAGCGGGCGCGGTTCTGGGTCGCCGACACCGGCCCCGGCGTGCATCCCGACGACGCCGAGCGGATCTTCGAGCGGTTCGCGCACGGCGCGGCGACGACGACGTCGGGCGGGCGTCGGCCGCGTACCGGGGCGGGGCTGGGCCTGGCGATCGTCCGGGCGATCGCCGCCGGCCACGACGGGACGGTGCGCCTGGGCGGCACGTACGGCCAGGGCGCGACATTCGAGCTCGACCTGCCGCGGGCGGGTCGCGGGAACGGCCGGGAGGGGCAGGTGACGTCCGCGTGAACAGGATCCTCATCGTCGAGGACGAGAACCGGATCGCCACGTTCATCGAGAAGGGCCTGCGGGCCAACGGGTTCAGCACGACGGTGGCCGAGGACGGCGACATGGCGCTGTCCCAGGCGTTCGGCCGCGGCTTCGACCTGATCCTGCTGGACATCGGGCTGCCCGGCCGGGACGGGTTCACCGTGCTGCGGGCGCTGCGCGAGGCCCAGGTGGCGACCCCGGTGATCGTGCTGACCGCGCGTGACTCCGTCCAGGACACGGTGGCGGGGCTGGAGGGCGGCGCGGACGACTGGATGACCAAGCCGTTCCGGTTCGAGGAGCTGCTGGCGCGGGTGCGGCTGCGGCTGCGCGGGGCGTCGCGGGCGCCCGAGACGACGCTGCTGCGGTCGGGCTCCGGCGACCTCACCCTCGACCTGCGCACCCGCCGCGCCCGCGCCGGGGACCGGACCGTCGACCTGACGGCGCGCGAGTTCGTGCTGCTGGAGCTGTTCCTGCGCCATCCGGGGCAGGTGCTGTCGCGCGAGCAGATCCTCTCGCACGTGTGGGGGTACGACTTCGACCCCGGCTCCAACATCGTGGACGTGTACGTGCGGGCGCTGCGCAAGAAGCTCGGGGACGGCTGCGTGGAGACCGTCCGCGGCATGGGGTACCGCCTGCCTTGACGGGGCCGCCCGTTGGATGAAGATTGCCTCATGCGCCGTTCATGACCGGCTCACCGCCGCTTCGCAGGATCGACATGTGAGATCGAAGCGAGCGGTGGTGCGAGAAGCCGGACCGGCGGTGCGAACGGCGACGGGCAGAGGGACGGATGAGACAGGCGCGACCGGCCAGGCCGGCGACTCCGGCACGGCCGCACAGACCAGCGGGACCACCCCGACCGGAACGTCCGGAGAGGCCGGATCGCCCGGTCCGACCCGCACGCCCGCCCCGTCCGCTGAGACGCGGCAGACCGGCGAGCGGCCCGGCCCGCCTGGGCTGAACCCGCGGGGCCGTAAGGCGGCGGTCCGGTACGGCCTCCTGGCGCTGGCGGCGGTCGCCGCGTGCGCGGGCGCCGTGTTCGGGGTGGACGGGCTCGGGACGCCCGGCCGCGTCACGCTGGCGGTCTTCGCGGTGGCGACGCTGCTGTGGATGTTCAGCCCGATCGACGACACCTATGTCGCGCTGGCCGCCGGGCTGGTGCTGGTCACCGCCGGGGCGCTGGAGGCCGACGTGCTGTTCGGCAGCCTCGGCGACCCGACGATCTGGCTGCTGATCTGCGCGTTCGTCCTGGCCGCCGGGGTGACGCGGACCGGGCTGGCCACCCGCGCGGCGGCGTTCTTCGTCGCGGGCGCGCGGACCGTGCGGCAGCTCGCGCACCTCACCACCGCCGCGCTGGTCGCCGGCGCGTTCGCGATCCCCGCCACCTCGGGACGGGCCGCGCTCGCGCTGCCGGTGTTCCTCGCGCTGGCGGGCGCGCTGCGGGAGCGGCGCCGGGTCGTCCTGGCGCTGGCGCTGATCTTCCCGGCGGTGATCCTGCTGTCGGCCGTCGCCACGCTGATCGGCGCCGGGGCGCACCTCATCACCGCGGAGATGGTCGCGCAGGCGACGGGGCACCGGATCGGGTTCGTCCAGTGGCTGCTGCTGGGCACGCCGCCGGCGATCGTCTCCGCGCATCTGGCCACCGAGGTCATCCTGCTGCTGACCACCACCCGCGCGGACCGCCGCCTGCCCGTGTCGGTCCGGGCCGAGGACGTCGGCGCCGCCGCCGGGGTGCGGGTGACCGGCCGGCTCACCGACCACCAGGCCCGTTCGGCGGCGCTGCTGGCGGTGGTGGTCGTGCTGTGGTGCAGCGAGCCGCTGCACGGGGTGCCGCCCGCCGTGGTCGCGCTGGTCGGCGCGGTCGTCAGCTGCTCGCCGCTGCTCGGGACGGTCCGGCTGGGCGAGTCGCTGAAGACGGTTCCGTGGTCGATGCTGCTGTTCATGGCCGCGACGATGGCCATGGGGGTGGCGCTGACCACCTCGGGCGCCGCCGCCTGGATCACCGGCGGCCTCTTCGCCCGCTCCGGCGGCGCGCCGCCGCCCGCCTGGCTGTTCCTGGGCGGCGTCGTCGCCGTGAGCACGCTGGCCCACCTGGTGCTCCAGTCGCGGTCGGCGCGGTCGAGCGTGCTGGTGCCGCTGGTCATGACGGCGGCCCTGGGCGCCGGGATCTCGCCGGTCGCGGCGGCGTTCGCGTCCACGGCGGCGGCCGGGTTCTGCCTGACGCTGCCGTCGTCGGCGAAACCGGTCGCGCTCTTCCACGGGATCGAGGACGTGCCGACGTACACGCCGCGCGACCTGCTGCGGGTCTCGGCGGTGCTGGCGCCGCTGACCGCCGCGCTGGTGCTGGCCTTCGCGCTGTACGTGTGGCCGCTGCTCGGCCTGCCCGTCACCCGCTGAGCCTCGGGACTCCGGCCCCCTTGTCCTGTCACCGCTGTCGAAGGAGTTTCCGTTGCGGATCGTGATCGCCCCTAGCGGGTTCAAGGAGTCGTTGAGCGCCGACCAGGTCGCGGCGATGATCGCCCGCGGGGTGCGGCGGGTGGTCCCGGGCGCCGTGATCGACACGCTGCCGCTGGTGGACGGCGGCGAGGGCTCGGCCGCGGCGCTGGCCCGCACCACCGGGGGCCGGATCGTGCCGCGCGTCACCACCGGGCCGATGGGACGGCCGGTGGAGTCGCACTACGCGGTCATGGGCGGGCCGGGGCCGCGGACGGCGGTGGTGGAGATGGCGGCGACGGCGGGCCTGCGGCTGGTCCCGCGGGACGCCCGCGATCCGGGCCGCACGACCACCGCGGGCGTGGGGGAGCTGATCGCCGCGGCGCTGGACGGCGGCGCCCGCCGCGTCCTGGTCGGCTGCGGCGACTCGGGGACGTCCGACGGCGGCGCGGGCGCGCTGCGGGCCCTCGGCGCCCGGCTTCTGGACGCGTCCGGGAACGACCTCCCGCCCGGGGGAGCCGCACTGGCGCGGCTGGCGCGGATCGACGCCTCCGGGCTGGACCCGCGGCTGGCCCGTACGGAGCTCCTCGTGGCCTGCAACCCCTGGAACGTACTGTGCGGCGAGCACGGCGTGGCGCGCGTGTACGGGCCGCAGAAGGGCGCGACCCCCGCGCAGGCGGAGGCGCTCGACCGGGCCCTGTGCCGCTGGGCCGACATCCTGGAACGCGACATGGACGTCCCCGCCGGGGTCGATCTCCGTACCGGCCCGGGGAGCGGCGCGTCCGGCGGGCTCGGCGCGGGGCTGGCGGCCGCGGGCGCCCGGCTGCTGCCGCGCTTCGAGGTGCTCCTGGAGCACGTGGACCTGGACGGGCTGCTCGCCCGCGCCGATCTGGTGATCACCGCCGAGGGCGCGATCGACCGGCAGACCTCGCGCGGCAAGATCCCCGCCGAGGTGGCGCGGCGGGCCAAGCGGTACGGCAAGCCGGTACTGGCCCTGGCCGGGACGATCGGGCCGGACGCCCATCTGGTCTACGGCAGCGGGATCGACGCGTTCGCCGGGATCCTCCCCGCCCCGGTGGACCTGGCCGAGGCCCTGTCCCGGGGCGAGGAGTTCCTGGCGGACGGCGCGGAGCGCGCGCTGCGGATGGTGCTGCTCGGCACCGCCCTCAACCTCGCCGCGCCCGGCCGCGCCGGCGCGGGCGCGGGCGCGGGCGCGGTTCGATGAGCCGCGGACGAGGCCGGTCAGGTGCCGGCGGGCTCGGGCGCCGCCTTCCGGGTCTCGGGCGTCTCGTCCGGCGCCGCGGATCCGGAGGTCAGCTCGACGGGGACGGCGTTGAAGACGTCCTCGTCCAGCAGCTTCTCCGAACGGGCCACCAGCACCGGGACGGTGAGCTGCCCGGCCACGTTCAGCGCCGTCCGGGCCATGTCGATGACCTTGTCGATGGCGATCAGGTAGCCGACCGCCTCCAGCGGCAGGCCCACGGTGGTCAGCGTCAGCGTCAGCGCGACCAGGGCCGGGCCGGGCGTGCCGCCGGTGCCGAGCTGGCCGATGACCGCGGCCAGCGCGATCAGCGCGTAGTCGGCGAAGCCCAGGTCCAGGTTCATGTACTGCGCGACGAAGATCGCGGCCACCGCCGGGTAGATCGCGCCGCAGCCGTCGAACTTGATCGTGGCGCCCAGCGGCTGCGCGAAGCTCGCGTACTCGGGGTGGACGCCGTTCCGCTCGATCTGCACCTTCTGCGCGATCGGGAGCGTGGCCAGCGACGACGACGACACGAACGCGAACTGCAGCGCGGGCCAGCTGTTGCGGTAGAACTTCAGCGGCGAGACCCGGCCGAAGGCGCGCAGCAGCACCGGGTACCCGACCACCAGCATCACCAGCACCGCCAGGTAGATCGCGCCGGTGAACTTGGCCAGCGGCTCCAGCGAGCTCGCCCCGTAGGTCGCGACCACGGAGGCGATCAGGAAGAACGAGCCGATCGGGGTGAGCAGCACCACCCACCACACGATCTTCTGCATGACCACGTACAGGTCGTCGAACAGCGCGGTCAGCCGCTCGCCGCGCTCGCCGATCGCCACCAGCGCGGCGCCGAGCAGCGCGGCGAAGGTGACCAGGCCGAGGATGTTGCCCTCCGCCATGGCGTTCACGATGTTGGACGGGAAGAGGTTCTCCAGGACCTGGGTCCAGGTGACCTCCTCGGTCTCGGCGCTCTCGGTGGCGAGCTTGCCCAGGCCCTCGCCGGGCTGCACGAGCAGGCCCACGGCCAGCCCGATCGCGGTGGCGATGGCCGAGGTGACCACGAACCAGCCGAGGGTCTTGGCGGTCAGCCGGGCCACGCTGCCGACGTTGCGCAGCCGGCCGATGCTGACCACGATGGCCGCCAGCACCAGCGGCACCACGATCACGCGCAGCAGGCTGGTGTAGACGCCGCCGAACGGGTCGAGCCAGGTCTCGGCGAGCTTCTCGCCGTCGCCGAGGTTGTTGAACGCGGCGCCGACGGCGACACCGAGGACGAGGGCGAGCACGATCTGCTGCCAGAACTGCCATTTCCAGACGCGCAGGTTCACTGCCGGGGTCTCCAGACATGAGGCACCGTCCGGTCGCGCGGCACGGCGGCACGCGGTACGGCGTACGCGGCACGGACGCATGCTTGTGGCACGGCGGCGCGCGGCGGCGGCGGGACGGTGGGTTCCGGGGTGGGGAGAAGGGAAAGGGGGAGCGGGAGCTTGCCGGGGGCGTCAGGCGCGACACAGCACGCTGGCGAGGCGGCACAGATCGATGTGCAGCCTCGCCACGAGCATGATGATCTTCTCTGAGAACCTCACGGGCATATCCAACCGTAACGATCGGAAAAGCAGTTCCCCTCGGATAAGGTGATCTCCGTCACACTTCAGTGGCGGCGTGAACGGGTCAGGACCCGGACGATCCCCACCAGACCCAGCCCGACCAGCAGCGCCGGCCCGAGCACCTGCGGCCCCGCGACCAGCTCGCCGGTCACCCCGCCGGCGACGAAGACGCCCGCGACACCGAGGAAGAACAGCCCCGTCACCACCGACCCGGGGTCGAACCGCCGCCGCTTCCCGCCGTCCTCACCGAGAGCCCCGCTCTCCTCGCGCACCGGCTCAGACACGGGTCACCACCACATCGCTCACCCGGCCGCGGACGCGCAGCGCGATCACCGGCGGGTTCTTCGCCGCGGCGCCCTCGGCCTCCAGGACCTGCTCGGCGCGGGCGTTGGGACCGCTGATCGTACGGCCCGCCAGGTCCAGATCGCCCAGCAGGACCCTCGCGTCGACCTCGACCCGGGCGGACCGGGGCACCCGCACGTCCAGCTCCCCGAAGGTGATCTCGGCGGTGACGTGCACCCGCTGCCCGGGACGCAGGGGCAGCGCGGTGAGGTCGAGCCGTCCCGAGCCCGCCGCGATCTTGTAGTCCTGCTGGGTGCGGGCGGCGTCGGCGGGCCGCCACTCGACCTCGCCGTACCGGGCGTCGCGGGGCGCCTCGGCGGCCACCGAGGAGGTCAGCAGCGCGCAGGTCAGCACCGTGCCCATGGTCGCCAGCCCGCGCGCCCGGAACCAGCCGCCCATCAGCAGCCCGCACCCGACGACGGCGAGCGCGGACGCCGTCACCAGCATCGCCCACTGCGGACCCGGATACGTCTGCGCCACCGGCCAGGTCGCGGCGGCGACGGCCATCGCGCCCAGCAGGGTCACGGACGTCAGCACCGCACGGTGGCGGCGGTCCTTGTGCGCGGGCGGGTCCGCCACCCGCCCGCCGGGCGCCCGTCCGGCCCCCTCCGGCGGCACTGCCGTCGCCCCGTCTGGCGGCGCGGCCGCCGCCCCGCCGCCGGACGGGCCCGGCCCGCGCGGCCTGCTCAGCGTGGCCAGATCGATCATCCCTTCGGACCACCCGCCCCCGGAGCCCCCGCCCCCGGAGCCCCCGCCGCCTTGAGGGCCGGAGTCCTTCTCGAGCGAGACGACCGAATCCGCCCCTTCGGCCGCCGGGTCCTTCGGCTCCAGCGGGTACCCGTGCAGCCGCTCCGGGAACGACCGCGCCGCCGCGCCCAGGTCGACCCCCCGGGCGTGCGCGGTCAGCAGCACCAGCCCCGTCACCGTCAGCACCGCGATCGTGTCGGTGGGCACGCCCGCCTGGAACACACCGTTGCCCATGAGGCTGAGCGCCATCGACGCGCACAGCAGCGCGCCCAGGATCGACAGCGTCCCGGTGGCGTCGAACCGGCGCCGGAACACCTGCTCCATCAGCGCCGCCCGGTCCGGCGCGGCGGGCATGAACAGCGCCGCCGCGATGTACAGCAGGATCCCCTGGCCGTGCGCCAGCACCATGATCGCGAAGCCGACCCGGTACACCACCGGGTCGATGCCGGTGTACCGGCCCAGGCCGGTGCACACCCCGGCCAGCACGCGGCCCTCGGTCACGCGGGCCAGCCGCGAGGGGCCCTCGGCACGGGGCGTGTTCTGCTCGTCCGCCATGGTCCCCATCGTCGCGCCCGCTCACCCGCGCGCGGTATCCGGGACGCCCCTGACCTGACCCTGAGGATGACCGCACCCGTTCAGGGCCGTGCCCTGATGCGGGCGCGACAGCACCGCGGCAGCATCGTTACCGTGGGAACCGCGATGGTGAGCGAAGAGGCGAGGCCGGTGGCACGGCTGGAGCGGCGCGGCGAGGGCCGGCTGCTGGCCGGCGTGTGCCGCGGCCTGGCGAGCCATCTCGGCGTCGAGGCGTTCTATATCCGGGGCGCGTTCGTCCTGCTGACCCTGGCCAGCGGGCTGGGTGTCGCCGCGTACATCGCGTTCTGGGTGCTGGTGCCGCTGCGGCGGGAGGAAGAGGAGGCCGCGTCCAGGCGGAACGGCCGCGACTGGGGGCAACTGCTGGCCTACGGGGCGGTGGCGACCGGGCTGTCCGTGCTGACCTGGGGCGCCGGGTTCGCGCAGGCGGCGTTCTGGCCGTTCGTCGCCGGCGGTGTGGGCGCCTCCATCCTGTGGCAGCAGGCCGACCGCGACCAGCGGCAGCGCTGGGTGGTCCCGCTGCGGCAGATGTGGCTGCGCAGCCTGCTGGGCGTGCTGCTGGTGGTCGGCGGCATCGGCGGGTTCGTGGCGCAGCGCGTGGACGTGGGCCAGGCCCGGTCCGTGATCATCGCGATGCTGATCATCCTGACCGGGGTGGCGGTGATCGTGACCCCGTGGGTGGTGCGGCTCTGGCAGGACCTGGACGCCGAGCGGCACGAGCGGATCCGCTCGCAGGAGCGCGCCGAGCTGGCCGCGCACGTCCACGACTCCGTCCTGCACACGCTGACCCTGATCCAGCGGAACGCGCACGACCCCCGCGAGGTGCAGCGGCTGGCCCGCTCGCAGGAGCGCACCCTGCGCACCTGGCTGTACCAGCCGCGCGCCGACCCCGACCGCACCTTCGCCGCCGCCATCAAGGAGACCGCCGGGCAGGTGGAGGACGACCACGGCGTCCCGATCGAGGTGGTGTGCGTCGGCGACACCGATCTGGACGACCGGCTCGACGCGGCCCTGCAGGCCGCCCGCGAGGCCATGGTGAACGCCGCCAAGTACAGCGGGGCGCCCAGCGTCTCCGTCTACGCCGAGGTCGAGGGCGACGACGTGGCGATCTTCGTGCGCGACCGGGGCAAGGGCTTCGACCTGGAGCAGATCCCCGAGGACCGGATGGGCGTGCGGGGGTCCATCATCGGACGCATGGAGCGCAACGGCGGCACGGCCGAGCTCCGCACCGCCCCCGGCGAGGGCACCGAGGTACGTCTGGAGATCAACTCCCGGCCCTAAGGAAGGACAGGGGTTGCAGCTCGTGACAGTCCCTGACGAGAGGACGGTGACACGGCCGCATGGGGCGCGTTGACGAGCACCCACGCCGTTCGCGCCCGTGTGCGCACGTTCACGGCGGCGATGTGGTCGGCCGGGCCGGCGAGCCCGCAGACCACGCAGCGAAAGGTGTCCCGGCTGGGACGGTTCCTCCTGGACACGTGCCGGCAGCGCGGGCAGGTCTGGGAGGTGTGGTGGGCGTCCACCGTGAGGACCGGGACACCGGCCCGCTCGGCCTTGTAGGCGACGAAGTCTCCGAGTTGGTGGAAGGGCCAGGAGGAGTGGGTGACCCGCCGGTGCCGTGGAACCCTTGTCCGGTCGCGGATGCCCTGGAGGTCTTCCAGGGCGATGCCGCGTCCGGTGCGTTCGGCATCGGCCACCACGCTCTTGGCGATCGCGTGGTTGATGTGGGTGGCGTGCCGGGTCTCCCGGCGTGCCCACTTCTTGAGCTTGCGTTTGGCGGACTTGGTGCCCTTGGCCTGCAGTTCGGCCCGGACCCGCGCCATGCGGCGCCGGTAGTGCTGCAGGCCCCGGCCCTGGTGGTTCACCCCGTCGCTGGTGGTGGCCAGGTTGGCGATGCCCCGGTCGACCCCGACCCAGTCCCGGGGCTCATACGTCTCGGGTGTGGGGATATCGCAGGTGGCGATCAGGAACCACTTCCCGCCCCGCACCACGAGATCGCTCTCGCCTCTGCGGTGCTCGGCCAGCGTTTTGAGCTGCGCGGCCGAGCCGGTGTAGGGGAGGTGTTTCAGGCGGCCGTGGACCGTCCAGATGCTCACGGTCCGTGCGTCCGTCTGCCAGGACAGGTTCCGGTCGTCGTAGGGGTGCGCCGCATCCTTGCGGAAGGTGACCGGTTTGCTCTCGGCCTTGATCCGACGGGGCGAGTCGTGCCTGCCCAGGTTTCCGGCGCGGATGGTGGCGCGCAGGGTGGTGTAGGCGTCGACGACCTTCTTGATCACGCGGACGGCGGCCTGGGCGCCCAGGCCCTGAGCCCGCAGATCGGCGTACACGGCCCGATGCAAAGGGACCTGCCGCGCGTTCAGGGCGAACCGGTGGTAGGCCACCTCCGATGCGTGGTCGGCCGCGGCGTTGACCGCCGTCAGGGTCGCCGCGAGCGCGGCCGCCTGCTCGGCGGTCGGCAGCAGCCTCACCTGAACCACGATTTTCACGGTCGTGACCGTAACAGACCCCACCGACATAATCACTCAACGTCACCCTCAGGTGGCGCCTATCACCTTGAACGCCAGCGGGGCTCCGCCGTGGCGGCGGACCCCCGACCCCTCTGCTCCGCAGGGGGACCATTTCCTCCCCGCCCTCAAGGACGGGGTCTCCACGGAGGTATCCGATGAAGAACAGCGTGGTGCTGGTGGACGATCACCAGATGTTCCGGACCGGGGTGAAGGCCGAGCTGGGCGACGGCGTGGAGATCGTGGGCGAGGCGGGCGACGTCGACGAGGCGGTCGCGGTGATCCGCGCGGCGAAGCCGGATGTCGTGCTGCTGGACGTGCACCTGCCCGGCGGCGGGGGCATCGAGGTGCTGCGCCGCCTGCACGGCTCGGTCCCGTCCCGGTTCCTGGCCCTGTCGGTGTCGGACGCGGCCGAGGACGTGATCGGGGTGGTCCGCGGCGGCGCCCGCGGCTACGTCACCAAGACGATCTCCGGCCCGGAGCTGACCGACGCGATCGCCCGCGTCGCCGAGGGCGACGCGGTCTTCTCGCCCCGCCTGGCGGGCTTCGTCCTGGACGCCTTCGCCGCCAGCGACGTGCCCGCCGTGGACCCCGAGCTGGACCAGCTCACCCAGCGCGAGCGCGAGGTGCTGCGCCTGATCGCCCGCGGCTACGCGTACAAGGAGATCGCCAAGGAGCTGTTCATCTCGGTCAAGACGGTCGAGACGCACGTGTCGAGCGTGCTGCGCAAGCTCCAGCTGTCCAACCGGCACGAACTGTCCCGCTGGGCCGCCGCCCGCCGCCTCGTCTGAGCGGTTTCAGGACGGACCCGGTCAGGGGGCGAGGGCGCCGAGGGCCTGCCAGGTGCGGCGGCGGTCGGGCTCGCCGGCGATGTCGGTCTGGGTGACGACCACCTCGGTGGCGCCCGCGTCGCGGTAGCTCTGGACGGCCGCGGCCAGGGCCTTCTCGTCGCCGACGGTGACCAGCTCGGCGGCGCGGGAGGCGCCGGACAGCTCGATCACCCGCTGGTAGGAGGGGATCGAGTCGTAGAAGGCGGTCTGCGCGGCGGCGGTCTCGCGGGTGGCGTCGACCCGGTCGGTGACCACGGCGGGGACGGCCGCGACGATGCGGGGCGCGGGGCGTCCGGCGCTCTCGGCGGCGGCGGTGACGGCCGGGACGATGTGCTCGCCCAGCGCGCGGGGACCGGCGAGGAAGGGCAGCGTGCCGTCGGCCAGCTCGCCGGTCGCGCGGAGGGCCTGCGGGCCCATCGCGGCGACCAGGAGGGGGACGGGCGGTTCGGCGCCGGGCAGCGCGGCGGGCATCGGCGGCGCGGCGGTGAGAATCTCCCCGTGGACGTCGGCGGTGCCGGTCTCGAAGATCGAGCGGAGGATGGTGAGGAAGTCGCGCAGCCGGGCGATGGGACGGTCGTAGGGGAGGCCCAGGCTGGACTCGACGAAGGCGGGGGCGCCCAGCCCCAGTCCGAGGTGCAGGTTGCCGTGCGTGGCGGCCTGGGCGGTCTGCGCCTGGTGGGCGACCGGCAGCGGATGGCGGCCGAAGATGGGGACGACGGAGGTCCCGACGGCCAGTCCGGGCACCTCGCGTCCGGCGATCCCGGCGATGGTGATGGCGTCGTGGTCGAACCGCTGGGGGAACCACGCCGAGCGCAGGCCGGCGCCGGCGGCCTCCCTGGCCAGGTCCACCTGGAGGTCGACGGCGTTGCCGGTGCGGGGGAGGGGGATGACTACTCCGATGGTCATGGCAGCGGGAACCTCGGTGGATTTCCGGGTATTCCCATCGGGAAGCTTTGAATGTTCCGGGTACCCGGACGGAAGGGCGGGAAGGCCGCGCGGTGATCGGATTCTGGTGTGCGGGCGACGGCCGAGTGTGCCACTGTGATCGCATGTGTTTCCGGCGTTCTACCCATTTCGGGCGCTGAGCATGGACGGACGAGGGGCGGCGGTCCACCTCATCACCGGCGTGCAGGCGGCCGGCAAGTCCACGGTCGCCCAGGCCCTGGCGGAACGGCTGCCGCGGTCGGCCCACGTGCGCGGCGACGCGTTCCGCCGCTTCATCGTGGGCGGGCGCGCCGAGATGAGCCCCGACCCTTCACGGGAGGCCCTGGCCCAGCTTCGGCTGCGCCACCGCCTGGCGGCCGGCGCCGCCGACACGTACGCGGAGGCGGGATTCAACGTCGTCCTCCAGGACGTGGTGCTCGGCGAGATGCTGCCCTGGCTCGTGAACCAGATCCGGACGCGGCCCCTGTACGTGGTCGTGCTGGCCCCGCAGCCCAAGGTCATCGCGGAGCGGGAGAGGGGCCGCGCCAAGAAGGCGTACGGCCCGTTCACCGTCGACGACCTCGACCGCGCGCTGCGCGAGAACACGCCGCGGATGGGGCTGTGGCTGGATTCCTCCGGCCAGTCGGTGGAGGAGACGGTGGACGAGATCCTGGAGCGGGCCGTCCCCCAGGAGTGACCGCGCCGGTCAGAGCACGTCGGGCAGGCGGGCGGGGCAGCCGGGCTCGCAGTGCTCGGAATGGTGGGCGACGCGCCGGGCGAACGAGGAGAGCGCCCGGTTGAGCAGGACCCTGATCAGCCCGCCGGTCCCCGCGTACCTGGGCTCGAAGCTGCCCTCCCAGCGGATGAGCGTCTCCAGCCCCCGCGGCACCAGCGTGACGTCGGCGCGGTACTCCTTGACCGGCAGCCCGGACAGCGCCACGTAGGCGTAGTGGCGGGGCGGGTCGTACTCGACCACCTGCTCGCGCGCCGGGGGGATGGCC
Source organism: Actinomadura rugatobispora (assembly GCF_042656285.1). Classification (GTDB taxonomy): domain Bacteria; phylum Actinomycetota; class Actinomycetes; order Streptosporangiales; family Streptosporangiaceae; genus Spirillospora; species Spirillospora rugatobispora. The sequence goes on along the minus strand of NZ_JBHSON010000019.1, from coordinate 111,090 downwards.
CGGACGGCGCCGATGCCGTTGGGCGTGGGCGCGCCCGCGCGTTCCCTGCGGGCCCGGGACGGGAACGAGCCCCACTCGCTCCAGGCCTCCGCCACCGCCAGGTGCTTGAAGATGACCTCCGGGTCGGCGCGCGAGGTGGCGCTGCACTCGACGGTGTACGGCCCGGTCCGCTGCGGCATCACGGTCTCCCCGAGGTAAGGGATCACCTACGTTACCGAGAAGACGGGCATAAGTCACAAAGCGGTCTTATGCGGTGTCGATCACCTGGAAGGACTCCGCGAGCCGGCCCTCCGGCAACCCCGCCGCGACGGCGTTGCCCCCCAGCCAGCCCCGCACCATCTCCTCCAGCTGCTCACCCATGTGCCCCGTCTGGCTCGCGTGCGCCCGCAGCGCCGCCAGCTTTCGCGGCAGCATCTCGGTCACGTCCACGTGGTGGTTCACCGTCGGGCCGCCGCTCGTCCAGACCTCGCGCGCCGTCCACGCCTCCAGGCCCTCCTCCGCCAGCAGCTCCGGGAAGGCGTAGGGGTTGCGGGCGTCGGGGTAGACCGCGTCCAGCGTCGCCGCCCCCACCGCCCGGTGATCGGGATGGCTCGGGTAGATCCGCTCGTAGTTGCGCTCCGGGCTCGACGTGATCACCCGGTCGGGCCGCACCTGCCGGACCACCCGGGCGATGTCGCGGCGCAACTCCAGCGTCGCCTCGACCCGCCCGTCCGGGTAGCCGAGGAACCGCACGTCCGTGACGCCCACGCACTTGGCCGCCGCGCGCTGCTCGTCCCGCCGCAGCTCGGCCATCTCCGCGCGCGTGATCCCGTCGTCGAAACCGCCCGCGTCGCCGTCGGTGACCATCAGGTAGACCACCTCGACGCCCCGCTCGGTCCACCCCGCGACCGTGCCCGCGCTGCCGAAGTCGACATCGTCGGGATGCGCCATCACGGCCAGGACCCGCCGCACTTCGCCGTCGTCCAGAACCCTCGTCACGCTCCCCAGCCTAAGCCGTCCCGCGCCGGAACCGCCGGGTTCGCCGGGTCTGGGACGACCGCCCCGACGGGGGTACAGCTGAGACATGCGCAAACTCATCAACGCCCCGGCGGACGTCGTCGCCGACGCCCTGCGGGGCCTGGCCGCCGCCCACCCCGCCCTCCGGGTCGACCCGGACGAGCGCACCGTCGTCCGGGCGGACGCGCCGCGGCCCGGCAAGGTCGCCCTGGTGTCGGGCGGCGGCTCCGGCCACGAGCCTCTGCACGGCGGATTCGTCGGACCCGGGATGCTGGACGCCGCCGTCCCCGGCGAGGTGTTCACCAGCCCCGTCCCGGACCAGATCCTCGCCGCCACCATGGCCGTCCAGGGCGGCGCCGGCGTCCTGCACATCGTCAAGAACTACACCGGGGACGTCCTGAACTTCCGGATGGCCGCCGAGCTGGCCGAGGACGAGGGCATCGAGGTCGTCCCGGTCATCGTGAACGACGACGTCGCCGTCGAGGACAGCACCTTCACCGCGGGCCGCCGCGGCACCGGCGCCACCCTGTTCGTCGAGAAGATCGCCGGCGCGCTGGCCGAGGAGGGCGCCGGCCTGGCCGCCGTCGCCGCCGTGGCCCGCGAGGTCAACGAGCGCAGCCGCTCGTTCGGCGTCGCGCTGTCGCCGTGCACGGTGCCCGCCGCCGGGCGGCCCACCTTCGAGCTGGGCGAGGACGAGATCGAACTCGGCATCGGCATCCACGGCGAACCCGGCAGGGAACGCGTCCCGGCCATGCCCGCCGCCGAGGTCGTCGACGCCGCCCTGACCGCCATCGACGCCGACATGCCCCTGGCGGGCTCAGAGCTCCTCGTCCTGGTCAACGGCATGGGCGGCACCCCGCTGATCGAGCAGTACATCGCCTACGCCGCCGTGTCGGACTGGCTGACCGCGCACGGCGCCACCGCCGCCCGCCCCCTCGTCGGCCCGTACGTGACCAGCCTGGAGATGGCCGGCTGCATGATCTCCGTCTGCCGCCTCACCCCCGAGCTGACCCGCCTCTGGGACGCGCCCGTCGAGACCCCCGGCCTGCGCTGGGGCCGGTGACCGCCATGGACGCCGAGACCACCGCGGCCTGGATCCGCCACGCCGCCGACCTGATCGCCGCCGACGCCGAACGCCTCACCCGCCTGGACGCCGCCATCGGCGACGGCGACCACGGCCACAACCTCGACCGGGGCTTCACCGCCGCCGTCGCCGCCCTCCCCAACGGCGCAACCCCCGGCAAGACGCTGATCGCCGCCGGCCGGGCGATCGTCTCCAAGACCGGCGGCGCGTCCGGCCCCCTCTACGGGACCGCGCTGCGCCGCGCCGGCAAGTCCTTCGGCGACGCCGGGGAGATCGACGCCGCCGCCCTCGGTGCCGCGCTGCGCGCCGCACTCGACGGCGTCCGCGAACTCGGCCAGGCCGCCGACGGTGACAAGACCATGGTGGACGCCCTCGCCCCCGCCGTCACCGCCTACGAGACCGCCCTCGCCGACGGCGCCGACCTGGCCGCCTGCGCCCGCGCCGCCGCCCAGGGCGCCGCCGAAGGCGCCGAGGCCACCGTCCCCATGGAGGCCCGCAAGGGCCGCGCCAGCTACCTGGGCCCCCGCAGCGTCGGCCACCTCGACCCCGGCGCCGCCTCCACCGCCGTCATCCTGCAAGCCCTGGCCGACACCGTCTGAAAGGAGACCCCGATGGTAGGGATCGTGGTGATCTCCCACAGCAGGACGCTGGCCGACGGCGTCACCGAACTGGCCCGCGCCATGGGCGTCGGCAAGGCCGCCGTCGAACCCGCCGGCGGCGACTCCGAAGGCGGCCTGGGCACCAGCGCCGACCTGGTCGAACAGGCCATCGAGCTGGTCCAGGACGGCGACGGCGTGGTCCTGCTCGCCGACCTCGGCAGCGCCGTCCTCACCGCCAAGGTCGTCCTGGAGGACATCCCCGGCGACGTCGTCCTGGTGGACGCGCCCCTCGTGGAGGGCGCGGTGGCCGCCGCGTCCATGGCCGCCACCGGCGCCGACCTGCCGACCGTGGTGGCCGCCGCGGAGTCCGCGTACGACCACCGGAAACTGTGAGTCACTCGCCCAGCAGGATCTTCAGGGGTGCTTCGAGGTCCGCGGCGGGGGCTCCGCGGACCTCGAAGACTCGCGGCGCGGCGTCGCCCGGGCCGGTCACGGTGATGCGGTGGCCGGGGAGGTCGGCGCCGATCTCGGCGGCCGGGCCGCGGGCCAGGGCCTCGGTCAGGGACTCGACCGCGTCCCGGACGCTTGCGGCCTCCTGGTCCGGCAGTTCCGCGGTGTCGTACAGCGCCACCACGACCGCCTCGCCGGTGAGGCCGCCGATGCTCTCCACCTTGACCCGCATACCGGTCCTCGCCTTCCTCGCCTGCTGGACGGGCCCCCTCATGGTGCCCGTTCAGGGGCCCGCCGAACGGGCTACTTCGAGAAGGCCCTGCGGAGCTCCTCCAACTCGTCGCGGAGGATGTCGTCGTCCTCCAGCGGGCCGCCCCGGCTGAGCTTCTCCGGGTCGACGGCCTGGAACTCGGGCATCTGCATGGTGCCGCAGCAGCGGCCGCGGTTCTGCTCGGCGCGCAGGCTGGCCGAGTGCTCGTCGTGGTCCTGGACGTCGGTGACGTCCTCGCCGTCGCCGGTGTACTCGGCGTCGGCCATGTTCACCCGCCCGCTGAGCAGGTCGCGCAGCGGGGTGGCCGCGGTGGTGATCTCCCGTACCGCGAAGCGGTTGCGGATGAACGTGCGGTAGATGGCGGGCTCCCCGCGCTGGGCGGAGATCTGCAGGAGCTGGTTGGCGACGTCGACGTAGGTGGCGCCGACCGCGGGCGAGGCGATGATCGCGTCCAGGAGGAGCTTGCAGAGCCGGTCGGCGACCTCGATCAGGAGCTGGGCCGGGTCCTTGCGGCCGCCCTGCTGGCCCCGCTCGAAGGCGTAGACGTCGGCGAGGATGTCGTAGATCGCGCCGGTGAACACCTGCGAGATCGCGTGCACCTCGTTGCCCACCTCGCTGAGCTTGAGGTCGTTGTCGGCGTTGCGGAGGCCGAAGTCCTTGCCGAGGGCGGTGCCGAACTGCTCGGCCACGGCCGCCAGGAAGTTCTTGTCGTGCAGGTTGGCCCGGGTGATCGCGACCAGGGCGTCGGCCTGGTCGGGCTGGGCGAGGGTCAGGAAGATCGCGCTGAGGTCGCCGAACGCCTCGTGCAGCCCGCCGGTCTGGGGCGGGTTGCCGACGCCGAGCCAGCCCGGCTTGAGGCCGTCCAGGATCGCGTGGCCCGTCTCGTGCGCCACGATGTCCAGGGAGCGGCAGGTGAACACCTGCTCCTGCCGCCCCGCGGGCGTGAAGAAGAAGAACTTCAGGACCTTGGCGGTACGGCTGTAGAACGCGTTCCGGTCGACGCCCGCGCGCGGGTGGACGGTGATCCGGTCGGTGTTGCCGCCGGTGTTCCAGGCGAACCGGATCGGCGCGCCGTGGTGCCGCTCGAACAGCGTGAGGGTCTGCCGCGCCACCGCCCAGGTGTGCGCGGCGTCGAACTGCGCGCTGTCCACCGGGAACACGAAGTCGCCGTCGACGTTGCGGGCGACCGGGGTGACGCCGGCGAGCTCGGTGGTGATGCGCGCGTCGGCGGGGCCGTTGAGGACGAGCGAGGGAATGAAGGCCACCCGCACGCCGAGCCGGGCGACCGACGGGTCCTGCTTGTAGACCAGGAAGCGGTGGCCGGGCACGGGCGGCACGGGAACGGGAACGGGCTTGGGGGCCGGCGCCGGCACCGCCCCTTCGAGGAGCGGGGGCGGTGGGTCCGTGATCTGAGCGTCCTGGCGGTGGATCATCCTTGAGGCCGCCTTTCGTCACCGGGCGTAAGGCCCCGGTGGCCCTACGCGACGCAGGACGGGCGTCAAGGGGCACGGTCGGGAACACGCAGCGGGCCCACAAAGATCAACGTGGGCCGGGGGACCGTGCCGGACTCCGCCCTGCACGGCCTACGTTGTGCCCGTCAGGAAGGTTGGTCAAGCCGGTATGCCGAGGTCGGCAGGGCGCTGTCCGGTTCCGGACTGTGGACCATGGACGCACCGTCCGCGACCGCCGCGCGGTCCCGCGCCGTCTCGCACGGGCTCGCGCGGACGGCGCCTTTTGGTCGGTGCCGGGCCGTAGACTCGCACATGATGTCGAAGACCGAAGCCCACTCCCTGCTGGACGGCCTCAACCCGCAGCAGCGCGACGCCGTCGTGCACTCGGGCGGGCCGCTGCTGATCGTCGCCGGCGCCGGCTCGGGCAAGACCCGCGTGCTCACCCACCGGATCGCCCATCTGCTGGGCGAGCGGGAGGTCCATCCCGGCCAGATCCTGGCGATCACCTTCACCAACAAGGCCGCCGCGGAGATGAAGGAGCGGGTGGACGCGCTGGTGGGCCCCCGGTCCCGCGCGATGTGGGTGATGACCTTCCACTCCGCCTGCGTGCGCATCCTGCGCCGCGAGGCCAAGCGGCTCGGCTTCCCGACCGGGTTCTCGATCTACGACCAGGCCGACGCGCAGCGGCTGATGGCGCTGGTCTGCCGGGAGCTCGACCTCGACCCCAAGCGCTACCCGCCCAAGGCGTTCTCCGCCCAGGTCAGCAATCTCAAGAACGAGCTGATCGACTACGAGACGTTCAAGGACCGGGCCTCCACCCACATGGAGCAGACGCTCGCCGAGGCCTACGAGATGTACCAGGCCCGGCTGCAGCAGGCCGGCGCGATGGACTTCGACGACCTGATCATGCTCACGGTCAACCTGCTGCAGGTGTTCCCGGAGGCCGCCGAGCACTACCGGCGCCGGTTCCGGCACGTGCTGGTCGACGAGTACCAGGACACCAACCACGCCCAGTACGAGCTGGTCCGCGAGCTGACCGCGCCGGTCGAGGGGGTGGGCGCGGCCGAGCTGTGCGTGGTGGGCGACGCCGACCAGTCGATCTACGCCTTCCGGGGCGCCACGATCCGCAACATCCTGGAGTTCGAGCGCGACTACCCCGACGCCACCACGATCCTGCTGGAGCAGAACTACCGCTCCACCCAGACGATCCTGTCGGCGGCCAACGCGGTGATCGAGCGCAACGCCGACCGCAAGCCCAAGAAGCTCTGGTCCGACCAGGGCGAGGGCCCCAAGATCGTCGGCTATGTGGCCGACAACGAGCACGACGAGGGCGCGTTCGTCGCCCAGGAGGTCGACCGGCTCACCGACGACGGCGACGTCCGCCCCGGCGACGTCGCGGTCTTCTACCGCACCAACGCCCAGTCCCGCGTGTTCGAAGAGGTGTTCATCCGGGTCGGGCTGCCGTACAAGGTCGTTGGCGGGGTCCGCTTCTACGAGCGCAAGGAGGTCCGCGACCTGCTGGCCTACCTGCGCGTGCTGGCCAACCCCGAGGACACCGTCTCGCTGCGCCGGATCCTGAACGTGCCCAAGCGCGGCATCGGCGACCGCGCCGAGGCGTGCGTGGAGGCGTACGCGTCGCGGGAGCGGATCTCGTTCTGGCAGGCGCTGCGCCGTCCCGAGGACGTCCCGGGCATGGCGACCCGCTCGATCAACGCGGTCCGCGAGTTCGTGACCCTGCTGGACGAGCTGGGCGCCGCCGCCCAGACCCTCACCCCGGCCGACCTGGTCGACCAGGTGCTGGTGAAGAGCGGCTACCTGGCCGAGCTGCAGGCGTCCAAGGACCCGCAGGACGAGACCCGCATCGAGAACCTCCAGGAGTTCGAGGCCGTCGCCCGCGAGTTCGAGGAGCGCCTCGACGGAGAGTCGGCCGAGGGGCGCCTGGTCGACTTCCTGGAGCAGGTGGCCCTGGTCGCCGACGCCGACTCGATCCCGGGCGGCCCCAAGGGCAACCCCGTGCCGCCGGGGGAGCAGCCGGAGGAGACCGATCAGGGCGTCGTCACGCTGATGACGCTGCACACGGCCAAGGGCCTGGAGTTCCCGGTCGTGTTCCTCACCGGCATGGAGGACGGCGTCTTCCCGCACCTGCGCGCCATGAGCAACCCCAAGGAGCTGGAAGAGGAGCGGCGGCTGGCCTATGTCGGCATCACCCGCGCCCGGCAGCGGCTCTACCTGACGCGGGCCACGATGCGCAGTTCGTGGGGCGCCCCGCAGGTCAACCCGCCGTCCCGGTTCCTGGGCGAGGTGCCCGGCCCGCTGGTGAAGTGGGAGCGGGAGGCCTCGTCGACCTCGTCCCCGGCCATGTCGCGGATGGCGGCCCGTCCGGGCGTGCGCTCCCCGGGCAACCGGCCCGTCCCCGCGCTCTCCCCGGGCGACAAGGTCACGCACGACTCGTTCGGGCTGGGCACCGTCGTCACGGTGGACGGCGCGGGCGAGCGGGCCGCGGCCAGCATCGACTTCGGCGGCGAGTACGGCGTCAAGCGGCTCGTCCTCCGCTACGCCCCCGTGGAGAAGCTCTAACGGCCGTTCGGGCGTTCGGGGCGAAGGGGAGGGATCATGTTCGCTGTCCCGCTGGGGGAGGGGGCCGAACTGCGCCCGCTGGAGCCCTGGCAGGCGGAGGAGTTCGCCGAGCACGCGGACCGGGTGCGCGAGGACATCGCGCCGTGGATCCCGTGGTCGAGGACCGTGACCGACGTCCCGTCCGCCCGCGCGCTCCTGGAGCAGTACGCGCAGCGGCGCGCCGCCGACCAGGGCCGCATCTACGGGATCTGGATCGACGGGCTGCTCCAGGGCGGCACGGTCTTCCGCACCTTCGACCCGGTGCTGCGCAATTGCGAGATCGGCGTCTGGATGGGAACGGCCGGACGCGGCCGCGGCCTCATCACCGCAGCCGCCCGCCACATGATCGATTGGGCGCTGGGGCCGCGCGGAATGGCGCGCGTGGAATGGCACTGCGACCCGGAGAACGAGCGCAGCGTGGCCGCCGCCGAACGCCTGGGAATGACCCACGAAGGCACCCTGCGCAAAGCGTTCGTGATGGACGGAGAGCGCCGCGACACCATGATCTGGGCGCTGCTCGCCGGCGAATGGAGAACGGCCGGCTAGGCTCCCGGGAAACGCGCGGTCAGGCGGTGGCCGGCCTCCCTCGGCGGACGAGGGCGATGACCAGGATCACGGCCAGCATGGCGACGATGATCCCGAGGTGGACGAACCAGAGGGCCGCGGTGCTCGCCTTCACCTCGCTCGGCTTGAGCAACGCGGTGGTCCAGCGGGTCCCGTCCCGGACCATCACCTCGTCGGCGGGCGCGGTCGGAGCGAAGACACTGCGGCGGTCGACGCTGAGGACCTCGCCCGGGCACAGGTAGTAGTCGTGGTCGTCGGAGTAGCCGTAGGTGTTCCGGTGCGGGTTGACCAGCAGGCGGCAGGTCTGCTTCTCCCCGGTGAAGGTGAGCCAGAGCGCGCTCGCGCTCCGGTGGTGGTTGTTGGTCGCCAGGAAGATCAGCAGGACGATGACGAGCGCCAGGTTGAGGAGCACCGGGGTCCGGTAGCGGTTGCAGGCCATGCAGACCACCAGCAGGGCCAGCGCGCTGAGCGTGAGGATCACCGCCGTCTTCGTCACCCCCGGATAGGTCATGAACGCGACGGCGTTGAGGACCATGAGCAGGGGGAGGACGAGGGTGAGGGCGTCCGCCAGCGGCGGCGCCACCATCCGCCTCCGGCCCAGTAGGGACCCGCGCACCCACAGGCCCCCGAACGACACCGCCACGGAGAAGACCGAGTTCCACACGGCGCCCTCGCCGTCCCGCACGCACAGCACGGCGAGGCTCGCCGCGAAGGTGGCCAGGCCGTACCAGATCAGGAACCGGGCCAGCCGCCGCGCCTTCCGGTAGGCCGTCGTTCCGGGCGTGAACTTCTCGAAACTGACCCCGATCGTCGCGACGAACACCCCGCACGCCGCCAGGCCGCTCAGCACGGCTCCGGCCCCGCCCCAGCTCAGCGGGGACAGGACGAGCGCGGTGCCCAGCACGTGCGCGAAGAAGGCCGGAGTGAGGCAGCCGAAGGACCCGCTGAGCTCGGCGTCGGGGTCGAACTTCTTCCTGCCCGTGGGCTGGGCGTGGCCGGCGGGGGGCAACGGCGTCTCCCTGTGTTCGTGACCCTGATGATCAGGGAACTGTGCGGCACGACCGTGAGAAACCGCAAGAGTACCGGGAGGAACGGACATTTTCCGGTGCGGCGGGCAATCCGTTCAGGACGCGGCGGCGCGCACGGGAAAACCGGTCAGGAGCGTGTGCAGATGATCGGCCATGGCCCGGCCGAATGCCGGATCGTTGAGGTCGGTGTCCATTTCGTGAATTTCCACGCGGGAGCCGGAAAGGCCGTCCCGCAGGGCGCCGAAGAGCGCCGCGTCGGCCGCCGGGTCGTGGAAGGGGCCGCCGGGTGCCCCCAGCGTGGACAGGCCGCGCAGCGGGAGGTGGACGGCGGTGGGGGCGGTGGCGTCGCGGAGCGCGGCCGCGACCCGGCGGCCCAGCTCGGCGGACTCGGCGGGGGTGGTGCGGACCAGGGTCACCGACGGGTGGCGCGTGTGGACGCGCCGTCCCGCCAGATGGTCGGGAGGGATGCCGCGGAACCGGGCCATGTCGAGCCCGCCCGGGCTCACCACCTGCGGGACGCCGTGGCGCACCGCCGCCTCCAGCCGCCGCGCCTCCGGTGCCGTTCCGGCGAGGAGGCCGGTGGACAGCTCCACCAGGGTCGCGTCCAGCGCCGCGGTGAGCAGCCCGCCCGCGGCCATCGCCTCGTACGGGCGGCCCCCGGCGCCCGTGGCACGGAACACCAGGACCTCGTACCCGAGGATGCCCAGCAGCTCGCGCGCGGCGCTCACGCCCGGCCCGGTGACGCCCGCGAGGGTGGCGCCCACCAGCGGGCCGTCGGCGGTGGCGGGCGGACGGCCCGCGGCGTACCCGGCGGCCATCCCCGCGATCGCGTCGGCGGCGTTGGCCAGCACGCGGGAGGAGATGCGGTTGAGGCCCGCGATGTCGACGACGCTGTACATGAGCGTGAGGTCGGCGCCGCCGATGTAGGGGGACACGTCGCCCGAGGCCATGCTGGAGATCATCAGCTTGGGCACGCCGACCGGCAGCGCCCGCATGGCCTCGGCCGCGACCGTGGCGTTGCCGCCGCCGCCGATCGCCAGGACCCCGTGCAGCCGCCCGGCGCGGAAGAGCTCCCCGGCGGTCGCCGCGGCGCCGCGGGCCATCGAGGCGAGGGCTGTGTCGCGTCCCGGGCCTCCGGGGAGGTCCGCGGCCGTCGCGGAGAGCGTGGCCGGGTCGGTGCCGCCCGCCTGGAGGACGTCCTCGCGCGGCACGTCGGGGACGACGCCCGGCTCGTCCAGCACGCCGGTGTCGACCAGGACGACCTCGGCGCCGAGCGATCCGAGGCGATCGCGGAGCCACGCGTACTCCAGCCCCTGCACGTCCAACATACCGATCAGTACGACAACAGGCATATGAGCACTGTTGGCGGACGCGGCGGGGCGGACAAGCGACGGCATCGCCCCAGTTATCTGGCGCCGCGGTGGTGCGGGCCAACCCGATCAGAAGGTGTGAACATCCCGGAGGGTAGATTTCAGCCGCGACAGGCCAGTTCGCTCCTTACGCCGAACGTGCCCGCCCGTCTCATCCGTGTCCCCCCGCTCACTCCTCCCCGGGAGCCCCCTTGGACGCACCGCAGGTCGTGCTACTGCTGCTGGCCGCGCTCTCCGCCGGCTGGGTCGACGCGGTCGTCGGCGGAGGAGGGCTCATTCAGCTCCCCGCCCTGATGCTGCTCAACCCCGGCGCGCCGGTCGCGAGCGCGCTGGCGACCAACAAGCTCGCCTCCATCGCGGGCACGACCTCGGCCGCCGTCACCTACCTGGGCAGGGCCAAGCCCGACCTGCCGGTCGCGGTGCCCGGCGCGGGGCTGGCGGTGGCCTGCTCGGCGGGCGGCGCGCTGTGCGCCGCCGCGATCTCCTCGGACGTGCTGAAGCCGGTCATCATGGTGGTGCTGCTGGCGGTGGCCGCCGTCGTGGTGCTCAAGCCCGATCTGGGCCGGGAGCCCAGGCTCGTCCTGCGCGACCGGCGCCGGGTGGGCGCGGCGGTGCTGATCCCGGGCGTCCTGATCGCCTTCTACGACGGGCTGGTGGGGCCGGGCACCGGGACGTTCCTGGTCCTCACGTTCACCACCCTGCTGGGCACCGACTTCGTCAACGCCTCCGCCAACGCGAAGATCATCAACACCGCGACCAACCTGGGCGCGCTGCTGGTGTTCGCCGCGCAGGGCCGGGTGCTGTGGGCGCTCGGGCTGGCGATGGCGGTCTGCAACATCGTCGGCGCCCAGGCCGGCGCCCGGATGGCGATCAGCCGCGGCGCCGGGTTCGTGCGGGCGGTGCTGCTCTGCGTGGTGACCGCGCTGGTGCTCAAGCTCGGCTACGAGCAGTTCGCCTGACGGCGGCCCTCAGGACACCCGGGGCTCCTGGGCGGCCCCGGGGATCGGCAGGGGACGCTCCAGCGCCGACAGGGCCAGCAGGACGACCGAGGCCGTCCAGCCGAGCGGCGCGACCGAGGCGGGCTCCCCGTGCTCGTCGACCTTCTCGGAGAGCACGCCCAGCGACGTGCGGTGCGCGGCCAGCCAGTCGAGGTGCGAGACCGCCTCCGCGGCCCGCCCCGACGTGGCCGCCGTCAGCGCGAACAGCGCCATCTCCGGCGTCCAGGCCACATCGGGGTTCCCCGACCACTTCTCGCCCGGCAGGACGCCGCCGTTGGGCAGGCTCGTCCGCCGGAACGCGTTCGCCACGGCCTCGTCCACCCCCGGGTCGGACGGGGCGAACGGCGGCGCGACGAACGTCACCGACGTGTCCATCAGCCCGCCCCGCACCGGGGAGCGCGGGTACCCGTACGGCGTGAACTGCTGCTCGACCGCGGCGGCGACGCGCTGCGCCGCGCGCCCCCACTCCGACGCCTTCTCCCGCTGCCCGACCCCCAGCGCCAGCGACGCCGCCGACCGCAGCCCAGCCAGGACGGGCCCGACGACGCCCAGCGTGGGCCGCCGCGGGTCCTCCTCGGTGTCGGGCTTGCGCTCCCAGTAGTCCGACGACGGCGGCGGCAGGCCCTCCGCGTCCAGGGAGCCGGTGAGGTGGTCGGCGGCCCGCACGACCATCGGCCACAGCTCGGGCAGGTCGCCGGCCGCCTCCGGGGCCTGGGCGCGGAACAGCCAGCTCGCCCACAGCACCCATCCCAGCGAGTCGAGCTGCGGCTCGCGGCCGTCGGTGACGGCGGTCCCGTCGGCGTGGTAGCGGGCCGCCCACTGCCCGTTCCCGTCCTGGACGCCGGCCAGGAAGCGCAGGATCCGCCGCGCCTCCGGCAGGTGCCCCGTCATCACGAACGCGGCGGCGGTGAACGCCGAGTCCCGCGGCCAGGAGTAGCGCCACGCGCCGTACCAGGACGCCTGGGAGGCCCCGTTGGGACGGGTCAGCAGCCGCAGGTCCAGCAGCGCGCGCTCGGCCATCTCCCGGTAGACCTCCCTGCTCGCCGCGGGGGTGGCCTTCCCGCCGTCGGGGACGGCGCCGCCGGTGAGCCACACGGTGTCGGCCAGCACGGCGTCCTCCACCCGGGGATCGGACGCCTCGACCGTGATCACCGTGTCGGTCCCGAACGGGACGAGCCGCACCCGGCCGTCCCCGAGCCGCAGCACCGAGCTGCCGGGGATGTAGGAGGCGCCCTTCGCGGCCTCCGCCGACACCGGGACGCCCGCGAACGGCCAGCCGCCTCCGCCGACCAGCCCCGGACTGGCCCAGCCGGGCCCGCCGTGGTCGGGGAACGTGGCGCCGCAGGTGCCCACCAGGGCGGCGACGAGCAGGAGCGCGGCCGTGCGCCGGACCTTCCTCATCGTGGTCCCCCGGGGCGTCCCGATCCGGTCCGCCTTCCGCACGGCCCGCGCGGACGACCCGATCTGGTCCACGGCCACCGGAGCGCCTCCCCCTGTCCAACAGGCCCTCACCAAGCCACCGGGCCTTCAGGCGGTCACCCAACCCCTCCCGAAAGGGCGAAAGATCAGTACATCAAGCGCCACTTCCGGGATCCTCCTCCTCAGGGAGCAAACCAGACATCCTCCTCAAGGTTCATACCCCCGAGCATCCTCGGCCTATCGGACCGGTGGCCGGGGCGCCGGTACGGACCACCGTACGTATTCCGGCGGATTCCTTGGGCTTCCTGGGGGTTCCGCTTGGGCGGGCCCCGGCGGCATCACCATGGACCTGGGGAGACTAGGCTGCATCGACGGAGCGGACCGCCCGGGTGACGGGCAGCGCGGACGCCCGTGTCACCATACGGACACCTGTGCCACCACACTTGAGCGGTCATTGTCTGTCGATCCGTTAAGGACGCCCTCGTGGACCTGTTCGAACATCAGGCGAAGGAACTCTTCGCCGAGTACGGGGTACCGGTGCCCACCGGCAAGGTCGCCCATACTCCCCAGGAAGCCCGGACCATCGCGGAGGAGCTGTTCGCCGCGGGGAACGCCAAGGTCGTCGTCAAGGCCCAGGTCCTCACCGGGGGCCGGGGCAAGGCCGGCGGCGTGAAGCTCGCCGACGACGCCGACGAGGCCGAGGCCCTCGCCGGCCAGATCCTCGGCATGGACATCAAGGGCCACACGGTCCACAAGGTCCTGATCGAGCAGGGCAGCGCGATCGCCGAGGAGTACTACTTCTCCTTCCTGCTCGACCGCGCCAACCGCACCTTCCTGTCGATCTGCTCCGCCGAGGGCGGCATGGAGATCGAGGAGGTCGCCGAGACCGACCCCGACGCCGTCGCCAAGGTGGACATCTCCGCGCTCGACGGCGTCGACCGCGCCAAGGGCCGCGCGATCGCCGAGGCCGGCCGGCTGCCGGAGCAGGCCCGCGACGGCGCCGCCGAGCTGATCGAGCGGCTGTGGGCGGTGTTCACCGACGAGGACGCCACCCTGGTCGAGGTCAACCCGCTGATCCTCACCGCCGACGGGCGCGTCATGGCGCTGGACGGCAAGGTCACCCTCGACGACAACGCCGCGTTCCGGCAGGAGTCGCACGAGGCCCTCCAGGACAAGGCCGCCGCCGACCCGCTGGAGGCGCGCGCCAAGGAGAAGGACCTCAACTACGTCAAGCTCGACGGCAGCGTCGGGATCATCGGCAACGGCGCCGGCCTGGTCATGTCCACCCTGGACGTGGTCGCCTACGCCGGCGAGGAGTTCGGCGGCCAGAAGCCGGCCAACTTCCTCGACATCGGCGGCGGCGCGTCCGCCGAGGTGATGGCCAACGGCCTGGAGATCGTGCTGTCGGACGCCGACGTCAAGTCGGTGTTCGTCAACGTCTTCGGCGGCATCACCGCCTGCGACGCCGTCGCCAACGGCATCGTGGCCGCCTACAAGCTGCTGGACGAGCGCGGCGAGACCGTCGACCGGAAGCTGGTCGTCCGGCTCGACGGCAACAACGCCGAACTCGGCCGCAAGATCCTGAGCGACGCGGCGCTGCCCGGCGTCGAGCAGGTCGACACCATGGACGACGCGGCCAAGCGGGCCGCCGAACTCGCCTCGGTAGGTGCGTGACAATGGCCATCTGGTTGACCGAGAACAGCAAGATCATCGTGCAGGGCATGACCGGCTCGGAGGGCATGAAGCACTCCCGCCGCATGCTCGCCTCCGGCGCCGCCGTCGTCGGCGGCGTCAACGCCCGCAAGGCCGGGCAGAGCGTCGACTTCGACGGCACGTCCCTGCCGGTGTTCGGCACCGTCGCCGAGGCGATGGCCGAGACCGGCGCCGACGTGTCGGTGGTGTTCGTCCCGCCGAAGTTCACCAAGGACGCCGTGGTCGAGGCCGTCAACGCGGAGATCCCGCTCTGCGTCGTGATCACCGAGGGCATCCCGGTGCACGACACCGCCTACTTCTGGGCGTACGCCGAGAAGAAGGGCGACAAGACCCGGATCATCGGCCCGAACTGCCCCGGCATCGCCTCGCCGGGTGCGTCCAACGCCGGCATCATCCCCGCCGACATCACCACCCCCGGCCGGATCGGGCTGGTGTCCAAGTCGGGCACGCTGACATACCAGATGATGTACGAGCTGCGCGACATCGGCTTCTCCACCTGCGTCGGCATCGGCGGCGACCCGGTCATCGGCACCACCCACATCGACGCGCTGAAGGCCTTCCAGGAGGACCCGGACACCGACGCGATCGTGATGATCGGTGAGATCGGCGGCGACGCGGAGGAGCGCGCCGCGGCCTACATCGAGCAGAACGTGACCAAGCCGGTCGTCGGCTACGTCGCCGGGTTCACCGCGCCCGAGGGCAAGACCATGGGCCACGCCGGCGCCATCGTCTCCGGCTCGGCCGGCACCGCCCAGGCCAAGAAGGAGGCCCTGGAGAAGGTCGGCGTCCGGGTCGGCAAGACCCCCAGCGAGACCGCCCGCCTGATGCGCGACATCATGAAGAACCTCTGACGGGGAAGACCCTCTGAGGTGCGCCCGGCGCGCCTCCCCGAGGACCGAAAGACGCCCGAGCCGCCACCCGGCGACCCGGGCGTCTTTCGTCCCGTCCGGTTCCGGCGCCGGTGCTGATCGTCGATGACAAAGACGACACGCCGGACGGGCGGAGGGCCGGGGCGGGCCCTTGCTGCCAGCATTGACGGCGTGAGCGAAGCGAGTCCCGGACAGCGAGCGAGACCGGAGCCGCGGGCCGCCGCGGCCCGCACCCCCGGCGACGACGGCGGTGACCAGGGCGGCGGAGGCGCGCCCCGGCCGCTGTACGTCACCGGGCTGGTCGGCGCGCTGTGGTGCATCGGCATCGGGCTCGCCATGCTCACCACCATCACCCTGCTCGGCTGGGTCGCCGCGCCCCGCACCGCCCTCGGACCCGGCCTGCCCGGCGTCTTCCGGACGGCGGTCAACCTGTGGCTGGTGTCCCACCACGCCGGGTTCTCGGTCCCGCAGGGACGCGTCGGGCTGCTGCCGCTGGGGCTGCTGGTCCTGCCCGGCGCGCTGCTCTACCGCAGCGGCGCCTGGATGATCAGGGCCGCCGGGGTGCCCGATCGGCCCCGGATCGGCGTGCTGCACGTCGCGGTGGCGCTCGCCGCCCCCTACGCCGCCCTGGCCGGGCTGCTGGCCCTCGCCGCGACCTCGCCCACCGTCCGCGCCTCCGCCTGGCAGGCCCTGGTCGCCGCGTTCGTGGTGGCGCTGGTCTCGGGCGCGCTCGGCGCGGCCCGCGCCCTGGTCGCCGCGCGCGGCCGCCGGGTCAGGTCCGGGCTGGGCGCCCTGCTGCGGCTGCTGCCCGAACGGCCCCGCTCGCTGGTGATCGGCGTCGCCGGCGCCACCGCCGTCCTGCTCGGCGCCGGCGCGGTGCTGGTCGGCGCGTCCCTGGCGATGCACCTGCCGCAGTTCACCGAGCTGTACGGCGCGCTGGCCCCCGGCGCCGTCGGCGGCGTGCTGCTCCTGCTGCTCCAGCTGGCGTTCCTGCCCAACGCGATCATCTGGGGGATGGCGTACGCGATCGGCCCCGGCTTCTCGGTCGGCGCCGGCACCGGGGTCTCCCCGTCCGGGGTCTTCCTCGACGTCATCCCCACCTTCCCGGCGCTGGCCGCGCTGCCCGAGCCCGGACCGGCCCCGCTGGTGTCGCTGATCGCGCTGGCCGCGCCGTTCGCCGCCGGCGCCGTGGGCGGGGTGCTGACCGTCCGCGCCATGCCGAGCCCGGTGTACGAGGCCGCCCCGCTGTGGGGCTTCATGTCCGGCGCGCTGACCGGGGCCGCCGCGGCCGTGCTGAGCGCGCTGGCGGGCGGGCCGCTGGGCGGGGGACGGATGGCGACCGTCGGCCCGTCGCCGTGGCAGGTCGGCCTGCTGGCGGCCCTGGAGGTCGGCATCTCCGCGGCCATCGCGGCCTGGCTGGCGAACTGGCTGACGATGCGTCGTCCCGCGTCCGAGCCCGGCGAGGAGGAGCCCTTCGGGCGGCGGGCCGGGGAGCCCGGGGAGCGGGCCGCCACGAGGCGTGAACGGCGCCGCGAGAAGAAGGCCGCGGCCCTGCCCGCGGAGGTCCCCGAGGAGGAGGGGCCGGAGCCCGTCCTCGAACCGGTCGCGGCGCCCGCCCCGGAGCGGAAGCCCGCGCGCAAGCCGTCGCCCTACACCGACGACCCGCTGGAGTTCGAGGAGGCCGAGCCGGTGCTCGCGCCCCGCAGGCCCAGCAGGGCCGGGGTGCTGCCCGCCGAGCCGGAGCCGGAGCCGGAGCCGTTCGATGATCTTCCGGAGCGCCGCGGCGCGACGGAGGAGGAGACCGGCCACGACGAGCCCGAGCCCGCCCCGCGCAGAGTCCCGGCGCCGCGTGAAGACGTCGAGCGGACGGAGAACCGCGGCGGCGCCATCTACTTCCTCAGGGACGACCCCGACCGCGACTAGCCGGCTGGTTCGTGTGACCAGGCCGCGTCTCAGAACATGTCGCCGTAGCGGGACATGCTCCCCGCGGGCAGGTTCAGCTTCTTCTCGATCTCGGAGAAGTAGCGGTCACGGCAGGCGGTCTCGTCGGTCCGGGTGTTGGCCGAGCCCAGGCACTCCTGGTACCCGCTCAGCTGCGGCCACAGCACCGCCGTCACCGCGAGCCAGAAGCTCGCCAGCGCCAGCCCGAACGCGCCCAGCACGATCCCGCCGACCGCCCCCGGCGCCGCGGAGCGCTCCCGGACGGCCTGCTTGCGCGCCCTGACCCCGACCACCAGCGCGGCGATGCCCAGCACCAGCCCGACCGGGAAGAAGAACGGCGTCAGGATGAGGGCGCCGCCGCCGAGCCACAGCGCCCGCCGTCCCGCGCGCCGGGCGTCGTCGTCCTTGCCCGCGGGGCCGCCGGCGGCGGGGGCGGTGTCCCGGCCGATCCCGCCGTCGCCCTGTCCCGGCTGCTCACTCAACGTTCCGTCCTCCCGATGCCGACCTCTGGTGCGAATGCCGCCGCGCCGAACAGGGCCGATAGGCTTTGTGGCGGCCGGTCAGGCCACCGTGCCCGGACCGCCCCCGGTCCGCGCCCGCGGTAGGCCCGCCGCCGGTCCGACGTCCACCAGCACCGTCCACCAAGGAGTCATGGTGTCCGCCCGGCTCGTCGTCCTCGTCTCCGGCGCGGGGACCAACCTACAGGCGCTGCTCGACGCGTGCGCGGATCCAGCCTACGGGGCCCAGGTGGTAGCCGTGGGCGCCGACCGCGACGACACCGGCGGTGTGCGGCGCGCGGAGGGCGCCGGACTGCCCACGTTCACGGTCCGCATCCCCGACTTCGCCGACCGCGCCGCCTGGGACGCGGCGCTCACCGAGGCCATCGCCGCGCACGAGCCCGACCTGGTCGTCTCCGCCGGCTTCATGAAGATCCTCGGCCCGGCGTTCCTGGCCCGCTTCGGCGGCCGCACGATCAACACCCATCCCGCGCTGCTGCCCTCCTTCCCGGGCGCGCACGCCGTGCGGGACGCCCTGGCGTACGGGGTCAAGCTCACGGGCTGTACGGTGCACCTCGTCGACGAAGGCGTGGACACCGGACCCGTCATCGCCCAGGAGGCCGTGCCCGTTCGCTGGCACGACGATGAAGAGAGCCTCCATGAGCGCATCAAGCAGGTGGAGCGCCGGCTCATGGTCGAGGTCGTGGGCCGGCTGGCCCGCGACGGCTGGACCGCCCAGGGCCGGCGGGTCTCCATGAAGTGCAGGACCTGTAACACGTCCGCAGACGATGAGGGGAGCCCGGCCGGTGAGCCAGGTCGCGAATGATGCCGGGGGCACCGCCCCCGGCAGGGTGCCGAGCGATTCTGGGGGGGCGACCCCCCAGGCCCCCCGGCAAGTGCCGGTTAAGCGCGCACTGATCAGCGTGTATGACAAGACGGGCCTGGAGGAGCTGGCCAAGGGCCTGCACGAGGCCGGCGTCGAGATCGTCTCGACCGGCTCCACGGCGGGCCGCATCGCCGCCGCCGGGGTGCCGGTGATGAAGGTGGAGAAGCTCACCGGCTTCCCCGAGTGCCTGGACGGCCGGGTCAAGACCCTGCACCCCAAGGTGCACGCGGGCCTGCTGGCCGACCGGCGCAAGGACGACCACCTCCAGCAGCTCGACGACCTCGGCGTCGAGCCGTTCGACCTGGCGGTGGTGAACCTCTACCCGTTCTCCGAGACCGTCGCCTCCGGCGCCGCGCCGGACGACTGCGTCGAGCAGATCGACATCGGCGGCCCCACCATGGTCCGCGCCGCCGCCAAGAACCACGCCAGCGTGGCCGTGGTCGTCGACCCGGCCGGCTACCCGGCGGTGCTCGAGGCCGCCCGCGCCGGCGGCTTCACGCTGGACGAGCGGCGCCGCCTGGCGGCCCGCGCGTTCGCCCACACCGCCGCCTACGACGTGGCCGTGGCCTCCTGGTTCGCCGGCGAGTACGCGCCCGACGCGACCGCCGCGCAGACGCAGTGGCCCGACTTCCTGGGCGCCGCCTGGGAGCGGTCCGCCGTGCTGCGGTACGGGGAGAACCCGCACCAGCGCGCCGCGCTCTACACCGCCGGCACCGGCGGGCTGGCCGGGGCCGAGCAGCTGCACGGCAAGGAGATGTCGTACAACAACTACGTCGACTCCGACGCCGCCCGCCGCGCCGCCTACGACTTCGCCGAGCCCGCCGTCGCGATCATCAAGCACGCCAACCCGTGCGGCATCGCGATCGGCGCCGACGTGGCCGAGGCGCACCGCAGGGCGCACGAGTGCGACCCGGTGTCGGCCTACGGCGGCGTGATCGCGGTCAACCGGCCGGTGACCGCGGCGATGGCCGAGCAGGTCGCCGACGTCTTCACCGAGGTGCTGGTGGCCCCCGGGTTCGAGGACGCCGCGCTGGAGATCCTCACCCGCAAGAAGAACATCCGGCTGCTGCGCTGCCCCGAGGGCCCGTCCGACCCGGTGGAGTTCCGCCGGATCGACGGCGGTGTGCTGCTGCAGACCGTCGACCAGGTGGGCGAGCCCGGCGACGACCCGTCCGGCTGGGACCTCAAGGCGGGGACGCCCGCGGACGAGGCCACGCTGCGCGACCTGGCGTTCGCGTGGAAGGCGTGCCGGTCGGTGAAGTCCAACGCGATCCTGCTGGCCGCGGGCGGCGCCACGGTCGGCGTCGGCATGGGCCAGGTGAACCGGGTCGACTCGGCCCGGCTGGCGGTGTCGCGGGCCGGTGAGGAGCGGGCCGCCGCGGCGGTGGGCGCGTCCGACGCCTTCTTCCCGTTCCCCGACGGCCTGGAGGTGCTGGCTCAGGCGGGCGTGCGGGCGATCGTCGAACCGGGCGGCTCGATCCGCGACGAGGACGTGATCGCGGCCGCCGAGAAGGCCGGGATCACCCTGTACTTCACCGGAGTCCGGCACTTCTTCCACTGACCGCCGGGTCCGCCGCCCCCGGGATTCCGCGTGCTCCGGCACGGGAATCCCGGGGGTTTTCGCCGATCATGGGCGGTTTTACGGTTTCTGGTTGGTACCCTCTGGCGGGTCGCGCGCCTCTCCTTCCCCGGACTTCCCCGGACCCGGCCCTGCGCGACCCGTCTCTCTCATGGAGCCCCGTCTATGGACGTCCTGGTGACCCTGCTGCTGGCGAGCGTGACGCAGACCGCCACCCTGCTCGCCGAGTCCCGCCAGATGATCGGCCTCGCCGCCGCCATCCTGGCCGCGATGCTGGCCGCCCAGATCGGCTGGCACGGCACCGACCGCCTGCTCGCCTGGAAGTCCCGCCCCGACGAGGACTGAGCCGACGGGCGCGGAGAGCGTCGATAGACTGGCCGGGACGCGACTGGCGCGGTCAAGGTGGACTCGACCACCGGGGAGCGAACACAGTCCGGACACCGCGCGCCTGGGTGGACGGCATCCGAGCCGGGATCGGGGACGCCCGGGAAGGCTCCCGGCCAGATCAGCGCGGAGGAACAGATGACGGCACAGATCCTGGACGGCAAGGCCACCGCGGCGGAGATCCGGGCCGACCTCAAGGTACGGGTCGAGGCGCTGCGCGAGCGCGGCGTGACCGTCGGCCTCGGCACCGTCCTGGTGGGCGACGACCCCGGCAGCACCGCCTACGTCAACATGAAGCACCGCGACTGCGCCGAGGTCGGGATCGAGAGCATCCGCCGCGACCTGCCCGCCGACGCCACGCAGGACGACGTCGAACGCGCCGTCGCCGAGCTCAACGACGACCCCGCCTGCACCGGCTACATCGTCCAGCTGCCCCTCCCCAAGGGCCTGGACGAGCAGCGCGTGCTGGAGCGCATCGACCCGCTCAAGGACGCCGACGGCCTCCACCCGATCAACCTCGGCCGCCTCGTCCTGATGCAGCCCGCGCCGCTGCCGTGCACGCCGAAGGGCATCGTCGAGCTGCTGCGCCGCTTCGACGTCCCGCTGCGCGGCGCCGAGGTCACCGTGATCGGCCGCGGCGTGACCGTGGGCCGCCCGCTCGGGCTCCTCCTCACCCGGCGCAGCGAGAACGCCACCGTGACCCTGTGCCACACCGGCACCCGCGACCTGGCCGCGCACACCCGCGAGGCCGACATCGTCGTCGCCGCCGCCGGCGTCCCCGGCCTGATCACCGCGGACCTCGTCAAGCCCGGCGCCGCCGTCCTGGACGTCGGCGTCTCCCGGGTCGACGGCAAGCTCGCCGGCGACGTCGCCGCCGAGGTCCGCGAGACGGCGGGCTGGGTCGCGCCCAACCCGGGCGGGGTCGGCCCCATGACCCGCGCCATGCTCCTGTCGAACGTCGTCGAGGCCGCCGAGCGCGCCTCCGCCTGACCCCGCGGCGAACCCACCCACACGTACGGGGCCGCGTGACGCGGCCCCGTACGGGTGGCGTGGCGACCGCCCCTCGTTGGCGCTACCCGGGGCGGGGCGGTCGCACGGTCACATCAGCTGGCCCGGCGCCCCGCCGCCGTCGTCGCCGGCCGGCCCGGTGCGGTGACGTGGCCCGGGGCGTGCGGGCCCCCCGGGCGGCGGACTTCCGGGCCGCGGCTCCGCGCGGCGTCCATCGGCGGCCGGTTCTGCTGCGGTACGTGCACCGGCGGCAGTGGCCTGACCAGACCCATCGCGATGACCTCGTTGGCCAGCCGGGTGCGCCGGTTGGCGCCCTCGGGGATGCGGAACTTCTGGTAGAGCCGCAACAGGTGCTGCTTGACCGCGGCCTCGGTGACGACCAGGTCGGCGGCGATCTCCCGTGCGGTGGCGGGTGCGACGAACGCCTCGTCCGACAGCGCCGGACGGCACAGCGAGGTCAGCACGTCCACCTCGCGGCGGGTGAGCTCCGGAGCCACGGCACGCCGCAGCTCGACGTCCGGATCGACCTCCTCCCGGGGGATGCCCCCCATCCGGCAGCGCGCCGTGCCGAAGCTGACGACATCACCGTCCTCCAGGACTCTGCGGGCGATCGGGCGGCCATTGACACGGGTCCCGTTACGGGACAGTCCCATGTCGACGACGTACACGTACGGGCCGCGCCGAACGATCTCTGCGTGCAATCGGGACACACTCGGGTCGTCGAGGCGGATGTCGACTCCCCGCCCTCGCCCGACCGTCGTGACGTCGGGGCGCAGCGGCACCACCAGCCCGCTGTCCTCGATCCGCATGAACGGCCCCTCCACGGCAGTCCTCCCAGCTAGTTAGCGACCCCTGTCTGGCGGGTTACCCGGCCGCGTACCCGTCACACCCTCCTACTGGCCGGTAGGACCGATGCCACAAGGCATGTGGCGTCCATCAGGACGTTCTGGGCCCCATCCGTCACGCTCCTGGAGTGAAGAGATTGCGGCCTGGACGGTAAAGTTGGAAGAAATCTCCCGTCAAGAGGGCCCCTTCTCCGGCAGATATCACGGGCCGACGCGCCCGGGGCCGGAACCGGCTACGGTCGGTCGTATGAGCACCGAGTTGCGCCGAAGGCGGCGCAAGGCCCCCACGCGCAGGGGAACCGGACCGCACTGGCTGGGCCGGCTGCCCTATCTGATCGTCCTCAGCGGCGTGACGGCCGGGCTGGTGCTGTGCTTCTTCCACTACTTCCGCAAGGGCTCGGTACTGATCGCCGCGGCGCTGCTGTTCGGCGCGCTGGCCCGGCTGCTGCTGCCCGAGGCCCAGCTCGGCATGCTGGCGGTGCGGAGCCGCTCCATCGACTGCTGGACGCTGGTGTTCCTCGGCGAGGCGGTCGCCTTCGTCGCGCTCAGCGTCCCGCCCATGAACAAGACGGGACTGGTCGTGGCCGCGGCGTTCGGCCTGCTCATCGCCGTGGTGTTCGTGGTGCGGGGCGTCCGTTTCCTGCTGTCGCAACGCGGCGGAGCGCGCGGTGCGCCGCGCGGTGCGCCCGGCGGCGTACCCCCCGGGTCAAGCCCAGGTCGAGGCCAGGTCTAGACCTCCGTCGCCTCTCGGATAGCCTTCGCAGTTGAGCCTTACAAGGACTGCTGGCCGGTGTAGGAAAGGGACAGCAACAGCATGCCCAAGATCAAAGTAGCGGGCCCCGTCGTCGAGCTCGACGGCGACGAAATGACCCGGATCATCTGGAAATTCATCAAGGACCAGCTGATCCTGCCTTACCTCGACGTCGATCTGAAGTACTACGACCTCGGGATCGAGCACCGCGACGCCACCGACGACCAGGTGACGATCGACGCCGCGAACGCCATCAAGACCCACGGGGTCGGCGTCAAGTGCGCCACCATCACCCCCGACGAGGCGCGCGTCGAAGAGTTCGGCCTGAAGAAGATGTGGCGTTCCCCCAATGGAACGATCCGCAACATCCTCGGCGGCGTGGTGTTCCGCGAGCCGATCGTCACCTCCAACATCCCGCGGCTGGTGCCCGGCTGGACCAAGCCGATCATCATCGGCCGTCATGCCCACGGCGACCAGTACCGCGCCACCGACTTCGTGGTGCCGGGCCCGGGCACGGTGACGATCACCTACACGCCCGACGGCGAGGGCGAGCCGATGGAGTTCGAGGTCGCCAAGTTCCCCGGCGGCGGCATCGCGATGGGGATGTACAACTTCGACGACTCGATCCGGGACTTCGCCCGGACCACCATGCGGTACGCGCTCAACCGCGAGATGCCGCTGTACATGTCGACGAAGAACACGATCCTCAAGGCCTACGACGGCCGGTTCAAGGACATCTTCCAGGAGATCTTCGACACCGAGTTCAAGGCCGAGTTCGAGGCGAAGAACCTCACCTACGAGCACCGGCTCATCGACGACATGGTCGCCGCCGCGCTCAAGTGGGAGGGCGGCTTCGTCTGGGCCGCCAAGAACTACGACGGCGACGTCCAGTCCGACACCCTCGCGCAGGGCTTCGGCTCGCTCGGCCTGATGACCTCCGTGCTGATGACCCCGGACGGCAAGACCGTCGAGGCCGAGGCCGCGCACGGCACCGTCACCCGCCACTACCGGCAGCACCAGCAGGGCAAGCCGACCTCCACCAACCCGATCGCGTCCATCTTCGCGTGGACCCGGGGCCTGGAGCACCGCGGCAAGCTCGACAACCAGCCCGAAGTCACTGATTTCGCCCGCAAGCTGGAGCAGGTCTGCATCGAGACCGTCGAGGGCGGCCAGATGACCAAGGACCTGGCCCTGCTCGTCGGCGACTCGACTCCCTTCCTGACGACGCAGGAGTTCCTCGAGGCCCTGGACACCAACCTCCAGAAGAAGGTCAACGGCTAGTATCGGGCCGTGTACTCCCCGCGCAAGCGGGGGTGGTCCGGACCTGGCGTTGCTCGTTGGGGCGGACACGCCCTTGTCCCCGCGTAAGCGGGGGTGACGAAGGCCGCTCCGGTGATCCCGGGGCGGCCTTCGGTGTGTTCGGGGGCGGGGCGGGGAGGGGTGGCGTGCCGGGTGGCGCACCTGCGCGTACCGGAGGGGCAGGCGCGCGATAGCCTGGCGGAGAAATATCTCGACGACGAGAGAATCCCGCGTGGGGCCACCTCTCGGGCGGTCGGGTTCGAGATCGAAGGATGGCCGCCTGAGCCCGTCCGGTCACAGGAGAAGAAGAGGCAATGAGCCGTACCCCAGTCACCGTCACCGTCACCGGCGCCGCCGGCCAGATCGGCTACGCGCTGCTCTTCCGTATCGCGTCGGGCCAGCTGCTGGGCGCCGACACCCCGGTACGCCTGCGCCTGCTGGAGATTCCCCAGGCGGTGAAGGCCGCCGAGGGCACCGCCATGGAGCTGGACGACTCGGCGTTCCCGCTGCTGGCGGGGATCGACATCTTCGACGACGCCGCCAAGGCGTTCGAGGGCGCCAACGTCGCGCTGCTGGTCGGCGCCCGTCCCCGGACCCAGGGGATGGAGCGCGGCGACCTGCTGGAGGCCAACGGCGGGATCTTCAAGCCGCAGGGCGAGGCCATCAACGCCGGCGCCGCCGACGACGTCAAGATCCTGGTGGTCGGCAACCCGGCCAACACCAACGCGCTGATCGCGCAGCAGCACGCCCCGGACGTCCCCGCCGCGCGGTTCACCGCGATGACGCGGCTCGACCACAACCGGGCGCTGGCGCAGCTGTCGAAGAAGGCGGGGGTGTCGGTCTCCGACATCAAGAAGATGACCATCTGGGGCAACCACTCGGCCACCCAGTACCCGGACCTGTTCCACGCCGAGATCGCGGGCAAGAGCGCCGCCGAGACGGTCGGCGACCAGGCGTGGCTGGAGAACGACTTCATCCCGACCGTGGCCAAGCGCGGTGCGGCGATCATCGAGGCGCGGAAGTCGTCGTCGGCGGCCTCGGCCGCGTCGGCCGCGATCGACCACGTGCACACCTGGGTGAACGGCACCGCCGAGGGCGACTGGACGTCGATGGCCGTGGTGTCGGACGGCTCGTACGGGGTGCCCGAGGGCCTGATCTCGTCCTTCCCGGTGACCACCCGGAACGGCGAGTGGGAGATCGTCCAGGGCCTGGAGATCGACGACTTCTCGCGGGCGCGGATCGACGCGTCGGTGAACGAGCTGGCCGAGGAGCGCGACGCGGTCCGCAAGCTCGGGCTCATCTGACCTGCGCGGGCGTCCGCCTCTGACGGGCCGCGGCGGCGCGATCCGGGGCCCTCGGCATCTCGGGACAAACGGGTGCGTGTCTGTCGGCCGCCGCTACTAGGCTGACTGGCCGGTCCGCGGCCGTGGCTCGTGCCGGCGCGGAGTGCGTGCGGATCGCGCGGGCTGGTGAAGGGACGGCAGGGTGGAACAGGCGTTTCAGGTAGATCTGCGCGGTGTGGTGGACCTGCTCAGCAGGCATCTCTACTCCAGTCCGCGGGTCTACCTGCGGGAGCTGCTGCAGAACGCGGTGGACGCGATCACCGCGCGCGGCCGCGCGGACGGCGACGGCGGGCCGGCCGGGAGGGTGCGGATCGAGACCCTCGACGGCGGCGGGCTGCGCGTCCACGACGACGGCATCGGGCTGACCGAGGACGAGGTGCACCGGCTGCTGGCCACGATCGGCCGTTCCTCGAAGCGGGACGAGCTGGGCTTCGCCCGGCACGACTTCCTGGGGCAGTTCGGGATCGGGCTGCTGTCGGGGTTCCTGGTGGCGGACGAGATCGAGGTGGTGACCCGGTCGGCGCGCGAGGACGCCCCGGAGGCGGCGGTCCGCTGGACGGGGTACGCCGACGGCCGCTACCGGGTGGAGCCGGGGGAGCGCGGCGAGCCCGGGACGACGGTGACGCTGCGTCCGCGCACGGGTTCGGCGGAGCTGCTGAGCCCGGAGGTGGTGGCGGAGCTGGCGCGCTCGTACGGGTCGCTGCTGCCGGTGGAGCTGACGGTGGACGGCGCGCCGGTGTCGGGCGAGGGGCCGCCGTGGCGGGCGGCGCACGGCGATCCGGCGCGGCGCCGCCGGGCGCTGGACGCCTACTGCGCGGACCTGTTCGGGTTCGAGCCGTTCGACGTGATCGATCTGGAGGTGCCCGAGGCGGGGCTGACCGGTGTGGCGTTCGTGCTGCCGCGTCCGGTGGCGCCGACGGCGCGCGGCGCGCACCGCGTCTACCTGAAGCGGATGCTGCTGGCGGAGAGCGTCGAGGGGCTGCTGCCGGAGTGGGCGTTCTTCGTGCGGTGCGTGGTGGACGCGGGGGAGCTGCGGCCGACGGCGAGCCGGGAGGCGCTGTACGAGGACGAGTTGCTGGAGTCGGCGCGGGAGGCGCTGGGGGAGCGGCTGCGGCAGTGGCTGGTGCGGTTGTCGGAGACCGATCCGGCGCGGCTGCGGGGGTTCCTGCGGTTGCACCAGCTGGGTGTCAAGGCGATGGCGCTGCACGACGACGACATGCTGCGGATCGTGCACGGGTGGCTGGAGTTCGAGACCTCGGCGGGGCCGATGACGCTGGCGGAGTTCCGGCGGCGGCATCCCGACGCGCGGTACGTGACCAGCGTGGAGGAGTTCCGGCGGCTGTCGGCGGTGTCGGGCGCGCAGGGCGTCGGGCTGGTGAACGGCGGCTACGTGCACGACACCGAGATCATCGAGCGGCTGGCGGCGATCGATCCGGACGCGGTGCTGCGCCCGCTGGACCCGGCGGAGCTGACGACCGCGTTCGGGGTGCTGGATCCGGCGGCGGAGCTGGCGCTGCGGCCGTTCCTGGCGGCGGCGCAGCGGGCGGTGGAGCGGCTGGGCTGCGAGGTGGTGATCCGCGACTTCGATCCGGCGTCGCTGCCGGCGCTGTACCTGACCAGCCGGGCGGCGCGGCACCAGGCGGAGGTGTCCGAGGCCAGGGAGATGGCCGACGATCTGTGGTCGGACGTGCTGGGGGCGCTGAGCGGGGCGGTCGCGGCGGATCGTCCGCAGCTGGTCCTCAACCATCGCAATCCGCTGGCGCGGCGGGCGACGGCGCTGACCGAGGGCGCCCTGATCGAGCTGGCGGTGCAGGGCCTGTACGGGCAGGCGCTGCTGTACGGGCAGCATCCGCTGCGTCCCGCCGACACGGCGGCGTTGAACCGCTCGTTCCTGGGTCTCCTGGAATGGGCGATGCACGGTGAATCCTCTGGTCGCGGTGAATCCTCTGGGGAGGGCAAGTGAGCCTTGAGCAGGTCCAGGAGCTGATGGAGCGGGCGTACTCCCTTCCGTACGGGGAGGCGCGCACGGTGCTGACGGAGGAGGCGCTGCGCCGGGCGGAGGAGACCGGGGACGTTGTGCTGGCGTTCCAGGTGCGGATGGAGCTGGGCAGCGCGTACCAGTTCGGCGGTGAGCCGATCAAGACGTTCACGACGTTCAGCCGGTGCCTGTCGGAGTACGACGCCGACCCGTCGGGCCTGGGGGAGATGGCCGAGCATCGGCTGCTGTGGCAGTTCAAGTGGATCGTGCATTCGCTGACGCTGTTCCCCGAGGTGCCGCTGGACCGGACCCGGTCGGTGCTGGAGGACATGGAGCGCCGCTACAAGATGGGCGGGCACAGCCTGCAGGCGGTGTACGGCAGGCGGGCGCGGGTGGCGCAGCATCTGGGCAGCGGTGAGGTGGCCGAGCGCTGGTTCGCGATGTGGCACACGACGCAGCCCGACGAGCTGTCGGACTGCGCGGGCTGCGATCCGACCGGGAAGGCGGAGTTGCTGGCCTGGCGGGGCCGGGACGAGGAGGCCCTCGCCGTGGCCGAGCCGGTGCTGACCGAGCAGCTGAACTGCGCGGAGCAGCCGCAGTCGATCCTGACGACGCTGCTGCCGGTGTTCGTGCGGGCGGGCCGGTTCGAGGAGGCCCGGAACGCGCATCTGCGGGCGTACCGGCTGATCCGGACGCGGCTGAACGAGCTCGCCTACATCGGCGATCACGTGGAGTTCTGCGCGCGGACGGGCAACGAGGCGCGCGGGCTGGAGATCGTCCAGCGGCATCTGGGGTGGCTGGAGAAGGCGCCGAGCCCGTTCGCGGACATGCGGTTCTCGGCGGCGGCGGCGCTGCTGCTGCGGCGGGTGGAGGAGGCCGGGCACGGCGGGCTGACGATCTCGCGCGGCACCGGTGGCGGGGAGCCCGTGGAGGTGCCGGTGGGCGAGCTGCGGGTGGAGCTGGCGCGGCGGGCGGAGGAGCTGGCGGCGCGGTTCGACGCGCGGAACGGGAACGAGTTCCAGAGCGGGGTCATCCGGGAGCTGCTGGACGCGGAGCCGGTGGTCGAGCATCTGCCGCTGTCGCAGTACGACCGCCGTCCCGCGGCGGCCGCGCCCGCCGCGCCCGCCGAGGCTCCGGCGCCCGAGGCCGAGCCCGTCCCGGACCTCTCGGAGATCGACGATCTCGACGCGCTGCTGGACATCGGCGACGAGGAGTGGTCGGCCGGGCGGGTGGAGCGCGCGATCCCGGCCTGGCGGCGCTACGACGAGCTGGTCGCGGGCGCGTCGCCGACCGTGCTGCAGCGGGCGCGGCGGATCGACGGGCTCGGGGTGGAGCGGTTCGCCGAGGACGACTTCGACGCGGCGACGGCCGAGTGGGAGCGCGCGGCGGAGCTGTACGCCGAGGCCGGGGATCTGGTGGCGCGGCATGCCGCCCTGGGCCGTGTCGGGGCGATCCAGGCAGGTCAGGGGCGGCACGAGGAGGGTCTGGGGCTGCTGAACGCCGCCGTGGCCCACCTGGACGAGCACGCGGCGGGCAGCAGGCGGGCGTTCGCGGCGCGGATGCGGCTGGCGGGCTCGCTGCTGAACGCCGACCGTCCCGACGAGGCGCTGGCCGCGCTGGAGCCGCTGGTCCCGGAGACGCGGGGCGACGCGGGCGATCTCGGGCTGATGCGGGCGCGGGCGCTGCTGCGGAGGGGCGGCGGCGACGAGGCGATCCCGTTGCTGCACGACGCCCGCGCCGCGCTGCGGGAGAGCGGCGACACGCCGCAGCTGGTGGACGCGTCGCTGCTGCTGGCCAAGCTGCTGGCGCACCAGGGCCACCAGGGCGAGGAGGCGGACGCCAAGGCCCTGGAGGACGCGCTGGCGGTCTTCGACGAGACGGTGTCGTTCGCGCGGTCGGTCGACCCGTGGATGATCGCGGTGGCGCACGCCGAGCGCGGCAGCGCGCTGCTGGCGATGGACCGTCCGGCGGACGCGGTTCCCGACGCGGAGGAGGCCGTGGCCGGGTTCACGGCGGTCGGGGCGGCGCCTCAGGCGGCCTATGCGCGCCTGGACCTGGCCAACGGCTACTACGCGACGGGCCGGCACCTGGAGGCGGCGGAGACGGCCGAGGAGGCGGTGCCGCTGCTGGAGCGCCTCGGAGACGCGGAGGCGTTCCGCAGGGCGCGGCTGGTGCTGGCGCACGCGCAGTGGGAGCTGGGCGAGGAGCAGGCGGCCGAGCTGTTCACGGAGCTGGCGGCGGAGGACCGGGACGGCGACCCCGGTTTCGCGGCGCGGCTGCTGGAGCTGGCGGGCGAGGTCCTGACGAAGCTCGACAAGGACGCCGTGGCCGCCGACAAGTTCGTCGAGGCGGCGGAGACGTTCGCGGCCGCCGGCGACCCGTACGGCGTCGTCCGGACCCGCAGGCAGGCGGGGCTGTGCCGGCTGTGGAGCCGGCAGCCGGAGGAGGGCCTGGCCGAGATGGGGCTGGCCAGGGCCGCCCTCGCGGAGCTGCCCGCCGGCAACCCGCAGGCGCTGACGTGGGAGACGGCGCGGGTGTCCTACGACCAGTCCCGGGTGCTGGCCGAGCTGGGCCGCTTCGAGGAGGCGCTGCGCCTGGTGGACGAGGCGGCGGCGGGCTTCACCGAGCTCGGCGAGCAGGACGCCGCCGAGACCGCGTCCCGGCTCCGCGCCGACATCGAGGGCGCGCTGGGGCAGCAGGGACAGGAGTGACCGTCCGGCCGCCCGGGACGCACGAGTCCCGGGCGGCCGCTCAGGCGGCGGGGAGGCGCCGCGCCCCGGGCGAGGGGACGGCGTCCACGAACTCTGGCTCGGCCAGGCCGCGCTCGCGGTACGCGGCGGTGATCGCGTCGCGGACCCGCTCGGCCCGCCCGGTCGCCGTCAGCACGATCACCGAGCCGCCGAACCCGCCGCCCACCATCCGCCCGCCGCGGGCCCCGGCCCGCAGCGCCGTGTCGATGGTCAGGTCGGCCTCCGGCCAGGAGATCTCGTACTGGTCGCGCAGGGACAGGTGGGAGGCCGTCAGCAGCGCGCCCAGCTCGGTCTCGGCCCCGGCGCGCAGCAGCCCGGCGGTCGCCTCGACCCGGTGGTTCTCGGTGACCACGTGCTGGACGCGGCGGCGCAGCACCGGGTCGGCGAGGCGGTCCAGCGCCGCGGGGAGGTCCTTCACGTCGCGCAGCGCCGGGACGCCCAGCAGCGCGGCGGCCCGCTCGCACTCGGCGCGGCGCCGCCCGTAGCCGCCGTCGGTGAGGGTGTGCCGGGCGCGGGTGTTGACCACCAGCAGCGCCAGGTCCTTGCCGGGCAGGTCGAGCGGGACCTGCGCGGACAGGCCGGTGCGGCAGTCGAGCATCAGCGCGTGCCCGGCGGTGCACAGCAGCGAGGCCGACTGGTCCATGATCCCGCAGGGCATGCCGACGTACTCGTTCTCGGCCCGCTGCGCGATCCGGGCCAGGCCCGCCCGGTCGGCGGCCAGGCCGTCCAGCCCGTACAGCTCGCACAGCGCCAGCGCGGTCGCGCACTCCAGCGCGGCCGACGACGACAGGCCCGCGCCCTGCGGCAGGTCGGAGTCGAAGAGGACGGAGGCGCCGCCGACGCCGTGCTCGCGCAGCAGCGCCGCCACGCCGAACGGGTAGGCCGCCCAGCGTTCGCGCTCCGCCCAGCCGCCGGCGGTCTCGGGGCCCGCGCCGTCCAGGACGACCGTGACCCCGGCGTCGGCGGCCTGCAAAGAGCGCAGTTCCAGCACGCCGTCGTCGCGCCGCGCCGCCGCCGCCGAGACCCCGCGGGCCAGCGCGAACGGCAGGACGAGCCCGTCGTTGTAGTCGGTGTGCTCGCCGATCACGTTGATCCGGCCCGGGGCGTGCCAGACGCCCTCGGGCGCCCGCCGGTACGCCTCGGTGAACGCCGCCGTCAGCGTCGCCGTGCCTTCTTCGGTCATCGGGACCGCTGGACGAACGTCCAGGCGTCCTCGACCATGGCGCGCAGGTCCCGCTCGGGCTTCCAGCCCAGCCCCGTCCTGATCTTCTCCGAGGACGCCACCAGCACCGCGGGGTCGCCGGCCCGGCGCGGGCTCACCTCGACCGGGACCGGGTGCCCGGTGACCGCCCGGCACACCTCGATCACGTCGCGGACCGAGAAGCCGCTGCCGTTGCCCAGGTTGAAGATCTGGTGCGCGCCCGGCGCGCACGCCTCCAGCGCCAGCAGGTGCGCCGCGCCCAGGTCGACGACGTGGATGTAGTCGCGGACGCAGGTCCCGTCGGGCGTGGGGTAGTCCTCGCCGAACAGGTTCACCGACTCCTTCTCGCCCAGCGCCACCTTCAGCACGTTGGGGATCAGGTGGGTCTCCACCGCGTGCCGCTCGCCCTGGCTCCGGCCGCCGTCCCCGGCCAGCCGGGCCCCGGCGACGTTGAAGTAGCGCAGCGAGACCCCGCCGATGCCGTGCAGCCGGGCGTACTCGGCCAGCGCCGTGTCGATCGCCAGTTTGGACGCCCCGTACGGGTTGGTCGGACGGGTCGGGTCGGTCTCCAGGATCGGCGTGGACTCCGGCTCCCCGTAGGTCGCCGCCGTCGAGGAGAACACGATCCGCCGCACGCCGGCGCCGCGCATCGCCTCCAGCAGCGCCAGCGACTCGCCCAGGTTCTTGTCCCAGTACAGGCCGGGCTTCTGCACCGACTCGCCGACCAGCGACCTGGCCGCGAAGTGCAGGACGGCGTCGAAGCCGCCGCCCTCCAGGACCCCGGCCGCCTCGTCCCGCAGCGTGCCGCGCACCAGCCGGGCGCCCTCGGGGACCGCGTCCGCGTGCCCGGTGGACAGGTCGTCCAGGACCACGACCTCGTGGCCCGCCTCCAGGAGCTGGGCGGAGACGACGCTGCCGATGTAACCGGCGCCTCCGGTGACGAGCAGCTTCACGGAAAAGACCTCCTGGTCGGTTGGCGTCGCGGGGTCGCGCGGACATCGGCCCACCCCGGGGCCCGCGGGACGCCGTCCAGGCTAGCTGGGGACGGCGCAACCGGTAGCGTCTCTGATCAGCTTAGGGATCCCTGGCCATGCGCGGTGTGTGGCGGGGGTGTGTCCACCGGGGTGGGGTGGCGTGGGCGTGCAGGTGGAATCCTGCGCCCAGCGCCGCTCCGCGCGGCCGGTGTGGCCGTGTGGTGGTGGGGGTGATGCTGATCGTGGTCACGTCCTGGTTCCGTCGAGCCGCGCGGGGCAGTGCCGGTGCGGTCGTCGGGTCCTGGGGGGCGTGTCCCTCCGGACGCCGGCCCGCCGGCCCCGGCTGGGTGCCGGGTGGTCGGTCGGGAGAGGGAACCCCGCGTCGCCTGGGCACGGGGCGGGAGTGGTGATGCGTCTTGCGGGGGCGGGTCGGATCGGTCTTCGACCTATCCGCCCGGTCACCCCGGCACGTGGTGGGGGCCGCGATGATGGCGTGGGCTTCGAGCGTGTCCACCACCGAGCCGATGGCCATGCGGCCGCCGGCCCGGTCGACCACGGTCGTGGCCTGGTGGGTCAAGCCGCGGGCGGCGATGCGCCGCCAGGCACCCTGGTCGCGGTCACCCTGCCAGCCGCAGGAGGGGGCGGGGCAGATGGCCCACTTCCACCCCGGCTCGGTGGGCCGGTCGGGGGCCTTGCAGTGCCTGAGGGGGACCAGGCAGGCCGGGCAGTGCTTGGAGGTGTTGCGGGGTGGGACGGTGACCACGGCGATGCCGTGTTCGGCGGCGATGTGCCGCAACCGGTCGGTGATCTGCCCGCGCACGGTCTGGGACATGCGGGTGTTGTGGGTGCGCCCCTGGCCCTTGGCCTCCATCGAGCGCAGATCCTCCAGATAGATCACGCTCGCTCGGGCGGCGATGGCCTGATCGGCCGCCCAGCGGGCCGCCGCCCACGCCAGCGCCGCGTTCAAGCCGGTCCGGCGGGCTGAGGTGTGCTTGAGCTCGGCCACCAGGAGGGAATGCCTGACCGCCGCCACCAATTCCTGGTCGTCGGCGGAGGCTGCCCGGCCGCCGACCTGGCCGCTGATCTGCTCGTGCTGGTGGGCCAGGTGGGGAGCCAGACACTCGTAGTGGGAGATCTTGGCGTGCAGGCGTTCGGACTGGCGGCGCAGCCGATGGCCCTTGCCCAGCACCCCACCTGCGCGGAACTGGCCGCCGTGGCCCATGGCGGTGATGCGCCCGTCGGGGTGCAGGCGGCACGCCCCCGCCGACAGCAACGTGTTCAGGCCCCAGTCCACGCCGAGCGCGATGGTGTGCCCGGTGCGCCGGGCGGCGGGGACGGCGTGGGTGAAGGCCAGGTCGGCCCGCACCTTGGCGCCGCTGGGGCACACGGTGGGGCGCAGGGTGGGCAGATGCAGCACCGCCCTGGCCGGGACCGTGGACGGCAGCACGATCGGGCAGGACACCCACGTCCAATCGGCGTAGGACCGCGGGTCCGGCCGGGTGGGCAACTGCACCCGCAGCACCGCCCGGCCGGGGTCGCTCTCGTGCCGGGCGAGGGTGGCCTGCTGGGCGTCGCACGCGGCCAGCAGCAGCACCCGCGCCGAGTTCGGCACGCCCTCCAACTCGAACACATCCACGGGAAGGCGGCCGTGTGCGCGTTCGAACCTGGCGATCTGCCGGGTGCGGGCCTTGATCACACTGCCCGGCAGACCCCTACCATCAGGCACTGCCGCGCGCACCGCGTCCCACTCGGCGACGGTGCGCTTGTTCGGGGCGGCGGGCCAGGTTGTCAGGATCCCGGCGGTGAGCGCGGTTCGCCACCGCACCGACCGCAGCAGCCGCCCGGCCTGCTCCTGGGCCATCCGCCTGATCCGGTCGTTGACCCGCACCCCCTCCGGCAAGGCGCCATCCGGCACGTCCCAGCCCAGGCGGCGCAGCGCCATCCATGCGTGTGACGGCAACGCCTTGCCGGCCGCGTCCACCCCCGAGGTCAGGGCGGCCACGTCGGCGGCTGTCCAGCGCTGGGTCAGCACGGCGGCGGCCATCCGGCCCGCCAGGTCCGCGCACCAGCCCGTCCGGGCGGCCAACTCGGCCACCGTCAGCACATGACCGGTCTTTTCGTCCACTCCCTCACGCAGCACCGTCTGGGCGCACGCCGTCCGGCCGGTCTCACCATCGGCCAGGAGCTGCATGCGGCTCTGCTTGCGGCTCACGGGACCAGGGGATCCTCTCACGGGCACAGGACCGGCAGGGGACCGAACGAATGTTCGACGCCCACACTACCCCCACCGGCCCCCCGCCCACCCCCGCCACGCCAGATCTCTGAGGACACCCCACATCACTAATGATCACTCCACTCAATCATCATGATCATCAAGGAATCATGACGGGAAACTACGGATCGCCAAGGAAACCTGCGAGCCTGGCAGTCTCACCGCCCGGCGGCCCCCGGCCGGCTCGGAGGAAGCGGACACCGGCCATGGACGAGCACACCGGCGATCACCCCCGCACCCGTGCCGCGGCGCGTACGAGAACGCCCGCGCGGGCGCTGGTCCGCGTGATGACGCGCACCACCGACCTGGTCGCCCGGATCACCGGCACCGACCCCGCCGCGCTCCGCGAGCGGATCACCGCCGAGCGGGTCCGCGCCCTCGTCGCCGCCAACACCGAGCTCACCGCCGACGAGCGGGCGCTGATCGAGGAGGTCTTCGCCGCCGGGAAGCGCCCGCTGCGCGAGGTGCTGGTGCCGCGCACCGAGGTGGAGTTCCTGGACGCGGCGCTGCCCCTCGCGGCCGCCGCCCGGATCGCCGCCGGCAGCCCGCACTCCCGCTTCCCGGTCTGCCGCGTCTCGCACGACGA
Source organism: Actinomadura rugatobispora (assembly GCF_042656285.1). GTDB lineage: Bacteria > Actinomycetota > Actinomycetes > Streptosporangiales > Streptosporangiaceae > Spirillospora > Spirillospora rugatobispora. The sequence goes on along the minus strand of NZ_JBHSON010000019.1, from coordinate 75,368 downwards.
GGTGATCGGCTTCGTGCACATCCGCGACCTGCTGGTCCCGGGCCCGGCCGACCGGGACGTGCCGGTGGGCGAGCTGGTGCGGCCGGTGCTCTACCTGCCGGCGTCCCAGCGGGTGCTGCCGGTGCTGTCGGAGATGCGCCGGGACGGCCACCACCTGGCGATCGTCATGGACGAGTACGGCGGCACTGCCGGAATCGTCACCCTGGAGGACCTGGTCGAGGAACTCATCGGCGACATCCGCGACGAATATGATGTGCAGGACGCGCAAGCGCAACGGCTGCACGGTGGGGTGGTGGAGGTCGACGGTCTGCTCAACCTCGACGACTTCGCCGCCGAGACCGGCGTCCGGCTGCCCGCCGGGCCGTACGAGACGGTCGCCGGCCACGTGATGGCCGCGCTCGGGCGGATCCCCGCCGAGGGCGACGCCGTGGACGCTCCCGGCTGCCGGCTGTCGGTCGTCCGCATGGACGGCCGCCGGGTGGCGCGCGTGCGCGTCGTACCGCAGCAGCAATCCCCGGCACCGCAGCCGCCGGGAGCCGAAGCACCGCCCGCACAGGACGGGACGGGGCCGTCGCGGTTCGTGGCCGGTCCGGGCGTCCACCGGGCCGGTGCCGTCCCGGCCGCCGGCGGCGTCTCCGGGGCCTCGGCCCCGGACGGTGCCCCTGCCAGTGACATCGCCTCGAACGGGGCCTGAGAGAATCGATCCGTGCACATGTCCGAAGCGCCCAGCCCGACCAGCACCGCCGTCCCCGCGGACGGCGCCGCGTCCGCCGGCGAGGCGGGCACCGCGATCCCGCGCGTGCTGTCCGGCATCCAGCCCACCGCCGACTCCTTCCACCTCGGCAACTACCTGGGCGCGCTACGGCAGTGGGTCGCGCTGCAGAACTCCCACCAGGCGTTCTACTGCGTGGTCGACCTGCACGCGATCACCGTGGAGCACGATCCGGAGACGCTGCGCCGCCGTACCAGGGTCGCCGCCGCCCAGCTGCTGGCGATGGGCCTGGACCCCGAGCGCGCCACCGTGTTCGTGCAGAGCCAGGTGCCCGAGCACGCCGAGCTGGCCTGGATCCTGGGCTGCATCACCGGGTTCGGCGAGGCGGGCCGGATGACCCAGTTCAAGGACAAGTCGTCCAAGCAGGGCACGGCCGGCACCACGGTGGGGCTGTTCACCTACCCGATCCTGCAGGCCGCCGACATCCTGCTCTACACGCCCGCGCCCGGCCCCGGCGAGCGGGTGTTCCACGTGCCGGTCGGCGAGGACCAGCGCCAGCACCTGGAGCTCACCCGCACGCTGGCGCAGCGGTTCAACCACCGCTTCGGCGAGACGTTCGTGCCGCCGGAGGCCTACATCCCCGAGGCCGCCGCCAAGATCACCGACCTGCAGGAGCCGACGGCCAAGATGAGCAAGTCGGCCTCGTCCCCCCAGGGGATCATCGACGTGCTGGAGGAGCCCGGCCCGATGCGCAAGAAGATCATGCGCGCGGTCACCGACACGGGCACCGACGTGCGCTTCGACGAGGAGAACAAGGCGGGCATCGCCAACCTGCTGCGGATCTACTCCGCGCTGGAGGGCGTGCCGATCGCGGATCTGGAGCGCCGGTACGAGGGCTCGGGCTACGGCCAGTTCAAGAAGGACCTGGCCGCGCTGGTGCTCGACACCTTCACCCCGATCCGCGAGCGGACGCTGAAGCTGCTGGCCGACCAGGAGCAGCTGGACCGCGTCCTGGCCGAGGGCGCCGCCCGCGCGGGCGCGGTCGCCCGGGGGACCATGGAGGTCGTGCGTGATCGGGTGGGGTTCGCGGGACGTGGCCTCTGACAGGGGCGGAGCCCTTCTGGGGGTCCGGGGGACCGCCCCCAGGGGCAACGCTGACGAGGACGGAGCCCTTCAGGGGGTCCGGGGGACCGCTTCCAGGGGCAACGCTGACAGAGGCGGAGTCCTTCTGGGCGTCCGGGGGACCGCGCCCAGGAGGCACGCAGGCAGGGGCGGGGCGGGGTCCAGGGCCCTTCAAGGGGTCTGGGGGGCCGCGCCCAGGGGCGTCGAGGGCTCGCGCGTGATCGGGGTGGCGATCCCGATCCCGGACCCGTTCGGCGCCCAGCTGCAGCGCATGCGGGCCGCCCTCGGCGATCCGCTGGCGCACGCCATCCCGACCCACATCACGCTGGTGCCGCCCACCGAGGTGGGCGGCGGCCCGGCCGCGCTGGCCGCGATCGACGACCACCTGTCCGCGGTCGCGGCCACCGAGCGGCCGTTCGGGATCAGGCTGCGCGGCACCGCCACGTTCCGGCCGGTGTCGCCGGTGGTGTTCGTCGCGCTGGCCGAGGGCATCGGCGGGTGCGAGCGGCTGCAGGGGCGGGTGCTGACGGGGCCGCTGGCGCGGGAGCTGGAGTTCCCGTACCACCCGCACGTGACGGTCGCGCACCACCTCCCCGAGGAGGTCATGGACCAGGCGTACAAGGACCTGGCGGGCTACGAGGCGGCCTTCGAGGTCCGCGGCTTCTCGGTGTACGAGCACGGCGCCGACGGCGTGTGGCGGCCCCGGCGGCACTTCGGGTTCGGTTCCGCGCCGGACGCCGGCGCCGCGCCGGCCACCGGCTGACCGCCGCGCCCCTCCCCGGGTGACCGGATGATCACAAAGCGGAGCATCGTCCGGCCGCAGCGGGGTAGACGGGGTACATGCGCCAGTTGATCGGCAGGGCCTGGGGCCGGATCGAGGCGTCCTGGGAGGCGGGGGAGAGGCTGCTGCGCGCCGGCCGGGCCCGCTGGCCCTGGCTCGACCACCTGGGCCGCGCGTACGGGCGCTACCAGGACCGCCGCGGCGACCGGCTGGCGGCGGCGCTGACCTGCTACGGGTTCCTGTCGTTCTTCCCGCTGCTGGCGCTGGCGTACGCGCTGCTCGGCTACCTGCTCGGGGTGAGCGACGAGGCCCGCGCCTACTTCGTGCAGGCCGTCGAGGACCTGCTGCCGGGGCTGAAGGACCGGCTCCAGGTGGAGCAGATCGCCAGTTCCAAGACCGCCGTCGGGCTGGTCGGCCTGGTCGCGCTGCTGTTCACGGGGCTGGGCTTCGTCCAGATGCTGCGGGAGGCGCTGCGCGACATCTGGGACAACCCGCCGCAGCCGGAGGGCAACTTCCTGGTGATGCGGGTGCGGGACGCCGGTGTCCTGCTCTTCCTGGGCGCGATGCTGATCACCGGGGTGGCGGTGTCGACGGTCACCGGCTCCGCCACGCACACGGTGCTGGGCTGGCTGGGCTGGGACGAGGTGCCCGGGGCGGGCGTGGCGCTGCGGCTGCTGTCGCTGGCCGTGGCGATCGCCTTCGACGCGGTGGTGTTCCTGGTGCTGTTCTCCCGGCTGTCGGGCACCCGGGCGCCCTGGCGGACGATCTACCGGGGCGCGCTGTTCGGCGCGCTGGGCTTCGAGCTGCTCAAGCAGGTCGCGGCGTTCCTGCTGGACAGGGTCACCAGCAACCCGGTGTACGCCTCGTTCGCGGTGCTGGTCGGGCTGATGATCTGGATCAACATCGTGTCGCGGTTCCTGATGTTCACGGCGGCGTGGACGGCGACCCGGCGGGCCGTGCTCAGCGCGGACGCCACCACCGACTCCGCGGACGGCGGCTCCGCGGACGGCGGCTCCGACGGCGACTCGGCCGCCCGCGACCCCGAGGGGCCGGGCGGTGAAGCCGGGCGGTCCGGCCCGGAGGACCGTTCGGCGGCGGTACGGCCCGCGCCCGCCCAGGACGAGCAGCCCGCCCGCGACGAGCGGCCGGCCCGCGATGGGCGGCGCCGCCGGGAGCCGCGCGGTCAGGACCAGAAGGCGTCGTCGGCGTACTGATCCTCGGCGAGCGTGCGGATCTCGGTGATCCGGCCGTCCTCGATCCGGAACACGTCCACCGCGCGGCCGTCCAGGACCCTCCCGGGCCGTTCGGCGTAGGTGTGCACGAGCGCGACGCCGTAGCCGTCGCCCGCCATGACCGCGTACGGTTCGGAGCGGTACGTCCCGCCCGACAGCTCGAACACGCGGACGTAGAAGCCGAGGACCTCCTCGGGCGTGCGGTAGTCGCCGCACAGCGGGCCGCGGCCCTGCACCCGGTGGACGACCCGGTCGTGCAGCAGGGTGCGGATGATCTCCATGTCGCCTTTGTCGAAGGCGGTGTAGCCGTCCCGGATCAGGCAGGTGTTGGGATGCTCCGTCGCGACCGGGGACGGACGGGCGTGGTCAGGGGACACGGCGCTTCCTCCACACGGCACCGGCCCGCCGTCCAGCGGCGGCGACGCGGTGACCGGCACCATTTCGAGCGTAGGCCGGGACCCCGGACGCCCACCAGTGCGGGCACCCTCACCGATGGGCGCGGATCAGCGCTCTCCGGCGCCGACCGGCTCGGAGGTCTCGCCGGGCGGCGGCGGCTCGTCGTCGTCGCGGCGGCGCCGCATGCCCAGGAACAGCAGCCCGCCGGCCACGCCCACGGCCGCCGCGCCCCCGGCCACCAGCAGGCCCCAGCCCCCGGCCGAGTCGTCGTGCGTGATCGGGTTGGTCGGCAGCAGGTTCTTGTCCGAGGACTTCTTCTTGGCGGCGTCCGGGTCGCCGGGCGGGACCAGCGTGCCCACCGGCCTGGCCTTGCCGGCCGCCGCGAAACCCCAGTCGAGGAGTTCCTTGGCCAGGCGGGAGGGCTGCTCGTCGGCCCGCATCAGCGAGATCACGATGGTGCGGCCGTCGCGCTCGGCCGCCGCCACGAACGTCTGCCGGGCCGCGATCGTGTAGCCGTTCTTGCCGCCGATCATGCCCTTGTACGCCTGGGACTGCCCGGGGAGCATCCGGTTGTGGGTGTGGATCGGGTAGCCGCCGGTCTTCTTGCCCCGCTTGCGCTCCTTCTTGGTGGGCGGGGCCGGGAAGGGGTGGTCGATGGTCTCGGTGTACTTGCGGAAGTCGGGGATCTTCAGGCCCTCGCGCAGGATCAGCGCCAGGTCGTAGGCCGAGGTGTGCTGGGTCTTGACGGTGAGCCCGAGGTCCTTGTCCAGGCCGTTGGGGGAGCCGGCCAGGGTGTCGTGGGCGTTGATCCGGCGCGCCTCGGCGTTCATGTCGGCTAGGGTCTTCTCCAGGCCGCCGTTGGCCTGCGCGAGCCCGAGCGCGGCGTCGTTGGCCGACATCATCATCAGCGCGTAGAACATGTCGGAGACCTTGTACTGCATCTTGGTGGTCATGCCGACCTTGGTGCCCTCGACGTCGCAGGTCGCCTGGGTGGGAAGGACCATCTGCGCCGGGTTCAGCCTGCGGACGAGCGCGAGCGTGGTGAGGGTCTTGATGGCGCTGGCGGGCAGGTAGTGCCCGTGCGGGTCCTTGGCGCCCAGCACCTCGCCGCTGCCGGCGTCGGCGACGATCCACGAGGACGCCTTGATCTTCGGTGCGGCGGGCACCCCTGACGCGGCGTTGACGATCACGCCCCGGCCGCCCAGTTGCGGTCCGCCCACCGGCTCCTTCGGCTTGGCCGGTTCCGGCGTCCGCCCGGCCGCCGGCGCGGCGGCGTTCGCGCCCGGCGCGTCGAGCGGCGCGAGGAACGACGCGGTGACCAGTGGCACGGCGAGCGCCGCGGCGCCCCGTCCCGGACGCCTCATGCCCGCCCTCCCCGCGACTGTGTCGGCAGTGGCTGTGCTCGCAAGCTTCCGCCCCTCGTTCCGGTCGCCCCGCACACGGCTCGTGATCTCCAGCAGAGTAGAAGACTAGGCGACGTGTCCGGAAGATCAGGCATGCCTGTGTCACTACTCCGGAGCCCGTGTACACGGCGTTTTCGGGCATCTCGCCCGGTGGCGCCCGGACAGGGGCGCCATGGCCGCTCCGCCGCCGCCCAGGCCATGCCCCCACCGAACAGTCGTGACACTCAGCGCCATGGCGTCGTTACCCAGAGTTGCCACATTGATTTCCGGACGGGCGGACTAGTCTGTTCGGGTCATGCATTGCTGGTCGGTCGATGACCGAAAAGGGTGACGGGGTGTGATCGGCGCCCGTCCGTACGAGTCAAATGATCCGCTTAGGGCATGGTTTCCCGATGGGTGCGGGCACTGGGCGCCATGATGGGGTGCGACGCCCCGGCCTGGATCCGCGTTTGTTCAGGCTTAGGGACCCGCTGGCTGAATTGCGCCACGTGCCACGCATCGACCTGCGAGGATTGTGGACGGAGGTTGGCCGTGGCCATTGACTTCAACCCATCGCGCGGCGCGACGCTGGGCGTGGAGTGGGAGCTCCAGCTCGTCGACGCGGAGACCCGGTACCTGCGGCAGGACGCCCGCGAGGTGCTGGCCGCCCTGCCGTCGCTCAGCGAGGGCGGTGACAACCCCAAGATCCGGCACGAGCTGATGGAGTCGACGGTCGAGATCGTGACCGACATCTGTCACACCGTCGGGCAGGCCAAGGACGACCTGGCCGCCACGATCGCCGAGCTGCGCACCGCCGCGGCCGCCCGCGGCCTCACCCTGGCCTGCACGGGCACGCACCCCATCAGCGACTGGCGGGACGCGGTCATGGCGCCCATCCAGCGCTACGCCGAGCTGATCGAGCAGATGCAGTGGCTGGCCCGGCGCATCCAGACCTTCGGCGTGCACGTCCACGTGGGGGTGACCGACGTGAACAAGGCGATCCCGATCGTCAACGCGCTGTCGGCCTACCTGCCCCACTTCCTCGCCCTCACCGCCTCCAGTCCGTACTGGAGCGGCAACGACACCGGGCTGGCCTCCAGCCGCGCGGTGGTGTTCGGCCAGCTCCCGACGGCCGGGCCGCCGCATCTGCTGGACGACTGGGCGGCGTTTGAGGACTACATGGACACCTTGCTGCGTGCGGGTACCATCCGGAGCATCAAGGAGGTGTGGTGGGACATCCGCCCGCATCCTGATTTCGGCACCGTCGAGATCCGGATGTTCGACGGGATCCCCACCATGCGGGAGCTGGGCATGGCCGCGGCGCTCTGCCAGAGCCTGGTCACGCTCTTCGAACAGCAGCTCGACCGCGGCTACACGCTGCCGCGGCCGGCGGCCTGGGTGGTGCGCGACAACAAATGGCGCGCCACCCGGTACGGGCTCGACGCCATCGTCATCACCGACGACGCGGGCGGCACCGCCCCCCTCCGCGACGACATCTACGAGCTGATCCGCGAGCTGGAGCCGGTCGCCGACCGGCTCGGCTGCTCCGAGGAGCTCAAGGTCGCCGGGGAGGTCCTGGAGTACGGGGCTCCGTACGAGCGCCAGCGCGCGATCCGCGCCGAGGGCGGCACCGTGTCGGACATGGTCGACGCGGCGATCAAGGAGTTCGAGCAGGACAGGTTCGTCACCCTCGGGGAGGTGGCCGATGCCGGGGGCTGAGGATCCCGGGGCGGCCGCCCCGGAGGGCGGCGCGGCCGGCGACGAACACACAAACAACGGGCGGAGGCCGTTCGGCTCCGCCCTCGCGCAGGGGGCGCAGATGACCCAACCGCGGCCCGGGGTGATGCCCGGCCTTGAACCACCCACCGCCCCGGCGGCGGAGCAGAGCACGGCGGGCGGCGGCGCCGCGGGCGCGGAGCGGTCGGACGCCGGGCCGCCGGGCACGGAACGGCCGGCCGCCGGCCTGCCGGCGCCGGGCGGGCGGCTCGACCCGTCCACCCGGGCGGACCCGTCGCGGCCGCCGGCCCGGGACGTCTCCGCCGCGCTGGGCGGGGCCGCCCTGCAACTGCAGCTGGACGCCTTCCTGGCCCGGTACGAGGACGCGCTGGTCGCGTTCCGCCGCGACCTGCACATGCACCCGGAGCTGGGGTACGCCGAGTACCGCACCACCAAGCAGATCGCCGAGCGGCTGGAGGAGGCCGGGCTGAGCCCGCGGATCCTGCCCCGCGGCACCGGCCTGATCTGCGACGTCGGCCCCGAGGACGGTCCCACGGTCGCGCTGCGCGCCGACATCGACGCGCTGCCGCTGCAGGACGAGAAGGAGGGCGTGCCCTACCGCTCCACCGTCCCGGGGGTGGCGCACGCCTGCGGCCACGACGTGCACACCGCGATGGTGCTGGGCGCCGGGCTGTTCCTGGCGCAGCAGGCGCGGGCGGGGCTGCTGCCCGGCCGGGTGCGGCTGCTGTTCCAGCCCGCCGAGGAGACGCCGGGCGGGGCGCTGGACGTGATGGCGGCCGGGGGCATCGTCGGCGTCGACCGGGCGTTCGCGCTGCACTGCGACCCGCGCACCGAGGTCGGGCAGCTGGGGCTGCGGTCCGGTCCGATCACGGCGGCGTGCGACAAGGTGTACGTGAAGGTGACCGGCCCCGGCGGCCACACCGCGCGCCCGCACCTGACCGCCGACCTGGTCTACGCGCTGGCCAAGATCGTCACCGAGCTGCCGTCGGCGCTGTCCCGGCGGGTCGACCCGCGCTCCAGCCTGTCGCTGGTGTGGGGCCGGGTGTCGGCGGGGTCGGTGGCCAACGCGATCCCCGACGACGGCATCGCCGAGGGCACCGTCCGCTGCCTGGACGACCAGGCCTGGCACCGGGCCCCGGAGATGATGAAGGCGCTGCTGCAGTCGGTGGCGGCCGCCTACGACGTGGAGGCGTCGCTGGAGTACGTGCGGGGCGTGCCGCCGACCGTCAACGAGGCGGCCAGCGTGCAGATGTTCCGGGACGCCGCGGCGCAGGTGCTGGGGGAGGAGGCCGCCGTGCCGACCCCGCAGAGCCTGGGCGGCGAGGACTTCGGCTGGTACCTGGAGTCGATCCCCGGGGCGCTGGCCCGGCTGGGCGTGCGCACCCCGGGCTCGTCGGACGAGTACGACCTGCACCGCGGCGACTTCGACGTCGACGAGAGCTGCATCGCGGTCGGCGTGCGGGTGCTGACGGCCACGGCGCTGACGGCGCTGTGGGACGGCGGCCGTCCCGCCGAGGCCGAGACCTCGGTGGAGGGCGCGGCGCTCGCCTGAATGGCCGCTGCGGCCTGAACGGGCCGCCCCGGCTTGACCGGCCGCCGCGGCCTGACCGTCCGGCTCAGCTTGACCGGCCGCCCCGGCTTGACCGGCCCGTTCCCCGCGAGTCCGGTTCTCTCCCTTCCTCCCCTCGGTCCCCCCGCGCTCGCGTCCTGCGCCGTCACCGCCTTCCCGCCCCTCGTCCCCGCCGCGCGCGATCCCTCCCCGAATCTCGGTGTCCGTGTCCTGACCTGTGGTGATCTAGACCTACACCTTGGTAACGGACGCGTTGCGAAACGGTGCAGCGTGGGCGATTTCCGTGATTTGCGGGGTAGCGTCCGATCGATTTCAGGGGAACGGAAGGAGCGCTGCCTTGCGCCGTGCAATGAAGATCCCGCTCGTCACCCTGACGGGCGCAGCGCTGGTGCTCGGCGCTGCCGCGTGCGGTGGCAAGAAAGCCGACGACGCGGGCGCCGAGGGCGGGAAGAAGACGCTGAAGGTCGGGCTGGCCTTCGACATCGGGGGCCGGGGCGACCAGTCGTTCAACGACTCCGCAGCCGCGGGCCTGGACCGGGTCAAGAAGACCCTGAACATCACGACGGAGGAGATCTCCGCCAAGCCCGACGAGCCGGACGCCGACAAGGAGTCCCGGCTGCGGCTGCTGGCCAACAAGGGCTACAACCCGGTGATCGGCGTCGGGTTCGCCTACACCAACGCGATCAACAAGATCTCCAAGGACTTCCCCGACACCAAGTTCCTGGTCGTGGACGCCGACCAGTGCAAGGTCGAGGGCCCCAACGTGCTGGGCGCGTGCTTCTCCGAGGAGCAGGGCTCGTTCCTGGTCGGCGCCGCGGCGGCGCTGAAGTCCAAGAGCGGCACGATCGGCTTCATCGGCGGCGTGAACGTGCCGCTGATCCACAAGTTCCAGGCCGGGTACGAGGCGGGCGCCAAGCACGCCCGCCCGGACGTCAAGATCCTGCCGGCCAAGTACCTCACCCAGCCGCCCAACTTCGACGGCTTCAAGAACCCGGCGCTGGGCAACGAGGCGGCCAAGGGCCAGCTGGACGCGGGCGCGGACGTCATCTACCACGCCGCCGGCGGCGCCGGCATCGGCGTGATCAAGACCGTGGGCGGCGCCAAGAAGTGGGCCATCGGGGTCGACTCCGACCAGTACAACCAGCCCGCGGTGGCCGAGGCCAAGGACTACATCCTGACCTCGATGATCAAGCGGGTGGACCTGGCGGTCTTCGACTTTGTCAACTCGGTCAGCACCAACACCTTCAAGCCGGGCACCAAGAAGTACGACCTGACCAACGACGGCGTCGGCTTCTCCGCCTCCGGCAACAAGGTGGACGACATCAAGACGAAGCTGGACGGTTACAAGGCCGAGATCACGGCCGGCAAGATCCAGGTCCCGGTCAAGCCCTGATCGGTCCGGCCGCGGTCCGCGTGAGCACACCCCGGCGCCTCCCCGTGTGGGACTCTCGTCACCGAGGGACTTCCGTGACGGGCGAGGCGCCGGAACGCGTCCGCGGGCCGCGCGATCGATCCCGCCGCGCGCGACCGCCGACAGCGAGTCAGGAGGGGCACTCGTGCCTGAGGAGATGCCGGCCGTACGGCTGACATCGATCACCAAGCGTTTTCCCGGCGTGGTGGCCAACCGCGACGTCGATCTGACCATCGAGCGCGGCGAGGTGCACGCGCTGTGCGGGGAGAACGGCGCCGGCAAGTCCACGCTGATGAAGATCCTGTACGGGATGCAGCGTCCGGACGAGGGCACCATCGAGATCGACGGGCGGCAGGTGTCGTTCCGCACCCCGGCGGACGCGATCGGCCGCGGCATCGGCATGGTCCACCAGCACTTCAAGCTGGCCGACAACCTGACCGTGCTGGAGAACGTGATCCTGGGCGCCGAGCCGCGCCGCCGCGGCCGGATCGACTTCGCCGGGGCGCGCGGGCGGATCCGGGAGATGTCGGAGCAGTACGGGCTGCGGGTCGACCCCGACGTGCTGGTCGAGTCGCTGGGCGTGGGCGACCGGCAGCGGGTGGAGATCCTCAAGGTGCTCTACCGGGGCGCCCGGGTGCTGATCCTGGACGAGCCCACCGCCGTCCTGGTCCCGCAGGAGGTCGAGGAGCTGTTCGGCAACCTGCGGGAGCTGCGCGCCGAGGGGCTCACCGTGCTGTTCATCTCGCACAAGCTGGACGAGGTGCTGTCGGTGGCCGACAGCATCTCGGTGCTGCGCCGCGGGACGACGGTCGCGACCCGGCTCGATCCGCGCGAGGTGACCTCGCGGCGGCTGGCCGAGCTGATGGTGGGCTCGGAGCTGCCGACGCCGGAGCTGCGCGAGTCCACGGTCACCGAGGACGTGCAGCTGGAGGTGGACGGCCTGACCGTGCTCACCCCCGAGGGCCGCCCGGTCGTCGACGGGGTATCGCTGCGCATCCGGCGCGGCGAGATCGTGGGCCTGGCCGGGGTCGAGGGCAACGGGCAGGGCGAGCTGATCGAGACGATCATGGGGATCCGGAACGCCGACGCCGGGACGGTCGGCTACGGCGGCGAGGACATCACGCACTGGCCCACGCGGCGCCGTCGCGAGGCCGGGATCGCCTACATCCCCGAGGACCGGCACCGGCACGGGCTGATCCTGGAGGGCGCCCTCTGGGAGAACCGGATGCTGGGGCACCAGACGCAGCGTCCCAACGTCCGGGGCCCGTGGGTCGACCGGCGGGGCGCGCGCCGCGACACGACCCGGATCGTGCGCGAGTACGACGTCCGCACCCCCGGCATCGACGTGCCCGCCGCCGCGCTGTCGGGCGGCAACCAGCAGAAGCTGATCGTGGGGCGGGAGATGTCGGGCGATCCGCGGCTGCTGATCGCGGCGCATCCGACCCGCGGCATCGACGTCGGCGCGCAGGCCGCCATCTGGGAGTACCTGCGCCAGGCCCGGGCCGCCGGGCTGGCCGTCCTGCTGATCAGCGCCGATCTCGAGGAACTCATCGGAATGTCGGACACCCTGCACGTGATCCTGCGCGGCCGGCTGGTCGCCGAGGTCGATCCGGGCACGGTCACCCCCGAGGAACTGGGCTCGGCGATGACCGGCGCCGTCGACGAGGCGGCGTCGTGAGCGGCCCGGAGAAGGCCCCGGAGGACACCCCGCCCGCCGACCTGGAGAAGGCCCCGGAGAAGCCCCCGGCCGCGGAGCCCGCTCCGGTGCCCGCGTGGAAGGCGGTCATGCAGGGGCTCGGGCCGAGCGGCCTGGGGCTGCGGATCGGCGCGCCGGTCCTGGCGCTGGTGATCTCGCTGCTGATCACGATGGGGCTGCTCCGGGTGACCGGCGCGGACCCGTTCAGCTCGATCACCAGCATGATCGACTACGGCACCACCGACAACTCGATCGTCGACATCCTCAACCGGGCCACCCGCTACTACCTGTCGGCGGTGGCGGTCGCGATCGGGTTCCGGATGGCGCTGCTGAACATCGGCGTGGACGGCCAGTACCGGCTGGCGGCGATGCTGTCGGCGGCGCTGGGCGGGGCGCTGACGCTGCCCGCCCCGATCGGCCAGTTCCTGGTGATCCTGTCGGCGATGCTGATCGGCGGGCTGTGGGCGGCGATCGCGGGGGTGCTCAAGGTCACCCGCGGGGTCAGCGAGGTGCTGTCGACGATCATGCTGAACGCGATCGCGACCGGCCTGATCGCCTACCTGCTCAACGACCAGCGGCTGGCCGAGGTCAGGCCGGGCAGCAACAACGTGGCGACCGCGCCGATCCCCGACTCGGGGCGGGTGGGACCGTTCAACGACGTGCTGACCGCGCTGTTCTCCGGGCCGGGCCTGATCGCGGTGCTGATCGTCGGCTCCGCCGTGATCGTGTACTCCGTCCACCGCCGCCAGGCCGCCGGCGGGGAGGGCTCCGGCGCCGCGCCGGGGCTGGTGCTGGGCGCGATCGGCGCGGTGGTGTTCATGGTGGTGACCGCGCTGGTGGTCGCGCCGGTGCTGTCGGACCTGCCCGGCCAGGTGTACGGGCTGCTGCCGATGGCGGTCGTGGTCGGCGTGGTGTTCTGGGTGGTGGTCAACCACACCCGGTTCGGGTTCGACCTGCGGGTCTCCGGGCTGTCCCCGACCGCGGCGCAGGCCAGCGGGGTCAGCGCCCGGCGGATGATCGTGATCACCATGGTGGCGTCCGGGGCGGTGGCCGGGCTGATCGGGATGCCCGAGCTGCTGGGAGCCTCCTACGAGTACTCGCTGAACTTCCCGGCGGGCCTGGGCTTCACCGGGATCACGGTGGCGCTGCTGGGCCGCAACCATCCGGCGGGCATCGCGCTGGCCGCGCTGCTGTTCGCCTTCCTCGACCAGACCTCCGACGTGCTGCAGGAGGTCGACGTGCCCAAGGAGATCGTCGGGGTGATGCAGGGCGTGGTCGTCCTGACCGTCGTCATCGTCTACGAGCTGGTGCGGCGCTGGGAGATCCGGCTGCAGCAGCGGACCGTGGCCGACGAGCTGGCCACCGGGCACGACCTCGCCGCCAAGGGGGCCCCCTCATGAGCGTCACCACCGCGGTCGAGAACACCGTCAAACAGGCGAACGGGGCGCGGCGGCGGCTGCGCTGGCCGCACTACCTGCTGCTGGCGGGCGCGCTGCTGGTGCTGCTCTCCCTGGTCAGGGTGCTGACCGGCGCGGACGACGTGACCTCCAGCGGGACGGTCAGCGCGTCCCTGCGGCTGGCGGTGCCGATCTTCCTGGCCGGCCTCGGCGGCCTCTGGTCGGAACGCTCGGGGATCATCAACATCGGCCTGGAAGGCATGATGATCCTCGGCACCTGGACCGGGGCGTGGGCCGGCTACCAGTGGGGCCCGTGGATCGGCGTGCTGGCCGGGATCCTGGGCGGCGCGCTGGGCGGGCTGCTGCACGCGGTCGCGACCGTCACGTTCGGCGTCGACCACATCGTCTCCGGCGTGGCGATCAACATCCTGGGGCTGGGCCTCACCCAGTTCCTGGCCGGACTGATCTTCAACACGGGCGAGGCCAAGGCGCTGGGCGGCGGCCCCCGGCAGTCGCCGCCGATCGAACCGGTCGGGACGCTCACCGCGCCCGTCCTGTCCGGCGGCGAGTTCTTCGGGTGGAAGAGCCCCGACGTGCTGGGCGCGCTGGAACGGCACCACTGGTTCCTGGTGTCGGACGTGGCCGGGATCCTGCGCGGCCTCACCACCGGCATGTCGCTGCTGACCCTGCTGGCGCTGCTGCTGATCCCGCTGAGCTTCTTCGTGCTGTGGCGGACGGCGTTCGGCCTCCGCGTCCGTTCCTGCGGCGAGGACCCGTACGCGGCCGAGTCGCTGGGCGTGAACGTCTACCGGATGAAGTACGCGGCCGTGATGATCTCCGGCGCGCTGTCCGGGCTGGGCGGCGCGTTCCTGGTCACCGTGGCGTCCCCGGTCTACCAGGACGGCCAGACCGGCGGCCGCGGCTTCATCGGCCTCGCCGCGATGATCTTCGGTAACTGGCGGCCCGGCGGGCTGGCCACCGGCTCGCTGCTGTTCGGCTACACCGACGCGATGAACGTGCGCGGCGGCGGCGAGGCGGTGCACGCGCTGCTGCTGTTCGTCACCGTGATCCTGGTGGCCGTGGCGGTGTGGCAGCTGGTGCGCGGCAACCGGCTGCGCCCGCTGGTCGCCACCGACCTGGACCGGCGGCGCGTCCGCAACGCCTTCGCCGGCGCGGTCCTGGCGGTCGCGGCGGCGGCCGGGCTGCTGGCCTGGTTCCTGCTCAGCGACACGGTGCCGGGCGAGCTGGTGTCGTTCACCCCGCACCTGACCACGCTGCTGGTGCTGGCGCTGGCCAGCCAGCGGCTGCGGATGCCGGCCGCCAACGGCCAGACGTACCGGAGAGGAGAAGCCCGCTGAGCACGATCGACTGGGAGGCGCTGCGGGCCGCGGCCAGGAAGGCGATGGGACGCGCGTACGCGCCGTACTCCGACTTCCAGGTCGGCGCGGCCGGACTGACCTCGGACGGCCGGATCGTCACCGGCTGCAACATCGAGAACGCCTCGTACGGCGTCGGCCTGTGCGCCGAGTGCAGCCTGATCAGCGCCCTGTACGGGGAGGGGGCCCCGGAGCGGCCCCGCCTCGTCGCGGTCGCCGTCGTCGACCGCAACGGCACCCCGCTGATGCCGTGCGGCCGGTGCCGCCAGCTGCTGTACGAGCACGGCGGCCCCGCCATGCTGCTGGAGACCGTCAGCGGTATCAGACCCATGACGGAGGTCCTGCCGGACGCGTTCGGACCCGACGACCTGAGGAGCCGCTAGGTGGACGCGATCGACGTCATCCGGGCCAAGCGGGACGGCGGCGAGCTGAGCCCGGAGCAGATCGACTGGGCGGTCGCCGCGTACACCCGCGGGGAGATCGCCGAGGAGCAGATGTCGTCGCTGGCGATGGCGATCCTGCTGAACGGGATGAGCCGGGCCGAGGTGTCCCGCTGGACCCAGGCGATGATCGACTCGGGTGAGCGGATGCACTGGTCGGCGCTGGACCGTCCCACCACCGACAAGCACTCCACCGGCGGCGTCGGCGACAAGATCACCCTGCCGCTGGCGCCGGCGGTGGCGGCGTGCGGCGCGGCCGTCCCGCAGCTGTCGGGCCGCGGCCTCGGCCACACCGGCGGCACCCTCGACAAACTGGAGTCGATCCCGGGCTGGCGGGCGTCCCTGAGCACCATCGAGATGCTGGACGTGCTGAACTCGACCGGCGCCGTGGTGTGCGCGGCGGGCGACGGCCTGGCCCCCGCCGACCGCAAGCTGTACGCGCTGCGCGACGTCACCGGCACGGTCGAGTCGATCCCGCTGATCGCCTCCTCGATCATGTCGAAGAAGATCGCCGAGGGGACCGGGGCGCTGGTGCTGGACGTGAAGGTCGGCTCCGGCGCGTTCATGAAGACCCACCGGGACGCCCGCGACCTCGCCGAGACCATGGTCGCCATCGGCACCGACCACGGCGTCCGCACGATCGCCCTCCTCACCGCGATGGACCGCCCGCTGGGCAACGCGGTCGGCAACGCGGTCGAGGTCGCCGAATCACTCGAAGTCCTCTCCGGCGGCGGCCCGTCCGACGTCGTCGACCTCACCGTCGCCCTCGCCCGCGAGATGCTCGCCGCCGCCGGCCTGTCCGGCGCCAAGGACCCGGCGGACGCGCTGCGCGACGGCTCGGCCATGGACGTGTGGCGCCGCATGATCACCGCCCAGGGCGGCGACCCGCACGCCCCGCTGCCGGTCGCGCGCGAGTCGTACGAGTTCACCGCGCCGTTCGCGGGCGTCCTCACCCGCCTGGACGCCTTCGGCGTCGGCGTGGCCGCCTGGCGGCTGGGCGCGGGCCGGGCCCGCAAGGAGGACCCGGTGTCGTTCGGCGCCGGGATCATCTGCCACGCCAAGCCGGGCGACAAGGTCGCCGAGGGCGCCCCGCTGCTCTCCCTGTACGCCGACGACGTCGCCCGCTTCCCCCGCGCCCTGGAGGCCCTGGAGGGCGCCGTCGAGATCGTCGAGGACGCCGTCCCCGACCCGTCCCCCCTCATCCTCGACCGCGTCGGCTGACAACGACCGCGTGGCCCGGCGAGCCAAGGCGGCCTCGGTGAGACGGTGGGAATCCCGGAGGGGCATCGGTCCCCGTCACTTGACGGCCCCTTGCAGCAGTGCCTTGACGAAGTTGCGCTGGAATATCAGAAAGATCACCAGCGAGGGCAGGATGATCAGCAGTGATCCGGCGCAGAGCAGCACGGTATCGGTGCCGTACTGGCCCTGGAAGGCACCGAGACCCCCGGCCACCGTGCGTTTCGTCGCGTCGTCGACGAGGACGAGCGGCAGCAGGTACTGGTTCCAGGTGGCCAGGAAGAACAGGACCGAGAGCGCGGACAGGGCCGGAGTGGCCAGCGGCAGGTGGATGCGGCGGAAAATCTGCCAGGTGCCGGCGCCGTCGATCTTCGCCGCCTCCGTGAGCGCTGTCTCGGTGCCGAGGAAGTGGGCCCGCATCCAGAAGACGCCGAACGGCATCAGCAGCCCGATGAGAGGCAGGATGATCGCTGTTCGCGTCCCCAGCAAGCCCATCCTCTGCATGTTGTAGTAGAGCGGGGTGATGAGCGCCTCGAACGGCAAGGTGAGGCCCACGATCAATAGGGCGTAGATCGCCTTTCCGCCGGGCACTCTCAGCTGGGCGAGTGCGTAGCCGGCGGCGGTGGCCATCGCCACGGTGGCCGGGACGACGCCCAACACGATCAATGCGCTGGAGCGGAAAAGGGCGAGGAAGTTGGCGGAACTCCACGCGTCGACGAAGTTGTGCCAGTGCGGGTTCGCCGGCCAGCTGAGTCCCTGCGGAGAGCTGCCCGGTGCCGCAAGGGCGGTCGTGAACATGCTGAGCAGAGGCAGGACGGCGAACAGCATCAGCGCGAGCAGGATGCCGGTACGGGTGACACGCTGCGCGGCGGATGTCCTCACTTCTTCCTCCCCAGCCGCTGGATCGGCCAGATGACGACGAGGACAAGGACCGCCAGGAACACCGCCAGCGCGGATGCCTGGCCGACCTGCTGCTGGAGGAACGTGAGCCGGTAGATCTCCACGCCGGGGACCATGGTCTGGTAACCGGGTCCTCCCTGGGTCGAGATCTGGATCACGTCGAAGCTGGCCAGGGCGGCGATCATGGTGAAGGTGGTGCAGACGACGAGTTCCTGACGCAGCCCGGGCAGCGTCACGGCGAAGAACTCGCGGAACCGCCCCGCGCCGTCCAACCGGGCGGCCTCGTACAGGGACGGGTCGATCTTGCCGATGCCGGCGAGCATCAGCACCGTGCAGAAGCCGAGCATCACCCAGACGCCGATCACGCCCACGGCCGGAAGGGCGAACGTGAAGTCACCGAGCCAGGCCCGCGTCTGCGAACCGAGGCCGAACGCCCGCAGGATCTGATTGACGAGCCCGTCCGAGGAGTACATCCACGTCCACGCGATGCCGGCCGCGACAAGCGGCAGCACCTGGGGAATGAAGAGGACCACCCGGGCGACGGTGTTGAACGGGCCTGGCTTGAGCTCCCGGATGAGCGTCGCCGCGACCAGGCCGAGTCCGACCGGCAGCACCGTGTAGAACAGGATCAGGACGAAGGCGTGTACGACGGATTGCAGGAGCTCCGCCCGGGTGACGAGCGCCTTCCAGTTGTCCAGCCCGGCCGGCGTGGCCGTGCCGATGCCGTCCCAGTGGTAGAAGGAGTACTGCACCGACTGGAACATCGGATAAAGCACGAAAACCGCATACATTCCGAACCCCGGCGCCACCCAGAGCAGTGCGCTCCACTGCCGGGCCCAGGCCGGCCGGGAACGCCGGCCCGCCTCACCGGACGCGGGACGTTCGCCGGCATCTGTCCGGCTCCGCGGAACCGACGTGGCCGAAGCCCCGCCCGCCCCGAGCGGATTGGAGATCGTCGACATTGGGCCTCCCGATAGGGACCGAACCGAATCACCAGGTGCGGTGTCAGCGCCCGAGATCGCGCTCATAGTCGTCCTGGACCTTGGCCGCGAACGCCTTCGGCGACGTCTTGCCGCTGAGCAGAAGCTGCGTCTGCGGCACCAGGGTGTTCACGTTGATCGACGCGGTGGCATCGGCCATGAACCCCACCAGCCCGTCGCTTTTCAGCAGGGCCTGGAACGCCGCGACGGTCGCGCCGACGGCCGATCCGGTCGGCGCGGTGGGCACGGCGCCATCCGCCGGCCCGGCCGGGACGAGGCCGCCCAGGGTCACCGTGTCCTGCCGGGCCTGCGGGTCGGTCTGGACGAAGTCAAGGAATGCCGCCGCGACGTCGGCATTGGGCGACTTCGTCGGAATCCCCAGTGTGGCGGCGGCGGTCATCGCCCAGGAGGAACCGCCGGCTTCGCCGGGCGGAAACAGGAAGAAGCCGAACTTGCCCGGACCGGCCTTGTCCAGTTCGGGGGCCCGCCAGTTCCCGCTGGGCAAGAAGACGGTCTTGCCCTTGATGAATTCGGCGGGCGCCTTGGTCTGGTCGATGGCGTTCACGTCGGTCGGCAGATAGCCGGCCTGCGCCCACCCGTGCAGCGTGGTGGCGGCCTTCACCGTGGCCGGCGTGTCGATGCTCGCGCCGGGCTTGGCGAAGTTCCAGTCCTGGACGCCCTGCGCGTTGCCCGCATAGGCCATCTGCAGGTTCTGCAACGGGTACATGGTGCCCCCGTCCTTGCCATTGATCATGATCGGCTGCAGCCCGGCGCCCTTGGCCTTGGCGAGGAGCTCCTCGAACTCGGCGACGGTCGCCGGTGGCCGGGACATCCCGATGCGCTGCGCGAGCGCCTTGTCGTAGTACACGCCGGTGAGGCCGAAACCCGGGCCGGCGCCGTACAGCGACCCGGTTCCGCGCTGTCTGCCATCCGCCGCGACACGAGTCGAGGCGAACTGCGATCGGGGCCAGTCGTCCCAGCCGTAGGCTTTCGCGTAGGGGTCGAGGTTCGTCAGGAGGCGGTTGTTGATCAGATTGCCGAACTGGGGGACACGGACCAGGTCGGGCACGTCGCTGCCGGCGAGGATGCGCGCGATGTTGGTGGTCAGCGCGCCGTAGTCCTGGCTGGTCACCTTGACGGTGACGTTGGCGTGCCTGGCGTGGAACCGCTTGCCGAGTGCCGTGAAGAACGGCACGTCCGTGCCGCTGGTGACGAGCAGGTTCAGCGTGACGGGCTTGGCGCCGATGTCTGTGTTCACCGGCTTCGACGGCTTGTCCGCCTCGGACGTCGCGCCCGGTGCGCACGCGGAGACGAGCAGCGCTCCGGCGGCCGTGGCGGCGGCCATCCGGACGGCCTTGCGGCAGTGGGTCAGTGATCGCACTGGAATTCCTTTGCGGGGCTAGATGGGGTCGAGGTGCCGAAAGGCGCGACGCAGGGCATCCCCTGCGACGCCGACGGCGTGGTGCGAGTCGGTCATCACGCTGAACATCTCGAAGAAGCCGTGGATCTGGCCGACGTACTCGCGCGACTCGACGGGCACGCCCTCGGCCCGCAGCCGCTTGGCGTAGTCCTCGGCCTCGCCGCGGAGAAAGTCGTGTTCGGCGGTGATGATCACCGCGGGTGCGACGCCTGCCAACGACGGTGCATGAAGCGGCGACGCGTAGGGACTGGCGCGCAGCGCCGGGTCGGGGACGTAGGCCTCCCAGATGTGCTTGAGGCGCCGGTAGGTGTTGGGACCGAAGCCCGGCTGACCGGCGAAGCGGGCGTATCGCCGCTTGAACGCGATCTTGTAGTCGGTGTCCTCCGTGCTGTCGAGCACCGGATAGACGAGCAGCTGAGCCGCCATCTCGACCCCGTCGTCGCGAGCCTTGAGGGCTGCCGCGGCCGCGAGGTTGCCGCCTGAACTGTCCCCGCCGACGGCGACACCGTCGAAGGCGCGGCGCGCCCACTCGACGGCGGTCCAGACGTCGTCGAAGGCAGCGGGAAACGGGTGCTCGGGCGCAAGCCGGTAGTCGACGGAGAGCACGGCGCAGTCGCCCTGGTTCGCCAGGGCCCGGGCGACGCCGTCCGCGGTGTCCAGGTCGCCGTGGATCCAACCACCTCCGTGGGCCCAGATGAGCACGGCACGCTCCGTACCGGTGGGCCGGTAGAGCCGGCCCCCGACTCCGTCCGCGTCGATCGCCTCGACGGACACCACGGGTTGCGGATCGCCCGTCACCGCCAGGACTCGTTCCCGCGCGTCCGTGCGCAGAGCGGCGAGGTCGGCGGCCCAGGGGTCGGGCGACGGCGCCGCCCGCGCCAGAAACCCGCGGACCTCCTCGTGCGGTTGAGGCGGCGCGCCCCCATCGCGGACATCCGGCCGCTCCTGCCCGAACTCTGCGCTCACTCGGTCCCCCATCTGCCTCGACCCAAGACTGACTGACCACTCAGTCTGTTTCCAGGAGGTTACTGAGCACTCAGTCAGTTGTCTATGCTGGATCGACCTTTCGTCAGCGCGAGGGAGAACCAGCCGTGCCCCCTTCCCCAAGGCCCAAGACTTCGTCGGCCAAGGGCATCGAGACTCGGGAGCGCATCGTCGAGGTCGCCGTGCGGTTCATCGCGCGCAACGGAGCACGGGGCACCAGCCTCAGCGACGTCGCGGCCGAAGCAGGCGTGTCGCAGGCCGGGCTGCTGTATCACTTCGGCAGCAAGGAGGCGCTGCTCAATGCCGTGCTCGATCGCTACCTGGCGTTCACCGAGCAGTGGCTGTGGGGCGACGGGCCCGATCCCGGCCTCGGAATCCTGTGGATCATCGCAAGGCACATGGCCGACTGGCCGAGCCACCCGCAGGACGACAGCGTGTACAGCCTGATCGGCCTGAACACGGTGGTGCTCGCGGAGAACGTCGGCAAGGACACCGACCTCCACCCCCGCGTGGCCGAGGGCTACCGGACGACGATCGACCGCGTCGCGGCGACCTTGCGGTCCGCCCAGAAACGGGGCGAAATGCGCGACGACGTGGACCCGCGGCTGAAAGCCATGGAGATCATCGCCTTCTGCTACGGCCTCGAGGCGGCGTGGCTCGTCAACCCGACGATTCCGGTCGCCGACGCCGCCGCCCAATGGGCGGCGCAACAGACCGCCCTCCTGACTGTGACGTGACTCGCCGGGCGTCGTTCCTTCCGCCTCGGGTGTCCGGTTGGCCCTGAGACGTCGGTGTTCGGGAAGCCGGCTGGCTGTCGTGTGGCGGGCGCTGTGGGGTGGGGCTCTGCTGGCGGAGTGGCGGCGCCTCACATGATTCGGGGCGCCGTTAACTGACGTGTCACCAGCCGCAAACGAGAGGATCAGGCTCGTTGGCCGCCTCCCGCACAGCCGTTCCAATGCCGTGGCCTCCGGTAGCAGCACCCGCCGCTCCCGCAGCCATCCGGCCGTCGCGTCGAACAACGCCTTGGGCCGTCCCCGGTCGTCCACGCCGGCGAGCAGATGTGGCCGGAGGAGGCGCCGTTCCACACTCCGGTCTTCGTCGTGACGCACGAGAAGCGCGACCCCTGGGAGCGGCCGGGCGGGACCACCTTCCACTTCGTCAACGACGGCATCGAGTCCGCGCTCGACCAGGCCCGGGAGGCCGCCGGCGATCGGGACGTCCGCATCGCGGGCGGCGGCGCGACGATCCTGGAGTACGTGAACGCCGGCCTGATCGACGAGTTCTCGATCGCGCTCTCACCCGTGCTGTTCGGCTCTGGAATCCGCCTGTTCGAGGGCGTGGACGCGGGCCGCGTGGCCCTGGAACCGGTCCGCGCGGAGCCCTCCCCGAGGGCACGCACCTGACCTACACCGTCCGGGAGCGGTAGGCGCACGGCGGACGACACACACGGTCGGATGGCCAGGAAGGAGCCGGTGGCACTGGGCCGCTCGGCGCCCTTGGGGGGCGACTCGAGGTGGAATGGCCAGGAACGGGCCTCGAGTCGGGTTACATCATGCGGAATCTCCGGGCGGCCACATTGACCGTACGCACGGGGCACTTTGCTGGATTCCGTCCGCTCTCCGCGTGAGGCCGGTCCCGCCTTCAGGAGACGATCGGGTTGTCCGGCGAATCAAGCCAGACCGCCTGCCCCTCACCCGTCACAGTCACGCCGTACCGCACAAGATCAGGCTCACCAGCCTTCTTCCATCGTTCCTCTGCGTCCTGGACGGCTTTGGGGGAGACGTGCTGTGCGCGTAGCGGCATGAACGGCGAGGGCGCGACACACCACCCTTGAGCGGTTCTTCCGTCCGCTTGGACTCTGAGTGCGGCAAGGGGCCACTCAGGATGCGCTGTGGCCGCCAGCGGGACCAGGATCAGCCCACCGGGCCGGGTCTGCTCAACCCACGCGTAGGGGATGGTGTGAGCGGAGGCCGTGGCGATGAGCCTGTCATAGGGCGCCCCAGGCAGATGGCCCTGTTCGCCGTCCCCCGTCACCACCGTCGCGGGGGAATTGACGGATTTGAGCGATATGCGGGCTCTGGACGTGGCCACGGGGTCTATCTCGACGCTGAAGACATTGCCCGGCCCGGCGATCTTGGCGAGCACGGCCGCGTTGTATCCGGTGCCGGTCCCGATTTCCAGAACCCGCATGCCCGGCTCCAGTTCCAGAAAGTCAATGAGCCGCGCCATGATGAACGGGGCGCTGCTGGAACTGGTGGACTGCATCCCCCGTCCCGTGGACGGGTCGCACATTTCCACCGGAAGTGTGGGATCCGGCCCGACCCGAGTCACGATGGGGGCGTCCGCCTCCACCTGTTCCCGCCACCGATCGGGGTCCTCGGACCGGCGTAGCGGCTCCAGCCAGCCCGCCTCGTTGCGCACGAAGATCTCATCAGGGATGAACGGCTCCCTGGGGACGGCTGCTAGAGCATCGCGTGCCTTCACTGCTCTCCCGTCCCGTTGCACATCACGCAGGGCCTCCAGACCTTGTTCCCGTCGTCGGACTCCCACTTTCCCTTCTGGCCGTTGCACGCGCCACACGGAATCTTCTTCTTGTGCTTCCCCATGCTCACAGATCCCTTTCCGTCGGCCCCCTGCTCGGAACCTTACGAACGCGCTCACGCCGTGCGGAACCGCCATGCGGACACAATGACGGACCGTGCGGGGGAGCCGAACTGCTGATCAGAGGGCGCAGCGAGCCCAGATGACCTTGCCCTCCTCGTTCAGCGGGCGGACGCCCCAGTCGTGGACGAGTTCGGTCACGAGCAGCAGCCCGCGCCCACACGTCGCCTCGTGATCCTCGGCGCGAACCACCGGCAGCCCGGCCCCCTGATCCCAGACCTCGATGACGACCAAGCCCTCCTGCCGGAAGACGCGGACGACGATGGCCCCGCCCCCCGCATGCCGATAGGCGTTGGTAACGAGTTCGGTAACCACCAGCCGGCCGACGTAGTCGTCCCCGAGCCCGAGTTCCCGGTACCGCTCCACAAGGAAGCGCCGCGCCAGCCCAGGCGCCCGATCCGTCGGCTCCAGGACGAGAGACGGCGTCTCCGGAGCAAGAGCCGCTACTGACATCGCCAGATCCCTCCCATGGATGGCGTGTGACCCTGGCCGTGGCCCCGGCGCTATACGCCGGATTCGCAGACCGGTCACCCTAAGTGCTCGAACGACCACCATCCAGTCACAGGAGTGCGTATGCTCTCAGGAGACCGCCGAAGGACTACCCGAAAGCTAACGACCACTACCGGGCTCGCTAACAAATGGAGTTGCCATGCCTGCCCTCAGCAAGATCAAGCCCGAGTTCCTGAGCTTCGGTGCGGAGGTCAGGCGCCTGCGCAAGGCCGCTGGCCTCAACCAGGAACAGCTGGCCGGCATGGTCAACGTGACCCGCAGCTACATCACCCAGATCGAGTCCGGGCGGACGCGGTGCCGCCGTGACTTCGCCCTGCGTCTGGATCGGGCGCTCAAGTCCGGCACGACCATCGTCGAAGCGTGGGACGAGCTACTAGAATCGATCAAGTCGGACAAGTACCCCAAGTTCTTCGTCAACTTCCCCAAGGCCGAGCAGTCCGCGATCATGCTCCGCGCTTTTGAGGAAAGAATTGTTTATGGATTGTTTCAGACCGAAGACTATGCGAGTGCTCTACTGAACGACGAGGAGGCGCTCAAGAACAGGATGCGGCGACAGGCAATCATCGACCGGGTGCCCGCGCCCACTATTTGCGTGGTGATGGACGAGACTGTTCTCTATCGAGAAGTCGGTGGAAAAGCGGTGATGAGGCAGCAGCTCGAGCATCTCGTGGAATTGTCGTGTCGAAGCAAGGTTGGCCTACAGATAGCTCCGATCTGTTACATCCGCAACGTCTGGGCCCCCTTCGTCATCGCTACTCAAAGTGACCAGCGTCAAGTGGTATACACTGACAACGCATATGGCGGCGAAACCACAACTGACCTTCAACATGTAGCGCTTGTGAGTGAGACTTTCGCTATGTTGCAAGCTGAAGCGTTGAACATAAAAGACACGCTTACGCTCATTCGGAAGGTGATTGACGAAAGATGGACCTGAGTAATGTCGTGTGGCGCAGGGCGGCCCGCAGCAAAGAAGACGGTTCCAACTGTGTCGAGGTGGCTTCTTCTCCGGGGGGCGTCATGATCCGTGACAGTAAGGACCCCGATGGCCCCTGGCTCGTGGTGGTCCGCGGTGATTTTCGGCGGTTTGCTGAGTGCATCAAGGGAGTGCCTTAATGCATGGACCTGAAACCAATGCTGTGTGGCGGAAAACGTCTCGCAGTAATGAGTCGGGGGATAATTGCGTCGAGCTTGCTGGTTTTCTGAACGTCGTCTCGTTCCGTGACAGCAAGGATCCCGATGGGCCCAAGATGCTGGTGAGTCGTCGAGACTTCCGGCGCTTTGCGGAGGCTCTCAAGAGCATGTGATGGGGCGTTAATCGGTGGCGGGTGGTGTGGGCTCGGCCGTAGCGTCGGAGGCTGGCCGTTGGCCCTCCGGGTGAACGAGTCCGTCATGTACCGCGACCGCGACTCGCGGGCGTGACGGCGAGCTCGTCCTGGGTGCTCGGCGGGACGGTGTCCACGGACGAGTCGTCCAGCGCATCGAAAAAACGCATACGCCCGCGATACAGCCTTCCGGCTTCAATGCGGGCATGGATCAGAGCGCATCATTGTCAGCTCCAGCCCGTCGTACGCGCAGGATCGTGCTCGTCGGTCTGGGGATCCTCGCGGCGGCGATCGCCGCGTTCGGCCTGGGCGGCCCGGTACTGAGGATCTTGTCCATGCCGCTGCGCAGGCCGGGGTGGAACGTCTGGGTCGGGACGTTCAACGGCGTGGTGCTCATCACGGTGCTCGCCCTGCCGTTGGCCGCGCTGGCGGTGTGGGCGCTGGCACGCCGCCGGAGTGCCGCCGGCGTCGCGCAGGCATGGCGGATGTCGCTGGCCGAGGTCGGCATCGTCTACGGGACGGTGCCGTGGGTATGGATGATCCTGCTGCCGGGTGACGAGGCCGGCGCCGTCGTGAGCCTGGTACCGCTGCGGGACCTGCTCACGATGGACACGTTCCAGATCGTCGGCAACCTGCTGGTGTTCGCGGCGCTGGGGTTCCTCGCCCCCCTGCGGTTCGCGGCGCTGGCGTCGGTACCGCGGATCCTGGCGCTCGCGGCGGGCTGCTCGGTCCTGGTCGAGACCGCCCAGTACGTCCTGCGGCTGGACCGGGTGTCCTCGGTGGACGACGTTCTGATCAACGCCGCCGGTGCCGGGCTGGCCGCCCTGGCATCGCGCCGCTGGTGGCGCGCCACGGCCACAGAGTTGTCGGACCGACCTCGGCCGGCCCCGGTACCTGGCCGCTGAGCCGCCCGCGGTACGCCGGTCAGCAGCCCCGAGGCGCACAGCCGGACGGCCTCGGGATCGGCGTCCCTCGTGAACGTGTCCCCAGCCACCATGTGACGATCACGGTCGCGGTTCGTGATCGTCACGAGTCGGTCGAGCCGGGCCCGTCGGCCGGCCATGACCGGGCGGGACGGTCGATCGAGCGCAGATCCGTGGGTTGCGGGGCTGCGCGGAGGCGGTTCGAGTGCGAGTTCTGCGTTCAGGCGGTGGCCTGGTCCACCGCGGTTCCTTGATGTTCGGGATTCCGTGTATCGCGGGCGTATCGAAAATCGCATACGCCACCGCAACAGTCCCCCGTCTTCAGTGGAGGCATGGGCCACCGCGCATCAACGCTCAGTTCACAGGAAGGACCGTGATCATGGACTCGGATTCCGTACGTGGTGTCGACCGGCGGAGGCTGCTCGGGTGGAGCGGGCTGGCCGCCGCCGGCGTGGTGGCGGCCGGCGCGCAGCTGGCGGACGCCCGGCCCGGCCACGCCGACCCGCCCCCGACCGGCTCCGACATCCCGCCGGACACCCGGCCCGGCGGAGCCTATGACCGGTACGTGGCGAAGTTGGCCGCCGAGGACAAGTTCTCCGGCGTGGTGCTGTTGTCGCACCGGGGCCGGACCGTGCTGTCCCGCAGCTACGGCATGGCCGACAAGGAGAAGGGGATCCGCAACCACCAGGGCGTCGCGTTCAACCTCAGCTCGGCGGGCAAGCCGTTCGGCGCGGTGGCCATCCTGCAGCTGGCGCAGCAGGGCAAGGTGAGGCTGTGGGACACGGTGGGCACCTACCTGACGGGCTTCGCCAAGGAGATCGCCGAGAAGGTGACCATCCACCACCTGCTCTCGGGCACCTCCGGGCTGAACACCCCGGAGGAGGACCTGCAACGCATCTTCCAGAGCCGGGAGGAGGTGCGCGAGTACCGCGAGCAGTGGGCCCGGCGGGCGAAGCCGGTGGCCGCCCCGGGCACTCCCACCAACCACGCCGGCGCCGAGGTCGCCATCCCCGCGCTGATCGTGGAGGCCGTGACCGGCACGACGTACTGGGACTACGTCCAGGAACACGTCTTCGGGCGCTGCGGCATGACCGGCACGGCGTTCTACACCAGGCCGCAGTGGCTCACCGACGAGCACATCGCGCACTCGTACATGCTGCAGGCCGACGGCAGCCGGGTGGACGCCGTCCGCAACCTGGACAAGGGCAGCCCGGACCCGTACCAACTCGGCAAGAACCCAGGCCGCAACTTCATCGATCCCCCCGGGGACGGCGGCTTCGCCACCGCGCCGGATCTGGTCCGGTTCGCGCACGCGCTGGGCGACGGCACGGTGCTGGACCGGCCCTACGCCGAGCTGCTCACCGGGGCCAAGATCCCCCATGCCCCCCAGGCAGGTGGCCGGGACGGCCAGGCAGCACCCGCCGACGCGACGTTCGGGACCTACACGATGCCGGTCAAGCTCGTCAACGGCCAGTGGTTGATCGGGCGCGCCGGCGTCAACCCCGGCAGCGTCGCCAGCTGGAACATCTACCCGTACACCGGTTGGGTCGGCGTCATCCTCGGCAACTACGACGGCGTGCCGTTCCAGGAGATCATCCAGCGGGAGATACAAGCCATCACCGGCCGGCCCTGACGCGCGGCCACCGCGAAGAGAAGGCCCTGCGCGTGCCGGGCACGCGCAGGGCACCCGAATGACAGTGCTTTACCGTGCCCTCAATGCGCCTGTCGCAGATTCGCCGTAGTGGCCGCGCGTCAATTCCCGGATTCGTCACCTGCCGATGTGCGGGGCCGGTGCGGGTAGTTCCACGGTGATATTGATCCCGCCGGCCGAGCGCGGGGTGAGGGTGAGTGTTCCGTCGTGCGCGTGGGTGATGGTTTGGACGATGGCCAGGCCGAGGCCGACGCCCGCGTGGTCGGTGTGGATGCGCTCGGTGCCGCGCTGGAATGGTTCGGTGAATGTCGAGACCAGCTGCGGGGTGAGCTTCTCGCCGGTGTTCTCGACAGTGAGCACCACGGTCTCGGGGCGGACGCCGGTATTCACCCGCACGGTGCCCTGTTCGGGCAGGTTGTGGACGATCGCGTTGTGCACGAGGTTCGTGGTCAGCTGCAGCAGGAGCGCGTGCGAGCCGAAGGTGGGGGTGATGTCGCCGGAGGTTTCGATGGTGACGCCACGCTTCTCGGCGAGGGGGAGGAGTGTTTCGGTGGCTTCTTCCGCGAGGAGGGACAGGTCGAGGTGTTCTCGGGTGAAGGACCGCTGGTCGGCGCGGCTGAGCAGGAGCAGTGCTTCGGTGAGGTCGATCGCTCGGGTGTTGACGGCGTGGAGGCGGTCGATGACTTCGCCGGCGTCGTGTGCCGGATCGGTGCGGGCCACGTCGAGAAGTGCCTTCGAGACCGCCAGCGGGGTGCGTAACTCGTGAGAGGCGTTGGCCGCGAATCTCCGCTGTTCGGCGACGTGCGCTTCGAGTCGTGCGAGCATCGTGTCGAAGGCGTCGGCGAGTTCGCGGAACTCGTCATCGCTGCCCTGCAGCCGGATCCGGTGGGAGAGCGATCCGGTCGCGGCCATGCGTGTGGCCTCGGTGATCCGGGTCAGCGGGGCGAGCATCCGGCCGGCGAGGAGCCACCCTCCCACGAGGCCGAACACCAGCAGGAACGCCAGTAGTGCGGCTGCCTTCGGACCGAAGACGCGCAGGAGGTTGGACCGGACGGGAAAAACACCATTGTTGGTGGCGCCGGTGGGGACGATGAGCAGACGCTCGGGGACGTAACGCAGGAGGAACAACCACACCGCCGCGAGCAGCAGGGCGCCGGCGATCATGAGGAACCCGGCATAGCTGAGGGTGAGCTTGAGGCGAACGCTCAACCCGGGCGTTCTCTCCACGGTCTCCCCCTCTGGTCGCGTGTCGATACGGTAGCCGTAGTCCGTTGCGGATGGCTTCCGCCAGATAGGGCTCGTCCTCGACGATCAACACGCGCACGCCCTCGATGCTACGAGTCGGCCCATATCGTCGGCATATCGGAAACCGCATACGTGCCGGCGACACCACGCTGCCTAGGCCTGGAGGCGGACAAGTATGCCGGCGTCGCCAACCTCAATCCCGATCTGCTCCAGGCGCTGCTCAAAGCGGCGACGGATGCCACTGACGACGGTGTTGAGTTCTACGGACTGTGCCAGATCTACAGGAACGAACCCTGGCACTACGAACTGCGCACCGATGCGATCGATCGTGGCCGGCCGCGACCCGGGATGTGGGGGTGAGGGGTGCTGATCGCTCGCGGGGGTGTTATTCGGTGGCGGTGGTGTGGGCTCGGCCGTAGCGTCGGGGCTGTCCGCTGATCGTCGGGTGAAGGAGTCCGTCATGTACCGCGACCGCGACGCCGAGGCGTCCTTTTGAGCCGATCAGCAAGCGCCGCAGGGGGTTCCCTCTAGCGAGACCCAGGTCAAGCGAGGCGACCGGACGGTCGGCGCTGGTAAGGAGCTGATCGAGAAGCTCGGGGGCAAGGACCCGTGCCCCTGCGGTTCCGGGCGGCGCTTTCAAACGCTGCTGCCGCCCCAAGGGCCGCTTCGACGGCACGATGGGCGACTACTACGTCCGGGACCGATGAACATGAGCAAGAAGCGTGAGATCCGGGACGCCCTGAGGCGCGAGGCGCGCGGGGTGCCCGCGAGTGAGGTCGCGCCGTACTACGAGAGGCTGTGCCGCTCCCTCGCCGCCGAGGGGAGGCGGGATGAGGCGCTCCTGGCGTTCACGATGGCGCGCGAGGCCGAACCGGACCCGGACATGGATCGGCTGCACGGGGTGTTCCTGGAGTTCACGCCTGTGGGGCTGGTCGCGCCTGGGACGCTGCGCGACCACGTCCGGTTGATGGCGGGTCGGCTGCGGCCTGAGGAGGCGCACGGGCGGTACCAGGAGATCCTGGACGCCTCGTTCGCGGCGGGCCGGATCCCCGACGAGCAGCTCCTCGCGTACGCGGTCCGGCTGGGCAAGGCGGCGGGGGCCGCCAAGCACGACGTGCAGGACGCCCTCGTCGCCAAGCTGCTGCGGGCCGGGCTGATGCCGGACGCCTCCCACGGGCTCTGGCACACGGCCCACGATCCGCTGGTTCGGGCTACTTGTGCCGATCCGGAGCTGCTGGACCTGCTCATCGGCGCGGAGCCCACGGGGGAGCGGCGGCCCGCTCTGGTCGGCGAGACCCGCCGTAGCTGGTTGTCGGTGCTGGCGAGCGCCAGGGCGGGCGTGCGCGTCCCGGCCACGTGGTTCTTCACGGTGGCGCGTGCGTGCGATCCGGGGATTCTGCAGACCCTCGCGGGGCAGGCCGTCGGCCTGTTCGCGGAGGTGGGGCATGGCGTCGGGGACGATCCCGCCCTGCCCTATCCGGCACGGCCCTTCCTGGTCGGGGGGAGGCCGCCGGTCTCTGACTGGTACAGGCGCGACGATGCGGTGCGGGCGGTCGCGGCGGAGCTTGAGGCCGCCGGTCCGGGGGTGCGCGAAGCCTTCAAGCCGGTGGTGGAGGAGCTCGCCGGGGGGATGCGGGCCGACGCAGGCGCGACGTTCCGGCGGTTCTACGGGGAGCCCGCGGTCTGGGACGTCCTGCGAGAGCTCGTCGGCGAGTGGCGGGCTGAGGCGGCGTCCGGGTCGGTTCCCGAGATGGCGCACGCGCTGCACCGGCTGGCCGCGCTGGCCGAGGGCGGGTTCGGCGAGGGCGTGGAGATCGCCGATCCGGTGGAGGCATTGCTGCGGACGCTGCGCGGCGGCATCCGGGCCGAGCTCGCGCACCCGATGGAGCCGACGCGGTCCCAGTCCAAGTACCCGTACCTGTGGCACAGGCGGACGGTGCTCCAGCACGGCGACTGGTTGACGGTCGACGTTCCGGGCGCCGGGGCCACGGTGTACGGGCCGGACGGCTCACGGGAGGAGAAGTCCTTCCCGTCGGGGATGCCCTGGTACGACGGCGGCTCGTCCTATGTCTCGCGGTATGAGCGGGGGCGCTGGCAGACGTACCGCGTGGTCGGGCGCGGTGGAGAGGTCCTGCTCAGCCTGGACCCGGAGACCTGTTCGCTCGTGCCGCGCAGCCCGTCGTGTTCGGAGGTCGTCTTCCCCGGGGCCGGGGCGCCGAGCCGCGTCGAGTACGCGCGCGGCGTGCTGCGCGTCACCGCCCCCGACGGGACGGTCACCGAGCGCCTCGCGTTCGAGCCGACGCAGTCGCTGTTCGGCGGGGGAGCGCTTCCTGTGCTCCCGCCCGCCTGGTGGCCGCTGATGGGCCCGGCTGATCCCGGCGGTTCCGCCGTGCTGCGCTCCCTGGACCGGGCGGGCGCGGCTCGGCTGCTGGACGCGGCGCTGGTCAACGACGCGCCCGCCCTGGCGGGGGTGTCCGATCCCCTTCTGCGGGACGGGATCGCCCACGTGGCGGACCAGGCGGCCTGGTGCGTGCGGAACGCGGTCCGGTTGCGGGACGCGCTCGGCGTCGCACAGCCGGATGAGATTCCTCGTCTCGTCCGCACCCGTCCCGGCCTGCCCGCAGGGCCGCAGGTCCGGGACGTCGCCGCGATCCGGAGGCTGGCGGGCGTGCTGGAGGAGGCCGCGGCGTCGGGCGAGCCGGGCACGCGGCGGCTCGATCGTGTCGAAGCCCTCTTCCCCGTTCCGCCCAACGACGTGGTGTGGGTCGCGTTCTGGGCACTCGGCTACCGGGCGCTGCAGGCGCTGCACGCCTGGGAACCCGACGGGCGGCCCGGACGGCTGCCGTCGAACGTCCTCGCCTGGGCGAACACGCCGTGGGGCGACGGAAGTGGGCGATGGCGGCTGCTGTCGTTGACGAAAGTGGCCGGTGACGCGCGCGGCTCCAACGGCGAGGTCTGGCGCACCCCGGACGGGGCACTGGTCGCCCTGAACCGCTATCCCCGCGGCGACGACAGGCGGCTCTACGGTGTGGAGTTCTCCCCGGACGCCGCGTTCGGCCCGCCCCCCGACATCCCGGGCCTGCGCAACGAGACCGAGGGCTTCGTCCAGGGGTGGGGCGGCGCCGACCGGATCGCCGAGGCGAACCGGCTCCTGGCCGAGCGCGGCCCGGCGCCCATGGAGCCGTCCTGGGCGCGGGAACTCGCTGAGCGGACCGGCATGCCCAGGGCCTGGGCCGCCCGTGTCTGCTACGACTTCGTCGACCTGGCCAAGGTGCCCGAGCGGTTCCGGTACCTGTTCGCGGGTGAATGGCCCGGCCGGGGCAACCGCGTCCCGCAGTGGAAGCTGCTCGCCGTCCGCGATCGGCTCGTGCCCGACGATCCGTCCGAGATCTGGGAGGGGCGCCTCGACCTCGACCGCGCCGCGGCCCTCTATCTGGAGCTGATCGCGGGAACTGACGGCCCGTCCGCGGGGTCTTAGTCGCCGGACAAGATCGCCCATCCCTTGGAGCAGGACCCCGTGACGACCCCCTCCCCGCACCAGCCCGCACTCGCGGCGCTGGCCGCGAACGCCGACCCGCGCAAGGCCAAGTCGGGCGTGACCAAGCTGGCCAGGCCGCTGCCCGCCGCCGATGTGCCGCCGCTCTTCGAGCAGGCGTGCCGGGAGTTCGGCGCGGCGGGCGAGGGCGAGCTGGCGACGTGGGCGTTCGGTGAGGCCCGCAAGGTCGAGAAGAAGCATCCGGCCCTGCGGGACATGGACGTGCTGCATGCCGCGTTCCTGGAGTTCACCCCCAGGGGCGCCGTCGCGCCGGGGGCGCTGCGCGACCACGTCAAGCTGATGGGCGCGGAACTGGCGGCGGACGAGGCCCACGACCGGTTCTGGGAGATCCTGGAGGCCGCCTTCGCCGTGGGGCTCGTCCCGTACGCGCGCGTGTTCCCCGACCTGCTGGGCCTGGCCAAGGCCGCGGGCGTCAAGAAGGGGGACGCGGAGGCGAGGCTGGCCGAGCGCCTCCTGCGCACCGGCGTGCTCCCGGCCGCCTCGCACGCGATCTGGCGGGCCGCCCGCCGGCCGCTCGGGCGGATCGCCGCCGCCGACCGCGCCCTCCTGGACCTCCTGCTGGCCGCCGAACCGGACGAGGACGCCGACCTCGCCGCCGAGATCCGCCAGTACTGGCTGGAGGCCCTGGCCGAGGCGGACGCGGGCGCGCACGTGCCGCCGGAGTGGTTCTTCACCTCCGCCCGCCGCTGCTCGCCCGAGGTGCTGCTGCGCCTCGTCGACCAGGCCCCCGACCGGCTCGCCGGGACCCCGCCGCACAGGCCGGCCGAGGCCGACCTGGGCGATCCGGGGGTTCCGCCGCCGGGGGGTTCGGTCTACATCCGGCGGAGCAAGACCACGTCGTTCGCGAATCGCGTGGACGCGCCGAGCTGGCGTGCCGGGAAGACCGACTTCGAGGCCCTGGCGGCGGAACTCCAGACCGGGCCCGGGGAACGGCACGCGTTCGAGGTGCAGGTCGACCTGTTCGTCCAGGACCTGGGCCATTACGGCAACGTCGACTACAGGGAGGCCCTGCGCGCCTTCTGCTCGGTGCCCGCGCTGCGGGATCTGCTCCGCGACCTGGTCGAGGGCTGGAAGGCGCGGGCGGCCTCCGGTTCGCTGCCCGAACTCGATCACGCCCTGACCCGCCTGGTCCCGCTGGCCGAGGCCGGTTACGCCGACTTCGGTACCGGGCTCCGGCTGCCCGACCCTCGGGACGCGCTGTCGGCGACGCTGCGCGGCGGCCTGCCGGCCGAACTCGCCCATCCCCCCATGCCCCACGGCTCCGCGGTGCGGGTCCTCCAGCACGGTGAACTCCTCACCTGGACCGCCCGCAACGGCGACGTCCACATTGTCGGTCCCGGCGGCCGCGCCGAGCGGCGGCGGGGGCCGGACCTGAATTACGGCGTCATGACCTGGTACGACGGGGAGAACGCCTACTCCTCCCGCTACGTTGACCACGTCTTGCAGACCTTCCGGCTGGAGGACGACCCCGCCGCCGGGCCCGTCCTGACCCTGGACGAAGCCACCCGGTACAGCCGCCCCCAAAGCCCGGCCTCCGCGGAGGTCACCTTCCCCGGAGCCCCCGGGCCGGCCCGCGTCGCCTACGCGCGTGGCGGAATCACGGTGACCGCCCACGACGGGACGGTCACCGCGCTGCTGCCGTACTCCGCCGAGAAGCTGCGCGGCACCGGCCCCGAGGCCGTCCCGCCGCCCGGCTGGTGGGCGCACCTGGAACCCGCCGACCCGGACGGCTCGGCGGTGCTGCGCGGGCTCGGGCGCGAGCAGGCCGAGCGGCTGCTGGACGCCGCGTTCACCGGGCCGCTGGCCGCCGCCGAGGCCGTCGACCCGCGCGTCACCTCGGTCCGGCTGCGGGAGGAGATCGCCGAGGCCGCCCTCACCGCCGTCCAGTGCCTGTACCGGCTGGTCCGGCTGCGCGACATCCTCGGCCTGGAGCCGCAGCCCGCGCTCCCGGAGGTGCTGCGGACCCGTCCCGACCTTCCCGTCGTCCGGTCCCTGCCGCTCGTTCCCCGGTTCCGGCGGCTGGCCGAGCTCATGGAGGACGCCGCCGCGCGGCCCCGCGGCGAGCACGGCCATCCCATCGCCGTCGCCGGAGACCTGGCGTTCGTCCCGCCGCTCGACTTCGGCCTGCTCGGAAAGACCGCGCTGGCCGCCGCCCGGCCCTGGCAGACCGGCCGCCGCGCCGCGAACCTGGAGACCCTGCACGCCTGGGCGAGCACGCCGCTCGGCGACGGCGGCGGCCGCTGGCGCCGCCTCGCCCTGGCCTGGACGGGCGCGCACCCGCACACCCGCGACCTGGAGCTGTGGCGCACCCCCAACGGCGCCCTGATCTTCGGCCACCACTACTACCGCCCGGAC
Source organism: Actinomadura rugatobispora (assembly GCF_042656285.1). Taxonomy (GTDB): domain Bacteria; phylum Actinomycetota; class Actinomycetes; order Streptosporangiales; family Streptosporangiaceae; genus Spirillospora; species Spirillospora rugatobispora. The sequence continues at coordinate 40,373 of NZ_JBHSON010000019.1, read as the reverse complement.
TGGTCGGACGCCCTCGAATACTCGCCCGACGGCGCGTTCGGACCCGTCGACATGCCCGGCTGGGAGATCAAGGGGCGTGCCAAGCCGCAGGGCTGGGGCGGCGCGGACCGGGTCGCCGAGTTCGAGCGGCTGCTGGACGAGCGCGGCCCCGTCCCGCAGAACCCCGACTGGGCCCGCGAGCTGGCCGAGGCCGCGGGGATCGCGCTGATCGACGCCGCCACGATCTGCTTCGGCCAGTGGTCCCGGCAGGAGCCCGCCGAGATCCCCGAGGAGATCCGCGACCTGTTCACCGACCCCGCCGACCCCGGCAAGCTCCTGCCGTGGACGCTGCCGTACCCGAAGATGGACGCGGTGGCGGCGCCCCTGATGCCCGACGACCCGGCCGCGCTCTGGGACCGCGGCCCCGACATCGCCCGCGCCGCGGTCGCCTGCCAGGAGTTCCAGGTTTTCTAGGCGACTATTGCCAACACGCTGGGAGTGGCCGCCGGGTAGATTCCGAAGATGAACGATCGTCCGTCGCTCGAAGACATCCGGCGCGCGCCCAAGGTCCTGCTGCACGACCACCTGGACGGCGGGCTGCGCACGGAGACCATCGTGGACCTCGCGCGGGACGGCGGCTACGGAGATCTGCCGACCACCGACCCCGGGAACCTCCGCACCTGGTTCACCGAGGCGTCCAACTCCGGGTCGCTGGAGCGCTACCTGGAGACCTTCTCGCACACCGTCGGCGTCATGCAGTCGGAAGAGGCGCTGACCCGCGTGGCCTACGAGTGCGCCGAGGACCTGGCCCGCGACGGCGTGGTGTACGCGGAGGTCCGCTACGCGCCCGAACTGCACACCGCCACCGGGCTGTCCCTGGAGCGGGTCGTCGAGGCCGTCCTGGAGGGGTTCGCGCGGGGCGGCCGCGACCACGGCATCAGGGTCGGCACCCTCGTCACCGCCATGCGGCACCAGGCGCGCAGCATGGAGATCGCCGAGCTGGCCGTCCGCTACCGGGACGCCGGGGTGGTCGGGTTCGACATCGCGGGCGCCGAGGCCGGTTACCCGCCCACCCGCCACCTCGACGCCTTCGAGTACCTCCAGCGCGAGAACGCCCACTTCACCATCCACGCGGGCGAGGGCTTCGGGCTCCCGTCCATCTGGCAGGCCATCCAGTGGTGCGGCGCCGACCGGCTCGGCCACGGCGTCCGCATCATCGACGACATCACCGAGGACGAGGACGGGACGCCGAAGCTGGGCCGCCTGGCCGCCTACGTGCGCGACAAGCGGATCCCGCTGGAGATGTGCCCGACGTCCAACATCCAGACCGGCGCCGCCAAGTCGATCGAGGAGCACCCGATCGGGCTGCTGCGGCGGCTGAGCTTCCGCGTGACGGTCAACACCGACAACCGGCTGATGAGCGGGACCACGCCGTCCGAGGAGTTCGCCAAGCTGGTCGACGCGTTCGGCTACGGCTGGGACGACCTGCAGTGGTTCACCGTGAACGCGATGAAGTCGGCCTTCATCGACTTCACCGAGCGGCTGGAGCTGATCAACGGCGTGATCAAGCCCGGGTTCGCCGAGCTGCGGGCGGACCGCCTGGCATGATTCGGACATGACCCCGCTGCTGACGATACGGTCCACCGCCGCGCGGGTGGGCGCCTGGGCGTGGACGGCGTTCGCCGTGCTCAACCTCATCGACATCGCCTGGCGCGGGCGGGACATGGCCTCGGCGGTCATGGCCGGGGTGCTGCTGCTCGGCTGCGGCATCGCCTACGTCATGGGGCTGCGTCCCGCCGTGGTCGCCGACGAGGGCGGGGTGACCGTCCGGAACCCGCTGCGGGAGGCGCGGGTGCCGTGGGCGGCCCTGCGCGAACTCACGGGCGCCCACGCCCTGGTCTTCACGTTCGCCGACCCCGGGGCCCCCGACGGTGTGCGCGCGGTGAAGGCGTGGGTGCTGCAGACCTCGCCCCGCGCCCAGGCGAAGGCGGAGGCGCGGGCCGCACGCCAGAGCCGCGGCGCCCCGGAGGGGGCCGCCGCGAAGCTGAAGGGCCGCACGCCGACGACGTACGCCGCCCAGCAGCTCAACGAGATCGCCGACCGCCACCGCCCCAAGCGCAAGGAGAAGGGCGCGACGGCCACGAAGGAGACGGCGACCGGCGCGCTGGTCTGGTCGCGGACGGCGGTGGCCGCCCTCGCCGCCCCGGGCGCGCTGGTGGTCGTGACCGCCATCCTGGCCCTGGTCATTTAGCGCCTGGCTCGATGTGTCACCGCGCGAGCGCGTTACCTGGACGGTGATGCGACTGCGACGCAGGCCGGGACTTCGGAAACACAGCCTCGCCCTGGTGCTCTAGCCGGCGGGCAGCGCCAGCACGGCCGAGAGCGCGTCGCGCAGGGCGCCGAGGTCGGCGCCGGCCTCCGCGCGGGCGGCGGCCACGTCGTCCCCTTCCCCTACCGGGCGGACGATCTCCAGGTAGCACTTCAGCTTCGGCTCGGTGCCCGACGGCCGCACCACGATCCGCGCGGGCCCGCCCCCGTCCCTGGCGGCGAGCCGCAGCCGCAGGCCCTCGGTGGGCGGCAGGCCGTCCACGCCCTCCGCGAGGTCCTCGAAGCGCTCGACCGCGCGTCCCGCCAGCTCGGCCGGGGGATCGGCCCGCAGGCGGGCGACCGCCGCGGGGATCAGCGCGAGGTCGGTCACCCGGACCGACAGCTGCGCCGTGGCGTGCAGCCCGTACCGGCGGGCCTGGTCGTCCAGCAGGTCCACGAGAGTGCGGCCCTCGCGCGCCGCCTCCGCCGCCAGCGCCGCGACAGTCAGCGCCGCCCCCACCCCGTCCTTGTCCCGGACGATCCCGCCGACGCTGTAGCCCAGCGCCTCCTCGTACCCGAACACGATCCGGTCCCCGGGCCCGCCCGCCTTCATGATCCACTTGAAGCCGGTGAGGGTCTCCGCGAACCGCGCCCCGTGCGCCCGCGCGATCGACGCCGCCAGCGACGACGACACGATCGTCGTCACGACCATCCGGTCCGCTCCGGAGGTCCGGCGCAGCACGTGCTCGGCCAGCAGCCCGCCGACCTCGTCCCCGGTCAGCAGCCGCCAGCCGCCCGCGTCCGGCACCGCCACCGCGCACCGGTCCGCGTCCGGATCGTTCGCGATCACCAGATCGGCGCCGGAGCGGGCCGCCGCCTCCAGCGCCAGGTCCATCGCCCCCGGCTCCTCCGGGTTGGGGAACGCGACCGTGGGGAAGTCCGGATCCGGCTCGGCCTGCTCGGCGACCACCTCCGGAGCCGGGAACCCCGCCCCCTCGAAGGCGCGCAGCAGCACGTCCCGGCCCACCCCGTGCAGCGGCGTGTAGACCGCCCGCACGTCCCTCGCGTCGCCCAGCGGCAGCCCTGAGAGCGCCTGGAGGTACGCCTCCACGATCTCGTCGCCCAGGACCGTCCAGTCCTCGCCCAGCGGCAGCCCGTCCACCCGCCCGACCGCGTCGATCGCCGCCGAGATCTCCGCGTCCAGCGGCGGGACGATCTGCGCCCCGTCGCCCCAGTACACCTTGTAGCCGTTGTCCCGCGGCGGATTGTGGCTGGCGGTCACCATCACCCCCGCCGACGCCCCCAGACGCCGCACGGCGAACGCCAGCACCGGCGTCGGCAGCGGACGGGGCAGCAGCCAGGCCCGCAGCCCCGCGCCCGTCACGACCGCCGCCGTGTCCAGCGCGAACCGCTCCGACCCGTACCGCGCGTCGTAACCGATCACCACGCCGCCGTGGCCCAGCCGCGCGGCCAGCCCCGCGGCCGCCCGCATCACCGTCACCCGGTTCATCCGGTTCGGCCCCGCGCCCAGCTCGCCGCGCAGGCCCGCCGTACCGAACTCCAGCCGGGACCCGAAACGCTCCGCCAGCACCGCCTCGTCACCGGCCGCCAGGATCGCGCCCAGCTCCGCGGCCGTCTCCGGATCGGGATCCTGCGCCAGCCACTCCTCGGCACGGCGCCGCAACCCGACGTCCCCCACCGCTCAGACCTTGGGAAGCAGCGTGGCCAGCAACGCCCCCATGCGGCTCGCCGCCGCGCGCCCCGCGGCCAGCACCTCCTCATGGTCGAGGTGCCCCTCCGCCAGCCCCGCGGCGATGTTCGTCACCAGCGACACCCCCAGCACCTCGGCGCCGCCCTGCCGCGCCGCGATCGCCTCCAGCACCGTGGACATCCCCACCAGGTCGGCGCCCAGCGTCCGCAGCATCCGGATCTCCGCCGGCGTCTCGTACGTCGGGCCGCGGAACGCCGCGTACACGCCCTCCGCCAGCGCCGGCTCCACCTCCCGGGCCAGCTCCCGCAGCCGCTTCGAGTACACCTCGGTCAGGTCCAGGAACGTCGCCCCGGTCAGCGGGTTGCCGCCGGTCAGATTCAGATGGTCGGAGATCAGCACCGGATCCCCCACCTGCTGGTGCTCGGGACGCAGCCCGCCCGCCGCGTTCGTCAGCACCACGGCCCGCACCCCCGCCGCCACCGCGGTCCGCACCGCGTGCACCACCGGGTCGACGCCGAGCCCCTCGTACAGGTGCGTCCGCCCCAGGAACACCAGGGCGCGGCGGCCACCCACCTCGACCGCGCGCAGGCGCCCGGCGTGGCCCTCCACCGCGGGCGCCGCGAAACCCGGCAACTCGGTCACCGCGAACTCCGCCGCCGGCGCGCCCAGCGCGTCCGCCGCCGGAACCCAGCCCGACCCCATCACCAGGGCCACGTCGAAGGAATCGAAGGACGTCCGGTCGCGCAGCCGATCGGCCGCGGCCCGCGCCAGTGCGAAAGCGTCGTTGGTCACCAGCAGAACACTAGTCGCCGATCGACTTGCACGGCCGGTTGCGAAGATCCTTCACATAGTCGTCCGGAGCGCCCGCCGACTCCGCCGCGTCCGCGAGAATGCCCAGGTAACGGGCCGACGGCAGGCCGCCCTCGTAGTCGTCCAGGACGTACAGCCAGCACAGCACGTCCTCCTCCAGCGTGGAGACCCGCACCCGGATCTTCCGGTAGACGCCGAGGGCCGCGCCCTCCCAGGCGTCCAGCTCGGCCTCGTCCCACGCCGGAACGTCGTACAGCACGACGAAGACCTGCTCGCCGCCGTCCTCGACCACCGTGGCCAGGGCCCCGTCCCAGCCCACGTCCTGGCCGCCGAAAGTCAGCCGCCAGCCGGCCAGCCAGCCGGTGCCGCGCATCGGCGAATGCGGGGCCCGGGCCGCCATCTGCTCGGGATCCATGTTGGAGGCGTACGCCGCGTACAGTGCCACGGTCGCCAAGCGTACGTCAGGACCCCGCCCCCGCGGGGACCTCCCCGGGCGCGCCGCTGGTCCGGTCACCCCCGCGAGTGAGAAACAATGGGGTACGTGACCCGCATCGTGATCATCGGAGGAGGCCCGGGCGGCTACGAGGCCGCCCTCGTCGCGGCGCAGCTCGGCGCCGACGTGACCGTCGTGGAGCGCGACGGCCCCGGTGGCGCCTGCGTGCTCACCGACTGCGTGCCCTCCAAGACCCTCATCGCGACCTCCACCCGGATGGCGGTGATGTCGGAGTCGGAAGGGCTGGGCCTGCGGTTCAACGGCGGCCCCGACGGCATCGTCGGCGGCCTCGAGGTCGACCTGCCCACCGTCAACAAGCGGGTGAAGGACCTCGCCCGGGCCCAGTCGTTCGACGTCGCCGAACGGCTCGCCTACGAGGAGGTCAAGATCGTCCGGGGCGAGGCGCGCCTCGTCGAACCGCACGTCGTCGCCGTCGGCGAACGCCGCATCATCGCCGACGTCGTGCTGATCGCCACCGGCGCCACCCCCCGCGTGCTGCCCGGCTCCGAACCCGACGGCGAGCGCATCCTCAACTGGCGCCAGCTCTACGACCTCCCCGAACTGCCCGAGGAACTGATCGTGGTCGGCTCCGGCGTCACCGGCGCCGAACTCGCCGGCGCCTACCTGTCCCTCGGCTCCCGCGTCACCCTCGTCTCCTCCCGCGACCGCATCCTCCCCACCGAGGACGCCGACGCCGCCGCCGTCCTCCAGGAGGTCTTCCTCCGCCGCGGAATGAACGTCATGTCCCGGTCCAGGGCCGCCGGCGTGGAGCGTTCCGGCGACAGCGTGATCGTCACCCTCGAGGACGGCCGCAAGGTCGAGGGCTCCCACTGCCTCATGACCGTCGGCATGGAACCCAACACCCGCGGCATCGGCCTGGAGAAGGCCGGAGTCACCCTGAGCGCCCGCGGCTTCGTCGAGGTCGACAAGGTCTCCCGCACCAGCGTCCCCCACATCTACGCCTCCGGCGACTGCACCGGCATCCTCATGCTCGCCTCCGTCGCCGGCATGCAGGGCCGCATCGCCATGTGGCACGCCCTGGGCGAGGCCGTCACGCCCCTCAAACTGGGCTGGGTCTCCTCCAACATCTTCACCGACCCCGAAGTCGCCTCCGTCGGCGTCACCCAGAAGATGGTCGACCTGGGCGAAGTCAACGCCCGCACCGTGATGCTGCCCCTCTTCAGCAACGCCCGCGCCAAGATGCAGGGCTTCGAGGACGGCTTCGTCAAGGTGTTCTGCCGCCCGTCCACCGGCATCGTCCTGGGCGGCGTCATCGTCGCCCCACGCGCCAGCGAACTGATCCTGGGCGTCTCCGTGGCCGTCCAGCAGCACCTCACCGTCGACCAGCTGGCCCAGACCTTCGCCGTCTACCCGTCCCTCTCGGGCAGCATCACCGAGGCGTCAAGAAGACTGATGGCCGAACACGCGTTCTAGTTCTGGGGGCTGTGTTTACCTGGGGGGCCACCCCCCAGACCCCCAGGGCGGGGCGATCGGCCCCTTCGCTCGCCTGGGGGCTCGCTACGGGTCCGCCCACCCCGGCAAGGGGCTCCGCCCCCCTGCACCCCCCACCAACACCGCATGGTGAATTGAGGGGTCCACGGCCCCACAAGCCCATTGGTGGTGCGTGGACTTGTGGGGATTGAGGTTCCACGTATGGATGGCCGTTGGGGGGTGCAGGGGGGCGGAGCCCTCCCTGCCGGGGGCGTGGGGGCGGAGCCCCCACCGGGGGGTGCGTGCCCTGGAGCGAGCCTCCAGGCGAGCGCAAGGGCACGAACGCCCCGACCCGGGGGTCTGGGGGGTGGCCCCCCAGATGAACACTGCTAGAAGCCGCCGCCGAAGTCGCCGCCGCCGAAGTCCCAGCCGCCGCCCACGTCGCCGCCGTCGCCGCCGAAGCCGCTCATGGCGCCCGCGTCGGCGTAGCCGCCGCCGAAGCCGCCGCTCATCATGGAGCCGAGCATGGTGCCGATCATCATGCCGCTGAGCAGGTCGAGGCCGCCGTACGAGGCGTAGTAGCCGCCCGCGTAGGGGGCGTAGGCCGGGCCCGCGTCGTAGTACGGGCGGCGGCCGTCGCCGTAGGGGACGAGTCGCACGTCCGGGTCCTGGCCCTTGAGTACGCGCTGGGCGTCGGCGTCGCAGGCGGGGACGGAGCGGGCGACGCCGCCTGGGGGCGCCCAGGTGACGTCCTTGACGGAGGGGCCGTGCTGCGGGTTGAAGAAGCACGGTGCGCGGCGCTGAGGGACCTCCTCGCCGGCGAGGCGGGCCCGGGTGGCGGTCATGTAGTAGCGGCCGTTCTCCAGGGCGGTGGTGACGTCCTCCATGTCGGTGGGCCTGGCGGCGCGGTCGGTGGCGGTCTTGGCGTCGTCGTAGGAGTTCATGGCCCGCTCGTAGTCGCGGCGGGTGTCGGGGTCGAGGCCGTGGTCCATGACGTCGAGGTCGAGGGCGGCGATGTCCTCGCCGAGCAGGATGACGTCCTCCTCGACGCCCTTCTTGAGCTCGGCCATCTGCCGGGCCTCGCGCTCGCGGCGGCGCTTGCCGGCGACGAGGAAGGCGCCGAACGCGCCGGCCATGATCAGGACGACCACGCTGAGCGTGACGAAGCCGCTGATGGTGCCGGAGCGGGCCTTGGCGTCGGCCTGCTGCTCGGCGTGGCCGGCGAACGCGGTCAGGCGGGCCTGGGCGTTGCCGCTGCCGGGGTCGGACCGGGCGATGAGCCGGTTGATCTCGCCGCTGTCGAACATCTTGGAGATGCCGGTCATGCGGGTGCCGTCGGCGGTGATGGCGACGTAGGTGTCGCCCTTGTCCACGCGGTCCTTGACGCCGACGAGCATGCGGCCCATGGCCTGCTGGCCGACGCCGTTGCGGACCACGACGGCGCGGATGTCGGCGTCGGGGCTGCCGTTGAGGGACGCCAGGACGGCGTTCTGGTCGATGGTGACCTGGCCGCGGGCGTCCTGGGTGACGTAGAGCCTGGACGAGGCGAGGCCGTTGGCGATGGTGGAGGGGTTGTCGTCCGCCTGGGCGGGCGCGGCGAAGCCGAACAGCAGCACGAGTGCGGCGGCGGCGACCGCCGCCAGCGCGCCGCGGCGTACCGCCCGCTGCCCCCGGGGTTCGGTGTTCATGATTAGAGTCTGCCTCCTCACCAGGTAGACGAGCAGACCCAGCCGTCCGTTCCGACTAACAGGGACATACCCGATTCGCATCACGGAACCGCCCTAAATACCGCAACAGAACAGGCCCCCGGTTCCCGGGTCCGGGAGCCGAGGGCCTGCTGGGGTGTCGTGCTCAGGCGTCCTTGATCTCGCAGATCACGGCGCCGTTGGAGACGGTCTGGCCGACCTCGGCCGCCAGCCCGGTGACGGTGCCGGCCTTGTGCGCGTTCAGCGGCTGCTCCATCTTCATGGCCTCCAGGACCACGATCGGGTCGCCGGCCGCCACGGTCGCGCCCTCCTCGGCGACCAGCTTGACGATCGTGCCCTGCATCGGGCTGACCAGCGCGTCGCCGGACGCCTGGGCCTTGCCGCCCTTCTTGCCGGCCCGCCGCTTGGCGGGGGCGGAGGCGCCGGCCGCGGGCGCGGCGGAGGCGCCCAGGCCGGCGGGCAGTACGACCTCGATCCGCTTGCCGCCGACCTCCACGGTCACCCGCTCGCGGTCGCCCGCCGCCTCGTCCTCGGCGACATCGCCCTCGTAGGGGGGCAGGTTGTTGTCGAACTCGGTCTCGATCCACCGGGTGTGGACGGAGAACGGCTCCGCGTCGTCGTCGGGGATGAAGGCGGGGTCGTCCAGCACGGCCTTGTGGAAGGGGAGCACGGTCGGCATCCCCTCGACGGTGAACTCGGCCAGGGCGCGCCGGGAGCGTTCGACGGCCTGGCGCCGGGTCGCGCCGGTCACGATCAGCTTGGCGATCATGGAGTCGAACTGCTGCGGGATGGTCTGGCCCTCCACGCAGCCGGTGTCCAGCCGCACGCCCGGGCCGGACGGCGGCTGCCAGGCGGTCAGGGTGCCCACGGCGGGCAGGAAGTTGCGGCCCGGGTCCTCGGCGTTGATCCGGAACTCGATCGAGTGGCCGCGCAGCTCGGGGTCGCCGTAGCCCAGCTCCTCGCCGTCGGCGATCCGGAACATCTCCCGGACCAGGTCGATCCCGGCGACCTCCTCGGTCACCGGGTGCTCCACCTGGAGCCGGGTGTTGACCTCCAGGAAGGAGATCGTGCCGTCCTGGCCGACCAGGAACTCGCACGTCCCCGCGCCCACGTACCCGGCCTCCTTCAGGATGGCCTTGGACGAGTTGTAGAGCAGGTCCATCTGCTCCTTGCTCAGGTAGGGCGCCGGGGCCTCCTCCACGAGCTTCTGGTGGCGGCGCTGCAGCGAGCAGTCGCGGGTGGAGACGACCACCACGTTGCCGTGCTTGTCGGCCAGGCACTGGGTCTCCACGTGCCGGGGACGGTCGAGGTAGCGCTCCACGAAGCACTCGCCCCGCCCGAACGCCGACACGGCCTCGCGCACCGCCGACTCGTACAGGTCGGCGACCTCGTCCAGCGCGCGGGCCACCTTCAGGCCGCGCCCGCCGCCGCCGAACGCCGCCTTGATCGCGATCGGCAGGCCGTGCTCCTCGGCGAAGGCCACGACCTCCTCGGCCCCCGATACCGGGTCCTTGGTGCCGGCGACCAGCGGCGCCCCGACCTTCTGCGCGATGTGCCGGGCCTGCACCTTGTCGCCCAGCGCGGTGATCGCGGCGGGCGGCGGACCGATCCAGATCAGCCCGGCCCCCTCCACCGCGGCCGCGAAATCGGCGTTCTCGGCCAGGAAGCCGTATCCGGGGTGGACGGCGTCGGCGCCGGCGTCCACCGCGATCTTCAAGAGCTTGTCGATGTCCAGGTAGCTGTCGGCGGCGGTCTGCCCGCCCAGGGCGTGCGCCTCGTCGGCGACCCGAACGTGCAGCGCGTCCAGGTCCGGCTCGGCGTACACCGCGACACTGGCGAGCCCCGCATCGCGACAGGCACGGGCTATACGGACCGCGATCTCACCGCGGTTGGCGATCAGGACCTTGCGCACGTGGGTCTCCTCCCTCAACCTCGCACGCGCAGTCTAGATAATCCCGTTTTCGTGACTTCGGTAAGGGGCTCCTTTGGGGCTCTCGTGCCCCTCGCGCCGCTGGAAGGCGGGCCCGCGCGGGGCCCGCCCCATGCGTCACTTCCCGTACCGCCGCCTGAACTTCTCGACCGCGCCGGTCGAGTCCAGGACCCTGGTCCGGCCCGTGTAGAACGGGTGGCTGGCCGAGGAGACGTCCACGTCGATCACGGGGTAGGTCCGGCCGTCCTCCCACTCGATCGTCCGCTCGCTCGTGGCGGTGGATCGGGTGAGGAAGGCGTGTCCGGCGCCCCGGTCGCGGAAGACGACGGCCCGGTACTCGGGGTGAATGTTCTTCTTCATCGCTACCTCCTGACCGGCCCAACAGGATGATAACCATTTTCATTCCCTGGTCGCCGGGGCCCGGGTGTATCTTCGCGGGGGATCAGCCGACGAGCGGGAGTCCGATGGCCCTCCACAGGACACGCCTGGGCCTGGCGCTCCTCGCCATGGCCGTCTGCGCCGTACCGCCCTCCTCGGCCGTGGGCCTCGACACCCCCACGGTGGACGACGACACCCGGCGCCAGCTCACCGTGGTGGCCAGCACCCTCGTCCAGTACCGCTCCCAGGCGCTCGTGGAGAAGGGCCGGCACGACCGCCGGCACGTCCCCACCGAGATCCTCGGCGTCGAGATCGCCCCGCGCCTGGCCCGCGTCCAGGAACGCGCCGCGCGCGAGCTGGAGAACCGCAACCGCGCCCCCGTCGAGGGCGGCCCCGCCTTCACCGGCGCCCGGACCCGCCTGGACGCGGCCCGCGCCGTCCGCACCGGCGACCGCATCACCCTCGACGCCGTCGAGCACACCGAGGTCCGGTACGAGACGGGCAAGGTCACCCAGTCGGTCCGCCGCCGCTTCGAGTTCACCGCCGTCGGCGAGGCGATCATCCTCACCGGCGAGCGCGTCGTCGATCCGGCCGCCCGCCCCATCAACGACCCCGATCCCCGCTGAAAAGCCCGGCCCGCGACCTGCGAATTCATTGACCTGGGGTCATAGCCGACGTCAGGAACGCGTCCGGGCTGGCCGGATCCGGACAGCACGGGCGGCAGGGAAATACGGCACAATCAACAGCCATGATCGGCGGTCGGCTGGATTATTGTGAACGATGAGTCGTAGGCTGTCGGCATTGCCTGGAAAGCATTCGCAAGGCCTGTGGCCGTTCCGGCGACGAAAGGGTCGATCATGACCGACAAGAGGGGCGCCAGCATCGGGGCGCTGGAAGACCTGTCCCGCATGTTCAGCAAGCACTCCCGCAACCTGGACGCTCTGATCAAGGACCTGAACGGTCGCACCGTGAGCAGCCAGGAGATCTGGTGGGGCCCGCAGGCGGACCGGTTCCGCGCGGCCTGGATGGAGGCCAAGAGCGCCTTCGACAAGATGGCCGTCGCGCTGGAGCAGGGCAGTCAGGACATCAAGCGCTCGCAGCAGAACATCGAGGCGGCCACCCGCTGAGGCCCGTCTCCCCCTGACCCGCGGGTCCCGGCCCATCCCCCCGAGGCCGGGACCCGCGCTCTTTTCCGGATGCCCGGCCCGTGAGCGGGAATGACTCCCGCCATGGGGGACGACCTTTCGACCGAGCGGGCCGATCTGCTGGCCGCGCTCGCCAAGCAGCGGCATTTCCTGCGCTTCACCGTCCGCGACCTGACCGACGAGCAGGCAGGGCGGCGCACCACCGTGAGCGAGCTCTGCCTGGGCGGCCTGATCAAACACGTCGCTGCCGTCGAGCGGGGCTGGGGGGACTTCATCCTGGAGGGCCCCTCGGCGATGGGCGCCTTCTCGGAGATGACCGAGGAGGACTTCCAGCGGCGCGCCGACCAGTTCCGGATGCTCCCCGGCGAGACCCTCGCGGCCGTCCTGGACGAATACGCCGAGGTCGCCGCCCGGACCGACGAACTGGTCGCCGGCCTGCCCGACCTGAACGCCGCGCACCCGCTTCCCGAGGCCCCCTGGAACCCGCCCGGCGAACAGTGGTCGGCCCGCCGGGTCCTTGTGCACATCGTCGCCGAAACAGCCCAGCACGCCGGCCACGCCGACATCATCCGAGAATCCCTGGACGGCGCCCAATCCATGGCCTGACCTGGGCCGACTCCGCCGTCCCGAGGCTCTCGGCCCGCGCCCGAGGATGGGTGGCCGCGCATTTCCGTATCGGGATTACGGTGTGTTCATTCCTCTGTTCCGGGGCGGGGCAAATTGAATGGCCGGGGCGGGGGAGGGGTGGATAGGTTCGGCGGCATGGGGAAGTTGCCGGAGTTTTATGTGGCGGTGGACGTCGAGGCGGACGGGCCGATTCCGGGGCCTTACAGCATGATCTCGCTGGGGATGGCCGTGGTCGGGCGGGACGATCTGCGGTTCTACACCGAGGTGCGGCCCATCTCGGACGAGTTCGTGCCGGAGGCGCTGGCGGTGTCGGGCCTCGACCGTGACCGGCTGGTGCGGGAGGCGCCGGAGGCGGCTGAGGCGATGGCTGCCGCGGCCAAATGGATCAACGGCCTGCGGAAGGAAGGGCGGCCGGTCTTCCTGGCCGGGCCCGCGGTGTTCGACGGCATGTTCGTGCACTGGTACTTCATGCGGTTCCTCGGCAAGAGCCCGTTCAATGCCAGTGGGGCAGGGATCGACCTGCGCAGCTACTGGATGGGCCTGGACGGCTGCGAATGGGTGAGCACGCGCAAGAGCGTCATCATGCAGAAGCTGGGCATCAGCCTTCCGCACACCCATCACGCGGGTGAGGACGCGGCGGAGCTGGCGGCGGTGTTCGAGGCCGTCCTGGCTTCCCGGGCGGGCGAGTAGGGGCTGGTCAGCGGGGGGAGCCCGCGGAGTCTCCGCCGACCGGGGGCGGGAGCGCGACCTGGATGCCCGTGGTCAGACCGGAGGCGACGAAGAGGCCGCGGCCCGTGGGGCCGCCCAGGGAGGCGTTGCGGGGGAGGCGCAGGCCGAACAGGTCGCCGTCCTCGGGGCTGTCGACCGAGAGCAGGACGCCGGAGCGGGCGCGGCGGGCGTCGGAGAGGAAGCCGCGGTAGCCGCGGCCGAGGTCCTCGGTGGTGCCGCCGATGACGACGGCGTGCTCGCCGTCGCGGGCGGTGCGGAGGATGTCGCGGAGGGAGTCGTCGAGTTCGGTCTCGTCGAGGAGTTCGGCGTCGTCCACCACGACGACGTAGCGGTGCTCGTCGCCGATGGCGGCGATGAGGTCGTCGGCCTCGGAGTCGCCGGTGAGCAGGCCCAGGACGCCGGGACGGCCCGCCAGCAGGCGCAGCGGTGAACGGCGCGGGGTGACCAGGACGACCGGGACGAGCCCTCCGGCGACGGTCGGGTCCAGGAAGGAGTGCACGATCGTGCGGAGCGTGGTGGAACGGCCGGAGCGGGGCGGGCCCGCCACCACGAACCCCGGGCCTTCGTTCAGCAGGTCGATGCCGACGGGGGCGAGGGTGTCCCCGCCAACGCCGACGAGGGTCCAGAGCGGGGACGGGGCCAGGAAGTCCTGGTCGAGTGCCATCGCCTCCCGGTAGGTGACGCGGACGGGCAGTTCGTCCACGTGGATGGGGCGTTGCCTGCGCGGAAGCCGCCCGTAGCGGGTGACGCAGGCGCGGGCCAAGTCCTGGAGGGCCGCGACCTGGGCGGTGCCGGACGGGTCGTCGCCGAGCAGGCCGATCTGCGACTCGCGCAGGGGGACGCCGGGAGTGAGGAGTTCCAGCGCGCGTCCGGGCGGCATCGACGCGGGGACCTGCTTCTCCTGGACGCCCGCGTACCCGTAGTCGTTGGGGTCGGCCATGCGCAGGATGAGGCGGCGGTCGAACACGGTGGAGATCTGCCCGCTGAGGCCGGTGCGGTCGCCGGTGAAGACGGCGCGCAGTCCCACGGACGCGCCTTCGCGCAGGAGGCGGAGGACGGCGTCGACCAGGCGGCCGTAGTCGTAGTTCTCGAACGCGCCGATGAAGCCCTCCCAGCGGTCCAGCAGGAGGACCATGTAGGGGAGGCGGTCGGTGGCGGCCACGGAGGCGCGCTGTTCGGTGAGGGACGCGAAGCCCGCTTCGGCCAGGAGTTGCTGGCGCCGGGCCACTTCGGCGGCGAGCGCGGTCAGGAGGCGTTCGCAGCGGTCGAGCTGGTCGCGCGTTACGACGGCGCCGCAGTGCGGGAGCCCGACCAGGGGGAGCAGCGCGTTCGCTCCGCAGTCGACGGCGTACAGGTGCACGTCGTAGGGCGAGCACGCGCCCGCCAGGGAACCGGCGATGGTGCGCAGGGCGGTGGAGCGTCCCGACTGCGCGGACCCCGCCAGGTAGAGGTGGCCGCCGTTGGCGAGGTCCAGGCTGAGCGGCTCCCTGCTCTGCACGGCGGGCAGGTCGGTGATGCCGAACGGGATCGGGGGGACGTCGACCACCGAGCCGCCGGCCGCCGTACGGGGCGCCAGGCGGACCTGCTCCGGCAGTGGGTTGAGCCAGGGGGACGGCTGGCGCGGGATATCGGCGCGCCGGGCGGCCTCGTCGACGGCGTGGACGAGCACGGCCAGGTCGGTGACCATCGTGTCGTCGGCGGCCTCGCGCGGGGCGGGCATAGGGCGGCCCAGGCCCTGCCACGGCACGGGCAGCACGGTCGCCTGGTCGGAGGCCGTCGCACCGGGACGCCGTCCGCCCACGCGCGCGGACTGGACGGCGTGCAGCTCTGAAGCGCCCGACCGGATGTAGCAGCGGCCGGGGGTCGCCTTGGAGATGCCGGCGGCCTCTGCTGCGTCCAGCACGTCGGTGGACTCGTCGGGGTCGGTGACGCGCAGCGCTATGCGCAGGTTGGTGTTGGCGCGGATGTCGGCCGTGACCACGCCCGCGGGACGCTGCGTGGCGAGGATGAGGTGCACCCCCAGGGAACGCCCCCGGCGCCCGATGTCGACCAGGCCCGCCACGAAGTCGGGCAGTTCGGTGACCATGGCGGCGAACTCGTCGATGACCAGGACGAGCCTGGGCATCGGCGCCAGGGCCGGGGTGCGGGCCCGGAGGTCGTTGTAGTCCTCGATGTCCTTGGCGCCCGCGTGCAGCAGCATCTCCTCGCGGCGGCGCAGCTCGGCGGCCAGCGATTCCAGGGCGCGTTCGGTGGCGTGGCCGTCGAGGTCGGTGACCATGCCGACGGTGTGGGGGAGCCTGGCGCAGTCCTTGAACGCGGCGCCGCCCTTGTAGTCGATGAGGACGAACGTCATCTCGTCCGGGCGGTTGGCCACGGCCAGGGACGCGATGAGGGTCTGGAGCAGCTCGGACTTGCCGGCGCCGGTGGTGCCGGCGATGAGGCCGTGGGGCCCGTCGGCGCGCAGGTCGATCCGGTGCGTGCCGTCGGTGCCGAGCCCGATGGGGACGCGGGTGGTGCGGCCGCCCGTGCGCGCCCACGACGCCAGGACGTGCTCCGCCGTGGGGGTGGCCATGTCGAGCACGTCCAGGAGCCGGACATTGGACGGGATGGCCTCCGCGGCGTCCTCACGCGACACGTCCCGCACCGGGGCGAGCGCGCGCGAGACGCGGTCGGTCCACGCGGGGGAGACCTGGTCGGCCAGCACCGGCCCCAGCACGTCGAGGCCGCGGCCGCGGAGCCGCAGCGTTTCGGGGCTCTGCGGATCCCAGGCGGCGACGGCCGTGCACTCCTCGGGCAGGAGGCGTTCCTCGTCGTCCACGCAGATGGC
Organism: Actinomadura rugatobispora; assembly: GCF_042656285.1. Taxonomy (GTDB): domain Bacteria; phylum Actinomycetota; class Actinomycetes; order Streptosporangiales; family Streptosporangiaceae; genus Spirillospora; species Spirillospora rugatobispora. The sequence goes on along the minus strand of NZ_JBHSON010000019.1, from coordinate 24,300 downwards.
GTACAGGCCGTACTCCGGGCCGCGCGACAGGAGCATGGGCATCCCCGGGACGCGCCGCAGCGCGCGGGCTCCGTCCAGCACGATGAGGATGTTGTACGGGACGTTCTCGGCCGGCTTGCCCTGCCCGAAGTAACCGGAGGACGCCTGCGCCGTGCGGCGCCGCTCCGTCACCCGTATGGCGAGCTCGGTGATGCGGTGCGCGACCGACTCCGGGTCGGTGCCCACCAGGGCCATGCACTCCTCGCCCTCGCGCGGCGCGCAGTGCGGCAGCCACCGCACCCAGTTCCACTCCTCGCCCGCGTCCTGGTCGGCGCTGAGCACCACGATGGCCAGGTCGCGGGGGCTGTGCAGGACGGCGGCCTGCGCCACCATCCAGCGCGCGAGCGCGCGTGAGGCGTGCCGCGGACCCGTGAGGCCGATGACTCCGAGCTGGGGCAGGGGCAGCGCGACCGGCACGAGATGCGCCGTGGGCACGCGCACGTCGCCCAGTTCAGGATCGGCGGGAACGGACCGGTCGTCGTCGAGCCCGGCGAGTTCGATCCGCGCGGGCAGGTCGGCCAGGCCCAGACGCAGGTGCAGCGTGTCCTCGTCGGTGATGCGGCGTTCCCACAGGCGCCGCCTGGGACCGGTGGCGGTGAGCAGCACTTCGGCCGGGTCGGGGTGGACGGTGCGCCGTTCGGCCTCGTCCTCCTTGCGCAGCCGGTCGAGCCTGCCCCCGAACTCGGCGACCTTGCCCTGGTACTCCTTCAGCGCCTTCTTGTACGACTTGCGCCCGTGCACCCGGTCGCCGATCCACTCGCCCACCGTCATCACGGGCCAGGCGAGCGCGAACAGCGCCCACCACCACTGCCCCAGGGCGAAGGCCATGACGAGACCGAACGCGGAGAACAGCAGCGCGCCGAAGAGGCGCAGGCGTTCGCGCGGATTGCGTTCGGGACGCTTGGGCACCTCCAGGCGGCGCTCGCGCCCGGCGGGGTTGAGGCGCGGCGGGCGGTTGAACGCGAGCCCGCCCTCGGGCAGCGGCTCCAGGTGGGCGTCGGGGGCGGCGCTGCGGGCGAGGGTGAGGATGGTGGAGCCGACGGCCAGCATGCCCCCGTCGGGCCACGCCGTCGCGCCGGAGAGCGGCTCGCCGTCCAGCAGCGCGCCGCCGCCCATGGCCTGCGAGGTCGACTCGACCTGGACGTCGCCGCGCCCCACCGTGACGCGCAGCGCCCGCGCCGGGACGGCGGGATCGTCGATGGTCACGTCCACGTCGCCGCCCGACCCGAGCGCCGCGGCGCCGAGCCCGAGCCGGTGCACCGTGCCCGCGGCGGGCCCGGCGACCACGCGCACCTCGACCACCCCGGTGGGCTCGGCCAGGACGGTGGCGGCGGCGGTGCGCTGCTCGACGGCCACGACGGCGCCGTCCCGCAGTTCCCGGACGGCGCGGGCCTGCGGGTCGAGCATCCGCCCGTCCATCCACAGCGCCGCGCCCGCGCCGCCGGCCCCGCTCGCGCCGTTCGCGCTCGGGGCCGGGCGAGAACCGTCCGCCGCCAGCACCGCGCCGGAACCGCCCGCGGCGAGCTTCGGCAGCGACTCCTTCGAGAAGCGCGGCTTCAGCGGGACCGGGCCCGGCCCCCTGCCCGCGGGAACGCCTTCGCCGTCCGCGCCGCCGAGCGCGGCGGACAGCGACCGGGCGACGCTGCCGACGGTCACCTCGGAATCGAGGTCGATCACGACGTCCCGGGGCCCCTGGCCGGTCAGTGCCGTGAACGAGATCCGCATTCGAGCCCTCCCTGGCGCGCCGCCGCTCGGGTCAGCTTAATAATTCGGCCCGCCCGGCGAGGCGGAGCTTGCGGTCTTGCCCGCGAAGGGCGCCCATGGCCTTACCCGCGGTACTTACGCGCCTTGCCTCGCCGTACAAGGTGATGTTGCTCCCATGGCATATCCGTTCCGTAATAGCAGAAATCGGCCACGAGTTGTCAGTGATTTCTGTGACTGTTCGTAAGAAAGCATGTGATCAGCGTCAATGCTGGTCAAGGGTGTGCATCACGTTACGGCCAGGCTTCACCTCGCCGAATCCATTGACGCGGCATGACCGGCACCGCAAGCATGGATCGCCCGGTGAAACGGGGATCCCGCGGGGGGCGGGGCCCGCAGGGGCGGGAAGGGAGCGCGTGGGCAGTCCCATGAAGTCCAACCAGTCGGCCGTCGCGGGCGGCATCGCGACCAGTCCGGCCGGCGGCCAGGGCGGCGACGGCCTCGGCCGGTCGGGGCTGGGCGCCTCGGGCGGGCAGCGGCTCCCGGTCGCCCCGCGCGAACGCAAGCCCGCGCTCGCGGCGCTGGCGGTGCTCCTCATCCTCGGCGGCGCGCTCACCAGCGCCTACCTGGTCATGGCCAGCGGGCAGCGGGTCTCGGCGATCCGGGTCGCCCAGCCGGTCGCGGCCGGGCAGCGGATCCCGCTCAGCGCACTCGAAGAGGTGCAGGTCAGCGATACCGGCGCCGACTACTACATCAACTGGACCGAGCGCGCCGCGGTGGCCCGCGCCTACGCCGCCGTCCCGCTCGTCCAGGGCGCGCTGCTCACCAACCGCATGGTCAGCCGCACCGACGACGCCGCCAAGGGCCGGGTCGTGCTCGGGCTGGCGCTCAAACCCGGCCAGTTCCCCTCGCGCGGGCTGGAGACCGGCAAGCGGGTCAGCCTGTACGCGGTCGGCGGCGGCACCGGCGGCGGCCCCCGCGCCGGCACCGTCCTGTCGGCGGACGCGATCGTGGTGGGCGTGTCGCAGGGCGGCGACAGCGGCCGGCTGCGCGGCGACCAGACCACGGTGGACGTGGCGGTGCCGCCCAACGAGGCCCCCGCGGTGACCCAGGCCGCCTCGGCCGGCTCGGTCGCGGTCGCGCTGATCCCGGAGGGCACCCGGGTGACCGGTGGCGGCCAGCCGCAGCAGCCGCCGCCCAGCACCGAGCGTCCCGCGCAGCCGGAGGGCTCGCAGAGTCCCCCGGCCGGAGGCGGCGGCCAGACCCCCGCGCAGAACGGCGGCGGCACGACCGGCGGGACCGGCGGCGCGAACGGCGGAACGACCGGCGCACCGAGAAGCGCACCGAACCAGGGTCCGGGCGGCGGCCAGGCCCCGAACGGCACGGGCGGGGACTGACCGTGGCACTCATCGCGCTCGCGGCCGACAAGGGGGCGCCGGGCGTCACGACGGCGGCCGTCGCGCTCGGCGCGGTCTGGCCGCGTCCCGTGCTGGTCGCCGAGTGCGACCAGGCCGGCGGCGACCTCGTCTACCGGCTGCCGGCCTCCGCCGACGACCCCGCCGGACGGGGCGGGGCGCGCGACGGCGGCATGCTCAACCCGTCCCGCGGCCTGCTCAGCCTGGCCGCCACCGCCCGCCGCGGGCTGCGCCCCGACCAGATCGCCGAGCACTGCCAGCGGCTGGTCGGCGGGCTCGACGTGCTGGTCGGGATCACCAACGCCGAGCAGGCGCAGGCCATGACCTGGCTGTGGGGCCCGCTCGGGCGGGCGTTCGCCGGGCTGTCCCCGGTGGACGTGCTGGCCGACTGCGGCCGGCTCGGCGCCGGAGCCCCGCTGAACGACCTGCTGCGCGAGGCCGACATGGTCGTCCTGTTCACCCGCGCGACCCTGGAGCAGGTGGCCCACCTGCGCGAGCGCGTGGCTGCGCTGGCGTCCGAGCTGCGCGGCGGCCCGCCGATCGGGGTGGTCGTGCTGGCCGATCCGCGCGACTTCCGCGCCTCGATCGCCGAGGTCGACCGGATCGTCGCGGGCGTCCAGAGCCGGCTGCAGGGCCAGGACGCCGCGTCCCCCGGCGGCCCCGGGCCCGGGTACGGTCCCGCGCCGCCCCCGGTGGCGGTGCTGGGCGGGCTGGCGCTCGACCCCAAGGGCGCGGAGCTGCTGTCCGGGCGGTGGGGCGGGCGGCTCGACCGCTCGCTGCTGATCCGTTCGGCGCGCGAGGTCGCGGCCACGCTCATCGGCCGCCTCGGCACCGCCGTCCACGCCGGCCCCGTGCCGCCCGCGGCCCAGGCCGTCCCCGGCGCACCGCCCGCTCCCGGGCATCCTCCCCAACCCCACGAACGACCCGGCGTCCAGGAACCGCTCGCGCGACCGCCCGAGCGGCAGCAGTACCAGGAGGGGAGGCTCTAGGTGGATCACGGCCTGGTCAAGCGGCTGCGCCAGGAGGTCGGCGACCGGCTGGCCCAGCAGCGCCGCCTCGACGCCGCGAGCGGCCTCCCGCCCATGACCGGGGAGGACGAGCGGCAGTTCGCGCGCGCCCTGATCGGCCAGGTGCTGGAGGAGTTCGCGCGCGGCGAGATCACCTCCGGGCGGCGCCCGCCGAACGCCGAAGAGGAGGAGGCGCTGGCCGCCGGCGTGCACGCGGCGCTGTTCGGCGTCGGCCGCCTCCAGCCGCTCCTCGAGGACCCCGAGATCGAGAACATCGACATCAACGGCTGCGACCGGGTCTTCATCGGGTACGCCGACGGCCGCGAGGTCATGGGCGAGCCGGTGGCCGAGAGCGACGAGGAGCTGGTCGAGCTCATCCAGATCCTGGCCGCCTACAGCGGGCTGTCGTCGCGGCCGTTCGACACCGCCAACCCGCAGCTGGACCTGCGGCTGCCCGACGGCTCCCGGCTGTCGGCGGTGATGGACGTGACGGTGCGGCCCGCGCTGTCGATCCGCCGCGCCCGCCTGGGCAAGGTGTTCCTGTCCGACCTGGTCGGCAACGGCACGTTCACCCCCGAGATCGGGCACTTCTTCAAGGCCGCCGTGCACGCCCGCAAGAACATCATGCTCGCCGGGGCCACCAACGCCGGGAAGACCACCCTGCTGCGCGCCGTCGCCAACGAGATCCCCGCGCACGAGCGGCTGATCACCGTGGAGCGGGCGCTGGAGCTGGGCCTGGACGCCTTCCCCGAGCTGCACCCCAACTGCGTCGCCTTCGAGCAGCGGCTGCCCAACTCCGAGGGGCAGGGCGCGATCTCGATGGCCGAGCTGGTCCGCCGGTCGCTGCGGATGAACCCGTCCCGGGTCATCGTCGGCGAGGTGCTCGGCGACGAGATCGTCACCATGCTGAACGCGATGACGCAGGGCAACGACGGTTCGCTGTCGACCATCCACGCCAACTCCTCGATGGAGGTCTTCAACCGGATCGCCACGTACGCGATCCAGTCGGAGGAGCGGCTGCCGGTCGAGGCGACGCACATGCTGATCGCGGGCGCCATCGACTTCGTGGTGTTCATCGAGAAGCGCAACGAGTACGCGCGGGGCGGGCGGCTGCGCCGGTTCGTCTCCAGCGTCCGCGAGGTGACGGGCGCGGACGGCCGGGTGCTGTCGTCGGAGATCTTCGCCGCCGGGCCGGACGGCGTCGCCGTGCCCGCCGCGCCGATCGCCTGCGCCGACGAGCTCGCCGAGTTCGGCTACGACGTCGCCGCCGGAGGTGCCTGGTGACGCTCCCGACGTCGAGCGGAGCGCGGTGATGTACGCGCCCGACGTGCTGCTGGCCATCGCCGCCGGCGCGCTCGCCGGCGGCGGGCTCCTGCTGCTGGCCCTGGCGATCCGCGGGCTGCCCGCCCGCTCGGGGCCGCCGCCCAGGCGCAGCCGCGAGGAGCTGGTGAAGACCCTCACCACCCGCACCGCGCTCGCCGTGATCGTCGGCCTGGCGGTGCTGGTCGTCACCCGGTGGCCGATCGCGGCCGCGGGCACCGGCGTGCTCGTCCTGGCCTGGAACGGCCTGGCGGGCGGCGCGTCGGAGGAGCGCCGCAGCATGGCGCGGCTGGAGGCGCTCGCCGCGTGGACGGAGTCGCTGCGCGACACCATCGCCGGCGCGGTCGGCCTGGAGCAGGCCATCCCCGCCTCGCTGCGCGCCTCCTCGCCCGTCCTGCAGCAGCCGCTGCGCACGCTGGTCGACCGGATGCACACCCGCGTCCCGCTGCCGGACGCGCTGCGCCGCTTCGCCGACGACCTGGACGACCCGTCCGCCGACCTGGTCATCGCCGCGCTGATCCTGAACGCCAAGCTGCGCGGCCCCGGGCTGCGCGACATGCTCGGCGCGCTGGCCGGGTCCGCGCGCGCCGAGCTGGACATGCGCCGCCGGGTCGAGGCCGACCGGCGCGCCACCCGCCGCAGCGTCCGCATCGTCGTCGGCGTCTCGGTCGGGACGGCGATCGGCCTGGCCGTCTTCAACCACTCCTACGTCGAGCCGTACGACGACCTCCTCGGCCAGCTCGTGCTGTGCCTGGTGATCGCGCTGTACGGGGCGGGCTTCCTGTGGCTGCGGCGCCTGGCCAAGTACGAGATGCCCAGCCGCTTCCTCACCACGTCCGGTACGGCCCGTCCGGGGGTTCCGGGGGAGGTGCCCACGACGTTCGCCGCCTGGCAGTCCAAGGGCGCGGCCAAGGACGGCCAGAGCGTGCTGCGCGGCCGCCACACGATGGACGCGGGCGGAGGCGGTGCCCAGTGAGGGAACCGACCGGAACCGCGCAGCCCGGGGCGTTGTGCGCGGCATGGGGATGGTGTGACCATGGCCGGACGTCGCTTCTTCGTCGGGGTGGTGTGACGTGACCGGTCCGTTGCTCGCGGGCGCCCTCGTGGGCGCCGGGCTCTACCTGTTCGTCCGCGCCATCTTCCCGGCCCGGCCGGGGCTGTCGGCCCGGCTGGCCGCCTTCGACGCCGCCCGCCGCCGCGACCTGGACGACGCCGACGCCCGCCGCATGTCGCCCAGCCACGACAAGGTCGGCACGCTGCGCGCGAAGGTCGGCGCGGAGCTGGCCCGGTACTGCGAGTCGCGCGGCTGGAAGCTGCGCTCGATCCGCGCCGACCTGGCCATCACCGAACGCTCCCTGGAAGGCTTCCTGGCCACCAAGTTCCTGCTGCCGGCGGGCGCGCTGCTGGTCATCCCGGTCGTGGTGGCCTACTTCGCGCTGCTGGGCGCCGGGGTGTCGTTCCAGGTCCCGGTGTGGATCTGCGTGTTCTTCGCGGTGCTGTTCTTCTTCTTCCCCGACATGCAGCTGCGGCAGGAGGCGGCCGGGCGGCGGCAGGACTTCCGGCACGTCGTCGGCGCGTTCCTGGACCTGGTGTCGATGAACCTGGCCGGCGGGCGGGGCGTCCCCGAGGCGCTGATGACCGCGTCCAACGTGGGCGAGGGCTGGGCGATGCACCGCATCCGGGACGCCCTCGCCAACGCCCGGATCACCGGGCAGACCCCGTGGCAGGCGCTGGGCCGGCTCGGCGACGAGCTGGACATCGCCGAGCTGCGCGACATGGCCGGCGCGCTGGCGCTGGTCGCCGACGACGGCGCGCAGATCCGCAAGTCGCTGGCGGCCCGGGCCGCGTCGATGCGCAGCCGCGAGCTGTCGGAGCTGGAGGGCAAGGCCGGCGAGCGGTCCCAGTCGATGCTCGTCGCGCAGCTCCTGCTCTGCGCCGCCTTCCTGGTCTTCCTCGCCTACCCCGCGCTGATGCGGGTGATGGCGGCCTGACGGAAACGCGAGCCTAGTAACCCCTGAAGGAGGATGTGTGGGTCCGATCAATCCATGGAACGACCCGGTCGTCGTCTATCTGCGGGCCCTGGTCGGCTGCCGCGTCGACCGGCTGCGCAACGAGCCGGAGCGCGGCAAGGGGGCCTCGGCGATCGAATGGGCGATCATCACCGCGATCCTCGCGGTCATCGCGATCACCATCGGCGCGACGATCCGGAACCTGATCGTCAACAAGGCCAACAGCATCCGGACGGAGTAGTGGTGGCGCGGCGCCGGGACCGCCGCGACCGCGGTGCGTCGTCGATCGAGTGGGCGTTGCTGACGCCGATCCTGATCCTGGTGATGCTCGCCGTGGTGCAGTTCGCGATGGTGTACCACGCGCGCCACGTCGCCCTCGCGGCGGCGCAGGCGGGCGCGCGGGAGGCCCGTACCCGGCCGGTCGGAGGCGGCTGGGAGGGCGCGGCCGAGGAGAAGGCGGCCGGCGACGTGCAGAAGATCGGCCGCAATCTCATCAGCGGGCTGCGGGTGAGCAGCGGGGAGACCGGTGACCAGCGGTGGGTCGAGGTGAGCGGCGAGGCGGTCCGGGTCGTGCCGTTCATGACCTTCCGCGTCTCGCAGCGCTCGCAGGGCCCCATCGAGTGCTTCCGCCCGGACGTGGGCGAGGGCGTGGCGTGCGGGGGAGGCGCCCCGTGAGACCTCCCCGGGACGGCGCCGACCGCGGCTCGATGTCGATGGAGATGGTGCTGGTCACGCCCCTGTTCGTGGTGTTCCTCATGCTGCTGGCCGGGGCGGGCCGGATGGTGGACGCGCAGAGCCAGGTGGACGGCGCGGCCCGCGACGCCGTCCGCTCGGCGTCCATCGCCCGCAGCGCGGGAGCCGCCGAGCGGCTGGCGCAGGAGGCCGCGTCCGCGAACCTCACCGGCCGCGACTGGTGCGCGGGCGGCCCGGTCGTGGTCACCGACACCACCGACTGGGGACCGGGCGGGCGGGTCGCGGTGACCATCACCTGCGACGTCGACCTGGCCGACCTCTCGTTCATCGGGCTGCCCGGCAGCAAGACGCTGCGCGGCAAGGCGCTCGCCCCGATCGACACCTTCACCTACCGCGGCGGCACCGGGGACGACGGATGAGGCGCCCGAGCCGCCTGACGATGCCGCGCCGCCTGCGGGTGCCGCGCGACCTGCGCGACCGCGGGACGATCGGGATGTACGTCGTCCTGTTCACCCCGGCCGTGTTCCTGCTGGCCGGGCTGCTGGTGGACGGCGGGCTGGCGATCCACGCCCGGCAGCGCGCGGCGGACGTGGCCGAGCAGGCCGCCCGCGCGGGCGCCAACGAGATCGACACCGACGCGCTGCGCCGCACCGGGGAGCCGGTGATCGACCCGGCCCGCGCCCGCGCCGCGGCGTGCGACCTGGTGGCGAGCTACGACGACGAGGTGACCGGGTCGCGCTGCGAGGCCGACGAGGAGCAGGTGGACGTGACCGTGCAGCTGACGGTGCGGCTCCAGCTGCTGGGCATCGTGCCTGGACTGGGGGAGTTTACGATGACCTCGACGGCGTCCGCCCGACCAGTCACCGACGAGGACCAGTAGGGGACACCCGATGACGGCACGGCACGCAGGCGGCAGGCGGTCCGAGGGCGTCCGGGACGCCTCGGGGAGGCGGCTGGGGCAGGGCGCACCCGAGCCCGTGCGGGTGCGCGGGCGGCGCGGCGCCGGCGACGTGCTCGCCGGGCTGGGCGCGCTTGCGGCCCTGGTGGCGCTGCTGGCCGGGGTGCCGTTCGCGCTGCTGACCTTCTTCGAGTCGCCGATCCCCGACCGGGTGCCGACGCTGTCGGACCTGTCCCAGCCGATCAGCGACAGCTCGCTGATCCCGATCCTGGTGGCGCTGGTCTGGCTGGCGTGGCTGCAGCTGGCGCTGTGCGTGGTCGTGGAGGTGTACGCGGGGATCCGCGGGGTGGGCGTGCCCGCCCGGGTGCCGCTGGCGGGCGGCACGCAGTCGCTGGTGCACCGGCTGGTGGTCGCGGCGCTGCTGCTGTTCACCGCCACCACCACGATCGTGCCCGCGTTCGGCGGCGGCAAGGACCTGCACCAGCACCGGCCGGTGCAGACCCAGGCGCAGGAGTTCCGGCCGATCGCGGCCGCCCCGCCGGAGCGGCCGGTGGAGCGGGCGCCCGGCACCGCGCCGGTCGCCGAGGCCGCGCAGCCGATCGAGAAGACCGCCACGACGAAGATCTACCGGGTGCAGCCGCCCGAGGGCCGGCACCACGAGAGCCTCTGGGAGATCGCCGAGAAGTGCCTGGGCGAGGGCCGCCGCTACAAGGAGGTCTTCGAGCTCAACAAGGGGCACGTGCAGCCGGACGGCAGCAGGCTGAACATCGCCAGCCTGATCCGGCCCGGCTGGATCCTGGAGATGCCGGCGGACGCCAAGCACGCCGAGGTCGTCCCGGTGAAGGACCTGAACGACTACTTCCGGCACGGTCACGCCGTCCCGGACAAGGCCCCGGCGCCCGATCCGCAGCCGGACCCGCAGCCGGATCCCCAGCCCGACCGGCAGCCCGCGCCCGCGCCCCGTCCGGACGACCGCACGCCCGCGCCCGATCCGGAGCCGACGCGGGGCGGCGGCGGGCCGGAGGAGCCCGGCGCGCAGATCCCGGGCGTCGAGGTCCCCGGCTCGGAGGCTCCCGGGACGGAGGTGCCGGATGCGGAGGTCCCGGACGGCGGCGTGCCCACGCCGGAGTCGCCCGCCGCCGAGCCGACCGAGCCGGAGCTGCCGTCCACGTCGGCGCCCGTACCGCCGCCCGCCCCGGCGCCCAAGCCGGTCCCGCAGCCGCCGGAGCAGAAGCAGGAGAGCAGGACCCCGGCGCCGCGGCCGACCGACGAGCTCGGCGGCGGCGCGGGCACCGGCGGCGCCACCGTCCCGGGACGCGACGCCGTCCACGCGCACGACACCGCGCTGCCGTTCGACATGAGCTGGCCGCAGGGCCTGGCCGCCGCCTCGCTGCTGGCCGCGGGCGTGCTCGGCGCGCTGGGCCGGCGCCGCCGGACGCAGATGTGGCACCGCGCGTTCGGGCACATGATCGTCCGGCCCGAGGGGGCGGCCGCGGCGGCCGAGCACGCGCTGCGCGTCGGCGCCGACGACGACGGCGCCCGCCTGCTCGACCTGGGGCTGCGCCACCTGTCCAAGTCGATGGCGGCGGGCGGCCGGGCGCTGCCCACGGTGTACGGGGTCCATCTGGGCTCGGGCAGCCTCGACCTGTGGATCGCGCCCGCCGACCGCAACCCGCCCGCGCCCTGGCAGGCCCACGACGACGGCCAGGTGTGGCGGCTGACCGCCGACGCGCTCGGCGTCCTGGACGCCGCCGACCTCGGCGACGTCCTCGCCCCCTACCCCGGGCTGGTCTCGATCGGCACCAACCCCGGCGGCCGGATCCTGGTCGACCTGGAGGCCGCGCACGGGCTGATCGCGCTGCGCGGCCCGGCGGAGACCCGGCGGTCGGTGCTGGCGGCGCTGGCGCTGGAGCTGGCCACCAACCGCTGGTCCGACCACATGCGGATCACGCTGGTGGGCTTCGGCGGCGAGCTGGGCGAGACGCTGGCGGAGGTCGCGCCGGACCGGGTCCGGACGGTGGCCGTGCTGGACGAGGCGCTGCCCGAGCTGGAGGGGCGCGGCGAGGAGGTGCGGCAGGCGCTGGCGGCCTCCGGGATGGACTCGGTGCTCACCGGCCGCAGCCGCGGGGTGTTCGGCGAGGCGTGGATGCCGCACTACCTGATCATGGCGGACGAGCCGTCCGAGCGGGAGGCCGACCGGCTGGTCGCGCTGGCCCGCACCGGCACCCGGATGGCGGCCGGCTACCTCGTCCCCGGCGATGTGCAGGGCGCGACCTGGACGTGGGACGTCGACGCCGGCGGGCGGCTGCAGGCGGGCGTGCTCGGCTTCGAGGTGGACGCGCAGCTGGTGCCCGAGGAGCACTACCGCGGCCTCGGCGAGCTGTTCCGCGGCGCGTCGCGGCTGGAGTCGGTGCCGCTGCCCGCGCTCGGCCCCGGCCCCGGCGTGGGTCCCGCGCCCGGCGGCTTGGCCGTCGCGGAGGCGCCGGGGGCCGGGATGCCCGGCGCGCCCGACGGCGGGCAGTCGTCGGTCGACATCAGGATCCTCGGCCCGATCGAGATCGACGCGCCCGGCCCGATGGACGAGAGCCGCCGGGCGCTGTGCACCGAGGTCCTCATCTACCTGGCGGCCCACCCGGGCGGGGCGCATCCGACCGTGCTGGGCGGGGCGATCTGGCCGCGCGGCGTCACCACCGGGGTGCGGGACGCCTGCGTCGCCCGCGTCTCCGACTGGCTCGGACGCGACGCCCGCGGCCGCCCGAACCTGTACTACGACGACCGCGGCCGGATCAGGCTCGGCTCGGAGGTGCGGGTCGACTGGGCGGTGTTCCGCTGGCTGGTGTGGCGGTCGGCGGCCGAACCGGCGTCCGAGACCGCCTACATGTCGTACGCGCTCGACCTGGTGCGGGGCCCGGTGCTGTCCGGCAGGCCGCGCGGCCGGTACGGCTGGCTGGCCGCCGACGACCTGGAGTACGAGGCGACCGCCCGGGTCATCGACGTCGCGCACCGGCTGGTGCTGCTGCGGCTGGACGAGAACGACCTGCGGGGCGCGGTCGGCGCCGCCCGCGCCGGGCTGCGGCTCGCCCCCGACGACGAGGGCCTGTGGCGTGACCTGCTCCGCGCCACCCACGCCACCGGCGACGAGACGCAGGTGCGGGTGGTGGTGGACGAGCTGCGCAACCGGGTCGTCCGCGACCCGCTGCTCGACCAGCTCCAGCCCGAGACCGAGGCGCTGGTGGACGAGCTCATGCCGCAGTGGCGGCAGGTCGCGGCCCGCTGAAGAGGCCCGGCGCGCTCAGCGGTAGAGGCCGGGGCCGCCGAGCGAGTAGCGGGCGGGCTGCGGGTGGACGCACGGGCCCCCGGGCCGCCCCCCGACCCGGACCGCGTGCACCGGACGGCCCGTCCGGGTCGACAGCGCGTACACCATGCCCGCCGCCGGGGCCGCCAGCCACAGCTCCGCGCCGTCGGCGGTCACACCGCCCGGGACGGCGGCGCCCCCGCCCGGCACCCGCCACAGCCGCGTCACGCGCCGGGTGGCGAGGTCGAGCGCCGCCACCGTCCCGTCGCCGCCCAGCACGTACAGCAGGCGCGACCCGCGGCCGAGCACCAGCCCCTGCGCGCCCGGCCCGGTGCGGACGAACCCGGCCGTCCGGAAGCCCGCGGCGTCGATCAGCCACAGGCCGCCCTTCGCCGCGTCGGTGACGTAGAACATGGCGCCGTCCGGCGACAGCCGCAGGTCGGCGGGGCGCGCCCCGGCGGGCAGCCGCAGCGTCCCGGTGACCGCCCGCCGGGACGGGTCGACCCGGACCACGGTGCCCGCCGACGGGCACGCCGTGACCAGGTACGTCGCGTCGGCGGCGAAGTCGGCGCGCTGCGCGCCCGCGCACGGCAGCCGGATCGTCCCGAGCGGGCGCATCGTGCGCGGGTCGCGGAGATCGATGCCGGAGTGACGGCCCGCCATGAGGAGCGCGGCGCGGCCGTCCGGCGTGAAGTAGAGCGGCCCGGGGCGGGAGATCGGCAGCGCCCGGCCGCGGTGCGCGTAGCGGGGGCCGATGGGCTGCACCCGGCCGTGCCCGGGATCGGCGACCCACAGCCGCCGCAGGTCCCAGGCCGGGACGATCTGGGACGGCGCGCCGCCGGTGCGGACCCGGCCGAGCAGCCGCCCGGTGCGCTGGTCGATCACGTCGGCGGTGCCGGTGCCGGCGTTCGGGACGTACACCCGCGGCGGGAGGCTCCGCGCCTCCGGCCCGAGCATTCCGGGGCCGGTCGCGGCGTACACGTTCACACCGGGCGGCGCGGCCGCGTCGACGTGCTTCCCCTTCCCGCGCCCGCCGCCGTCCGGCGCGTACGGCGCGGGGCCGCCCAGCGCGATCGCGGGCGCGTCCGGCGCCCCGCGTCCCGGACGGTAGAACGGCACCGGCGACCCGCACCCGGTCGCCACCAGCCCGGCCGCGGCCAGGCAGGCGAGGGTCGCGGTCGCCGCCCGTCCCGGGGCGGCCCGGCGACGGGCCTCCGGTCGCGGTGCGCGGCGTGCCCCCATCACGGGCGGGACTGTACCCCCTCCGGCACGCCCCGTGTACGGCTCATCACCAAACGCGTCCGCCGATCGTCCTCAAGCGGACGCGCCGGACGCTAGCCGGACTTGCCGATTCCGATGCCGAACTCGCGGTAGACCCGCTCCCAGAAGCCGTCCCGCAGCCAGGTGCGGGCCTCCTGGTAGGGGCGCAGCGAGGAGCCGAGCTCCTTCTCCGCCTCGATCAGCAGCTCCTTGTCGATCACGGGCGGCAGGATCGGGCCGGGCAGCAGGTCGCGGATGTTGTCGCGGCCGCGCTCGAACAGCCACTTCTGCGCGACGTGCTCGCCGATCTCCAGCATGTGGTCGCGGTCGGGGCCGAGCTTGCCGTCAGTGGGCGGCGCCGTCGCGGTGGAGTTCATCGCCGCGGCGACCGTGGCCGGGGACGCGGGCGCGCCCGCCGTGGCCGGGACGGCGCCCGCGCGGACGGCCGCCGCCGCGTGTGACGGCTTGACCGCCGGGGTGCGCCCCGCGAAGACCTGCGACGGCGACGGCACCGGGGTGCGCCCGGGGGCGACCGGTTCGCGCACGGCCGGGGCGGTGGCGGCGACGGGCAGGACCTTGGCCTTGGTGAAGTAGGGGCGGAGGAAGTCGGCGGGCAGCACCTCGACCGTGTCGGACTCCCAGACCAGCCACTCGGCCTGGTTGGAGCCGTGCGTGGGCTCCACGCCCCACAGGTGGACCCGCACGCCGTACCGCTGGGCGGCCTCCACGGCCGGCAGCATGTCCTCGTCGCCGGCCAGCAGCACCGCGTCGGTGATCGCCCGGTGCCGGGCCAATGCCTCGAGATCGGCGCGCAGTTGCGCGTCCACGCCCTTCTGCTGGCCCTGCGCGTTCAGGTTGCCCAGCCGCAGTTTCACCAGCGGCAGGTTGGCGATCACCCGCTGGTCGACCGTGGGCTGCCGCTTGGGCGCGGCGTCGAACCAGTAGACCCGCAGCAGCTCGCCCAGCAACTGGCTGTCGGCATGACTGGTCAAGGCCTTGATCAGCTTCTCCGCGGCGACCCGGTACTCGCGCCGCGAACTGCAGCCGAGAAGCAGCGCACCGGAGGCCGCGTAGAGGTATCCCGCGTCGACGAAAACGGCGTAACGCGCGGGCTGTGGAACGAACTCCGAGGTGGCCATGGCCTTTCACCTTATTCGTGCACGGGCCTGTCCTGGGTGCGAACCACGGTTAGATGTCCTCACAGCATGGCCCCACGCACGGCGTCCACACGAAATGTGTGTGCGTTCAGCCACGTTACGCCGGGTGTGCGGCCGATGGGGGATCGTGACCCTGTGGCCCCCGGAAAAGGGGGAAACGACCCCGCGCGGGGAGACCGTCCCGGCGCGGGGCCGGAGTCAGCGTGGGAGGCCGCTGGCCCGCCAGGCCCCCGCGCCGCGCGGCCGCTGCGCCTCCGCCACGGGGCCGCGCAGCAGCCGGGAGCGGTCGGCCCAGCGGGAGACGCGCCGCTCCCCGCCCCCGGCCGCCGCGGCGTGCGCGCGTGCGCGGGCCGTCAGCACCGCCACCAGCGCCGCGACCTCCTCCGGGCTCGGGTCGCCCTGGACGATCTGCAGGTACGGCTTGCCGGCGGCGCTGCTCACGTCGTCGTCTCCTTCACGGCACGTCGGGTGATCACAACACGGGGGTCAGAGGGGGATGTTGCCGTGCTTCTTCGGCGGCAGCGTCTTGCGCTTCTCGCGCAGCGACCGCAGCGCCCGGATGATCTGCCCCCGCGTCTCCGACGGCTTGATCACGTTGTCGATGTAGCCGCGCTCGGCCGCGATGTAGGGGTTGGCCAGCGTGTCCTCGTACTCGGTGATCAGCTCGGCGCGGCGGCCGTCCGGGTCGTCGGCCGAGGCCAGCTCGCGCCGGTACAGGATGTTGACCGCGCCCTGCGCGCCCATCACCGCGATCTGCGCGGTCGGCCAGGCCAGGTTGATGTCGGCGCCCAGGTGCTTGGAGCCCATGACGTCGTAGGCGCCGCCGTACGCCTTCCGGGTGATCACGGTGACCAGCGGGACGGTGGCCTCGGCGTAGGCGTACAGCAGCTTGGCGCCGCGCCGGATGATGCCGTTCCACTCCTGGTCGGTGCCGGGCAGGAAGCCGGGCACGTCCACGAACGTCAGCACCGGGATGTTGAACGCGTCGCAGGTCCGGACGAACCGGGCGGCCTTCTCGGAGGCGTGGATGTCCAGCGTCCCGGCGAACTGCATCGGCTGGTTGGCGACCACGCCGACCGAGTGCCCCTCGACCCGGCCGAAACCGACCACGATGTTGGGCGCGAACAGCTCCTGGACCTCCAGGAACTCGCCGTCGTCCAGCACGTGCCCGATCACGGTCTTCATGTCGTACGGCTGGTTCGGCGAGTCGGGGACGATCGTGTTCAGCTCCTCGTCCGCCTCCTCCTCGGCCAGGTCGACCGCCACGTCGAACGCGGGCGGGTCGGCCAGGTTGTTGGACGGCAGGTAGGACAGCAGCGCCTTGACGTACTCGACCGCGTCGGCCTCGTCGGAGCCCTCGTAGTGCGCCACGCCCGACCGGGTGTTGTGCGAGTGCGCGCCGCCCAGCTCCTCCATCGTCACCGTCTCCCCGGTGACCGTCTTGATCA
This sequence comes from Actinomadura rugatobispora, assembly GCF_042656285.1. GTDB lineage: Bacteria > Actinomycetota > Actinomycetes > Streptosporangiales > Streptosporangiaceae > Spirillospora > Spirillospora rugatobispora. The sequence goes on along the minus strand of NZ_JBHSON010000019.1, from coordinate 8,058 downwards.
CGTCCGGGCCGGTGATGAACATGTGCGAGGTCTGGTCGACCATCACGATGAAGTCGGTGATCGCGGGGGAGTACACCGCGCCGCCCGCGCACGGGCCCATGACCAGCGAGATCTGCGGGATGACGCCGGAGGCGTGCACGTTCCGCTTGAAGATCTCCGCGTACAGGCCGAGCGCGACCACGCCCTCCTGGATCCGCGCGCCGCCGGAGTCGTTGATCCCGATCACCGGGCAGCCGGTCTTGATCGCGTGGTCCATGACCTTGCAGATCTTCTCGCCGAACACCTCGCCGAGGGACCCGCCCGAAACGGTGAAGTCCTGGCTGAACACCGCGACGTGCCGGCCGTCGACGGTGCCGTACCCGGTGACGACGCCGTCGCCGTAGGGCCGGTTCTTCTCCATCCCGAAGTTGGTGGAGCGGTGCCGGGCCATCTCGTCGAACTCGACGAACGAGCCGGGGTCGAGCAGCGCGTCGATCCGCTCCCGGGCGGTCATCTTGCCCTTGGCATGCTGCTTCTCGACCGCGCGCGCCGAGCCCGCGTGCACGGCCTCGTACCGGCGCCGTTCCAGGTCCGCGATCTTTCCCGCGGTGGTGTGGATATCGATCTCCGCCGCGGGTTCAGGAGCTTCCATCGCCATGCCGGTCAGAGTAACCGGAGGCTGATGGGCGATCGGCGGCGGGGCGACCCATAACCTGGGGCGCGTGGCTACCAACACGCGCGACACCCTCCGGCAGGACATGCCCGAACCGCTGCGCCGCGACGTCCGCCTGCTCGGCGCCATGCTCGGCGACGGCCTCGTGGAGTACGGCGGCCAGGCGCTGCTGGACGACGTCGAACGGCTCCGGCACGCGGTGATCGCCGCCCGCCGCGGCGAGATCGCCGGCGCGGAGGTGGCGGCGCTGGTCGACGGCTGGTCATTGGAACGTGCCGGGCAGGTCGCCCGCGCGTTCACCGTCTACTTCCACCTCACCAACCTGGCCGAGGAGCACCACCGGATCCGGACGCTGCGCGAGCGCGACACCGAGGACGCGGCCGTGCCCAGCTCGGTGCCCGCCGCGGTGGAGCGGATCCGCGCGTCCGAGGGCGGGGAGGAGCGGCTGGCGGAGGCGATCGCGGGGCTGGAGTTCCACCCGGTGTTCACCGCGCATCCGACCGAGGCCCGCCGCCGCGCCGTGGTCACCTCCATCCAGCGGGTCAGCGACCTGCTCGGCCAGCTGAACGCGGGACCGGGCGCCGCCGAGGCCGCCGACCTGGAGCGGCGGCTGCGCGAGGAGATCGACCTGCTGTGGCGGACCGCGCTGCGCCGCCACACCCAGATGGACCCGCTGGACGAGGTCCGCACCGCGATGGCCGCGTTCGACGAGACGATCTTCCGGACCGTTCCGGAGATCTACCGCTCCCTGGACGCCGCCCTCGACCCCGAGGGCACCGGCACCCGTCCCCCGAAGGCGCGCGCGTACGTCCGGCTGGGCAGCTGGATCGGCGGCGACCGGGACGGCAACCCGTACGTGACCGCGCGGGTCACCCGGGACGCGGTGATGATCCAGGCCGAGCACGTGCTGCGCGCCCTGGAGACCGCCTGCGCCCGCATCGGCCGCGAGCTGACCGTGCACGCCTCCACCACGCCCGCCTCGCCCGCGCTGCGCGAGGCGCTGGCGGCGGCCCGCACCGCCCAGCCCGGCCTGATCGACGGGGTCGCCAAGCGGTCCCCGGACGAGCCGCACCGGCAGTACCTGCTGTACGCGGCGGCCCGGATCGCCGCCACCCGCGAACGCGACGCCGACCTGGCCTACGGCTCGCCCGACGAGCTGCTGTCCGACCTGACGATCGTGCGCGGGTCGCTGGCGGACGCGGGCGCCGCCCGCCTGGCCTACGGCCGCGTCCAGCAGCTGATCTGGCAGGTGGAGACGTTCGGGTTCCACCTGGCCGAGCTGGAGATCCGCCAGCACTCCGAGGTCCACGAGCGGACCCTGGCCGAACTGAAGTCGGGCGAACCTCTCAGCGAGATGTCGGAGGAGGTCCTGGAGACCCTCCGGGTCGTGGCGTGGATCCAGCGGCGGTTCGGGGTGCGGGCGTGCAGCCGCTACGTCGTGTCGTTCACCCGGTCGGCCGGCGACATCGCGGCCGTCCACGAGCTGGCCGCCTCGCTCGGCGACAACGCGCCCGTCCTGGACGTGATCCCGCTGTTCGAGACCGGTGAGGACCTGGAACGCGCGCCCGCCGTCCTGGAGGGGATGCTCGGGCTGCCCGCCGTCCGGCGGCGCCTGGCCGAAACCGGACGCCGCCTGGAGGTCATGCTCGGCTACTCCGACTCGGCCAAGCAGCTCGGCCCCACCAGCGCCACGCTGCGCCTGTACGACACCCAGGAGGCCCTCACCTCCTGGGCCGCGGCCAACGACATCACGCTGACCCTCTTCCACGGCCGCGGCGGCTCCCTCGGCCGCGGCGGCGGCCCCGCCAACCGCGCCATCCTCGCCCAGGCGCCCGGCTCGGTCGCGGGCCGCTTCAAGGTCACCGAGCAGGGCGAGGTCATCTTCGCCCGGTACGGGCACCAGCAGATCGCCCGCCGCCACGTCGAGCAGGTGACCAACGCGGTGCTGCTGGCCGACACCGGCGCCGTCCAGGACCGGGCCCGCCGCGCCGCCGCCCGCTACCGACCGCTGGCCGACAAGATCAGCGACGCGGCCCGCGCCGCGTTCCGCTCGCTGATCGAGACCGACGGCTTCGCCGCCTGGTTCGCCCGCGTCAGCCCGCTGGAGGAGATCGCCGAACTGCGCATCGGCTCCCGCCCGGCCCGCCGCAAGGCGGCCCGCGGCCTGGAGGACCTCCGCGCGATCCCCTGGGTGTTCGCCTGGACGCAGACCCGCGTCAACCTCCCCGGCTGGTACGGCCTGGGCAGCGGCCTCGCCGCCGTCTCAGACGGCGGCCGCGACCTGGACGAACTCCGGGAGGCCTACGGAGCCTGGCCGCTGTTCGCCGCCCTCCTCGACAACGCCGAAATGAGCCTGGCCAAGTCCGACCGCGCCATCGCCGAGCGCTACCTGGCCCTGGGCGAACGCCCCGAACTGAGCGAGACCGTCCTGGCCGAGTACGACCGCACCCGCACCCTCGTCTTGGGAGTGACAGGCCACGAGCGCCTCCTGGAGAACCGCAAGGTCCTCTCCCGCGCCGTCGAGCTGCGCAACCCGTACGTGGACGCCCTCTCCCACCTGCAACTGCGCGCCCTGGCCGCGCTGCGCGCAGGCGTCGCCGACGAGACCGAACGCGACCACCTGGAGGAACTCCTCCTCCTCTCCGTCAACGGAGTGGCGGCGGGCCTCCAGAACACCGGCTGACAACACGGGCTGACAACACGGGCTGACCCCGGGGGCCACCCGCCGGGTGGTGTGGAGGGTCGGCCCTCCACAATGAAGCAGTGAGTGACTCACCGTATGGCGACCTTGATCGTCCTCCGTTGCACGAGGGGGCGCTGCGGCGCGCGCTCGTGCGGCCCGGCGCACTGTGGCGGGACGTGCGGGTCGTACCGGAGACGGGGTCCACCAACGCCGACCTGGCCGCCGCGTCCCGTGAGGGGGCGCCGGAGGGTACGGTGCTGGCGACGGAGCTGCAGACCGCGGGGCGCGGGAGGCTGGGGCGCCCGTGGGCGGCGCCGCCGCGTTCGGGGCTGATGTTCTCGATGCTCCTGCGGCCCTCGGTGCCCGCCGAACGGCTCGGCTGGGTGCCGCTGCTGACGGGGGTGGCCGTCGCGGTGGCGGTGCGGCGGATGACGGCGTGGTCGGAGGCCGGGGCCGGGTTCTTCGCCCAGGAGGGCGACCGGGAGGACGTGGCCGTCGACATCCGGCTCAAGTGGCCCAACGACCTGCTGGTGGGCGATCGGAAGCTGGCCGGGATCCTGGGCGAGATGGTCGACGACGCGGTGGTCGTCGGCGTCGGCCTCAACGTGGGCCTGCGGGAGGACGAGCTGCCCGTGCCCACCGCCACGTCGCTGGCCATCGAGGGGGCGCCGCTGAGCGACCGGGCGCCGCTGCTGCGCGCCATCCTCCGGGAGTTCGAGACGTGGTACCGGGAGTGGACGGCGCTCGGCGGCGACCCGGAGACCAGCGGGCTGCGCACCGCCTACAAGGACCTGTGCGTCACGCTGGGCCAGGACGTGCGGGTGGACCTGCCCGGCGGCGGGACGCTGCGGGGCGCCGCCGCCGACGTCGACGACGCGGGCCGCCTGGTCGTGGTCAGCCCCGAGCAGGGCGAGCGCGCGGTGGGCGCCGGGGACGTGGTGCATCTGAGGCCCTCATAGGAGACCCGGCGTGTATCGAACGCATGAGCGAGATCATTACAAGAACAGCCGAAAGCCTGGTTTATGTCCGCCTAAAGTAAGTGGCGAGGCCCACAACGTGGGTGATCAGGCGCGCGCGGACGGATGCGGCGGACCTTCGTCCGCGGACGGCCGCGTCTGCCACGATATGTCGCGGAACTCGACCACGTCGCCGCCGGCGTCCAGCGCGCCGCCGGCGCGCTGAGGGGCAGGGGAGATGCCAGCAGAGGGCGGGCCGGGCTCTTCGCCGGATCCGAAGGAGATCGAAGAGCTCCTGCTCGGCGGCGAGCTGCGGTACACCCGCGTCGACGCGGTCCGGCTCGCCGGCGTCACCAGGGAGTTCTCCGGCCGGGTGTGGCGGGCCTTCGGCTACCCCTCGATGCCCGACGGCGAGATCGCCTACACCGAGGGCGACGTCGCGGCGCTGTACCGGATCCGCCGGCTCATGGACGACGGCTTCCTCGACGAGGACGGCGTGATCCGCCTGGTGCGGGCGTTCGGCCAGACCATGACCCGCCTCGCGGAGTGGCAGGTCAACCTGCTCAGCGGCACGATCGGCGACCCGTCCGGCGAGGCCGATCCCGGGGCGGTCCGCACCATCGTGGAGATCGCCGAGAAGCACATGGAGGAGTTCGAGCCGCTCGTCGTGCACGCCTGGCGGCGCCAGCTCGCCGCGGCCGGCACCCGCGCCATCGCGGCCTCCGCGACGCGGGAGCCCGGGTCCACCGCCGCGCGGGCCCCCCTCACGGTGGGCTTCGCCGACATGGTCTCCTTCACCCAGATGAGCCGGGAGCTGGAGGAGCTGGAACTGGCCCGGGTGGTGGAGCGCTTCGAGGAGACCGCCTCCGACATCGTCGCCTCCTGCGGCGGCCGGCTGGTGAAGACGCTCGGTGACGAGGTGCTGTTCTGCGCCGACGACCCCGCCGTGGGCGGGGAGATCGCGCTGGCCATCGCCGCCGCGATCAAGGACGAGACCGAGGTGCCGGACGTCCGCGTCGGCGCGGCCTACGGTCCCGTCCTGCCGCTCATGGGCGACGTGTTCGGCACCACCGTCAACCTCGCCGCCCGGCTGACCTCCCTGGCCCGCCCCGGGTCGGTGGTGATCGACGAGGAGCTCGCCGCCCACCTGGCGGACGTGCCCGCCTTCACCACGACCCGGATCGTCCGCCGCCCGGTCCGCGGGCTGGGCATCATCCAGCCCTACGTGCTGCGCCGTGCGGGAGGGCGGCCCTCCGGGGCCCCCGAGACGGAGTGAACGCCCCCAGCGCGGGGCCGTCCACTCCGGTGCGGGCATCCCCAAGCCCCCCCCGGGCCCGCGGGGCGTCAGTTGGGAGAGCTCATGCCCTCACCGGGCGCGTCGGTGAGGCGCTGGAGGTAGTTCTGCTCGCCGAGGGCCTCGACCAGGCTCAGCTCGGTCTCCAGGTGGTCGATGTGCTCCTCCTCGTCGGCCAGGATGTCCTCGAAGATCCTGGCGGAGGTCACGTCGCCGCGTGAGCGCATCAGCTCGATGCCGGGCCGCAGCCGGGCCACGGCCTCCAGCTCGACCTGGAGGTCGGCCTTGAGCTGCTCGACCACGGTCTGGCCGATCCGCAGCGTGCCGAGCTTCTGGTAGTTGGGCAGCCCTTCGAGGAAGAGGATGCGGTCGGTGATCCGCTCCGCGTGCTTCATCTCGTCGAAGGACTCGTCGCGGGTGTACTTGGCCAAGCGGACGTAGCCCCAGTTCTCCTGCATCTTGGCGTGCAGGAAGTACTGGTTGATCGCGGTGAGCTCGGCGGTGAGCTGCTCGTTGAGCAGCCCGATGATCTCGTTGTCGCCTTCCATGGATCACCATGTTCGCATGGCCGCCGAGATCTGGACAGCACTAACCCCCCGCTCGGTCCATGTTCCTCACCGAAACATGACCGGAACGGGGTTCCGGCGGCGGTGCTCTAGGCGGCGGCGGTGGGCGCGGCCCCCCTTCCCGTGGCTCCGTTGGACCGGCGCACCCTGAGCGTCGGCCCGGCGACCGGGATCGGCTCGGTGCTCTCGGCGGGCATCACCGGGGACGCGGGGCCGCCGGTGATGGCGTCGACCAGGTCGCTGGCGGTGCGGTACTCGCTGATGAGGGAGTACAGCCGCTTGGTGCACGTCCCGCATCCGGGCTTCATCCCGCAGGCGGCCTTGACCTCTTTGGGGGAGCAGGCGCCGCCATCGAGGCAGCCACGCACGTCGTCTTCCGTGACGGCGTTGCAGATGCAGACGTACATCCGGCGACAGCCCTTTCAGCCCGGGGGTTAGGGGACCCTCATTAAGGTAAGGCTCCCCTAAGGTAACCCACCGATGTCCGTTCTGACCAGTGGCATCCGGTTCTTTTCTCCCGCGAACCGCCTGGACCCCACCCGCGCGCCCGCCCGCGACGTTCTCCCAGGCCAGGCCCGGTGGGCGTTCCGGTGCGGTTTCCGCCGGTGTGAGAAAGGCCTTGGGGGGAAGCATCCGTCCCGACGACGGGAGGGCGGGACGTGGCACAGGTCTGGCCGGGGGAGGCGTATCCGCTGGGGGCCCACTTCGACGGGACCGGCACCAACTTCGCGGTGTTCTCCGAGGTCGCCGAGCGGGTCGAGCTGTGCCTGTTCGACGGGCCGGCCGGTCCCGGCGGCGCCCCGGCGAGCGGGGAGACCAGGATCGCGCTGCCGGAGGTGGACGCCTTCGTCTGGCACGCCCACATCCCCGGGATCATGCCCGGCCAGCGGTACGGCTACCGGGTGCACGGCCCGTACGACCCGCGCCGGGGCGACCGGTGCGACCCGTCCAAGCTGCTGGTCGACCCGTACGCGATGGCGATCGAGGGCGAGGTCGACTGGGACGAGTCACTGTTCGGGTACCGGTTCGGCGACCCGTGGTCCCGGAACGATCTCGACTCGGCGCCGCACACGATGCGGTCGGTGGTGGTCAGCCCCTACTTCGACTGGGGCGACGACCGGCCGCCGCGCACCCCGTACCACGAGACGGTGATCTACGAGGCGCACGTGAAGGGGCTCACCAGGCTCCACCCGGAGATCCCGCCGGAGCTGCGCGGCACGTACGCGGCGCTCGGCCATCCGGTGATCGTCGACCATCTGGTGAAGCTGGGCGTGACCGCCGTCGAGCTGATGCCGGTGCACCAGTTCGTCCACGACGACAGCCTCGTGGAGCGGGGGCTGCGCAACTACTGGGGCTACAACACCATCGGCTTCTTCGCCCCGCACAACGGCTACGCGGCCTCGGGGACCCGGGGCCAGCAGGTGCTGGAGTTCAAGGCGATGGTGAAGGCCCTGCACGAGGCCGGCATCGAGGTGATCCTGGACGTCGTCTACAACCACACCGCCGAGGGGAACCACCTGGGCCCGACGCTGTCGTTCCGGGGCATCGACAACGCCTCGTACTACCGGCTGGTGGAGGACGACCCGCGCTACTACATGGACACCACGGGCACCGGCAACAGCCTGCTGATGCGCAGCCCGCACGTGCTCCAGCTGATCATGGACTCGCTGCGGTACTGGATCACCGAGATGCGGGTGGACGGGTTCCGCTTCGACCTCGCCGCCACCCTCGCCCGGGAGTTGCACGAGGTGGACCGGCTGGCGGCGTTCTTCGACCTCGTCCACCAGGACCCGGTGGTGTCGCAGGTCAAGCTGATCGCCGAGCCGTGGGACGTGGGCGAGGGCGGCTACCAGGTCGGCAACTTCCCGCCGCTGTGGACCGAGTGGAACGGCAAGTACCGCGACACC
>NZ_JBHSON010000018.1:0-136071 GCF_042656285.1 Actinomadura rugatobispora | reverse complement strand
CGGGCATCCTGGACCCGGCCAAGGTGACGCGGTCGGCGCTGCAGAACGCCTCCTCGATCGCGGCGCTGTTCCTGACCACCGAGGCCGTCATCGCCGAGAAGCCGGAGAAGACCCCGGCCGCCGGCGGGGGCGCCCCGGACATGGGCGGCATGGACTTCTAGGCATGGACCACTGAACAGGTCCAAAAGGGGCGGTCCGACAGGACCGCCCCTTTTTTCGATCACTGCGGTGCGTCAGTACCGAAAAGTCTTGCGCGTGAACGGAAGAACGGGAGCGCCGGGACGCGCTAGCATCGCCCCATGCTCATGCGTATGCACGTGCATTTGGGCACCCATATGCATACGCCGATGCATGGGCCGATGCACGGGATGTGGAAGGCGGAACGGACGGGAACGGGGTGACGGGTGATGGCGGCGGAGCGACCACCGGCGGTCCATCGGGCGATCATGTGCGTGGACGTGGCCGGTTACGGGGATCACCGGCGGACCAACCGCGACCAGGTCGCGGTGCGCGAAGGTCTGTACAGGGCGCTGCGGCGGGCCTTCATCCGCTCCGGCCTGCGCTGGGAGCGCTGCCACCGCGAGGACCGCGGCGACGGCGTGCTGATCCTGGTGCCCTCGGAGGTGCCCAAGGAACTGCTGGCCGGGCGGCTCCCGGTGGAGCTGGCCTCGGAGCTGGAGGCCCACAACGGGGGCGCCGGGCCGGAGGCGCGGATCCGGCTGCGCGCCGCGGTCCACGCCGGGGAGGTGCAGCACGACGACCACGGCGTGGCGGGGACGGCGATCAACCTGGCGTTCCGCCTGCTGGAGGCCGGTCCGCTGAAGGACGCGCTGCGCGGGTCGCCCGGCACGCTCGCGCTCATCGCCTCCGAGTGGTTCTACGAGGAGGTGATCCGGCACCACCCGGCGAGCGACCCCAAGGCGTACCGCCAGGTGCCGGTGGCGGTCAAGGAGACGCTGACGCGCGGCTGGGTGCGCCTGCCGGGCCTGCCGGGCCTCCCCTCTCTGTCCGGGCTCGTCCTGGGACGGGCCCCCGGCGAGCCGGAGGGACCGCGCCAGCTCCCCGCCGCGGTCCGCGACTTCGTCGGCCGGGACGCGGAACTGGCCCTGCTCGACGATCGGCTCACTCCCGGCGACGACGTGGTGATCGCGCTCGTGACCGGCACGCCCGGGGTCGGGAAGACCGCGCTGGCCGTGCACGCCGCGCACCGCGCGCGGCACCGCTTCCCCGGCGGCCAGCTGTACGTGGACCTGCGCGGGTACGCCGCCGAGCCCGCGCTCGCACCGGAGCAGGCCCTGGAGGGGGTGCTGCACGCCCTGGGCGTGCCCGCCGGGCGGATCCCCGCCCCGCCCGCCGCCCGGTCGGCGCTGTACCGGTCGCTGCTGGACGGCCGCCGCGTCCTGATCGTGCTGGACAACGCCGCCTCGGCCGCGCAGGTCCGGCCGCTGCTGCCGGGCGCCCCCGGCTGCGCGGTGCTGGTCACCGGCCGCGGCGACCTGTCCGGCCTCACCGCCCGCGAGGGCGCCCGCCCGCTGGAGCTGGCGCCGCTGGAGCCCGCCGAGTCCCGCGCGCTGCTGCGCCGGATCGTCGGCGCGGAACGGGTGGACGCCGAGCCCGGCGCCGCCGCGGACCTGGCCCGGCACTGCGCCCACCTGCCGCTGGCGCTGCGGGTGGCCGCCGAGCGCGCCGCGGCCCGTCCCGGCCTGCGGCTGGCGGGCCTGGTCCGGGAGCTGGACGAGCGCAACCGCCTGGACGTGCTGGGCGCCGACGACGAGCACACCGCGCCGCGCACCGTCCTGTCGTGGTCGTACCACGCGCTGCCGCCCCCGGCCGCGCGGATGTTCCGGCTGCTGGCGCTGCATCCCGGCGCGGAGGTGTCGCCGGGCGCCGCCACCGCCCTCGCCGGTGCCGGGCCCGGCGAGGCGCGGCGGCTGCTCGACCGGCTCGTCCGGGCGCACCTGCTGGAGGAGGCGGCCCCCGGCGGCCGCTACCGCCTCACCGGGCTGCTGCGCTGCTACGCCGCCGAGCTGGCCGAGACCGAGGAGCCGCGGCGGGACCGCTCCGCGGCCGTGCGCCGCGTCCTGGCCTGGTACCTGCACACCGCCGACGACGCACGGCGGCTGCTGTGCCCGCACCGCGTCGCGCCCCGCCTGACCGTGCCGGACGGCCCGCCGCCGCGCCGCTTCCGGTCCGCGCGGGAGGCGCGGGAGTGGTGCGAGTCCGAGCGGGACAACCTGGTCGCCGCCGTCCGCCACGCGCCCGCGACCGGCCACCACGACATCGGGTGGCGGCTCCCGCTGGCGCTGTGGACGCTCTGCCTTCCGCGCGGCCCGTGGACGGACTGGGTCGCCGCCCACCGCGGCGCCCTCGACTCGGCCCGGCACTCCGGCGACGACGCCGGGGAGGCGTACGCGCTGGGCGCGCTCGGCTTCGCCCGGCAGGACCGCGGCCGCTTCGAGGAGGCGGCCAACCACTTCCTCAGCGCGCAGCTGATCTTCAAGTACGTCCGGGACCGGCGGGGCGAGGCGTGGGCGCTGCACGGCCTCGGGTACGCGCTGCGCCGCCTGCACCGCTACGACGAGGCGATCCTGCTGCACCGCCAGGCGCTGCGGATCTCCACCGAGATCGGCGACGCGGGCGGCCGGGCCTGGTCGCTCGGCGGGCTCGGGTTCGCGTACGCGGGACGGCGCCGCCACGCCGAGGCGCTGAACCACTTCGAGCGGGCGCTGTGCATCGCCCGGGGCACCGACCGGCGCGCCGAGGGCTGGGCGCTGTACGGGCTCGGCCACGCCTACCAGACGCTGGGACGTCCCGAGCAGGCCACCGGCCACTACGGGCGGGCGCTGGAGATCTTCCGCGAGATCGGCGACTGGCGGGGCCGGGGCGAGACCCTCGACGGCCTCGGCAAGGCCCATCTGAGGGCCGGGCGGCCCGAGGCCGCCCGCGCGTGCTGGACGCGGGCCCTGGAGGCGTTCCAGGACCTGCGCTCACCGCAGGCGTCCCGGGTCCGTGACCGGCTGCTGATCCTCGACGACGACACCGTCCGCGAACTCCCCGAGTCCGAGGCCGCCGTGCCCTCCCCCTGACTCAGCCGGCGGAAGCGGGCGTGGGGGTGGCCGACGCGGCGATGCGGGCGGCGATGCGGTCGACGTCGGCGCGTTCGGCGGGCGGGAGGGGCGCGCCGGTGGACGCGCGGATCGCGGTGGCCTCCTCCAGCGATCGCGCCGCCTCGCCTGGATCGTCCAGCGCCCCCGCCAGGCCCTCCAGTGCGAGCGCGACCGCGCGCGGGTTCCCGGTGGCGCGGGCGGCGGCGAGCCCCTCCCGGTGCAGGCGCAGCGCGGACTCCCCGTCGCCGCGCAGTTCGGCGACGAAGCCGAGTTCGGCGAGGATCAGGGCCAGGCCGGGGCTGCCGTCGGCGTCGCGGCACCAGTCGAGCCACGCGCGCAGGTACGACTCCGCCGCGTCCAGGTCGCCGCGTCTCCGGGCGGCCAGGGCCAGCCCGATCTCGGCGAAGTTCTCCGCCCGCCGGTGCGACTCGGCCCTGGCCAGGCGTGCGGCGCGGCGGTGCAGGTCGTCGGCGCGGTCGTGGTCGCCCTCCAGCAGCGCGACGCGGCCGAGCCGGGCCAGCTTGCCCGACGCCTCCGTCCACAGCCCCAGCTCTTCGGCCGTGCGCAGCCCGTCCTCGTGGTACGCGGCGGCGCGCGGGTAGTCGCCCCTGGTCTCGGCGAGCACGCCCAGCGGCTCGGTGACCTGGAGCAGCCCCCACCGGTCGCCGAGGCTCCGGAACAGTGCGGCGCTTCGCTCACCATCGCGTTCCACGGCCGCGAGGTCGCCCCGCACCATCGCCTGCCCGGCGCGGGAGCGCAGCGCCGCGGCCGTGCCCCAGCCGTCGCCCGCGGCGGCGAACCCGTCGAGGGCCTGGCCGACCAGGTCGTCGATGGCGCCGAGGTCGCCGAACCCGGCGCGGGCGAAGCCCAGGAACCAGGCCGCCCAGGCGCGGCCGTGGCCGTCCCCCAGGCCCTCGAAGGCCGCCAGCGCCTCCCGCGTCAGTTCCGCGCGGCCGTTGCCGTCGCCTTCGAGCATCGCGAGCCCGGCACGCCAGGTCCGGGCGCGGGCGAGCAGCGCGGGGTCGATGCCCCGGGACGCGGCGCCGGTCGCTGCGCCGATCGCCTTGTCCAAGGCGTGCAGCGCCTCGCCCAGGCGTCCCCTCAGGAACCACGACCAGCACAGGGCGTTCACGAGCCGCAGCGCGGCCTCGGCCGCGCCGTCCTCGACGGCGGCGTCCAGCGCGGCCCGCATGTCGGCGCTCTCGGCGTCCAGGCGGGCCAGCCACTCGCGCTGGTCGTGCGAGCGCAGCCGCGGCTCGGCACGTTCGGCCAGGCCGAGGTGGTAGAGGTAGTGGCGGCGCCGGGTCCGCTCGTACTCCCCGGCCTCGCGGAGGCGTTCCACGCAGTACGCGGCGACCGATTCCAGCAGCCGGTAGCGCGGCCCGCCCGGGGTCTCGGCCATGACCACCAGCGAGCGGTCGACCAGCCCGGCCAGCCGGTCGAGGACGTCGCCGTCGTCGCACACCCGCTCGGCCGCCTCCAGGGTGCAGCCGTCGGCGTGCACGGCCAGGCGGCGCAGCACCCGGCGGTCGGGCTCGGGCAGCGGCTCGTGGCTCCAGTCGATCACCGCCCGGAGGGTGCGCTGCCGGCCGGGCGCGTCCCGGGCGCCGCCGTCCAGCAGCCGGAACCGGTCGTCGAGGCGGGCGGCCAGCTCGCGGGCGCCCAGCGCGCGGACGCGGGTCGCGGCCAGCTCCAGCGCCAGCGGCAGCCCGTCCAGCCTGCGGCAGATCGCCGCCACCGCCGCCGCGTTCGCCGCGGCCAGCGCGAACCCGGGCCCGGCGCGGGCGGTGAACAGCTCGACGGCGCCGTACCGGGCCAGCTCGGCGAGGTCCTCCCCGCCGCGCGGCACCTCGAGCGGCGGCACGGGCCACAGCCGCTCCCCGTACACGCCGAGCGGCTGGCGGCTCGTCGCCAGCACCCGCAGCCCCGGTACGGAGCGCAGCAGCACCGCCACCAGTGCCGCGACCGGCTCCACCACGTGCTCGCAGTTGTCCAGGATCAGCAGCATCCGCCTGCCGCGCAGCGCCCCCGCCAGCCGTTCGACGGGATCGGCGGCGGGCCGGTCGCCGTCGCGGACGCCGAGCGCCGCCGACACCATCGGGACCAGGGCGGCGCCCACGTGGTCGAGGGCGGCCAGCTCGACCAGCCACACCCCGTCGGGATGGTCCGGGACGGTCTCCCGCGCCGCCTCCAGCGCGAGCCGGGTCTTGCCGACCCCGCCCGGCCCGGTCAGGGTCAGCAGGCGGGTCCGCGCGAGTTCGGCCCGCACGTCGCGCAGCGCCCCCTCCCGTCCCACCAGCCCGGTCACGGGGGCGGGCAGGTTGGTGCGGGGGCGGGCGTCCAGGGCCGGGTCCTGCCGCAGGATCGCCTGGTGGAGGGCGGCCAGGCCGGGGGCCGGGTCCAGGCCCAGTTCCTCCCGGAGGTGCTCGCGCAGCTCGTCGTAGGCGCGCAGGGCCTCGTGCTGCCGTCCCGCGCGGTAGAGGGCGCGCATGTGGGCGGCGCGGAGCCGTTCGCGGAGGGGATGGCGGGCGACGTGCTCGGCCAGTTCTCCCGCGAGGCGGTGGCGCTCCCCCAGCTCCAGGAGGGCTTCGGCGCGCTCCTCGACGACCGTGAGCCGCAGTTCCTCCAGCCGTACGGCCTCGGCCCGGACGGACTCGACCTCGTCGAACCCGGCGAACGCCTCGCCCCGCCACAGGGCGAGCGCCTCGTCCAGGAGCGCGGCCTTCGAGCGCGGGTCGGCGACGGCGGCGGCCCGTTCTGCCAGGGCCTCGAACGTTCCGGAGTCGACGTCGTCCGCGGTGACCGCCAGCAGGTACCCGGGCGGGCGCGACTCCACCAGCGCCCGCGCCCCGGGCTCGGCGTCCTCCAGCGTCCGGCGCAGCTGCGAGACGCGGGCCTGCAACGTCGCGGCGGGACGGGACGGCCGGGCCGCGAGGCCGGACCCCCACAGGTCGTCGACCAGCCGGTCCGCCGGGACGACCCGCGCCCGGTGCGCCAGCAGGGCCGCGAGAACCACCCGCACCTTCCGGTCCGGCACGGTGACCGGCTCCCCGTCCCCGGTCCGCGCCTCCAGCGGCCCGAGCACCCCGAAACGCATACCGATCACCGTATGCGACCCGGACCGGGCCCGAAACGAACCCGAAGTCCCGCGGGCGACGCTGACCGCACTGACGCACCGAACGGATCACACGATGGGAGCGCACGAATGAAAGTGACGGTCATGGGGCTCGGCCTGATGGGGACGGCCCTCGCCGAGGCCCTGCTGCGGAACGGCCACGAGACGACCGTGTGGAACCGCTCGCCGGCGAAGGCCGCGCCGCTGGTCGGCAAGGGCGCCGCGCAGGCCCGCACCCCGGCCGAGGCGGTCGCCGCGAGCGATCTGGTCATCGTCTGCCTGTCGGTCTACGCCAACGTCCAGGACGTGCTGGACGAGGCCGCCGGGGCGCTCGCCGGGCGCACCGTCGCCAACCTGACCAACGGGACGCCGCGCCAGGCCCGCGCGATGGCCGAACGGGTCGCCGGCCACGGAGCCGACTACCTGGACGGCGGCATCATGGCCGTCCCGCCGATGATCGGGAATCCGGGCGCCCTCGTGCTCTACAGCGGCTCGCGGCGCGCCTTCGACGCCCACCGCGGCACGCTGGAGGCCCTCGCCGGCGCGCGCTTCCTCGGCGGCGACGCGGGCCTGGCCCCGCTGTACGACCTGGCGCTGCTCAGCGCGATGTACGGCATGTTCGGCGGCTACTACCACGCGATGGCGCTGGTCGGCACCGAGAAGGTCACCGCGGAGGAGTTCACCCCGATGGTCGCCGACTGGCTCACCGCGATGCTGGCGGGGCTGCCCGGGGCGGCGCGGCACATCGACGGCGGCGACCACGCGACCGAGGTGTCCAGCATTGCCAACAACGCGGCGGGCTTCCCCAACCTGGTCGACGCGGCCCGCGACCAGGGGATCGGCACCACACTCCTCGAACCGATCGGGGAGCTGA
This sequence comes from Actinomadura rugatobispora, assembly GCF_042656285.1. GTDB lineage: Bacteria > Actinomycetota > Actinomycetes > Streptosporangiales > Streptosporangiaceae > Spirillospora > Spirillospora rugatobispora. Next base: position 128,975 of record NZ_JBHSON010000018.1, on the reverse strand, counting down.
TCGACCGCGCGTACGCCGAGGGCCACGGCGCCGACGCGCTGACGCGCCTGGTCGAACTGATCCAGAATCCCCGCCCCGAGTAGAAACGGGTGTGCTTCAGCCCTGGCCGCGGCCCGGCTCCTCGGGGCCCCGCCGCGGGCGCTCGGAGCCCGCGGGACGCTCGGCACGGTCGGACCGGTCCGCACGGTCGGCGGCCTGGTCGAGGCCCCGGCGGCCGGACGGCTCCGGACGACCCTCACCCGGACGGGGGGCGGAGGCCGCGACGGCCTCCTCACGGTCCTTGTCCCTGTCCTTGAGCAGCCCGGCGTTCTCGGCGTACTGGAGCCCGCGCGGCGTGATGTCCCAGGCGTTGTGCCGCCATTCCTTGCGGCGCCACACCACGCCCGCGCTCAGCAGCTTGCGCCCGACCCGGCTGATCTCGGTCTCGTCGGTGCCGAGCTCAGCGGCGAGCTGCTGGTTGGACAAGCCCTGCCGGCGCGCCACCGCGACCAGGAAGCGGGCCGCGTGGCCCTCGGGGTGCAGCGAGAGCTGCAGGCCGGACGGCAGGCGCCGCAGCGCCCAGTGCACGGTGTCGATGAGCCCGAGGACGCGGCCGCGCTGCTCGCGCTGGTCGCCGTCCAGGGCGGGGGCGTCGAGATAGTGCGTGCGGTGCAGCCACTGGAGTCCGTCCTGGACCTCGACGAGCGCCGGCTCGTCGGCGCAGAGCGAGGCGTCGGTGATGAGCATGCCCAGCGCGCTGAACTGGCCGTCGCTGATCGTTTTGGCGTGCTCCATCGCGTCGATCAGCCGCCTGACCTCCGACCTCCGGTCGTGACCGAGCTGCGGCATCTGCCCCCTGCCCTGCGCCCCTGCGTTCACGGCTCACCCCACGGTCGTCGCGGAAGACGGACCACCTCAGGATGCGTCCATGCCAAGTGAATGTCAAGTGACGAAGGAGACCTTTCCGGCGAGGTTTCGGAAGCCCCAAGATCACGTACGGACGTTCCGAAATCGGGGCCCCCGACATCCGCCGGGGTTTCTGTATCAGATGCCACTGATGGCCGGAACTCGCGAGAGTTAGCATCGATCGACCACCCGTGACCACCCTTGTCAACCCCCTGGGGGCGCTTATGACGGATCAGTTGGCGGCACCTGCCCGTGAGGCCCATCCCGCCGATCCAGCTGATCTCTTCCTCCAGCTCTACGACGAGCTTCCCGACCGCCACTTCCACGGGTGGCAGGCCACGCGGTGGTACGACGACGCGGGGGTGCGGCGCCGCGCCGGGGAGATCTCCGAGATCGTCCTGGCGCTGGGCTCGCTCAGCCCCGAGGTGACCGAGGAGAACATCGCCGAGGACGGCGACCGCGGCCGGTTCACGGTCCTGCTGGGGCTCGACGGCGCGCTCGCGCACGCCAACCCCTACGGCCCGTACCACGACGCCCCCGCGCTGACCGGCCTGACCGTCCGGTACCTCACCGAGGGGCGCCTCAACGGGGACGAGCGGGAGGGCGCGCTGCTCCCCCGCTGCGCCTTCCCCGGCCGCCCGCGCGGACGCCGCACCAAGGCCGAGTTCTTCGGCGTGCACCGCGTCCCGCCCGAGGAGTGGGCGAAGGTCGACCACACCCTGCTGCCCCCGGTCCTCGACCCGCACTTCGACCGCGACGAGCCGGTGCCGGTCGGCTGCGTGCCCGTGCTGGAGACCTTCGACGACATCGAGATCGACTTCGAGCGCCGGTACGGCATGACCGTGTACCGGCTGCGCCCCAGCGACTCCCACGTCAGCCGGGACCGGATCGAGACGATCATCCGGCGGCTGGACGAGGCCGGCGCCCGGATCGCGGTGATGCCGGAGGTGTCGCTGTCGGACACGCTGCTGGAGCGCTGGAAGGAGGCCGCCTTCCACACCGCCGGCCGCGATCGCGGCAGGCACCCGCTGCGCTTCCTCCTGCTCGGCAGCGGCCCCCTCGGCACCGACGACCCGCCGCCCAACCGGGCGGTCCTGATCGACCGCTGGACGGGCCGGGAGCTGCTCGTCCAGGACAAGCTGTCGGGCTTCACCCTGGACGCCGCCCAGATGCGGCTGTGGCGGCTGCCGGGCGCGCCGTCCACCGGCACCGCCGACGAGTACCTCACCCCCGGCTCCAAGGTCGGCCTGCTCGACTCGTCCTTCGGCCGGCTGGCCGTCCTGATCTGCGAGGACCTCAGCCGCTCCGTCGGGTGGGAGCGCGAGCTGCTGTCCTGCGGCGTCTCCCACCTGTTCGTGCCGATCTTCTCCAAGCCCATCCTGCGCTACCGGTGGGAGCAGCAGGCCGCCGAGCGGCAGATCTCGGCGCTGGGCGGCTGGGTCACGGTCGCCAACAGCCTGGTGATCGGCACGGCCGTCCCCGCCGACGAGCTCCAGGGCCCCCGCTACACCGCCCTGGTGGCGGGTCCGGGCGACCCCGCCCGCGCCTCGTACGCCGGCGACGTCCAGTTCGCCCGCGCCAAGACCGGCGAGGAGCCCGCCGTGCTGGACGACACGCGCGCCCTCCCGGCCGTCATGCCGGGCGCCGCGTACCACCTCTGGCACGACCACTGGCCCGGCGACTGACCCGGGGTCATTCCACGGTGAACTCCATGGGGCCGGTCGCCGTGCCGCCCGGCGTGATGACGGTCGGCCGCCCGGTGACGGCGCCGGGCGGCACCGTGGTCTGGACGCGGTCGTCGCCGGCGTCGGTCACCGGGGCGTCCACCGCGCCGAAGCGGACGGCGGACGCCGAGCCCAGGCCCGCGCCCCGGATCACGACCACGGCGCCCACCGGCCCGGACGCGGGCTCCACCGAGTGCACCTGGGGCGGCAGCGCCTGGTCGCGTCCCGCCTGGGCGGGGGTGAGCAGGGTGGCGAAGACCGACCGCAGCTTCTCGGCGGTCTCCTGCGAGAACAGGCCGACCAGCGCGGCGATCGCGGTGACGCCGTAGGGGTTGACGTCGGACGAGCCGCCGGTCGGCGAGGTCAGCCCGCCGCGCAGCACCAGGTACACGATCAGCCCGAGCAGCGCCCCGACGAACGGCAGGAACAGGTACATCATCAGCCAGCTGCGCCGCAGCGCCCGGTTCCCGACGTACCAGTAGAGGGAGCGCAGGGCGTGCACGACCCCGCCGATCGCGCCCGCCGCCATGACGATGACGAACAGGCACTCCTCGCGGGTCATCCTGGCCACGGCGCCGAACAGGTGGACGGTCACCACGTTCGCCGTCGCCTCGGGCCGCCCGTCCCGGCCGATCTGGGGCGCGGGCGGCCACGCCTGCACGAGCACGACCGCCAGTCCCGCCGCGAGGAGCGCCAGGGCCGCAGCGACGAGGACGATGTCGCGCGTGCGCGCGTATCCGGTGCCGACCGCCGACCCGCTCCCCGCCAACGCGCGCACCCCGTTCCCGCCGCGCCCCGCCGCCGGGTCGGCGGGGTCGTCGCACGGTTATCGAGGCGCGCCTCCCGGGCGTTTCGGGCTTGCGGCCGGGTTCAGGAGGCTTGGTTCAAGGCGAGGCATTCAGGACGGGGCCGGGGCGAAGGCGTCGACGCCGGTGAGCTCGGCGGAGAGCGTCCAGAGGCGCTCGGCGTCGCCGGGGTCGACCGCGTACGGCTGGACGCCGGTGCCGGGGGGCGCGTCGTCCGTCCAGACCTCGGCGATGTCGCAGTCCTCCAGGTAGACGCCGCCCATGCCGTCCAGCTGCGGCGACGTGGCCGCCCACACCTGCGTGGCAGCGCCCTGCTCGGGCGACTTCCAATCGAAGAGCGAGTTCCCCTCCTCGTCCATCCAGCCGCTGGCGATCATCTCCTCCTTGGGGATGTGGCGCTGCAGCGGGGTGCGGATGCCGCCGGGATGCAGGGCGAAGGCGCGGACGCCGGAGTCGCGGCCGAGGGCGTCGAGCCGCACGGCGAACAGCACGTTGGCCGTCTTGGCCTGCCCGTAGGCCGCCCACTTGTCGTAGCCGCGCTCGAAGGAGAGGTCGTCCCAGCGGATCCCGGAGTTCCGGTGGGCGATGGAGGACACCGACACCACCCGGGCGCCGGGCCGCAGCGCCGGCCACAGCCGGTTGACCAGCGCGAAGTGGCCCAGGTGGTTGGTGGCGAACTGGGACTCCCAGCCGGGGCCGACGCGGGTCTCCGGGTTGGCCATGACGCCGGCGCTGTTGATCACGATGTCGATGCCGCGTCCGGAGGCCAGGAAGTCCTCGGCGAAGCGGCGGACGCTCTCCAGGTCGCCCAGGTCCAGCACGCCGACCTCGGCGCCGTCGATCCCCGCCAGCGCCTCCTCGGCGGTGGACCGCCGCCGGGCCGGGACGACCACGTGCGCGCCGGCGCCCGCGAGCGCCCGGGTGGTCTCCAGGCCGATCCCCGAGTACCCGCCGGTGACGATGGCGAGCCTGCCGGACAGGTCGATGCCGCTCAGGACCTCGGCCGCGGTGCTCTGCGCGCCGAAGCCCGAGCCGATCTTGTGCTGCGGTGTCGTCCGCTGTGCCGTCATGGCCCCCACGCTAGGGACTGGAGCACACTCCAGGTCAATCCGCCCCTGCCCTCCAAGCCCGATATTTCGTGGTTCATTACGAATCGATGGAGTCTTCACCAAGGGTTGGCCAGGGTGAACCGCGTCCGGCTTAGCCTCCGCGCATGCGCCGTACAGCAGCAGCAGTCGCGACCGCCCTGGCCGCGGGTCTCGCCACCACGACGGCCGGTGCCGGGACGGCCCTGGGCGGGACACCGGCGGAGGCGTGCGAGAGCACCCCCGCCACGCACCGGATCGCCCAGGTCCAGGGCACCGGGGCCACCACGCCCCTGAACGGGCAGACGGTGCGGATCGAGGGCACCGTCACCGGGGACTTCCAGGCCGACGACCAGCTCAAGGGCTTCTTCGTCCAGGACCCGGCCCCCGACGACGACCCGCGCACCTCCGACGGCCTGTTCGTCTACTCGACCAAAGAGGTCAAGACCGGGGACCGCGTGCTGGTGACCGGCCGGGCGGTCGAGTTCGGCGGCCTGACCGAGCTGTCGCCGGTGACCGCCGTCGACGTGTGCGGCACGGCCCGTTCGATCAAGCCCGCGCGGGTGAGGCTGCCGCTGGAGGGCGGCGTCGAGGCGTACGAGGGCGTCCTGCTGCGGTTCGGCCAGCGGCTCACCGCGACCGAGACCTACCAGCTCGGACGGTACGGCGAGGTGACCGTCTCCGAGGGCGGGCGGCTGTTCCAGCCGACCGAGGGACGCGGCGGCACGCAGGCGGGCAACGACGCGCGCCGGCTGCTGGTCGACGACGGCTCGACGGTGCAGAACCCGGCGCGCGTCCCGTTCACCGAGCCGCACGCGCTGCGCATCGGCGACACCACGACCAACCTCACCGGCGTGCTCAGCCAGGGCTTCGGCAGCTACCGGCTGCAGCCGACGAGCGACACCCACTTCGCCCGCGCCAACCCGCGTCCCGCCAAGCCCGCCGGGGTCGGCGGCGACGTCAAGGTGGCGAGCTTCAACACGCTGAACTGGTTCACGACGCTGGACGAGCGCGGCGCCACGACCGCCGAGGAGCAGGAGCGGCAGATCGCCAAGCTGGTCGCGGCGCTCAAGGGCCTGGACGCCGACGCGGTCGGGCTCATGGAGGTCGAGAACAACGGCGACACCGCGGTCAAGGCGCTGGTGGACCGGCTGAACGCGGCCGTCGGCGCGGGCACCTACAGCTGGATCAGGCACCCGAACCCGGGCACCGACGCGATCCACGTCTCGATCATCTACAAGACCGCCCGGCTCACGCCGGTGGGCGCGGCGCGGTCGTCGGCCGAGCCGGTGTTCGAGCGGCCGCCGCTGGTGCAGACGTTCCGGCCCGCCGCGGGCGGCGCCCCGTTCACCATGATCGTGAACCACTTCAAGTCGAAGGGCTGCGACGGCGCGACCGGCGCGGACCGCGACCAGGGCGACGGCCAGGGCTGCTTCAACCCCCGCCGCGTCACCCAGGCCCGGACGATCGCGGACCTGGCGGCGCGCGAGGAGGGCCCGCTGGTGCTCGGCGACCTGAACGCCTACTCCGCCGAGGACCCGATGAAGGTGCTGACCGCGGCCGGGCTGGTCGGGCAGACCGAGCGGTTCGTCCGGGACGGGCAGCGCTACAGCTACGTGTTCGACGGCCAGTCGGGCGAGCTGGACCACGTCCTGGCCGGGCCGGAGCTGTCCAAGCGGGTCAGCGGCGCGACGATCTGGCACATCAACAGCGACGAGCCGCTCATCCTCGACTACAACACCGAGTACAACCCGCCGGGGCTGTACCGGCCGGACGCCTACCGCTCCTCCGACCACGACCCGGTGCTGGTCGGGCTGCGGCTGCGGTGAGCCCGGGGGCGGGGACGGGGACGGGGTCATCGACGGGTGCGCCTCCGCGGCGTATGATCCAGGTCACTTGACCGAACGTTTGCTACGTCGATCGGTGACCCGTCATGAACGAAGCCGCCCCCGCCCCCGGCGCCCTGCCCGTCGCCTCCGCCGGTCCCACCGCCTCCCACCCCGCCTTCGGCATCGGCCAGGACGGCACCTACACGCGGACCGGCCAGGTCCTCGCCTTCCTGGCCGGCCTGTGGACGATGGTGCTGTTCTTCCCCCTGCTCTTCGTCGGCGCGATCCTCTACACGAAGGCCGAGGAGGTCTTCAAGGACGACCCCGCGCGCGCCCGCAAGCTCGTGTCGTGGTCCTGGCTCAGCGTCACGGTGGCCCCCGTGCTCGCGGTGGCCGTCGTCATCGCCGCGACCCTGCCGTTCCGCTGAGCCGTTCCGCCGAATGATCGGCGGGCACCGGGAAGAGGACGCGGCCCCGCGAAGTTGCACGGATCATGAGCGTCCCCTTCTCGGTTCTCGACCTGTCCCCCGTGGTGAGCGGCTCCACCTCCGCCCAGGCCCTGCGCAACACCCTCGACCTGGCCCGGCACACCGAGGCGCTCGGCTATCACCGGTACTGGCTGGCCGAGCACCACGCGATGCCGGGGATCGCCAGTTCCGCCACCGCCGTGCTCATCGGCCAGGTCGCCGCCGCCACGTCCCGGATGCGGGTGGGCTCGGGCGGCGTCATGCTGCCCAACCACGCCCCGATGGTGGTGGCCGAGCAGTTCGGGACGCTGGAGGCGCTCCACCCCGGGCGCATCGACCTCGGCCTGGGCCGCGCCCCCGGCACCGACCAGGCCACCGCCCGCGCCCTGCGCCGCTCCCCCGACGCCCTGTCGGTCGACGACTTCCCTGAGCAGGTGCACGAGTTGCGCGCCTACTTCGGGGCGCAGAGCACCGTGACCCCGGCCGCGGGCAACGAGCCCCCGGTGTGGCTGCTGGGCTCCAGCGGCTACAGCGCCCGGCTGTCGGGCCTGCTGGGCCTGCCGTTCGCGTTCGCCCACCACTTCAGCTCCGAGAACACCCTCCCGGCGCTCGAGCTCTACCGCGAGTCGTTCCGCCCCTCGGAGGCGCTGGAACGCCCGTACGCGATGATCGGGGTGGCGGTCACGGCGGCCGAGACCGACGAGCGGGCGCGCGAGCTGGCCGCCCCGCAGGCGCTGTCGTTCCTGCGGCTGCGGCAGGGCCTCCCGGGGCCGCTGCCCAGCCCCGAGGAGACCGCCGCGCACCCGTACACGCCGTTCGAACGCCAGGCCATCGAGTCGCGGCTGGCCGGCCAGGTCGTGGGCGGCCCGGAGACGGTCCGGGCCCAGCTGGACGCGCTGCTGGGGCGGACGGAGGCCGACGAGGTGATGGTGGTGACCTCGGTGTACGAGCACGCGGACCGCCTGCGCTCGTACGACATCCTCGCCGGCCTCTACGGCCTCGGCACCGAACGGCCCGCCGCCGAGGAACCCGCCGCCAGCGCCTTCTAGGCGGTCGCGGCGGCGAACGCCTCGTCCAGGACGTCCAAGCCCTCCTTGAGCAGGTGCTCGGGGATGACCAGCGGCGGCAGGAAGCGCAGCACGTTGCCGTAGGTGCCCGCGGTCAGCGTCAGCAGCCCGGCGGCGTGGCAGCGGCGCGCGACCTCGGCGGTCAGCTCCGGGTTCGGCTCCTTCGAGCCGTCGCCGCGCACCAGCTCGACCGCGATCATCGCGCCGCGGCCGCGCACGTCGCCGACCTCGGGGTGGCGCTCGGCCAGGGCGCGCAGCCGGGGCAGCATCACCTCGCCGATCGCGCGGGCCCGGTCGGCCAGCTTCTCGTTCTCGATCTCCTCCAGCACGGCCAGCGCCGCCTCGCAGGAGACCGGGTTGCCGCCGTAGGTCCCGCCGAGCCCGCCCGCGTGGATCCGGTCGAGCAGGTCGGCGCGGCCGGTGACCGCGGCGAGCGGCATCCCGCCCGCGATGCCCTTGGCCGTGGTGACGATGTCGGGGACGACGCCCTCGTGCTCGCACGCGAACAGGTCGCCGGTGCGGGCGAACCCGGTCTGCACCTCGTCGGCGATGAACACGATCCCGTGCGCCCGGCAGAACTCGGCGATCGCGGGCAGGAACCCGGGCGCGGGCTCGATGAAGCCGCCCTCGCCCTGGATCGGCTCGATCACCACGCCGGCGACGTTCTCCGGCCCGATCTGCTTGGTGATCTGGTCGACGGCCTGCGCCGCCGCCTCCGGCCCGCAGTTCTCCGGCCCGCCCGGCCAGCGGAACGGGTAGGCCATCGGCATCCGGTACACCTCGGGCGCGTAGGGGCCGAACCCGTGCTTGTACGGCATGTTCTTGGCGGTCAGCGTCATCGTGAGCAGCGTCCGGCCGTGGTAGCCGTGGTCGAACACCACCACCGCCTGCCGCCCGGTGGCGTACCGGGCGACCTTGACGGCGTTCTCCACCGCCTCCGCGCCGCTGTTGACCAGGAAGGTGCGCTTGGCGTGGTCGCCGGGGGTGAGCCGGTTGAGGGCCTCGCAGACCGCGACGTACGACTCGTAGGGCGCCACCATGAAGCAGGTGTGGGTGAAGCGCTCCGCCTGCGCGGCGACCCGTTCGGCGACGCGCGGGTTGGCGTTGCCGACGTTGGTGACGGCGATCCCGGAGCCGAAGTCGATGAGGGAGTTGCCGTCGGCGTCGACCACGACGCCGCCGCCCGCGTCGGTCACGTACACCGGGAGCACGCTGCTCACCCCGGGCGCGACCGCGGCGGCGCGGCGCTCCTGGAGTTCGCGCGAGCGGGGTCCGGGAATCTCGGTGACGACGCGGCGCTCCTGGGGCAGGCGGTGCACGCCGGACGGCGCGCCGATGATCTGGCTGCTCATGGCGTGAACATAAGCGCGGCGCGACCTACGCTGAACCGTACGGACCGGCGAATCCCGGCCGCCCTTTTCGACGACCCGTAAGGAGCCGCCCGTGCCTCCCACCCTCCGCCAGGTGGCCGCGCTGCCGCAGCTGCGCCTGCGCCCGCTGACCGGGCCGGCGCCCGACGCGCCCGTGCGGTGGGTGGCGGTCAGCGAGCTGGAGGATCCGACGCCGTTCCTGGAGGGCGGGGAGCTGCTGCTGACGACCGGGATGCGGCTGACCGCCGAGGGCGCCGCCCCCTACGTCGCGCGGCTGGTGGCGCGGGGCGTGGCCGGGCTCGGCTTCGCGGTCGGGGTGATCCACGAGGACGTCCCGCCGGAGCTGGTGGCGGCGTCGCGGGCGCAGGGGCTGGCGCTGCTGGAGGTGCCGCGGCCGACGCCGTTCATCGCGGTCGGGAAGGCGGTGTCGCGGCTGCTGGCCGCCGAGTGGTACGAGGACGCGACCCGCTCGTCCCACGCCCAGCGGGAGCTGACCCGGGCGGCGCTGAAGGGCCCCGGGCCGCTGATCACCAGGCTGGCGCGGGAGCTGGGCGGCTGGGCGCTGCTGCTGGACCCCGCCGGCGAGGTGCGGCACGCCGAGCCCGCCCGCGCCCGGCGCCGCGCCCCCGGTCTGGCGCCCGAGCTGGCCCGGCTGCGCGGCACCCCGGACTCGCGGGAGGGCGCCTCCAGCGTCGCGCTGTCCGGGGAGGACGGGCAGGTGGTCGTGCAGTCGATCGGGCTGGGCGGGCGGCCGCGCGGGTTCCTGGCCGTCGGCACCGGCGATCCGCTGCCGCCCGCGGCCCACACGATCGTGGGCGCGGCGGTCTCCCTGCTCACCCTCCAGTCGGAGAGCCCGCGCACGGGCCGTCCTCTGCGGGCGGCGCTGGCCGGGCTGCTGCTGGGGGTGCGCCCTGCGGGGGCGGCGGAGTCCGCGCTGCCGGATCCTCCGGTGCGGGTGCTGGCGTGCGCGGGCGGCGGCGCCGTCCTGGACGCGCTGGACGCCGATCCGGCGGGCGAGCGCTGCCTGGCGGTGCCGCTGCGGGACGGCCCGTGCGCGGTGATCGTCCCGGACCGGCTGGCGGGCCAGGTGGCGGCGCTGGCGCGGCCGAGCGGCCCGGTCGGCGTCAGCGACCCGGCCGAGGACCTGGACGCCCTCGACCGCGCCCTCGCCCAGGCGGAACGGGCCCTGGCCGCCGCGCGCCGCGTCCGGGCGGGGGCCGACAGCCCGCACGGGGTGCTCCACCACGCCGACCTTCCGGGCCGGGGCCTGCTGGGCCTGCTCGACCCCGGCGTGGCGCAGGGCTTCGCGGAGGCGCTGCTGGCCCCGCTGCGCGCCGAGGACCCGTCCCTGGTCGCCTCGCTGCGCGCCTACCTGGCGGCGAACGGGCAGGGCGAGGCCGCCGCGCGGGCGCTGGGCGTGCACCGGCACACGCTGCGCACCCGGATGCGGAAGGCGGCCGAGCTGCTGGGCCGCGACCTGGACGATCCGGCGGTCCGCGCCGAGCTGTGGATCGCGCTCGCCGTCACGGCGAGCGACGGCGGCCCGATTGGACACGCTGGAGGCTCCCGCGGCGGCGGACCGGAGATAGCGTGAGGCCATGGACGTGACCCCATTCTGGCTGGCCGGTCGGCCCGCGACCGGTGACGAGGAACTGACCGTTACCCACCCCTACGACGGACGCGTCGTGGGGACCGCCGCCGTACCGACCCCGGACCAGGTCGAACAGGCCGTGGCCGCGGCCGACGCGATCCGGCGGGAGGCGGCCGCGCTGCCGCTGCACGTGCGCGCCGAGGCCCTGGCGCACGTGTCGGCGCGGCTGAAGGAGCGCTCCGAGGAGATCGCCCGGCTCATCACCTCCGAGAACGGCAAGCCGCTGCTGTGGGCGCGCGGCGAGGTGACCCGCGCGATCGCCACGTTCCGGTTCGCCGCCGAGGAGACCCGCCGCTGGAGCGGCACCACCCAGCGGCTCGACACCGACCCGGCCGCGGGCGGCCGGATGGCCTACGTCGCCCGCGTGCCCAAGGGCTCGGTGCTGGGCATCTCGCCGTTCAACTTCCCGCTCAACCTCACCGCCCACAAGATCGCCCCGGCGATCGCGGTGGGCGCCCCGATCGTGGTCAAGCCCGCCCCCGCCACCCCGCTCTCGGCGCTGCTGCTGGGCGAGCTGCTGGCCGAGACCGACCTGCCCGAGGGCATGTTCTCGGTCCTGCCGGTGCCCAACGACCGGGCCCCCGGCCTGGTCCAGGACCCGCGACTGCCGATCGTGTCGTTCACCGGCTCGGTCCCGGTCGGCTGGTCGATCCGCGACTCGGTCCCGCGCAAGCACGTCACGCTGGAGCTCGGCGGCAACGGCGCCGCGGTCGTGCTGCCCGACTCCGACCTCGACTGGGCGGCCTCCCGCATCGGTCTGTTCTCCAACTACCAGGCCGGGCAGAGCTGCATCGCGGTGCAGCGGGTGTACGTCGACCGGTCGGTGTACGACGACTTCGTCCCCAAGCTGGTCGAGTCGGTCAACGCGCTGGTCACCGGCGACCCGTGGGACGACAAGACCCAGGTCGGCCCGCTGGTCAGCCAGGACGCCGCCGAGCGGGTGGAGTCCTGGGTGGACGAGGCGGTCGCGGCGGGCGCCGAGGTGCTGGCCGGCGGCACCCGCGAGGGCGCCGCGTACGCGCCCACCGTGCTGGCCGGCGTGCCCGCCGACGCCAAGGTGCAGCGCGAGGAGGTCTTCGGGCCGGTCATGCTGGTCCAGCCCGTCGACGGCGTGGACGAGGCGTTCGACCTGGTCAACGCGTCCACGTTCGGGCTCCAGGCCGGGGTGTTCACGCGGAACCTCGACATCGCGTTCCGGGCGCACCGGGAGCTGGACGTCGGCGGCGTGGTGATCGGCGACGTGCCGTCCTACCGGGCCGACCAGATGCCGTACGGGGGCGTGAAGGACTCCGGGGTCGGCCGCGAGGGGCTGCGCTCGGCGATGCTGGACTACACCGAGGAGAAGGTCATGGTCCTCACGGGCCTGCCCCTCTGAATCTCGGAATCTCCGACCCGACGGATCGACGGCGGGCCAGGGCCATCACGGCCCTGGCCCGCCCTCCCAATTGCATAGGAGGGGCCTTGACCGGCGTACCGTACGAGGAATGGCTTGCCCGGGCCGAGAAGCTCGACCCGTACACCGGCCTCCACATCGACGGCGCGTTCTCTCCCGGCGCGGGCGAGCTGCCCGTCGTGTCGCCGCGCGACGGCGCCGTGATCGCCCGGGTCGCCGCCGCGGACGCGGCCGACGCCGACCGTGCGGTGGCCGCCGCGCGGCGCGCGTTCGACGAGGGCCCGTGGCCGCGGCTGGCGCCCGCCGAGCGCAAGGCGGCGCTGCTGCGCTGGGCCGATCTGGTGGAACGTGACAGGGAGCGGCTGTCGCTGCTCATCAGCCTGGAGATGGGCAAGCCGATCACCGAGGCGTACGGCATCGAGCTGCGCGCGGTGATCGGCTGCCTGCGCTGGTACGCCGAGGCCGCCGACAAGCAGCTGGACGAGTCGCCGCGCACCGGCGGGGGTTCGCTGGCGCTGGTCACCCGGGAGCCGGTGGGCGTGGTCGCGGCGGTCGTCCCGTGGAACTTCCCGCTGACCATGGCCGCCTGGAAGCTGGCCCCGGCGCTCGCCGCGGGCTGCACGGTGGTGCTCAAGCCGGCCGAGGAGTCGCCGCTGTCGGCGCTGCACCTGGCCGCCCTGGCCGCCGAGGCGGGGCTGCCGCCCGGGGCGTTCAACGTGCTGAACGGGCGCGGCGAGGTCGCCGGGCGGGCGCTGGGCGAGCATCCGGGCGTCGACGCGGTCGCGTTCACCGGGTCCGGCGAGGTCGGGCGGCACTTCCTGCGGTACGCGGCCGACTCCAACCTCAAGCGGGTCTGGCTGGAGCTGGGCGGCAAGTCGCCCAACATCATCCTGCCCGACGCGCCCGACCTGGACGCCGCCGCCGACACCGCCGCCTGGGGGATCTTCTTCAACGCCGGGGAGATGTGCTCGGCGCCGTCCCGGCTGCTGGTGCACCGCTCGGTCGCCGGCCGGGTGCTGGACCGGATCGTCGCCCGCGCCGGGGCGATCCGGGTCGGCGACCCGCTCGACCCGTCCACCGAGATGGGCCCGCTGGTGTCGGCCGCGCAGCGGGAGCGGGTGCTGTCGTACGTGGCGGCCGGCGGCGACGGCGGGGCCCGGCTCCGCGCGGGCGGCGGCGGGCGGCCGGACGGCGTCCACGAGGGTGGGCACTTCCTGCGGCCGACGGTGTTCGACCGGGTCGAGCCCGGGATGGCGATCGCCCGCGAGGAGATCTTCGGGCCGGTGCTGGCGGTGCTGGAGTTCGACGACGCCGAGGAGGCCGTCCGGCTGGCCAACGGCACCGACTACGGGCTCGCCGCCGCCGTGTGGACCTCCGACCTGTCCACCGCGCACCGCGTGTCCCGCGCGCTGAAGGCCGGGACGGTGTGGGTGAACTGCTACGAGGAGGGCGACATGAGCGTGCCGTTCGGCGGGGTGAAGCAGTCCGGCCACGGCCGCGACAAGTCCCTGCACGCCCTCGACAAGTACACCGACCTGAAGACCACCTGGATCGAGCTGTGAGCAGGCCGCTGATCGCCCTGCCCGCCCGCTTCTCCACCAGTGCCTCGGCGCTGCGGTACCGCGCCGAGGTCGCCGCCCGCGCGCTGGTGGAGGCGGTGTGGCGAGGCGGCGGCGAGCCGTTCGTCATGCATCCGGCCGACCCGGCGGGCGCGGCCGCGCGGCTGGCCCGCTGCGACGGCGTCCTGCTCCCCGGCGGCGGCGACCTGCACCCCCGCCACTACGGCGCCGCCGACGAGCACGAGGCGCTGTACGACGTGGACGAGGAGCAGGACGCGTTCGACCTGGCCGTGGCCGAGCACGCCCTCGCCTCGGGGCTGCCGCTGCTGGCGGTGTGCCGGGGGCTGCAGGTGGTGAACGTGGTCCGCGGCGGCACGCTGCGCCAGCACATGGACGCCGAGCACCGCCACCTCGTCCACCCGGTCGCGGTCGATCCGGGCACGCTGCTGGCCAAGATCCTGGACGCGGGCGAGGCGCGGGCGTCCTGCTACCACCACCAGGACCTCGAGGTGCTGGGCCGCGGGCTGGCGGTGACGGCGCGCGCCGCCGACGGCGTGATCGAGGGGGTCGAGTACGCCGATCCGGGGCGGGAGGCCGGGTGGTTCCTGGGCGTCCAGTGGCATCCGGAGGACACCGCCGCCACCGACCCCGCCCAGCAGGCCCTGTTCACGGCCCTGGTAACCGCCTCCGCACCGTAATCGGGGCCGGGCTGGCTCAGTCGCGCGGGACGGTCCCCACGGTCCGGTAGCGGTGGTCGCGGGCGGCCAGCCGGTCGGCGGCGGGGAGCGCGGACAGCCCGGCCAGCGCCCGCGCGACGGCCCCGGCCGCCCGGACGCAGAACTCCTCGGGCTCGTCGGCGGCGTCCGGGCGCTCGTCCACCACCTGGTCGGCGATGCCGTCGCGCAGCAGATCGGCCGAGCGGACGCCCTGCGCCCCGGCCATCTCCGCCGCCCGGTCCGGTGTCCGGTGCACGATCACCGAGGCGCCCTCGGGCGGCAGCGGGGACAGCCAGGCGTGCCGGGCGGCCAGCACCCGGTCGGCGGGCAGCAGCGCCAGCGCCGCGCCCCCGGTCCCCTCCCCCAGCAGCAGGCAGACGGTGGGCACGGGCAGGGTGATCAGATCGGCCAGGCAGCGGGCGATCTCCCCGGCCAGCCCGCCCTCCTCCGCCTCGGCCGACAGCACCGCGCCCGGCGTGTCGACCACCGTGACCAGGGGCAGGCCCAGCTCGGCGGCCAGGCCCATCCCGCGCCGGGCGACGCGCAGCCCCGCCGGGCCGAGCCGGTGGCCCTCGCGCTGGCTGCGGCGGTCCTGGCCGACCACGACGCAGGCCGCGCCGCCGACGCGGGCCAGCGCGAGCAGCAGCCCGGGGTCGGCCTCTCCCTGCCCGGTCCCGGACATGAGGGTGACGCGGCCGGTCCCGTACCGCAGCAGCTCGCGCACGCCCGGCCGCGCGGGGTCGCGCGAGCGTTCGATCGACTCCCAGGCCGATCCGCCGTCCTCCACGGCGACCGCCCCGTCCCCCGGCGAGGAGCCCGCGAGCGCGCCGGGAAGCCTGGTCGAGCCCGCGGGACGGACCTCATGGCCATCGGGCGCCCGCCGCGCGGACAGGACGTCCAGCGCCCCCGCCGCGACCTCCGCGAGCTCGTCGATCCCCACGACGGCGTCGACCAGGCCCTTGGCGAAGAGGTTCTCCGCCACCTGGACGCCCTCGGGGAACGGCTCCCCGTACAACCCCTCGTACACGCGCGGCCCCAGAAACCCGATCAACGCGCCCG
The DNA here is from genome assembly GCF_042656285.1 of Actinomadura rugatobispora. GTDB lineage: Bacteria > Actinomycetota > Actinomycetes > Streptosporangiales > Streptosporangiaceae > Spirillospora > Spirillospora rugatobispora. Next base: position 113,364 of record NZ_JBHSON010000018.1, on the reverse strand, counting down.
GCTCGGCGGCGGTCACGTGCCCCAGCGAGCCCCAGGAGGCGTAGACGCCGCCCGTGGTCGGATGCCGCAGGTAGACCAGGTACGGCAGCCCCGCCGCGCGGTGCCGGGTCACCGCCGCGGTGATCCTGGCCATCTGCACGAACGCGGCCGTCCCCTCCTGCATCCGGGTGCCGCCCGACGACGGCGCCGCCACCAGCGGCAGCCCCTCGGCGGTGGCGCGCTCCACCGCGGCCACGATCCGCTCCGCGGTGGCCAGCCCGATCGAGCCCGCCAGGAACCGGAACTCCGACACCACGTAGGCCACCCGCCGCCCGCGCAGCAGCCCCTCCCCGGTGATCACGGCCTCGTCGCAGCCGCTGCGCTCGCGGGCGGCGGCCAGGTCCCGGCCGTACGGGGAGTCCGGGTCGGCGACCGGGAGCGGCTCGACGTCCCAGGACCGGTGGCCGTCACCGTCCAGCACCCGGCGCAGCAGTTCGCGCGCCCCCACCCGGCCGCCCGCCGATCCCGGCATGCTGTCCCCTCCCGCGCCCGGCCGCCGCCGGTTCCACACGTTTCGTTCGAGTTCGTTCAACCTAGGACAGGTCGCGGGGGACGATCAGGCCAGGGGGATGCGGAGGATGAGCCGGGCGCCGTCGGGGCACTCCCCGACGACGAGCGAGCCGCCGTGCGCGTGCGCGATGTCGCGGGAGATCGGCAGCCCCAGTCCGGTGCCGCCCGCGTCGCAGCGGCGCCCCTCGGCCAGCCGCTGGAAGCGCTGGAAGACCCGTTCCCGCTCCTCGCGCGGGATGCCGGGTCCGTCGTCGGCGACCATCATCAGGGCGTCGCTGCCGTCGCTCCCGACCGCCACCCGCACCCACGACCTGGCGTGCCGCTCGGCGTTGTCCAGCAGGTTGGTCAGCAGGCGTACCAGGTGGGCGCGCACGCCCGACACCTCCACGCCCTCGTCGGTCTCCAGCTCGATCGGCACCCGCGACCGGACGGCGCGCCGGGCGGTCTCGGTACGGACCAGCGCGCCCAGGTCGATCCGCTCCCGCTCGCCGGGGGCGCCGGACTCCAGCCTCGCCATCATCAGCAGGTCCTGGACGATCCGCTGCAGCCGGTCGGCGTCGGACAGCACCGCCTGCGCCACCCGCGGCCAGTCCTCCTCGTCGGGATCCTGCAGCGCCGCCTCCAGCTGGGTGCGCAGGCCGGTCAGCGGGCTGCGGAGCTCGTGCGAGGCGTCGGCGACCCAGGCCCGCTGCCGCTCGCCGAGGTGCTCCATCCGCTCCAGCGTGACGTTCACGGCACGGGCCAGCTCGGCGACCTCGTCGTGCCGGTCGGGGACGCTGACCCGGCGCGCCCCGCGGCGCTTGGTGATCAGGTCGAGTTCGGAGGTCATCACGCCGACCGGGCGCAGCGCCCGTTCGACGGCGTGCCAGACGATCCAGCCCACCAGGGGCAGGCCCAGCACCAGCCCCAGGCCCAGGCCCAGCAGGAGGGCGAGCGTGGTGCTGCCGATGTGCCCGACCGGCACCGCCACGAACATGGCCAGGACGCCCAGAAGCAGCAGCGCCCCGGCCATCGCGGTGGCCAGGGCGGTCAGCCGTGCCTGCATCGACCAGTGCGATGGGGACCACCGCGTGACCGGATGCGACATTCCGGCGCCCTCCCCGGGTAGCGCGCGGTCGTGCACCGCGCCGCGTCCGCACCTGGGGGTGAGCGGAATGGAGTGTTCTACCTTCTCTAGGGCTTGTTGTAACCCTCCCATTGCCGGTGAAACAACGGCTCAGGTCAAGGATGAGCCGCCTGGGAGGAGTCGCCGGTGACCGGGACGGGCCGTGCCGTCGCCGTCCCGGTCACCGGACGGCCCCCGCCGTAAGAGCGCCCCGAACGGCGGGGACGACCTGGCCGGCCCACTCCGCGAGCACGGAGCCGGGCCGGGGGGTCTCGCCGGCCGCGCCGGGCGGCCGGATGATCGTTTCGAGTTCGGACTCCAGCAGCGCCAGCCCCGGGGAGGGCACCGTGGCGCCGAGCTCGACCAGCAGCGGCCGCAGGTGCACCTCGACCGCCAGCGCGTGCTGAGGCGCGCCCATCACCAGCACCGGGAGCGCGACGGCGCCGTGCAGCGCGCCGCCGGCGATCCGGTCGAGGAAGACCTTCAGCAGGCCGGTGTAGGTGGCCTTGTAGGTGGGGCTGGCGACCAGCAGCACCTGGGCCGCCTTGACGCGTTCGAGGGCCGCGGCGACCTCCGCCGGGGGCGTGGCCTCCAGCAGTCCCGGTCCGTACTCGGACAGGTCGATCACGCCGGGCTCGCCGTCGATGCCGGCCGCCTCCGCGACGGCGCGGGCGGCGGCGACCGCGGCGGCGGCCGTACGGGATCCGGGACGGGGATTGCCGATGATGACCTCGAAGCTCACGAACCTCATCCTGGTCCATGTTCCCCACTAAGTCAACCAATTAGATAGGAAACATCCGAGGGAATCCGCGACCAGCCGCACCGGACATAAGAGGGCAAGAGCGGGGGAGGACCCCCAAAAAGGATCGATGCCCGCGCGGAACGGCGCCTCCCACCCCTGGGGTGCCGACCGCGCGGACATCGCCTTCGGTGCCGCCAACCGCTCGCTCCGCGCGCCGAGGAGGATCCGACGGAGCCGGGCGATTGCCGAACTGGAGATAACTCTGCCCTGTCCGAATGCCATCGGGGCTACATCGAGGTGACGAACACGTTTCCTGCAATCTGTGTTCATACGGCACCATACTGTGCACATGATCGGGGGCTGGACGGACTGGAGTGACGAAAGGGGCCGACGGGTCAAGCATGGACGGGCACGCCACCGGATCCCCCGCGCACGAATCCACCCCTGTGCGCGAATCCCCGACGTACGACGTACGCCCGCTGGAGGCGGGTGATCCGCGGACGGTGGGCGGCTACTCCCTGCTCGGCCGGATCGGCGCCGGCGGGATGGGCACGGTCTACCTCGGCCGCCGCTCCGACTCCGACCGGCGGGTGGCGGTGAAGACCATCCACCCCCATCTCGCGGTCGACGCCGCGTTCCGGGACCGGTTCCGCGACGAGGCCGTCCTGGCCGGGCGGGTCGCCTCCTTCTGCACCGCGCGCGTCCTGGCGCACGGCGAGGAGGACGGCCGCCCCTACATCGTCAGCGAGTACGTCGGCGGGATGTCGCTCCAGCACCGGATCACCGCGGGCGGGCCGATGCCGGACGCGGACGCGCACGCGGTGGCGGTGGGCGTGGTGTCGGCGCTGGCGGCGATCCACTCGGCCGGGCTGGTGCACCGCGACCTCAAGCCCGCCAACGTGATGCTGACCCTGTCCGGCTGCCGCGTGATCGACTTCGGCATCGCCCGCTCCCAGGACACCCCCGGCACCCTCACCTCCGCCGGGACCGTCCTGGGCACGCCCGGTTGGATGGCCCCCGAGGTGCTGCGCGGCGGGTACGCCACCCCGGCGGCCGACATCTTCACCTGGGGCTGCCTGGTCGCGTACGCCGGGACGGGCCGGATGCCGTTCGGGGAGGGCGAACCGGCCGCGGTCGCGCTGCGCGTGATGCGCGAAGAGCCCGATCTGGACGGGCTGCCCGTGGCGCTGCTCAACGCGGTGCGGCCCGCGCTGGCCAAGGACCCGCGCGACCGGCCCACCGCGTCCGGCCTGCTGCTGGCCCTCGTCCAGGGAACCGGCCGTCCGGCGCCCGCGCCGTCCGCCACCGCGGCCCTCCCCCGCCGGGAGGCACGGAAGGCGGCCCGGAACGGCGGCGCGGCGCGCAACGGGACCGTCCCAAGGACGAGCCCCAGGAACAACGCCCGCAACGGCGCGGGCAACGGCGGAAAGGCGCTCGGCCGGCCGGTCGCCGCGCCGCCGCGTCCGGCCTCCTCCTCCGGTGCCGGCGACGAGGGCCCCGACACGGCCGCCTTCACCGTGATCGGGCACGTCGGGGCGCGCTCGTCGACCCGTGTCCGGCTGCTGGCCGGAGTCGGGGCGGCGGTGGCGACCCTGCTGGCCGGCGGACTGATCATTGGAATGAGCGGGGCGGGCAGGGACGCGGTCCCGGCGTCGTCGACGTCGGCGACGCCCCCCTCGGCACCGGCCTCCGGCACCACCTCGCGCGCCCCGGTGCGGCGCGTGGTGCCGGTCACGCCCCGCCCGTCCAAGCGGCACCCCGGCCAGCGGCAGTCCCGCGACCAGAAGGGCAAGAACAAGGGCGAGGGCAAGACCGGCGGAAGGAACAGGGGCAGCGGCGCTCCCTGAGCCCTGGGCCCAGGGGATGGGGCGCGCCGTGGGATCAGGTGCGCCAGATCAGCACGAGGGCGCAGTCGTCGTCGCGGGCCGCCGCCATCGTCTGGACCAGCTCCCTGGCGCCCTTCCGGAAGCCCTCGGGGACGAGCCGCTCGGCCTCACCCAGCAGCCGGTCGATGCCCGCGTCCAGGTCGCGGCCGGGCGACTCCACCAGTCCGTCGGTGTAGAGCATGAGCGCGTCGCCGGGCTTGAGCCTGCCGTGCTCGGGGACGCAGCGCAGGTCGGGCACCACGCCCAGCACCACGCCCTTGGCCGTGCCGACGTGCCAGGTGCCGGTGGCCGACTCGAACTGCACGGCGGGCGGGTGGCCCGCCGACTCGACCGTGAAGTCGCCGGTCTTGAGGTCGAGCACCAGATGGACGGCCGTGACGAAGCCCTCGTCCCAGCGCTGCCGCTGGAGATAGGTGTTGCAGGCGGGCAGGAAATGCTCGGGCTGGAGCGATCCAAGCAGCCCACCGAAGGCGCCGGACAGCATCAGGGCCCTGGTGCCGGCGTCGGTGCCCTTCCCGGACACGTCCACCAGCGCGACCTCCAGCGTCTCCCCGTCGCAGTTCGACACCACGAAGTCGCCGCCGAACGACGACCCGCCCGCCTGGAGGAGCACGACCTGGGAGTCCCAGCCCTCCGGCAGCTCGGGCATCTCGCCCTGGCGGCGCAGCCGGTCGCGCAGCTCCAGCAGCATCGAGTCGCCGCGCAGCCCCTGCACGCCGAGCCGCTGCCGGGTGCGGGCCAGGGTGAGGGCGAGCACCGCCGTGACGCCCAGCGTGGCGATCATGACGGGCCCGACGCCCTGCGGGTCCTTCCAGTCGTTGTAGCCGACCATGACCACGACCACGCACAGCAGCGCCACCAGGCTGCGCACCTTGAGCAGCAGGCCGCCGCCGAGCACGGCCAGGAACAGCGCGCTCAGCGGGGCCCAGGCCTGCGACACCGGCGCGCTGAACCCGATCACCAGCGTCAACACCGCCAGGGCCGCGAAGACGTTCCGTTCACGGGTCAGCCTGCCGCGCCGCAGCCACCCGTAGACCCGCACGAGGATCGGGATCCGGCGCAGGAAGGCGCGGACCCTCGGCGGAAGGAGGTGGACCAGACGTTGCAGCATGACTCCGGCACTGTATCGAGCATCCGGCCCGACCGGCGCCCATCCGCGCCAGCGATCACCGGTTGCGACGATCCACTACGCCCCCGTGGTCCCACCTTGCCCCCGAGCCCGTCCAGGATCACACTCCGTGGCCGCCGCCCTTGCCAGGAGGTGGGGCCGGTGGTGTCCAATGGACGCACCGAACCGGCCGTGCGCGGGCGAGCGGGAACGAGCGAGGAGGTCGCGGTGGGTCAGCCGGGAATGCGGATCACGGTGGACGCGGCGATGCGGGCGCGGGACATCTCCCGGCCGCGCCCGGACGGCGAGGAGCCCCCGCCGCCCAGGCCGGCCGCCGCGCCGGAGGCGGCCGAGCCGGGCAAGCGGGGCAAGGCGGCCAAGAACGAGCGGCGCCGCCAGGACAAGCGCGGCGGCGCCCGCAAACCGCCCGCGCCCTGACCGCGCCCTGACCGTCTAGAGGGGCGGGACCTCTCCGGTCTCCTCGTACTCGCTGAGCATCTGGATCCGGCGGGTGTGGCGCGGCTCGTCGGAGTACGGCGTCTCCAGGAAGATCCGGACGAACTCCGTGGCGGTGTCCAGGTCGTGCTGGCGCGCCCCGATGCTGATGACGTTGGCGTCGTTGTGCTCGCGGGCGAGCCGCGCGGTGTCCTCGTTCCAGACCAGCGCGGCCCGCACGCCCCCGACCTTGTTGGCGGCGATCGCCTCGCCGTTGCCCGAGCCGCCGATCACGATGCCCAGGACCCCGGGCCACTCGGCGGCGGTCCGCTGGGCGGCCCGCAGCACGAACGGCGGGTAGTCGTCGACGGCGTCGTACACCGGCGCCCCGCAGTCGACCGGCTCGTGCCCGTTCGCCTTCAGCCAGGCGACCAGGTGCTCCTTGAGCTCGAAGCCGGCATGGTCGCATCCAAGAAACACGCGCATGGCCAAGATTGTCCCAGGTCCGCCGACCCGCCGGCGCCCCGGGGCGGCGATCAGCCCGGGATCGGGACGGGGAAGCGGAAGCCGTGGTCGACCTGGGCCTCCAGGTCCTCGCCGACCGCCCGGTTGGCCCAGCTCCGCGCGTTCTTGACGTGGAACTCCACGGCCTGGCGGCGGAACCGGTCCCAGTCGCGCTCGCGGGCGTCGACGGCCGCGACCATGCGGTCGAGCGCGTCGCGGTTGGCGGCCTCCAGCGCGATCCCGTCGCGGCCCTGCTCCATGGCCCGGACGGAGGCGGACTGGCCGAGCCAGGTCAGCAGGTCGCCGCCGACGTGCTCGCGCAGGTAGGCCACGTCGCCGTCGCCCTGCACCTTGTTGCCGACGACGGTGATCGCGACGTCGTAGTCGCGGGCGTACTCGGTGTACTGGCGGTAGACCCCGACGCCCTTCCGGGTGGGCTCGGCGACCAGGAACATCAGGTCGAACCGGGTGAACAGCCCGGAGGCGAAGGTGTCGGCGCCGGCGGTCATGTCGACGACGACGTACTCGCCGGGGCCGTCGACCAGGTGGTTGAGGTAGAGCTCGACCGCGCCGGTCTTGGAGTGGTAGCAGGCCACACCCAGGTCGTCGTCGTTGAACGGGCCGGTGGCCAGCAGCGTGACCCGGCCGGCGGCGCCGCCCGAGCGGACCGCGACGTCGCGGCCCAGGGCGTGCACGGGGTCGTCGCCGCCGAGCCGCAGCAGCCGGGAGCCGGAGCCGGGCGGGGTGGTCTTGACCATGGCGGCGGCCGAGGAGATCCGCGGGTTGTCGCCGCGCAGGTGGTCCTTGATCTCGGGGAGCCGGTCGCCCATGGCGGGGATCGCGGCCGCCGTCTCGTCGTCCAGCCCGAGCGCCGCGCCCAGATGCTGGTTGATGTCGGCGTCGATGGCCACCACCGGCAGCCCCCGGGCGGCCAGGTGCCGGATGAACAGCGACGACAGGGTGGTCTTGCCGCTGCCGCCCTTGCCGACGAACGCAACCTTCACGAATGCCTCGATTCGGATATGAAAACCGTTGCCATTTCAGGTGGACGAGTCTTCCCGAAGCGCGGTGCGGCAGGCAAGCCGAATCCCCGAACTAGCCCGAAGGGGCCAGAAGGGCATGACCGGAGCGACTCCCCGGGGTTCAGCCGCGCGAGCGCGCGGCCGCCGCCGGATCGAAGCCGAACGGCAGCTCCAGCCGGTGCTCGGCGAGCAGCGGGGCGTCGCCCAGCAGGTCGAGCGTGGGCGCGTCGGCGGCGATCACGCCGCCCGACAGGATCAGCGACCGCGGGCACAGCTCGGCCGCGTACGGCAGGTCATGGGTGACCATCAGCACGGTCACCTCCAGCCCCAGCAGGATCTCCGCCAGCTCCCGGCGGCCCGCCGGGTCCAGGTTGGACGACGGCTCGTCCAGCACCAGGATCTCCGGCTCCATCGCCAGCACCGTCGCCACCGCGACCCGGCGCCGCTGCCCGAAGCTCAGATGCTGCGGCGGCCGGTCGGCGACCTCCAGCATGCCGACCCGGCCCAGCGCGACCTCCACCCGGCGGTCCAGCTCGGCGCCGCGCAGCCCCAGGTTGGCGGGGCCGAACGCGACGTCCTCCCGGACCGTGGGCATGAACAGCTGGTCGTCAGGGTCCTGGAAGACGATCCCGACCCGACGCCGGATCTCCCGCAGCGCCTTCTTGTCCTTGGGGTCCACGGTCATCCCGCCGACCCGGACCGTTCCCAGCCCGCCGTGCAGGATGCCGTTCAGATGCAGGACGAGGGTGGTCTTGCCCGCCCCGTTGGGGCCCAGCAGCGCCACCCGTTCACCCTGGCCGATGGTGACGTCGACGCCGTACAGGGCCTGGGTCCCGTCGGGGTAGGCGTAGGCGAGCCCACTCACTTCCAGGGACGGAGCACTCGTCATGGCCCCATCCAAGCGGCCAGGGCGACCAGGCCCGCCGCCAGGGGGAGGGCGGAGGCCGTCCACCACTGCGCGGCGGAGGCGCCGACGTCGTGCAGCACGGGCATGCGGCCGTCGTACCCGCGGCTCACCATCGCCAGGTGCACCCGCTCCCCGCGCTCGTACGAGCGCAGGAAGAGCGCGCCGAGCGAGCGGGCCAGGACACCCGCGTCCCGCATGCCGCGCGGCTCGAAACCGCGGGCGGCGCGGGCCACCCGCATGCGGCGCAGCTCGCCGGCCACCACATCGCCGTACCGCAGCATGAACGCCGCGATCTGCGTGAGAAGCTGCGGCATCCGCAGCCGCTCGATCCCGAGCAGCAGCAGCCGCGGCTCGGTGGTGGCGGCCAGCAGCACGGACGCGACCACGCCGAGGGTGCCCTTGGCCAGGATGTTCCAGGCGCCCCACAGGCCGTCCTCGCTCAGCCGCAGCCCCAGGACGGCGACCTTCTCACCGGTCGCGACGAACGGCAGCGCCAGCGCGAACGCCACGAACGGCACCTCGATCGCCGTCCGCCGCAGCACCAGCCCGTACGGGACGCGGGCCACGGCGGCGACGGCGGCCAGCAGCACCGCGTACACCGCGAACGCCCAGATCCGCTCGCGCGGCGTGGCCACGACCACCAGCACGAACGCCAGCAGGGCGACCAGCTTGCACTGCGGCGGCAGCCGGTGCACCGGCGAGCTCCCCGGAACGTGCAGCCGGTGGGCGTGGCCCCCGCCCATCTAGGCGTCCCGCGACGGGGCGGGCGCGGACGCCGCGCGCTCCGCACCGGCGTCCTCTCCGGCGACCGGGGCGCCGCGGCGGCGCAGCACCCAGAACAGCCCGCCGCCCACGGCCAGGACGGCGGCGACGCCGATCACGCCGGACAGCCCGCCCGACAGCCGGGCGTCGTCGATCCCCTTGACGCCGTAGTCGCCCAGCGGGGAGTCCTTGAGCGCGTGGTCCTTCTCCTCGGCGCTGATCCCCTTGTCGCCGGCGACCTTCTCCAGGCCGTCGGGGTGGGAGCTGGCGTAGTAGCTGACGATCCCGGCGAGCACCAGGGTCACCAGCAGGGCGGCGGCGAAGAAGCGCTTGGTGGTCATGACCGTCCCTCCGCGGGCTCGGCCGGCGCGCCGGGCGCCGGGGCGGACTCTCCGGCGGCGGGCCGCCGGGTGCGCAGCGTCACGGGCTTGATCAGGTCGCGGGCGCCGTGGACCAGGTCCGGCCGGACGGCCAGCACGCTCGACACGGCGAACGCGGTGATCAGGCCCTCGCCGATCCCGATCAGCAGGTGCACCCCCAGCATCGCGGCGGCGACGGTGCCGATGGGGACGTCGGTGGTGCCGCCGACGGCGTAGATCAGTGTGAAGGCCAGCGCGGAGGCGGGCACCGACACGGCGGCCGCGACGAACGCGGCGCCGCTCGCGGCGGGCCGCGACGCGGGCAGCACCTTCAGCAGCAGCCGGAACAGGCCGTACCCGACCGGGACCGTGACCAGGGCCATCAGCGTGATGTTGACCCCGAGCGCGGTGAGCCCGCCGTCGGCGAACAGCAGCGCCTGCAGGAGCAGCACCACCGACACGCACAGCACTCCCGCGTACGGCCCGACCAGGATCGCCGCCAGCGCGCCGCCGAGCAGATGCCCGCTGGTCCCGGAGGCCACCGGGAAGTTGAGCATCTGCGCGGCGAACACGAACGCGGCGGTCAGCCCGGCCAGCGGCGCGGTGCGGTCGTCCAGCTCCCGGCGGGCGCCGCGCAGCGACACGGCCACGCCCGCGACGGCCACCGCGCCGGCCGCGAGCGAGACCGGCGCGTCGATGAATCCGTCCGGCACGTGCACGATCATCACCATCCCTGCGGAGATGTTGGGACAGGCCCAGTGTGGGCGCGAGATGGCGGCAGCTGCAAGAGTGTCGCAACAGCTCACATCTCGCGCAGATCATCGCAGCGCACGGTGGACGGGACGGCGGCGGGGCCCGCCGAACGGCGGGCCCCGGAACAGCCGAAGATCGAATCAGTCGGGATCAGTCGAAGATCGGGTCCCTGGTGCGGGTGCGCTTCAACTCGTAGAAACCATCCGTGGACGCCACCGCCAGCACTCCGTCCCAGAGCTTCACGGCGGCCTCGCCGCGCGGGATCGGGGTGACGACCGGGCCGAAGAAGGCGCTGCCCTCGACCTCGATCACCGGGGTGCCGACCTCCTGCCCCACCCGGTCGATGCCGTCCTTGTGGGACGCGCGCAGCGCCTCGTCGTATTCCTCGGAGTCGGCCGCGCCGGCCAGGGCCGGGTCCAGGCCCGCGGCCTCCAGGGCGGCGATGTAGGTGGCCTTCTCCCTGGGCAGCTTGTCATGGTGGAAACGGGTGCCGAGCTCTGTGTAAAGGGTTCCCAGCACCTCGGGGCCGTATTTCTGCTCGGCGGCGATGCACACGCGCACCGGGCCCCAGGCCGTCTTCAGCATCTCTCGGTAGTTCTCGGGGATGTCCTTGTCCTCGTTCAGGACGGCCAGGCTCATCACATGCCAGCGCGGCTCGATCGGGCGCAGCGCGGCGACCTCGTGCACCCAGCGGGAGGTGATCCACGCCCACGGGCACAGCGGGTCGAACCAGAAGTCGACGGGGGTGCGGGTCTCGGGGGACGACTCGGACGACAAGGCAGCCTCCTCAGGCCGTTCACAGACAACTCCTCTGCGGCAACCCCCCACCGCGGACCCCCATTCCCACTTGCTCTACCTGACCAAGGGATTTTGCTGAGATTCCCCGCGAGGTCTGCGGCTGTTCCGACCCGTTCCGGCCCGTTCCGGTCTGTTCCGGACAGCGCCACCGCCACCTGGCCGTACCGGTGACGCGCCACCGCGCCCCAACGGCCGACCCGGTTGGTAGACATGGAGCGACAGCTATCGGGACAGCCAAGGAGTACATGTGGCAGGCAACCTCACGCGCGACGAGGCGCGGGAACGGGCCCGGCTGCTCACCGTCGACTCGTACGAGGTCCATCTCGACCTGACGACCGGCGCGGAGCGGTTCGGTTCCACCACCGTGATCAAGTTCGGCTGCGCCGAGCCGGGCGCGTCGACCTTCGTGGACCTCCACGGCGCCGAGGTGCGGGAGGTCGTCCTCAACGGGACCGCGCTCGATCCGGCGTCCTACGACGCCGAGAAGGGCCGGGTCCCGCTGCCGTCCCTGGCCGCGTCCAACGAGCTGCGCGTGGCGGCCGACTGCGCCTACTCGCGTTCGGGCGAGGGCCTGCACCGGTTCGTCGACCCGGTCGACCAGAGCGTGTACCTCTACACGCAGTTCGAGACGGCCGACGCGCACCGGATGTACACCTGCTTCGACCAGCCCGACCTGAAGGCGACGTTCGCGCTGCGCGTCACCTCGCCCGCGGACTGGAAGGTGATCACCAACGAGGCGTTCGCGACCGACGGCGCCCGCACCGGCGAGTGGCGCTTCCCGCCGACGCCGCGGGTCTCGACCTACATCACGGCGCTGATCGCGGGGCCGTACCACGAGGTCACCGGCGAGTACCGGCGGGCCGACGGCGGCGTCATCCCGCTCGGCGTGTACTGCCGCGCGTCGCTGAGCGAGCACCTGGACGCCGAGGCGATCCTGGACGTGACCCGGCAGGGCTTCGCGTTCTTCGAGGACGTCTTCGACCTGCCCTACCCGTTCGGCAAGTACGACCAGCTGTTCGTGCCGGAGTTCAACGCGGGTGCGATGGAGAACGCGGGCGCGGTCACGTTCCTGGAGGACTACGTCTTCCGGTCGCGGGTCACCGACGCGGCCTACGAGCGGCGCGCCGAGACGATCCTGCACGAGATGGCGCACATGTGGTTCGGCGACCTGGTCACCATGCGCTGGTGGGACGACCTGTGGCTGAACGAGTCGTTCGCGACGTACATGAGCGTGCTGTGCCAGGCCGAGGCCACCAAGTGGACGGGGTCGTGGACCACGTTCGCCAACCTGATGAAGGCGTGGGCGTACCGGCAGGACCAGCTGCCCTCCACCCACCCGATCGCCGCCGACATCCCCGACATCCGGGCGGTGGAGGTCAACTTCGACGGGATCACCTACGCCAAGGGCGCCAGCGTGCTCAAGCAGCTGGTGGCCTATGTCGGCCGCGACAACTTCCTGGAGGGCGTGCGGCGCTACTTCCGGCGGCACGCCTGGGGCAACACCGTCCTGGCGGACCTGCTGGACGCGCTGGAGGAGACCTCGGGCCGCGACCTGACGGCGTGGTCGAAGGAGTGGCTGGAGACGGCCGGGGTCAACACGCTGCGTCCCGAGTACGAGGTGGACGCGGACGGGAACTTCGCCTCGTTCGCGGTGCTGCAGGAGGCCAAGCCGGAGTACCCGACGCTGCGGTCGCACCGGATCGCGATCGGCCTGTACGACCGGACGCCCGAGGGGATCGTCCGCCGCGAGCGGGTCGAGCTGGACATCGTGGGCGCCCGGACCGAGGTGCCCGAGCTGGCCGGGCGGAAGCGTCCCGACCTGGTGCTGGTGAACGACGACGACCTCACCTACGCCAAGATCCGCCTGGACGAGCTGTCGCTGCGGACGCTGGTCGAGGGCATCGGGGAGATCCGGGACGGGCTGCCGCGGGCGCTGTGCTGGTCGGCGGCCTGGGACATGACCCGGGACGCGGAGCTGTCCACCCGCGACTACGTGCGGCTGGTCATCAGCGGCATCCGCGGCGTCACCGACATCTCGGTGGCGCAGACGCTGCTGCGGCAGACCCGTACGGCCGTGCAGCAGTACGCCGCCCCGGCGTGGCGCGAGGAGGGGCTGCGGCTGATGGCCGACGCCCTGCGCGAGCTGGCGGAGGGGGCGGAGGCCGGTTCGGACTTCCAGCTCGCCTACGTGCAGGCGTTCGCGGCGTCCGCCACCGGGGAGCACCTGGACCTGGTGGCCGGGCTGCTGGACGGTTCGGCGACCCTGGAGGGGCTCAAGGTCGACACCGAGCTGCGCTGGGCGCTGCTGCGGCGCCTGGTGGTCACCGGCCGCGCGGGCGAGGCGGAGGTCGCGGCCGAGGTGGAGCGCGACCCGACGGCGGCGGGCGAGCGGCACGCCGCGGCCTGCCGCGCCGCGGTGCCGACGGCCGAGGCCAAGGCCGCGGCGTGGGAGCGGATCATCGGCGGGGAGCTGCCGAACGCGGTGTACCGGGCGACGCTGGGCGGGTTCGTGGAGCCCGACCAGGCGGAGCTGCTGGTGCCGTACGTCGACCCGTACTTCGCCGAGGTGGGCCGGATCTGGAAGGAGTGGAGCAGCGACATGTCCCAGACGTTCGCCGAGGTCGCCTATCCCTTCCTGGTCGTGGAGCAGTCGACGATCGACCGTACCGAGGCCTATATCGCCGAGCACGCGCCGCCGCCGGCGCTGACCCGGCTGCTGTCGGAGGGCCGTGACGGTGTGGCCCGGGCGCTGCGCGCCCGGCGCAAGGACGCCGAGTCCGCCTGAGTTCGGTCCGGCCGCGGGGCCGCCCCCACCGGTGCCCTTGGGCGTCCGGGGGCGGCCGCGCGGTCGCGGGACGGTGGTGGCTCGGCGGAGAATGGTGGCTGTGGAGACGGCACGGGACGTTCTGACGGCGCTGGCGCGCAGGCACGCCTTCGGGGACATCGAGGCGCTGGCCGGGGCCGGGGTGGTGCCGTCGGCGGAGACGGCGTCGTTACGGGCGTTGTGCGCGTTCGGGCAGCGGGTGCTCGATCTGGACGCCGAGGACTTCGGCATGCCGGAGGAGGTGGGGGAGGTCCCCAAGGACCTGCTCGACCGGGCCCGCGCCAGCCGGATGCCGCAGGCGCCCAGGGAGCGGCCTCGCGGTGCCTTGGCGAGCCTGCGCCCGGCGTACTCGCTGCTGCTGGAGGTCGTGGCGATCCGCTGGGAGCGGCGGGAGATGGCCGCGCTGGTGGCCGCGGTGCACATCGCCAGCGAGTACCTGGCGCTGCTGGCGTGGGAGCCGGTGCTGGGGCACGCGGGCGATCCGGCGCTGATAGGCGGGTCGGTGTCGGGTCCGGGGAGCCGGTTCGGGGTGCCGCTGGAGCCGGGCGCCGAGCGCAACTGCGACCACACCCGTCCGGAGCGTTCGGCGTGCGAGCGGACGCTGCGGGTCGCGACGGAGCCGCCGCCGGGGTGGCGGGCCTACCTCGACCGGCAGCACAGCCAGGTGGCGCAGGCCCTGGGCGACTGCGCGGCGCGCTGCCGCACGCCGTGCACGGTGATGACGCGGCTGGACGAGGGCGTGCGCGCGGATCTGGTGGAGCGCTGCAAGCTCGCCTCCGACTTCACCGACGGGGCGCTGGTGAAGCTGCGGCACGCGGCTCCGGTCGGTCATGGTTTCGGGGTGCCGTCTCCGGAGGAGGTGCAGGCGGCCTGGGCGCGGGCGCGCTCGTCTCTGCGCCGGAACCCGCTGGGCAAGGCGGCGCTGGCCGGGGACGATCGCGACGGGTATCCGCTGCCGGGCCTGCCGGGGCTGTTCTCCGCGATCGCCTCGGCCCGGATCGAGCCGGACACCCTGCTGGACGAGGTCTCCACCCGCCTCGTCACAGCCCTCGCCTGAGGCGCTTCAGGGAAGCCTGGCCTCGTCCTCGGGACGATGGGTGAGCGCCCTGAGGGGCGCCAGGGCGGCTTCCAACTGGGGGCGGCCGGGGAGGTCGTCCAGGAGGACGGGGTCGCCCTTGGCGTCGGCGAGGGCCACCCGCCAGTTGGGGTACTCGTCGGTGGTGCCGGGCTGGTTCTGGGTGCGGCGCTCCCCCACTGCGTCGGCCAGGGAGATCCCTATGAGGCGGGCCGGGGTGCGGACCAGGAAGGCGTGCAGGGCCGTGGCCACCTCGGCGTCGTAGCGGGTGGAGCCGCCTCCCGGGGCGTCGGCCGTCACGGCTTCGAGGATCTCTCCGGGCGGGGTGGTGAGGAGGCCCTCGTCGTGGAGGAGCCCGAGCCAGTCGGCCAGGTGCGTGCGGTGGTCGGCCAGTTCCTCTTCCAGGGGGCGGGTGAGCAGTTCGAGCCGTTTGCGCAGCTCGATGTGGTCGCCGTGCAGGAAACCCGTGATCGGGGGCATGTCGTGGGTGCCGACGGTGGCCAGTGACTTCTCGCGCCAGTCCCGGGGCTTGCGGGGGCGGCCCTCGGCGTCCCGCTCGAACCAGAGGAGGGATGTTCCCAGGATGCCCCTGTCGGCGAGGTCGTCGCGTACGTCGGGTTCGACGGTCCCCAGGTCCTCCCCCACCACGACGGCCCCGGCCTGGGATGCCTCCCAGACGAGGGTGGAGAGCATCGCGTCACGGTCGTAGGCGACGTACGTCCCGTCGGCCGGGGAACGCCCTTCGGGGACCCACCACAGGCGGGAGACCTGCATGGCGTGGTCGAGGCGGAGTCCTCCGCCGTGCCGCAGGGCCGCGGCGAGCATCCCCCTGAACGGGAGGTAGGCGGCCTCGGCGAGACGGCCGGGATGCCAGGGCGGCTGGCCCCAGTCCTGGCCGAGCTGGTTGAACTCGTCCGGGGGCGCCCCCACGCTCATGCCGGGGGCGAACATGGGGCGGTACATCCAGGCGTCGGCGCTGCCGGGGTGCACGCCCACGGACAGGTCGTGGACGATCCCGATGGGCATGCCCGCGGCGCGGGCGGACGCCTGGGCCGCGGCGAGCTGCTCGTCGAGCTGCCACTGCAGCCAGGCGTGGAACTCGACGCGGTCGGCGAGGCGCTTGGCCGCGTGCGCGACGGCGGGGTTCTCCGCGTCGCGCAGCTCGGCGGGCCAGCGGCGCCAGTCCGCGCCGTGCTCCTCCCCCAGGGCGCTCCAGGTGGCGAACGCCGTCAGCGGTGCCCCCTCGCGGTGGCGGTACCACTCGTAGGCGCGCTGCCGTTCGGGGCCGCGGGGCAAGGCGTAGAGCGTTTCGAGGGCCTCCCGCTTGGCCTCCCATACGGCGTCGCGGTCGAGGTAGCCGCCCCCGGCCCCCTTCTTGGAGCCGACGTCGCGGGCCCCGGCGGCCAGGGCGGAGAACCGTTCGCGGTCCTCAGGCGAGAGCGCGGCGTACTCTGGGACGTCCTCCACCCTCAGGTAGAGCGGGCTGGCGAACCGCCGGCTCATGGGCGAGTAGGGGGACGGGCCTATGGGCGTGGCGGGTTCGGTGGCGTGCAGGGGGTTGACCAGGACGAAGCCCGCGCCGAGGTCCCGTCCACTCCAGGAGGCGAGGTCGGCCAGGTCGTGCAGATCCCCCAGGCCCCACGACTCCTTGGAGCGCACCGAGTAGAGCTGCGTGGTGAATCCCCAGGTCCGCTGTGGCGGGTGCAGGCGTTCGGGGGTGAGGAGCAGGGGAGCGCTCTCCTCCCGCCCTTGGTCGCGGACGCGCACGCGCACCCGGTGCCAGCCCTCCGGGGTGCCCTGCGGCAGGTGGTACTGCTTCATCAGCCCTTCGGGCGTGCGGACGCTCGTCCCGTGCAGCTCTGCCGAGCCGCCCGTGGACATGTCCAGCCACACCTCGGTCGCCGCCCGCGCGTTCCACGGGATCCTGATGGCCGCGGGGCGTCCCGCCCGCTGGAACAGGATCGGCGGGAGCAACCGGGCGCGCCGCTCCTCCTCCAGGCGGGCCAGTGTCTCCCGTACGGCCTCGGGCGTGGAGACGTCCGCCCCCAGGGCGGTGAGGACCGCTCTGAGGGTGCCCTGGGAGACCTCGGTGTCCCGGCCACGCCAGTCGGCGTAGCGGGTCGCTACGCGATGCGCCCGAGCCAGCTTGTTCAGTTCTGCATCCGCCACGCTCTGACCCTGCCCCTTAGTCGCTGCTTGCTCCCCTCCGGTACGCATTACCCGTATCAAGCGCCCTACCCCACACTGGCGGCAGGCCGGGGAAGGTCACTCGTTCCAGATGGGCGGCTTGCGGTCGATCCAGGGGCGGGCCTCCTCCAGCTGCGCGGACAGGGAGATGAGCGTGTCCTCCCCGCCCAGGCGGCCCGCGAGCATGACGCCGATGGGCAGGCCGTCGGCGTTCCAGTACAGCGGCACGTTCACCGCGGGCTGGCCGGACACGTTGTAGGGGGCGCAGAAGGGCGTGAAGTGCTTCTGCCGCGCGAAGTTCTCCTCCGGCTCCTGGCCGTGGAAGTAACCGATGGGCGCCGGGGGCTGCGCCAGGGTCGGGTGCAGGATCGCGTCGAACTCGTTCATGACGGGGAACGCGCTGCGCAGCGCCGCCTGCAGCATGGCGTGGGCCCCGAACAGCTCGGGCGCGCTGGTGGCGTGCCCGCGCTCGCGCAGCCACCGGGTGAGGGGCTGCAGGAGGTGCTCCCGCTCGGGCTCGACGGGCGTGAGGGTCGCCATGACGCCCCAGAGCGTCTCGAAGATGGGCACGAGGTCGGGGCCGAGCACCTGGGGCAGTTCCACGACCTCGTGGCCGAGCTCCTCCAGAAGCAGCGAGGCGTCCTCGTACGCGGCGACGCAGTCGGGATGGACCTCGGCGTCCGGCACCACCGGCTCACGGCTCCGAGCGATCCGCAGGCGGCCCGGGGGACGCTCGGCCGCGTCGAGGTAGGACCCCTCGCGCGGAGGCGCCAGGTAGAGGTCTCCGGGCATCGGGCGGGCCATCACGTCCAGGAGGAGGGCCGCGTCCCGGACGGTCCGCGCGATCGGCCCGTTGGCCGACAGGCCGAACAGGTCGGGGACGATCGGCCCCTGCGAGATCCGGCCCCGGGTCGGCTTGATCCCGAACAGCCCGCAGACGCTGCTGGGAATGCGGATCGAGCCGCCGCCGTCGCTGCCCTGCGCGACCGGCGCCAGCCCGCCGGCGACCGCCGCGGCCGCCCCGCCGCTGGAGCCGCCGGCCGACCGGGTGAGGTCCCAGGGCGTCCGGGCCGGAGGCGCCACGGCGTTTTCGGTGTAACAGGGCAGACCGAATTCGGGGGTCGAGGTCTTACCTGGAAGGACAGACCCCGCTTCCCTCAGCAGTAGGACGACATTGTCATCGGCAAACCCGGACAGATCGGTAAAGACCTCCGAACCGAAGGTCATCCGGACGCCGTCCACCATGTTGAGGTCCTTGATCGGCACCGGGACGCCCAGCAGCGGCGGCAGATCGGCGGGATCGGCGGCCTCCATCAGCCGTTTCTCCGCCCGCTCCGCCTCCTCACGGGCACGATCGGCGGTGACCGTCACATAGGCGCCCAGCCTGGGGTTCAGCCGCTCGATCCGCTCCAGGTAGTGGTCGGCGACCTCGACGGGGGAAAGCTCGCGGGAGCGAATCGCGGCGGCCAGCCGCATGGCGCTCAGATCATGGGTATGGGTCACACCGCGGAACGCTAGACGGCGGATGCCCCAGCATCAAAGATGACAAGGACGACAAGCCACGAAAGAGGGATGAGCACCGCCGTACCCGGCGGCGGCAACTTCCAACCATGATGAACCGGGGACAAAAGTATTAACCCGACATGGCTAGTCCCCGATCGCGAAAATGATTACTCTGCGCTCGGAGGATCATGCTTCCGGAGCGAAAGGAACACGGAGCGTCACTTATGGCGATCATGGAGAGGGGCAACTCCCAGGAGGCCCGCGGGCAGCCTCAGCAGACCCCTGACGACGCCGACGGCGGCCGCCCGTCCGGCCGCCCGCCCCTGCGCGACACCGTCGACGACGCGCTCAAGGACCCCCGGATCAAGCGGTGGCTGGTGCGCGCCGGGATCGCGGTCGCGCTGTGCCTGCTGCTCACGCTCATCTTCGGCCTGCGGATCGGGCTCACCGTGGCGGTGCTGGCCGTGGTCGGCGACGTCGTCCGGAGTTCCCGCAAGGACTCCAGCGTCCCGGCCTGGCAGAAGTCCTCGGCGGCCGAGCGCCGCACCGAGAAGCAGCTGCGCTCGCTCGAGAAGGGCGGCTACCGCGTGCTGCACGCGCGCGCCGTCCCGCGCGACGACGAGGGCGTCAGCGACGGCCGGATCGACCACCTGGTCATCGGCCCGAGCGGCGTGTACGCCATCGACTCGGAGAAGTGGGACAAGCGCCTCCCGGTGCGGACCCTCTCCCACCGCAAGCTCTTCCACGGCCCCTTCAACAAGAAGGACCGGCTGGACGAGGCGCGCTGGGAGGCCGACCAGGCCAGCAAGATCATCGCGGCGGGGGTCGGGTTCGAGGTGCCGGTCCAGGCGTCGGTGGCCATCTACGGGCCGTCCATCCCGTGGAAGGTCATGCGGGTCCGCGACGTCGACGTCTTCGCGGGCAACCGGGCGCGGGGCTACCTGCGCCGCCGTCCCAAGGTCCTGACCGAGACCGACGTGCAACGCATCTACCAGGCCGCCCGGGACTCCCTGCCGCCCAAGTACCCCGACGCGGAGTAAGGGCCCCGGCTCAACGACGAGCCCCCGAGGAGGGGCACCTCGTCCCCGGCGAGGTGCCACTCCGCATCCCCGACTTCCAACGCCGGGACGCTTCGCGTCCCGGCGTTTCGCCGCGCGTTGATACCATCGTTCGATACGGGCCGGCCCTACATGACCTCTGCGGAGCCGGCGGCAGCGCCGCGATCCGCCGCTGCGTCCACATTCAGCGCACGTCACAGGTTGGGAGAGGTCCCTCATGCCCCCGCTCAGGTCACGCACCGTCACCCACGGCCGCAACATGGTGGGCGCCCGCGCCCTCATGCGGGCCAGCGGCGTAGCGCGGGAGGACTTCGGCAAGCCGATCGTGGCGGTCGCCAACAGCTTCACCCAGTTCGTGCCCGGCCACGTCCACCTGCGCGAGGTCGGCGACATGGTCGCCGCCGCCGTCAGCGAGGCCGGGGGCGTCCCCCGCGAGTTCAACACCATCGCCGTGGACGACGGCATCGCCATGGGCCACGGCGGCATGCTCTACTCGCTGCCGTCCCGCGAGCTGATCGCCGACGCCGTCGAGTACATGGTCAACGCGCACTGCGCGGACGCCCTGATCTGCGTGTCCAACTGCGACAAGATCACCCCCGGGATGCTGATCGCCGCGATGCGGCTGAACATCCCGACCGTGTTCGTCTCCGGCGGCCCGATGGAGGCCGGCAAGCCGGTCGAGGGCGTGCGGGACGGCCACAAGCTCGACCTGATCGACCCGATGATCGCCTCCGCGGACGACTCGGTGTCCGACGAGACCCTGGCCCAGATGGAGGAGGCGGCCTGCCCGACCTGCGGTTCCTGCTCGGGCATGTTCACCGCCAACTCCATGAACTGCCTCACCGAGGCGATCGGCCTGGCCCTGCCCGGCAACGGCACCGTCCTGGCCACCCACGTCGCCCGCAAGAAGCTCTACGCCGACGCCGGCCGCACCGTCGTGGAGATCGCCCAGCGCTACTACGAGCAGGACGACGACTCCGTCCTGCCGCTGAACATCGCCACCCGCGACGCGTTCGAGAACGCCATGGCCCTCGACATCGCCATGGGCGGCTCGACCAACACGATCCTGCACCTGCTGGCCGCCGCCCACGAGGGCGCCGTCGACTTCGGCCTCAAGGAGATCGACGAGCTGTCCCGCCGGGTGCCGTGCATCTGCAAGCTGGCCCCCGCCACCCCCAAGTACCACGTCGAGGACTGCCACCGCGCCGGCGGCATCCCCGCCCTCCTGGCCGAACTCGACCGCGCCGGGCTGCTCAACCGCACCGTCCACACGATCCACTCGTCCTCCCTCCAGGAGTTCCTGGCGAAGTGGGACGTGCACTCCCCCGACGTGCTCCCCGAGGCCGTGGACATGTTCCACGCCGCCCCCGGCGGCGTCCGCACCACGCAGGCCTCCGGCCAGAACGCCCGCTGGGAGACCCTCGACCTCGACCGCGAGGCGGGCTGCATCCGCGACGCCGAGCACGCCTACACCACCGACGGCGGCCTGGCCGTCCTGTTCGGCAACATCGCCCCCGACGGCGCCATCGTCAAGACCGCCGGCGTCGAAGAGGAACTCTGGACCTTCACCGGCCCCGCCGTCGTCTTCGAGAGCCAGGAGGACGCCGTCGAGGGCATCCTCGGCGACAAGGTCCGCGAGGGCGACGTCGTCGTGATCCGCTACGAGGGCCCCAAGGGCGGCCCCGGCATGCAGGAAATGCTGTACCCGACCAGCTTCCTCAAGGGCCGCGGCCTCGGAAAGGCCTGCGCGCTGGTCACCGACGGCCGCTTCTCCGGCGGCACCAGCGGCCTGTCCATCGGCCACGCCTCCCCCGAGGCCGCCGCCGGAGGCACCATCGCCCTGGTCGAGAACGGCGACCGCGTCGTCATCGACATCCCCCGCCGCACCCTCCAGCTGGACGTCCCCGAAGAAGAACTGGCCGTCCGCCGCGAAAAGCTCCTGGCCGACCTGGGCGGCTACCGCCCCCGCGACCGCCACCGCCCCGTGACCGCCGCCCTCCAGGCCTACGCAGCCATGACCACCTCAGCCTCCACCGGCGCCGCCAGAGACATCAGCCAGCTCTAGCCACGATCGTCCCCTCTCCCAGGGCGAGCTCGATAAGCTGAGGTGAACGCCGCTCACTCAGGGGGAAACCTATGTCTCTCGGTGCTTCGGAGCAGCCGCTCATTCCGCAGCCTCCGGCCACGGTGACCGCGTTGCGTCAGGCCGTGGCACAGGTTTCCCCTGCGGCACTGCCGGCGTTCACTCGCGAACTGGACCAGGCTGCGGACGAGGCCCGGCTGGGGTCGGACCTCGGGCCGCTGCGGCGTTTCTCTCGACAATGGGCGATCTACGTCCATATCCACCGGCAACCACACCTGGCAGCTCGGTTCCGGGAGCTTGAGGATCGCGCGCAGCGCGGAAATGCCGCCCAAGCCCGCGCGGCCGCCGTGGAGCTCGGGCGCATTCTCGACGAGGCGCAGGCCGCACTCTCCGAGAACACGCGCTCTTGAGCGACCAGTGGGCATGGGAATACTCCCCGGATCACTCACACGTCGCCGGCGGTATTCCAGCCGCCGTAATCAAAGAGGTCGAGCGACTCGCGGACCAGCTCGTCGAACTCGCCGATGTGGGCGTGGACGTTTCGGAGCTCGGGGAAGGCCCTCACGCGGGAGGTCTACGAAGGATGAACGCCGCAAATGGCTGGT
The DNA here is from genome assembly GCF_042656285.1 of Actinomadura rugatobispora. Classification (GTDB taxonomy): domain Bacteria; phylum Actinomycetota; class Actinomycetes; order Streptosporangiales; family Streptosporangiaceae; genus Spirillospora; species Spirillospora rugatobispora. Next base: position 91,099 of record NZ_JBHSON010000018.1, on the reverse strand, counting down.
TCTACTTCCTGGCCTCACCGCACGATCGGTTGATCATCATTGTGAGGATCATCCCGCCGTTCGCTGACTTGTGAACGCCGCGGTCAGGAGCAGCAGCCTCCGCCGCAGCAGCCGCCTCCGCCGCTGGGCGGGGGCGGGGCCGGGGCGGGACCTCCTCGGCCCATGACGGCGACCGTGGACAGCAGCTTGACGGTGTCATCATGACCGTCGGGGCAGGCGGCGGGCGCGGACGCCTCGCTCATCGGGCGCGAGACCTCGAAGGTGGACCCGCAGGCGCGGCAGCGATAGTCATAACGTGGCACGCCCCCAAGGATATAAACCCGGGAGCCCGGTCGGCTACGACGACCTCAGCCGACTTACGTCCGCGACAACCTCGGCCCGCCTGCCCAGCCCCGTGGAGACCCCCGGGCGTGCGAGCGCGTCCGAAGGCCAGCCGGGTTCGAAGCCGAAGGCGAGAATCCGGCTGATCGCGAAGCGATGCAGCGCTCGCCGCGAGCGCGACAAGCGACGAGCCGCCAGGCGAGGAGCGCAGCTCGCGCTCGCAATAAACACTACGCTGCAGGTTCTGTTACGTAGGGGGCCCATTGGGGGTCGCCGTCGTGGATGACGCCTATGAGTCTCCAGTGGGCGCCGCGGGGGACGCCGGGGATGATGTTGAGGGTCCAGCCGATCTCTTCGAGGAGGCGGTCGGCCTTGCGGTGGTTGCAGGTGGTGCAGGAGGCGACGCAGTTCTCCCAGATGTGCTTGCCGCCGCGGCTGCGGGGCTGCACGTGGTCGATCGTCTCGGCGCGGTGGCCGCAGTAGGCGCAGCGGAAGTTGTCGCGCCGCATGAGCGCGGCCCGGGTCAGGGGGACGCGGGTGCGGAACGGGATCCGTACATACCGGCGGAGCCGGATGACGGAGGGGACCTCGATGGACATGGTGGCCGAGTGGAGTACGGCGCCGGTGGCGTCGGTGTGGACGACCTCGGCCTTCTCCCTGAGGACCAGGCACACGGCCCGGCGCAGCGGGAGCGTCGTCAGCGGTTCGTAAGTGGCGTTCAGGAGGAGGACCTGTCTCATCAGACGCCCTCCACCGGGCTCTGCTTCGCCTCGGCGGACGCGGGCGACCGCGCCTCACACCGAGGCCCGAGTATTGTCTCCGGCACCTGCGAACCCGCCATGAGGACCTCCCCAGGGGCGAACCGACCCGCAATCAGTGTGGCGCCTGAGAAGGCGGTCCGCTACCCCATTAATCCCCACATGCGCTCCAGATCGAACGCAAAGGGCTGCTGTCATCACGGAAGGTGAGTTCTTGCTGCCCTTCCGTCACGAAGTCGTCGCGTACCAGGGAGTGATGAGCGCGCTTCGTTTCACGGTGATGTTGGGGCGAGGTTGGGGGGATTCGTCCCTTTCGGGGGGCAGGGCGCCGGTGGAGGGGCGTTCGGGCGGGGTGGGGGCGGTGGCGGGCAGTTGCCAGGTGACCCTGCCGCGGATCTGGACCAGGCCGGTGACGTCGTCCGGCAGGTCGGCGGTCAGGGTGCCCTGCTTCTTCTGGCGGGGGTTCAGCGTGCGGTAGTCGCATCTGACCGTCCGGCGGGTCACCTTGCAGGGGGCGCTGATCGAAACGATCTTGAGGTTGGGCTTGATGCGGTGGAAGAGCAGGACGCCGCTCACGGGGCGGTCTCCGGTGTTGCGGAGCGCCCAGCGCCAGATGACCTGGTCGCCGGTCTGGGAGAGCTCCGGGGGCGAGTAGGTGAAGTCGACCTTCCCGTCGGGGGCCGGGGCGGCGGCCGACGGCGGGGCCAGGGCCGCGGCGGTCGCGGCCGCGGCGGCGAGGACGGCGAGGCGCGCGGACGACCTGGTCTTCATGATCAACCCCCGTTGGACGATCCAGTGATCGGCTTCCCTTCTACCGGAGAGGGCCCGCGCGACACGCCCGCCTCGCCGCCCCCTGGCACGGCCTTTGCCTTGCGGCGGTACGGGTACGGAACGGCAGCCCGGCCGCATAAGGTGCAGATCATGAGCCGACCGCCGTACCCGCCCGCGCAGCGCGAGGAGATCGTCGAGACCCTGCACGGCCACCAGGTCCCCGATCCCTACCGGTGGCTGGAGGCCAGGGAGGACGGCGACACCGAGGCGTGGCTGACCGCGCAGGAGCAGCTGTTCCACCGGTTCGTGGACGATCTGCCCGGCCGCGACCGGCTCCGCGGGCGGCTGCGCGAACTGCTCGGCGCCGGGAGCGTCGGCGCCCCGGTCTGGCGGGGCGAGCGGCGGTTCTTCACGCGCCGTACCGCCGAGCAGGAGCATCCGGTGCTCTACACGGTCGACCCGGACGGCTCCGAGCGGGCGCTGGTCGATCCGATGGCGCTGGATCCCGGGGGCACCACGACGCTGGACGGCTGGCAGCCCGACAAGGAGGGGCGGCGGCTGGCGTACAAGATCTCGACGGGCGGTGACGAGGAGTCGCTGCTGTACGTGATCGACGTCGCGTCCGGCGAGCGGGTCGAGGGCCCGATCGACCGCAGCCGGTACGGCTCGATCGCGTGGCTGCCCGGCGGCGAGGCGTTCTACTACGTCCGGCGGCTGCCGCCCGAGGCCGTCCCCGAGGGCGAGGACCAGTACCACCGGCGGGTCTACCTGCACCGGGTCGGCACCGATCCCGGCACCGACGTCCTGATCTTCGGTGCCGGGATGGAGAAGACCAACTACTACGGCGCCGGGGTGAGCCGCGACGGGCGCTGGCTGACGATCTCCGCGTCCCAGGGCACGGCGCCGCGCAACGACCTGTGGATCGCCGATCTGACCGCGGCGGGCGGCGCGGAGCGGCCCGCGCTGCGTCCCGTCCAGGAGGGCGTGGACGCCGGGACGGGGCTGCACGTCGGCCGCGACGGCCGCGCCTACGTGTTCACCGACCGCGACGCGCCGCGCTCGCGCCTGTGCGTCACCGACCCGGCGGATCCGTCGTACGAGAACTGGCGTGATCTCCTCCCGCAGGACCCGGAGGCGGTGCTGACCGACTTCGCGATCCTGGACGGGCCGGACCTCGGCGACCGCCCGGTGCTGCTGGCCGCCTGGACCCGGCACGCGATCAGCGAGATCACGGTGCACGACCTGGCGACCGGCGAGCGGACCGGCACGGTGCCGACGCCGGGCCTGGGCACGATCGGCGGCATCGTGGAGCGGCCGGAGGGCGGCCACGAGGCGTGGTTCGGCTACACCGACAACGTCACGCCCACCGGGGTGCTGCGCTACGACGCCCGCACCGGGGAGGTCGGGGTCTGGGCGAGCGCGCCGGGCACCGTGGAGGTGCCGGAGCTCGAGGCGCGGCAGGTGGCGTACGAGTCGTACGACGGCACCGAGGTGCGGATGCTGGTGCTCTCCCGTCCCGGCGCCGGCGGCGAGGGGCCGCGGCCGGCGATCCTGTACGGCTACGGGGGTTTCAACATCTCGCTCACGCCCGGGTACTCGGCGAGCATCCTGGCCTGGGTGGAGGCGGGCGGCGTCTACGCCGTCGCCAACCTGCGCGGCGGGTCGGAGGAGGGCGAGGAGTGGCACCGCGCGGGGATGCGCGACCGCAAGCAGAACGTCTTCGACGACTTCCACTCCGCCGCCGAGAGGCTGATCGCGGACGGGCTGACCGCTCCCGACCGGCTGGCGATCTCCGGCGGTTCCAACGGCGGGCTGCTGGTGGGCGCGGCGCTCACCCAGCGTCCCGACCTCTACCGGGCGGTGGTGTGCTCGGCGCCGCTGCTGGACATGGTCCGGTACGAGCGGTTCGGCCTCGGCCGCACCTGGAACGACGAGTACGGCACCGCCGACGACCCGGAGGAGCTGGGCTGGCTGCTGGCGTACTCGCCGTACCACCGTGTGGAGAAGGGGGTGTCCTATCCGGCCGTGCTGTTCACGATCTTCGACAGCGACACCCGGGTGGACCCGCTGCACGCCCGCAAGATGTGCGCGGCGCTCCAGCACGCGACGGCGGGTGACGCGCCGATCCTGCTGCGGAACGAGTCGGAGGTCGGGCATGACGCCCGTTCGGTGAGCCGTTCGGTGGGGCTGATGACCGACACGCTGTCGTTCATGGCGGCCCAGACGGGCCTGGCCCTCTGAGCGGCGCCGCGGCGTCGTGACGTAGCGTGGCATGCATCACAACCTGGGCGAAAACAGGGCGAACCCAATTGACGGGTGATCGAATAAGGGGGTGACGGCCTCGATGGTGCGCGGCGGCGCCGCGCGTGGGGGTCCTTCCGGGAAGGGCCACGCACGCGACGGCTCCGTGCGGGAACGGATCCTCGGCCTCCTCGACGTCCCCCCGCCCGCCGCGTCCGATGCCGGCCCCGGCTACCTCGACCTGATCGGTCCCGAGGAGGAGCCGCCGCCGTCCATCGCCCAGCGGGTCATGGAGTCGACGTTCCTGCCGCGGATCTACGAGCGGTACTGGCGTCCCATCGGCTTCAACCTGGCCAAGGGCTGGCCGGTCGGCCCCGACACCGCCGCCGAGCACGCGCTGGCCCGCACCTGGCTGGGCCTGGGCTCCCCCGGTCCGGCCGGTCGCGGCACGGACGGCCGGCGGACCGGCCCGCCGGACATGACCGTCCTGGACGTGGCGTGCGGCCCCGGCAACGTCACCCGCGCGCTGGCCGCCGGGGTCGGCGAGGACGGGCTGGTGGTCGGGCTCGACCGCGCCGCCGGGATGCTCGACCGCGCCGCCGCCGACACCGCCGAGCCGCAGGTGGGGTACGTGCGCGGGAACGCGGCGGACCTGCCGTTCCGGGACGCCTCGTTCGACGCCGTCTGCTGCTTCGGCGCGCTCTACCTCTTCGAGGACCCGTGGGGCGCCCTCGACTCCATGGTGCGCGTGCTGAAGCCCGGCGGGCGGCTGGTCGTCCTGACCAGCCGGCGTCCTCCGCTCCCGCTGGCCCGTCTCGGCGGACGGGCCGTCACCGAGATCACCGGGGTCCGCCTGTTCGGGAGCGGCGAGGTCACCGGGTTCCTGCGCGGGCGCGGGCTCACCGAGCTCAAGCAGCGCCGCTATCCGGCGATGCAGGTGGTGGGCGCACGGAAACGGGTCCCGCCCGTCCGCGCGCGGCGCTGAAAGGTGCTCCGCTGAAGGGACGGCCAGGGGAAGACTCCCGAGATCGCGGTGGTCCCGCACCGGGCCGCGCCGCCGGCGCGAGGCCACCGCGACTCGGGTTCCGCCGTCCCTTCAGCGGAGCTGCTCGGGCACCCCGTCCCGAGCGGCTCAGCGGAGGGTTTTCTCCAGGTAGATGTTGACGATGCCGCCGATCACCTCGCGTCTGGTCTCGTTCCAGCCGAAGCCCCGGTAGAGCTGCAGCGCGGGCCCCTGCAGTTCGGTGGTGTCGGCGCGCAGCACCCGGTAGCCGTACTCGGCGGCGCGTTCCTCCAGTGCCGCCACGACCGCCCGGCCGTACCCGCGCCGCTGCGCGCCGGGATGGACGCGCAGCCGCACCATCTCGACCGCGTCCAGCGCGGGGCCGCCCGTGACGTACCCGCCGAGGGCGCGGTCACGGCCCGCCGGGACCAGATCGGCCCGCCGCAGCCCGCCCATGGCGACGATGCGGCCGTTCGCCTCGCCGACGATGAACTCCCCGTCGTTGCGGAGATAGATGTCCTCCATCCGGAAGAAGTCGTGGTCGTAGTAGACGCCGTCGCCGGGCCGCAGGCCGACCTGGGCCAGGCCCTCGCGGTGCAGTGACAGGACGGTGTCGTGGTCGTCGGCGCGGTAGCGCCGCAGACTCAGGTCGTCGAACCTCCAAATCGGCGGCTCCGCCTGGATCCGGACCAGGGTCCGGGCCCGGGCGGCGCCGTCCGCGGCGGCCGCCGTGGGACGCTCCGCGTCCCCCGCGGCGCCACCGCTCCCGGGGGCGCCGTCACGCGTTTCCATCTCGGTCAGACTTGCTCGGACGGCGGCACGGCGGGCGGGGAGCCGGTGGTGGGACTCCTCACCGGCGCCGACAGCGCCTCGTAGAAGTCGTTCAGGGCCGCGATCTGGCCGTGCTTGGCGTTGACCGCGGCGCCGATCTGCCGGGCCCGGTGCACCAGGATGTCGGAACGGTGCTCGGGCGGCAGGTCGAGGATGGCGTCGCGGCCGGCCTGCAGCGCGGCGTCGGGATGGCCCGCGTGCAACTGGCAGGCGGCGCGGTCGAGGCGCACCAGGGTGCGATCGACCCGGTCGGTGGGCGCGTAGAGGGTCAGGGCCCGGCTCAGCACCTCGTCGCCCTGCCGGTGATCGCCGAGATTGGTGAAGGTGTCGCCCTCGTAGAAGGCCATCTGCCGGTCGGTGAACCCGAACGCCAGGTCGCTGGTCTGCTCCGTGGTGAGCTGGTCGAACACCGCCCGGCCGCGGACCAGGGCCCGGCGCGCGCTGGGCGCGGCGTCGCCGCGCCCGCGCATGGCCAGCAGCCCGAGCGCCCGCGCCTCCACGGCCGGGGCCATGGCGGCCGCGACCCCGGGACTGCGGCCGGCCAGGTCCTGCGCCTTGCGCGCCAGGTGCAGCGCCTCGCGCGGGTCGCCGTAGTACATCGGCACCAGCGACTCGCGCACCGTCACCCAGGCGCGCAGGTGCCGGTCGCCGGTCTCGTCGGCGGCCGTGCGCGCGGTGCGGAAGAACGAGCGGGCCAGCCGGTGGTCGCCCAGATTGATCATGATCAGCCCGGACAGCCCGGACAGCTGGGCCGCGATGCGGCACAGCCGTTCCTGCAGCTCGACCGGCTGCCGCTTGTCGGCCATGCGGCGGACCTCGCTGAAGTCCAGCAGCACATCGCACAGCATCCGGAGGGACGGGGTGGCCTGGTACTGCCGGCCGTATCCGAGGGTCGTCTCCTCCCACTGGTCCAGCATGGTCGGTGAGACGGTGGCGCTGACCAGGGTGTCGTCCATCTTGCGTCGTAGGTTGTCCACTGCGCCCAGGAACTGGCCGTCGAGCGCCACGCCCGCTCCGGCCAGCAGCTGCAGAAGGGTTCTGCGAAGCACGATGTCCTCCTCTCCAACATCGATGGAAGCGGGGCCGCCGGCGCGGTCAGGGCCCCGGGTTTCACTGACGGGAATCCAATAACGGTCGCCCGGGCTGGGGACGACCATGCCGACCAGGGGCTGGTCGGGGACCGGCGCGATGGAGCGCCCCAGGGGGTGCTCCGGTACGCGCTCAGGCGCGTACCGCGGCGCCACGGGGGAGGCGCCGCCCGGCGCGGCCGCGTGGCCACGGCCGCAGATACAGGGACTCTGGTAGCCGAGTTCGTCGGGTTCGACCCGATAGACGGCGCAGAGGTAGTGAAGGTACTCGGGCCCCGGACGCTTGTAGCCGCTCTCGTACGCCGACAGCAGGGTCTCCCCGAGCCGGGGAACGGGTTTGCCGGCGACCTCGTACAGCGCCTTCACCTGGGCGACGATGTCGGACAGAGCGACACCATGGGACAAACGGTGCGCCTTGATCCGGCTGGTGCCGAAAAGCGGCCCGCATTGATCGTGGATTTCCTCCGCGATCTCCGCGGGGCCACGCCCTCGGGCCAGACCGCGCGCGCGTATTCCGCGCGCTATGTCCGTTTCTTTCCGGGGGGTGTCCGACATCGGTTCCGGCCTCCTCACCGCTGAGCCCGGAAGGCGGGGTGCCGGGGGGATTCCCGCCTCAGGGTCACGGCGACCAGGTCAATGGATGGCCACGAGAGATAATCTCTCGCGCACAGAGCGTAACTCCCGCAACGGGACCGGCCAAGCCATTCCGGGGAATCACGGGCGCTTCGGAGGGTGCTTCGGGCCCCGGGGGTAGAGATTCTTCCTCCGGACGGGGGCATTCCTCTCCCGGCGGAGGCGATACCGCTATCCCGTGCACGGCGGCGCCCCTTGACCGCGTGCGTGAGAGTTGCAATTCTCGCCGCGAGTAACCGAACGGACCCAGAGAGTTCGATCAGCGCACGCATCGGCGGGGCGCCGCGAGCGGCCTCACGGCACGGACGACGGAGGGGGTGTTGCAAGTGGGCACCGACAGGCGCACGGGCTACCTGGAGGAGCTGGAGCACGAACTCGACACGCGCGGCCTTGTGGCCCGGGTGGTGCGGACCCGCTCAGGCCCGGTCTTCCTCCGGGTCGTCAACCCGGACGCGGCGAGCCTCGCGGAGGACGTCACCTGCGCCCCCGCCCCCGAGTCCCACGACCACTACTACTGGTGGTCCTGGGGCGAGCGGATGCACCGCGTGGACGATCCGGGCGGCGCCGCCGTCAAGCTGGCCCGCGTGCTGCAACCGCTTCCGAGCGAGACGCTCCACCCCGAATCGCTGCACGGTGAGCCGCTGCACGGCGAGTCCCTGCGCGCCGCACCGCTCCCCGCCGGGCCCCTCCCCCAGGAGCCGCTGTCCCCGGCGCACCGCCCGAAGACGCACCTCCCCCAGGCGCACCTCCCCGTCGGGAAGCGCCCCCTGAGAGCTCAGCCGCCGGAGACGGCGGCTGCGGAACGGCCCACCGGCCGCTCCTGAAAGACCGGGCGTGTCCCGTGCGGTCGCGGCCGAAACGGCGCGGCAGCCGCCGGCCCACGGGACACGTTCGCCCGATGCACCCGGCCGACCCGCCTCACCCCGGAAGGAGACGGCACCACCGGACCAGAGAGCGTCCCACCGGACACCGGGCCGCCGCCCGGACCGGCCTGAGCGCCGCCCTGACGGCGCCATCGCGGCGCCCCTGCCTTCCGGCGGTGGCGGAAGGGCGGGCCGCATTGGGCACCTGCCCGTGCCCTGGCACGGCCTACCGGCCGACAGTTCGTTCCGCCCGCGCCGCGGGCGGAACGGCGACCTCGGGGACCGGGGCACGGGCAGGCGGACTCTTCGCCACCGACCCGCACGGTGGCCGATCACGACTTGGGGGGCGTGCCGCGAGGGGAAAATTGCCGTGCATTCCGGACATGGCTTGATAACCGGGGCGCGGCGCGACCGGCCGCCGGACCTGGAGCGTGATCCTGGCCGCTTCAGGCCCCCGCCCGGACGATCACCCTCAGCACGCCGCGTCCACGACGCCGCGGGCCCCCTCCCCGCCTCCGTATGCCCAGGTCAAAGCCATACCGCTGACCCGGCCCCACCCCCGTGCCGACGCCCGCGATCCGCCTCCCCGCCCCTCCCCGGCCGGGACACCACACGCCCCCCGCGCAGTACGAACCGCTTGTCGCCGTCCCTTACGATCAGGCTCGTACCGCGCCGGGTCCTGCCCCTGAGAGGGCCGGGTGCGGCAACGCGACACCCACATCCGGCCGGGGAGGGTCTGCCCCCTATGTCACTCACCCTTGAGCCCCTCGTGCTGCCCTGGGCACAGGACGGCACGCCCGAGACCGCCTGCCGCAGCAAGACCCCCAGCGTCGCCTGCCGCGTGGTGTGGAACATCTCGCACAACGACGACTTCACCGGGTTCTTCCGCAACTGGCTCGACCGGCCGCTGACCACCGTCTTCTGGATCATCGTGATCCTGGTGATCGCGCTGGTGCTGCGGGCCATGGCGCACCGCATGATCACCCGGATCACGCTGCGGATGGCCGAGAGCACCATGTCGGAGAAGGTCCGCGAGCGCAGCCGGACGGTGTTCGACGGCAGCCCCGCGCTGCTCAACCAGCGGCGCGCCCAGCGGGCCAGGACGATGGGATCGGTGCTGCGCAGCATCTCCTCCATCGTGATCATGGGGACGGCGTTCTTCAGCGTCCTCGGCCAGCTCGGGCTGAACCTCACCCCCGTGCTCGCCAGCGCCACCGTGATCGGCATGGCGGTCGGCTTCGGCGCGCAGAACATCGTCAAGGACTTCCTGGCCGGGCTGTTCATGCTGCTGGAGGACCAGTACGGGGTCGGCGACGTGATCGACGTGGGCAGCGCCAAGGGCACCGTCGAGGCGGTCACGCTGCGGGTCACCCGGATGCGGGACGTCAACGGCGTGGTCTGGTACGTGCCGAACGGGGAGATCAAGAAGGTGGGGAACGAGTCCCAGAACTGGGGCAGGGCCGTGCTGGACATCCCCGTCGACATCGGCGAGGACGTGGAGAAGGTCAAGGAGATCCTCAAGGCCACCGCCGACGAGCTCGCGGCGGCCCCGGACTGGGACGAGCTCATCCTGGAGGAGCCGTCGGTGTGGGGCGTGCAGGCGCTGGCGGGGGACGCGGTGATCGTCCGGATGGTGCTGAAGACCGCCCCGGGACGGCAGGCCGACGTCTCCCGCGAGCTGCGCGAGCGGGTCAAGAAGGCGTTCGACGAGGCGGGCATCGCCGTGGCGACCCCGGCCGTCGCCGGCTGACCGCGTCCCGGACCGCGATCAAGGTGAACGATCCCTCTCGGAGCGGTCCCGCTCTCACATAAGGTGGACAGCGCTATGGCGCAACAGGTGACCTTTTACGAAGCGGTCGGCGGCGAGGAGACCTTCCGGCGGCTGGTGCACCGCTTCTACCAGGGAGTCGCGGACGACCCCGTGCTCCGTCCCCTCTACCCGGAGGAGGATCTCGGCCCGGCCGAGGAGAGGCTGCTGCTCTTCCTCATCCAGTACTGGGGCGGCCCCAACACCTACAGTCAGCAGCGCGGGCATCCGCGGCTGAGGATGCGGCACGCCCCGTTCGTGATCGGCGAGCCCGAGCGCGAGGCGTGGCTGCGGCACATGCGGGACGCCGTGGACGATCTGGATCTCCCCGAGGATCTGGAGAAGATGCTCTGGGACTACTTCACGATGGCCGCCCGCAGCATGGTGAACGCCCCGTCCCTCTAACCGGCGCCTCCACCGGCCGCCCCCGGAAGACGGGGACGGCCGGTGACTCATTTCAGAGGGGCGGACGCTGCAGCTGGAGCGGGTCCGTGGCGTCGGCGGGCGTGGTGGTCAGCACCTGCGCGCGCTGCGTGGCGCCGGCCCAGCGGAGCAGGTCCGCGATGGCCTTGGACCGCTGCTCGGCCGGCAGCTTGTCGATGAGCCGGCCGCTGTGGTTCATGCCGGGCGCCTCGTACACCGCGGAGTCCTTGCTGCCCTTGCCCAGGCGGAACCGCTCCGAGCCCCACGGGTCGTTCTCGCCGTACAGGAACATCAGGCGGCTGCCGTGGTCGCGCACCCAGCGGTCGATGTCGCGCATGGCCCGCCCGCCGTCGAACCGCATCGGGATGTCCCGGGGGACGTACGTGCGGGGCTGGTAGCTGCTCTCGTAGCGCAGCAGGGGCCGCAGGTGCTTGAACTGGGGCGAGCCCCAGCCGAGCTGCGTCCCGGCCTGGTAGTAGTACGGGATGTACGGCGCGAGGCCCTGGTCGGTGTAGAAGGAGATCCCGGCGATCTCGTCCAGGGTCTTGTAGAGGACGTCGTCGGTGGCGTCGAGCGGCGGCAGGGCCGCGCAGTCGGACTGGAGCTTGTACTGCCAGAAGCCCCACTCGAAGTCCATGACCGAGTTCTCGAAGGCCCGGTCCGGGTCGCGGAGGATGGAGAACGTCCAGCCGTTCCCGGCGGCGTCGGCCTTGAACCTCTCCAGCATCGCGGGGCGCCGCTTGAGGAACTCGCGCGCCAGGCTCTTGATGTGGGCGCGGCACGTGTCGTCGGTGCCGACGGTGGCGAAGAACCTGTCGTACCGGCTGTCCTCGTCGTTGTCGACGTCGTTGGGCGCCACGTACACGACGCTGCCGTCGACGTCGTTCGGGTAGAACCGCTTGTGGTAGACGGCCGTCATGCCGCCCTTGCTGCCGCCCGTGGAGATCCAGCGGCTCTGGTAGATCTTCTTCAGCGCGCCGATCAGCCGGTGCTCGTCGGTGGCGGCCTGCCAGATGGTGTCCTTCGTCCAGTCCGTCGGCTCCGGCCTTGAGGGCGTGAAGTAGCGGTACTCCACCGAGATCTGGTTGCCGTCCACCAGCGCCGTCGGCTCCGACCGGAACATGGTCTCGGGGGTGTCGTAGCCGCTGGTGTAGAGCACCATCGGCCGCTCCGCCGCCTTGTGCTGGAGCATGATCCGCTGCTCGAACCACTGCCCCTTGGGACGCCGGTGGTCCACCGGCTGCCGGTAGTTCAGCCAGAACCAGCGGTGGCCGGGCAGCGTCGAGGGCTTCTCCTCGACCTTCATGCCCGGGATCGCCTTGAGCCGCGCGGCGATGTCCTCCGCCGCCGTCGGTGCCGCCTGGACGCCCTGGACCGCCGTGCCGGTCATCCCGGCTGCCAGCAGCAGGGCCAGCACCCCTTGTGAGACGCGCCGCATCTTTTCCCTTTCGCGTGGGATCACCACAATTCGCCAGGTGACACTAAAGGGAGAAGTGCGGCCAAAACGGATTGCTGTTGCGCTTGTTACGGGTCCGTGACCCGAGGGTTGTCCCCGCCCGCGCGGCGTCATAGCGTCGGAATCGGGTGCGGCCGGCCGTGGCCGTACCGTTCCGGAAGGTGATCTCAACGGGGGAGAGACACCATGTTCATCCAGACCATCCAAGGCCATGTCTCCGGCGACACCGGCGAGCTCAAGGAGGCCATGGACCACTGGCAGCGCGACCTCGGCCCGACCGCCCCGGGCTGGCTGGGCAGCACCGCGGGGGTGACGGACGACGGGATGTTCGTCTGCCTGGCCCGCTTCGAGTCGCCCGAGGCGGCCCGCCGCAACAGCGACCGCCCCGAGCAGCACCAATGGTGGATGGAGACCTCGAAGCTGTTCGGCGGCGACGTCCACTTCCACGACTGCACCGAGACCGACACCTTCCTGGACGGCGGCTCCGACGACGCCGGCTTCGTCCAGGTCATGCAGGGCCGGATCCGCGACCTGCCGGGCCTTCGCGCCTACCTGGCGAGCCAGGACGAGTCGGCGATGCGCGAGTTCCGTCCCGACATGATCGGCAGCGTCGTGGCGGTCCAGCACGACGGCGGCTTCACCGAGGCCGCGTACTTCACCTCCGAGGCCGCGGCCAGGGAGGGCGAGCGCAAGGAGCCGCCGCAGGAGATGCGCGACGAGATGCAGAAGATGATGAGCTTCTACGAGGGCGAGTGGACCTACCTCGACCTGAAGGAGCCCTGGCTGTACTCGCCCACCGCCTGACTCAGACCTTCCCGCCGGTCAGCAGGTGGGCCACCAGCCAGCCCAGCCCCAGCAGCAGGACCACCCGGCGCAGCTGCCACCCCGCCGGCTTGCCGCGGACGGCGAACACGCGCCAGATGACCTCGGAGAGGGTGTCACCGGGCTGCCGGTTGAAGACCGCCGGCAGCTCGATGGCGAAGAACATCATGATCCAGAAGATCCATGCGGCGAGATAGGGGGACATCGATCACCTCGGGGGGAAAGGGCGTCACCTGCTTACTCCCCGTGATCGGAGATCGTCACGCGCACGGCGGGTGCAGCGCGACTCCGTCGTCCCAAGGAGCCAGCCGCTCGAAGAGCCGCTCGTCGTGCCAGCGGCCTTCCACGTGAATGTGCCGACGCGACACCCCGACCGGGGTGAACCCGTTGCGTTCCAGCACCCGCTGCGACGCGTGGTTGTCCACGCGCGTGAACGCCTCGACACGATGCAGCCCCAACTCGCGGAAGGCCACCTGAAGGGCCTGCCGCACGGCCTCGGTCGCCACGCCGCGTCCCGCGTGGGCGAAGGCCACCCAGTAGCCCACGAAGCAGCTCTGCAACGGCCCGCGCAGGATGTTGTTGAGCGTGATGCGCCCGGCGACCTGACCGTCCACCAGAACAACACCCGGCCACATCTCGCCGGCCCCGTACGCGTCGAGGAGGTCGTCCAGGTTCGCGCGCTGCCCCTCCACGGTGAAGTAGGCGTCGTCCCGTTCGGGCTCCCAGGGGCGCAGATACTCGCGGTTGGCAACGCACAGGCGGGCCAGCGCCCCGGCGTCGTCCGGCCGCACGACCCGCAACTCCACCAGGGACCGGCGGACAACCGTCTCGGTCATGCCGCGACGTAGCGGCCGATGAACTCCCGCTCCTTCTCGGTGAACCGCCGCAGCCGGTTCGCCTCCGGGTCGAACGCCACCAGCACCGACATCGCCTCCGCGTACACGTGCTCGTCATCGCGGACCTCGTAGGCGAGCTTGAACGACGCCGCCCGCGCCTCCGTCACCCAGGTCTCCACCCGAATCGGGTACACGGTCGGCAGCAGCGGCCGCCGGTAGTCGATCTCGTGCCGGGAGATCACCATCCCGCGGATCGGCTGCTCCCCCTTCCGGACGGGGTCGCCGTGGAACATCTCCAGCCGCGCGTCCTCGAGGAAGCCCAGGAACTTGACGTTGTTGACATGCCCCTGCGAGTCGATGTCACCGAACCGCAGACGGAACTCGTAAACATGGCGGTACTCGGCCGGAGGGAGCTCGTTGTCGGACATGTCCTCGCCTGGGGCTCGCGAACAGATCGCGCCGATGCTACCCCAGCCACCTCCCTAGTCATCGTGTGCCCGTCGTCCCAAGCCCAGGCCACAATCCCCACCCCGTTAAGGGTCCTGGACGGCTGCAACGTAGTTCTTCACGGTGCCGCAGGAGAGATGCACCTCACTAACGATCTCGATCAACCCCACAACGCCGAACTCCCGCCCCCGGCCCCGTCCGCCCACCAGCGCGGGACGTACAAGACAACGCAGCAGTCTGCAGGCTGGCGTCTTCCCCAACCGCAGCGCGCACCTCGACCAGCAGCGCGAGCGTGGACCGCTTGACCAGAAAGCCGCAAGCACCGCTGCGCCGTCGTAACCACAACCACGCAAATCGGGTCGGCGCCCCCGATGCCGGAATGGCGTTCGGCCAACGGCCAGCCCCAGCGGGGAGCCTTAGGCATCGCGGTCCCCGCGCAGGGCCTCCACGGCCTGACAGGGCGCGCTGCCTGGCCTCCTCCACGCGGGCGAACAGGTCGGCGGCGCGTTCGGGGTCGCGGACGGCGACCAGGCAGCCCGCCTGGGCCTGCACCACGATCGCGCTCACCTCGTAGGCGACGAAATCATGCGGGTCCTGTGCCAGTTCCAGGCGCTGGCCGCCCCGAGCGTCGGCGACCGCGCGCCCCTGTTCTCCACGACCAGCGGCACCGCCAGACCGACGGCACCCACCTCCACCCCACCCGCCACCGCCGCCATCTCCACGTAGCTCAGGACGTTCCCGGCCTGATGCGGAGAGATCACACTGACCCCAACGGGATCAAGATCGTCCGCTCGGGCGAACAGAAATTTGCCACCCTGGCCTGCCCCGCCCCACCAGCCACCCAGCGCAGCCGCCGAGGCCCGCCGGGTCGCAGCGGCGCAAGCACGGGGTTCGGGCACGGCTCGCACCGGAGTGCAGGGCCACCAACGCGGTTGGTAGGCGCAGGGAAAGAGAGCACGAACGCAACCCGCAAAACCAGCGCGGAGCACGGGGCCCGGTTGGAGGCTGGAACGCCGCGGCCCGGAAGGTCGGGCCGCGGCGTTCTCGGATGGACGGGGCGTCAGTCGCGCATGAGTTTGCGGTGGGTGACGCGGTGGGGGCGGGCGGCGTCGGCGCCCAGGCGCTCGATCTTGTTCTTCTCGTAGTCCGCGAAGTTGCCCTCGAACCAGAACCAGTTCGAGCCCTCTTCCCACGCCAGGATGTGGGTGGCGATGCGGTCCAGGAACCACCGGTCGTGGGAGGTGATGACCGCGCAGCCCGGGAACTCCAGGAGCGCGTTCTCCAGCGAGCTCAGGGTTTCGGTGTCGAGGTCGTTGGTGGGCTCGTCCAGGAGGAGGACGTTGCCGCCCTGCTTGAGGGTCAGCGCCAGGTTGAGGCGGTTGCGCTCGCCGCCGGACAGGACGCCGGACGCCTTCTGCTGGTCGGGGCCCTTGAAGCCGAACGCGGCGACGTAGGCGCGGGACGGCATCTCGACCTGGCCGACCTTGATGTGGTCAAGGCCGTCGGAGACGACCTGCCACACCGACTTGGCCGGGTCGATCCCGCCGCGCCCCTGGTCGACGTAGGAGATCTGGACGGTCTCGCCGACCTTCAGCGCCCCGTTGTCGGGCTTCTCCTCACCGACGATCATGCGGAACATCGTGGTCTTGCCGACGCCGTTGGGGCCGATCACGCCGACGATGCCGTTGGGCGGCAGGTTGAAGGACAGGTTCTCCATCAGGAGCCGGTCCTCGAAGCCCTTGGTGAGGTCCTCGGCGACGATCACCGTGTTGCCCAGGCGGGGGCCCGGCGGGATCTGGATCTCCTCGAAGTCCAGCTTGCGGGTCTTGGCCGCCTCGGACGCCATCTCCTCGTACCGCTGCAGACGCGCCTTGCTCTTGGTCTGCCGGGCCTTGGGGTTGGACCGGACCCACTCCAGCTCGTCCTGGAGGCGCTTCTTGCGCTTGGCGTCCTTGTTGCCCTCGACCTTGAGCCGCTCGGCCTTCTTCTCCAGGTAGGCCGAGTAGTTGCCCTCGTACCCGAAGAGGCGGCCCCGGTCGACCTCGCAGATCCAGCCGGCCACGTTGTCGAGGAAGTACCGGTCGTGGGTGACGGCCAGGACGGTGCCCTCGTACTTCTCCAGGTACTGCTCCAGCCACTGCACGCTCTCGGCGTCAAGGTGGTTGGTGGGCTCGTCCAGCAGCAGCAGGTCGGGGTGCTCCAGCAGCAGCTTGCACAACGCGACGCGGCGGCGCTCCCCACCCGACAACTGGGTCACGGGCAGGTCGCCCGCCGGGCAGCGCAGCGCGTCCATGGCCTGCTCGAGCTGGCTGTCGAGGTCCCAGGCGTTGCGATGGTCGAGCTGCTCCTGCAGCTTGCCCATCTCGTCCATCAACTCGTCGGAGTAGTCGGTCGCCATCTTCTCGGCGATCTCGTTGAACCGGTTGAGCAGCGCCTTGGTCTCGGCGACGCCCTCCTCGACGTTGCCGAGGACCGTCTTCTCCTCGTTGAGCGGCGGCTCCTGCTGCAGCATGCCGACCGTGAAACCGGGCATGAGACGGGCGTCACCGTTGGAGGGCTGCTCCAGGCCGGCCATCATCCGCAGCAGCGTCGACTTGCCCATCCCGTTGGGGCCGAGGACACCGATCTTGGCCCCCGGCAGGAAGCTCATGGTGACGTCGTCAAGGATGACCTTGTCACCGTGCGCCTTGCGCACGCGCTGAAACGTGAAGATGTACTCCGCCATATCGTCAAGCCTAGGGGGTCTCGGGCACCATTCGTTGCAGCCGCGGCCAAGCACCGTCCGGCCGCGTGATCGCCCCATGGCCAGCGGAGATCATCGCCATGGCCGGGTCAGCTCTCCGACGCCTTCGGTCCCTCGAGGGCGGGCAGGCAGACCCGGTCGCGACCGGACTGCTTGGCCCGGTAAAGGGCGAGGTCGGCGGCGGCGAGCAGCTCGATCAGGTCCTGGCCGTGCATCCGGAACAGCGCCACCCCGACGGAGATCGTCACGCCCACGGTGCCCTCCTCTGCGGGCACCGCCAGCCGCCGGACCCTGCCGCGCAGCCGTTCGGCGACCCGGCAGGCCTCCACCGTGTCGGCGCCGGGCAGCAGCACCACGAACTCCTCTCCGCCGAACCGGCCCACGACGTCGTAGTCGCGCAGCTGGCCGCACAGGGTGGTGGCCACGCCCACCAGCACCTCGTCACCGACCAGGTGGCCGTGGGTGTCGTTCACCCGCTTGAAGTGGTCGATGTCGATCAGCAGCAGGGCGAGCGGGTCGTGGGTGCGCTGGGTCCGGGCCAGCTCGGTGTCGGCCTCGCGTTGCCAGGCGGCGGCGTTGAGCAGCCCGGTCTTGGCGTCGGTACGGGCCGCGGCCTGCAACTGCTGGTGCATGAGGCTGCGCTGGAGCAGCACGACCGGGGGCAGCGCCAGCAGCAGGAGGAGCAGCGACAGGGTGGCGAGGATCGCGACCGAGACGCCCACGCACAGCTCGACCACGTCCAGCAGCAGGGTCTCGCGGTTCCACAGGACGTCCCGCCAGCGGCCCTCGGGGTTGGCGGCATGCGCCGCGATCACCACCAGCAGCGTGTTCAGCACCGTGAACAGCGCGGCGCAGCCCACGGCGACCAGCAGGTCGGTGATCCCGCCGATCACCCACAGAGGCCGGCCGTCCAGCGGCTCGGGCACCGCCAGGTGAAAGACCAGCGACGCGCACGCGCCCGCCAGGCCATGCGCCGCCATCACCATCACCCGCCGGTACAGCAGCGACCGCCGCACCCGGAACTGCAGCAGCAGCTGAAGCGGGATCGGGATCAGCAGGGCGTAGACCGGGGGGAGCAGCAGCGCGACCGGCAGCCACCAGGCCGACAGGATGTCGCGGGCGACCCCGGCGGGCATCCCGAGCCGCCGCGTCGCCTCGATGCACACCGCGCCGCAGGCCAGCAGCGCACCAAATGTCAGTAGATCGTTCGGCCGCGGGACGGTGCTCATCAGCCCGGCGACGGTCAGCGCCAGGTGCACGGCAACGACCACCGGCACGTAGACGGCCAGCAGGGACGGACGCATCGGCACCGCCCGCCGTTGCGGCCTTCGGGTGAGTTCTCCGCCGCGATCCTCGGCGGACGACTGCACAGCCGTCATCCTTCCCCCCTAAGCCTCACGTTGTGTAACACGATAATTGCAACGTGTGCGGAGGGGGCTGGAAACCGGTACCTTCGATAACGCACAAGTGGGTATCCGAGACGTGACCCACCGTAGGACCAGCGAAATCGCTGTCCGCCGCACATCCTGAGGGGGAATACACCATGCGCGGCGTCTCCTGGATATAACGCGTCTGCCACCCCGACGGCGCGGGGGCGCCGGCCGGCACCAGCCGGCCACCCGCCGACGCCCCCGCATCCCGGGTTCGATCCCCCCTCCGCCCACCCTGCGGGGCCCGCAAGCCCCGCAGGGAAGCACCCGTGCAGCGTCATCTGCGCCCACCAGCCCGTTCTTTCATCTCTTGTCTCTTTGACTTCCGGGGCACCCTTGGCCCCATCTCCAGCCCACGTCTCTCCGTCACCACGCTTCCTCCCTTCTCTTCGCCTTGTACGGAGCCCGCGCGCCGCGCGTTCACCCAACGCGATCACTCCCACACCCCGGGCACACGCCCGAGCCGACCGCCCTGGCCAGCATCGGCCGCCGGACAGCCAGGGGCGCCTGTCGCGAAGCGACCTCCAACACCACGCGAACGCCCTACCCGGGCAGCGAACCAACGCCGAAGGCAAGCGTCCCCACCTTGATCGCGAAGCGACACCGCCCTCCCAAGCCCCGGCAACCGCGAACCGCCCAGGCACGAACCAGCCCGAGCCGACACGGCGCAAGCCGTCCAGGCATGAGCCGGCCCAGCGCAAGCCGTCCAGGGCATGAGCCAGTGCGGCGCAAGCCGGTGCGGCCTACCGGTCAGACACGAACCAGTCCGAGCCGGTGAGGCATTAACCGGCGTGTGTGATCCGATCTGACCAAGCACGAGCCGGTGAGGACGCCCCGGTCACGCGCGAGCCCGTGACACGCACCCGTCCGAGCCCTCCAGACATGAGCCGGTGCGGCGCGAGCCGGTGAGGCCCGCGCCGGTCAGGCACGAGCCAGCCCGATGCGAGCCAGGCACGCACCAGCCCTTTGCGCACGAGCCGGTGCGACGCACGCCAGGCAAGCGCCAGCCCCTGAAGTACAAGTCGGCGCGGCGCGAGCCGGCCAGACGCGGGCTGGCCAGGCACTAGGCCGCGAGACACGAGCCGCTCAGCACGAGTCGATCTGAGCTGGTGCGCGCTCAGCACGAGATCTGAGCTGGTGCGACGCGAGTCGGTCATGCGCAGGCCGATGAGGCGCGAGACAAGCACCGGCTCGAGCCGTCCAGGCGTGAGCCGGGTGCGGCCCGCACCGGTCGGGCACGAGCCAGGCCGCGCCGGTGAGGCGTTCGCGTGTGAGCCGGTCTGACCGAGCACGAGCCGATGAGACGCGACCCGGTCACGCGCGAGCCCGTGACACACACCGGTCCGAGCCTTCCCTCCAGGCATGGACGGTCATGCGCGAGCCGGTGCGGCCCGCGGCGGTCGGGCACGAGCCAGCCCGAGCCGGCGCGGCGCGGCGCGAGCCAGCCAAACGCGAGCCCGTGAAGCAGGAGCCTGCGACGCAAGCCAGGTAAGCGCCAGCCCTTGAAGCACGAGTCGCGCGGCCAGACGCGGGCTCTCCAGGCGCTAGCCAATCAAGCACTAGGCCCACTACTCGGCACAAGGCGGTCTGAGCGAGCGCGAGCCTGTGGCACGCACTGGGACGAGTCGTTCGGGTATGAGGCGGGGCGGGTTGTGGTGGTCTCGGGTACGAGTCAGGTCGTGGTGGGGAGGCGTTAGCGGGGGGCGGTCTGGGTGGTTCGAGTCGCGGTGGGAGGTTAGGCGGCCTTGGGGTCTTCTTCTGGTTGGTCGGTGGCGGTCAGGGCCCACTGGTCGGCGGCATCCTGGGCTTCGCGGCGGTCTTCGTCGGTGAGGGCGCCGCCGCGCTGGACGGGGCGGAAGGCGGCGGTGCCGCGGCTGAGGTCATGGCCCAGGGTGGTGGCCTCGACCTCGGCGGAGAAGCGCCACTGACCGTCCCTCTCGTACTGGCGGATGCGGAGGCGGCCGGTCACCACGACCGGGTGGCCGCGTCTCAGGTCGGAGGCATTGACGTTGTCGGCCAGGGACCGCCAGCAGTTGACCGTAAGGAACATCGTCTCGATGTCCTGCCACTGGGCGCTCTGCCGGTCGTAGCGGCGGGGGGTGTAGCCGACTCGTAACGACAGGAACGGGGTGCCGTTGCCGGTCACGGTGAAGTAGGGCTCGGCGGCCAGCCAGCCGACCACGGTGATCTGGGCCTCGTTCATGGCTGCTCCACTCTTGTTGAGGTGCGTGCTCTCAACGGTGGCGCAGGATGACGGTGGGTGAAAGGGGATGTGCGGATTGTGGATAACTCAGCCGAGGAGGTTGGCGGCCTCGGAGCGGAAGTGGGCGTAGCGGTCGAGTTCGGCCGCGACCGGCTCCAGGACCTTCTCGTCGGCGATCTGCTCGATGCGTTCGCGCATGTGGGTCTCCATCCGCTGGCCGTGCTTGGCCGAGGACAGCGCCACCAGGTTGCGGCACGCGGACGAGGTGAGGGCGCCCATGCCGAGCGTGCAGACGACCAGGATCAGGACGTACGGGATGAGGCCGGTCTCGCCGAGCAGGGCGCCGGGGCCGTCCGCGCCGACGACGGCGTAGATCAGGAGCAGCGCGATCCACAGCGCGCCCAGGCCGCTGACCAGGACGAGGAAGTACTGCCAGGTCTTGACCAGCCACCACCAGCCGGGGACCTGGTTGAACGTGGGCAGGGCGTCCATGAGGGAGGCGCCGAGGGCTTCGGGGAGTTCGCCGGCGTGGGAGCGGGCGGCGGCACGGACCGAGCGGGCCCAGGGTTCGGGCAGGTCGCCGGTGACGCCGTCGGTGACGCCCTGCAGGGCGGTGTCGACGTCGCCCTGCTGGGCTCCGATGGGGCCGGTGAAGGCGTTGCGGAGTTCCTCGCGGAGCTCGGTGAGGCGCATCCGGCGCAGCGGGTCGCTGCGCAGGCGGGTGACCAGGGCGCTGACGGGCCAGCCGACGAAGTCGGCGGCGCGCAGCTCGTAGGCGCTCTCCATGGCCTCGGCGACGGCCGGGGCGCCGGCGGCGTCGGTGAGGGCCTGGACGAGCTCGGCCCGGCGGTCGGCGCCGATGCCGGACGGGGGTTCAGCGGGGCCGCGGAGGGCGGCGAGGCGTTCGGCGACCCGGTCGATGTCGACGTCGAGCCGTTCGCCGCGGGCGCGGCGGGCGGCGACGGTGTCGACCAGGACGTCGCGGAGCCCGCGCACGCCGCGCTCGCTGACCGCCGAGGTGGTGACGATCCGCGGGTCGGCCAGGCCCTCGGCCTCCAGGAGGCGGCGCAGGTCGGCGACGCAGTCGTCGATCTCGAAGGACTGGAGCCGGTCGACCTGGTTGAGGACGATCAGGGTGACGCCGGCGTGCCGGGCGAACGGGACGATGTAGTTGCGGTGCAGCGCGGCGTCGGCGTACTTCTGCGGGTCGACGACCCAGACCAGCAGGTCGGCGATGGTGACGAAGCGGTCGACCTCGGCGCGGTGGACGGCCTGGATGGAGTCGTGGTCGGGCAGGTCGATCAGGACGAGCCCGTGCAGGGAGCTGTCGGCGCGGTCCAGGTCGAGGGCGCTGGCGCGGGCGTAGCGGTGGCGCTTGTCGACGTCGAGCCAGTCGAGGAGGGGCCCGGCGCCGTCGAGGCCCCAGACGCAGGCGTGCGCCTTGGACGTCATCGGGCGGCGCATGCCGGTGGGCGACAGTTCCAGTCCGCAGACGGCGTTGAACAGGGAGGACTTGCCGCTGCCGGTGCCGCCGGCGAGGGTGACGACGGTGTGGTCGCCCGACAGGCGCAGGCGCTGCCCGGCGCGGTCGAGGAGCTTCCCGGCGTCGTCGATGAGGTCGCGGTCGAGGCGGCCGGTGCCGTACCGGACGAGGCGTTCCAGGCTGTCGAGGCGGGTGGCGACGCCGCCGGGGCCGGGTTCGGCGGCGGCCTCCGGGGCGGCGGGTGGGGCGGGCCTACCGGAGGCGCCGGAAGGGCCCGGCGCGTTCGCGGGGATGGCCGAGGTGGTCATCGGGCGACCTCGAGGTTGTAGGTGGCCTGGTAGAGCTGGACGGGAACGGTCTCGTCGGGGATGCCGGCGGCGTCGATGGCCTGCCCGTAGCGGATCGACTCCTCGTCGAACAGCATCCCGATGCGGCTGCGCAGGTCGGCGCGGGCCTTGGCGCCCATGCCGCGCAGCGACTCGGCGCCGAACAGGGCCTTGAGGAGGCGCTGCGGGACGGCGCTGGTGCCGCCCTCGACGGCGACCTCGGAGGTGCCGTAGCCGAGTAGTCCGATCATGAGGACGAGGGAGACGGCCTCGGAGTCGAACGACAGCACCTTGGCGACCGAGCGCTTGGTGACGCCCTCGGTGCGGATCAGTTCGTGGACGTGGTCCTGCCAGGCGCTGACGGCCCGGGTGACGCGGCGGGAGAGTTCGGGGGAGGCGTGGCCGAGCCCGGTGACGGGGCCGTCCAGGACCTGGCGTCCGGCGGGGTGGTCGCGCCAGCGGACGATGACCTGGTCGGCGGCGTGCTCGGCGGAGGAGAGGATGAGCGATTCGAGGCCGCCGCGCAGCGCGGCCTTGAGCGCGCGGACGCGGGTGGGGCTGGTGCGGCGGCGCCGGCTGGGGCCCCGCTTGGGGCGTCCGCGCTGGACGTGCAGGGAGCGCAGCAGGTCGCCGGTGCCGGCGAAGTCCTGCCAGCGGGCCAGCACCTCGCCGCGCAGGAGGGAGCCGTTGCGGGTGGCCTCGTCGAGTTCGGCGAGGGCGGTGCCGTAGGAGGACTCGACCTCGCGGGCCAGTTCGGCGCGCTTCTCGACCTGGGCCTCGACCTGCTTGGCCAGTTCGGGGACGCGGGTGCGGAAGCTGTCGAGCACGCCGACGAGGGTGTCGCCGATGACGACGGTGCGGTCGTCGGCGTTCTCGCCGACGCCGACGAGCCATTCGCGGATGTCCTCGACGGCCTCCTCGGGCAGGCGGCTGTCCTCGACGCGGGTTTCGGGGATGGTGAAGCGGCGGGCCTCGCCGACGTCGTGCTCCACCAGCATCTCGCCGAAGTGGTCGACGACCTCGGAGCCGGCGCCCTGCGGCACCCGGGAGAGCACGACGCCGATGGTGGCGCCGTTCTCGCGGGCGCGCTGGAGCATCTCCCAGACCTGGGCGTCGGCGTAGCGGGCGGCGGTGGTGACGCACAGCCACAGGTCGGCCGCGGCCATGAGCTTGGTGGCGAACTCGTAGTGGTCCTCGAAGACCGAGTCGAAGTCGGGGCTGTCGAGGAGGGCGAGGCCGGGCGGCAGCGCGTCGCTGCCGATGATGACGAGCTGGTCGCCGGCGATGGCGTCCGGGGCGGGGCCGCGGACGCGGCCCATGCCGGGCAGCATCGGGCCTTCGAGGAACCAGTCGGTGAAGTCGGGGTGGCAGACCAGGATGGGGCTGCTGGTGGTGGGACGGAGCACGCCGGTGGCGCTGACCCGCGCCCCGACGAGCGTGTTGACCAGGGTGGACTTGCCCGCGCCGGTGGAGCCGCCGAGGACGACGAGCATGGGCGTGCCGGCGGCCTGGATGCGCGGGAGGACGTAGTCGTCGAGCTGGTTCTTCAGCTGCAACTGGGCCTCGCGGGCCTCCTCCACGCCGGGCACGTCCAGCAGGAACTCGAACGCGCCGAGCTCGTCGCGCAGGGCGCCGAGGGCGCGGACCAGTTTGCCCTGGCGCACCGAGATGCCGGCCTCGTCGGGCGTGTCGCCGGACCCTCCGCCGGGGGCGGCACGGGACGTGCCGGACCTGCCACGGGGGCCGGGGACCGCGCCCGCCTTCTCGTCGTGAACCGCGCTCTGCTCTGCCGGGGGTGTCACGGATCCCGTCCCATGTCCGCTCGAATCATGTCGATCTCTCGTGCCACGTTGACCACGTCGCCCACGACCACGATCGCCGGTGGCCGCACCCCTGCGGCCTCCATCTCCCCCGCCACCGTGCCCAGGGTCGCCGTCAGCGCCCGCTGGCCCGGGAGCGTGCCCTCCTGGACCACGGCGACCGGCGTTTCAGTTGACCGACCATAGCGCATGAGGGCCTCGGCGATGAGCGCCATGCGCTCGACCGCCATCAGCAGGATCAGCGTGCCCTGGGCCCGGCCGAGACCGGGCCAGTCGACCGTGGAGGCCGGATGACCTGGGGAGACGTGCGCGGACACCACGTGGAACTCCTGGGTGACGCCGCGGTGGGTCACCGGGATGCCGACCGCGGACGGCACGGCGACCGCGCTGGTGATCCCCGGGACGACGGTGACCGGGATGCCGTGCCTGGCGCAGTGCAGGACCTCTTCGGCGCCGCGCCCGAACACGAACGGGTCGCCGCCCTTGAGCCGGACCACGAACTTCCCCTGCCGGACGTGCTCGACCAGGTAGTCGTTGATCCGCTCCTGGGTGACCGTGCGCCCGTAGGGGATCTTGGCGGCGTCGACGACCTCGACGTCGGCGGGCAGCTCGTCCAGCAGCTCGCGGGGGGCCAGCCGGTCGGTCACGACCACGTCGGCCTGGGCGAGCAGCTGCCGCCCGCGCACGGTGATCAGCCCGGGATCGCCGGGGCCGCCGCCGACCAGCGCCACGCCGGCCGGCTTGTGCCGGGAGTGCCGCGCTTCGAGGGTCGCGTCGCGCAGGCCGTCGACGACGGCGTCGCGGATCCCGGCGGCGCGGCGGGGGTCTCCCCCGGCCAGCACGCCGACGGTGGTCTCGCCGACCCGGCCGCTCGCGGGCGTCCAGGCCGGGGAGGCGTCGGCGTCGTCGGCGCGCACGCACCAGATCCGGTCGGCCTCGGCCTCGTCGGCGACGGCGGCGTTGACCTCGGCGTCGTCGGTGACGGCCTGGACCAGCCAGGCGCCCGCGCAGTCGCCCTTCTCGTACGGCCGGCGCAGCCAGG
The DNA here is from genome assembly GCF_042656285.1 of Actinomadura rugatobispora. Lineage (GTDB taxonomy): Bacteria > Actinomycetota > Actinomycetes > Streptosporangiales > Streptosporangiaceae > Spirillospora > Spirillospora rugatobispora. The sequence goes on along the minus strand of NZ_JBHSON010000018.1, from coordinate 65,752 downwards.
TGACCGTGCCGGTGCCGCCGTCCCGGCCGGGCGCGGCCTGGACGAGCAGGTCCTCCAGGGAGGGGGTGATCTCGGGGGCGACCATCACCACGTCCGCCCCGGCCGCCAGCAGCGCCGGCACCCGGCGCTGTGCGACCCTGCCGCCGCCGACGACGAGGACGCGTCGCCCGCCGAGTCGCAGGCCTAGCAGGTACGGGGGCACGTGGGTGTTCTCTCGATCGGGGCTGTGGGGTTGTTCGCGGCCGCCGGTGACGGACACGTGTCCATGTGGACCAAAGGTACTCGCGTTGAGGCGTTCATGGAGAGGGCTCCCGCCCAGTCGATAGCCGAGCGTGACTCATTCCGTGATCATGCCGTGACTCTGCCCGGAGCCCTTTCCGCTCACCCCGGCCGAGTCGAAGGTGGCGACCTCGTGCAGGACCCGTACCGCGCTCTGCACCAGCGGCAGCGCCAGCAGCGCGCCGGTGCCCTCCCCGAGCCGCAGTTCCAGGTCCACCAGCGGGCGGAGCCCCAGGTGGTCCACGGTAGCGGAATGGCCGGGCTCGGCCGAACGGTGGCCCGCCACGCAGGCGGCCACGGCGTCGGGGGCGATCGCGGCGGCGGCCAGGGCCGCGGCGCCGGCGATCACGCCGTCGAGCACCACGGGCACCCGCAGCGCCGCGCCGCCGAGGATGAAGCCCGCCAGGGCGGCGTGCTCGAACCCGCCGACCGCGGCCAGCACCCGCAGCCCGTACTCGGTGCCGCCGTCCGGCGTGTCGCCGTCCCCTGCGGGGAGGGCGTGGCGGGCCAGGGCGGCGCGGACGATCTCGACCTTCCGGGCGTGGGTGGCGTCGTCGATGCCGGTGCCGCGGCCGGTGACGCGCTCGGCCGGCAGGCCGGTGAACGCGGCGATCAGCGCGGCCGACGCGGTGGTGTTGGCGATGCCCATGTCGCCGGTGAGCAGGCAGCGGGCGCCGGAGCCGGCCAGGTCGCGGGCGGTCTCGATGCCGACCGCCATCGCCCGGCGCGCCTGCCCGGCGGTCATCGCCGGGCCCAGGGTCAGGTCGGCCGTGCCCGGGGCGATCTTGCGCGGGAGCAGGCCGGGCGCGGCGGGCAGGTCGGCGGCGACGCCCACGTCCACGACGGTGACGGTGGCGCCGACCTGCGCGGCGAAGGCGTTCACGACCGCGCCGCCGGCCAGGAAGTTGGCCACCATCTGCGCGGTCACCTCCTGCGGCCAGGGGCTCACGCCCTGGGCGTGGACGCCGTGGTCGGCGGCGAACACGGCGACCGCGGCGGGCTCGGGCAGCGGCGGCGGGCACGTCCCGGCCAGCCCGGCGAGCCGTACCGGCAGGTCCTCCAGCACGCCCAGCGAGCCGGGCGGCTTGGTGAGGCGCGCCTGGTGCTCGCGGGCGTCCCGCATCGCCGCCTCGTCGAGCGGGCCGACGGCCGCGACGGTCTCCTCGATCACGGACGCGGCCGCCTCCGCGGTCAGGTCAGATTCCCAGCTCACCCAGCACCTCCAGGAGGGCGTCGTTGGCGGCCCGGTCCCGTACGGCCACACGCAGCCAGTCGGGGCCGAGCCCGGGGAAGGTGTCGCCGCGCCGGATGGCGAAGCCGCGCTCCCGCAGCAGGGCGCGGATGCCGAGCGCGTCCGGCACCCGCAGGCACAGGAACGAAGCCCGCGCCTCGGGGACGACGTAGAGTCCGCGCCCGGCCAGCTCGGCGGCCAGCCGGTCGCGTTCGGCGCCCATCCGGGCGGCCCACGCCTCCGCCTCGGCAATGGCGGCCGGCGCCAAGCACTCCTCGACGGCCACGAGCGCGGGCGTGGACACCGCCCACAGCGGCTGCGCCTCGGCCAGCGCGGCGATCAGCCGCGGTTCGGCCAGCACGTACCCGGCGCGCAGCCCGGCCAGCCCCCACGTCTTGGTGAGGCTGCGGACGACGATCACGCCGCCGGGGAGCCGTCCGGCCAGGCTCTCGGGTTCGCCGGGCACGCAGTCCATGAACGCCTCGTCCACCACGACGGTGCGTCCGGGACGGGCGAGCCCGGCGATGGCGGCGGCCGGGTGCAGGACGGAGGTCGGGTTGGTCGGGTTGCCGATCACGACCAGGTCGGCGTCCTCGGGGACGGCGGACGGGACGAGGGCGAAGTCCTTGCCCAGCACGACCCGTTCGACCGCGTGGCCCGCCGCGCGCAGCGCGGACTCGGGCTCGGTGAACTGCGGGTGGACGACCGCGGCGCGGCGGGGCCTCAGGGCTCGGGCGATCAGCACGAACGCCTCGGCGGCGCCCGCGGTGAGCAGCACCTCCTCGGTGGCCCGCCCGTGCCGCCGGGCCGCCGCCCGCCGCGCGGCCGAGGGGTCCGGGTAGGCGGCGAGGTCGGAGATCGCGGCGCGCAGCCGGTCGGCGAGCCAGTCGGGGGGCATGCCCGTGCGGACGTTCACGGCATAGTCGCGGAGCCCCTCCCCGACCTCGGTGTCACCGTGGTGCCGCAGGTCGATGTCCTCGTCCGCCGATCCGTCAGTGTGCATGGACGTGCCCATGCCCGTGCCCATGCCCGTGGCCGTCCGCGGGGTCGTCGGGGTGGTGGTGCGGCGTCTGGGGGGCGCCCACGCGGTCCTCGAATCCGGGCAGGGTGATCCGGTAGACGCAGGTGTCGCAGTTCATCCGGATGTCGCCGGCCAGGGCCTCCTCGTACCGTTCGACGACCAGGTCGGCCAGTCCCTCGCAGTCGCCGATCACCTCGGCGCAGCGGATGTCCAGGGCGGGGTGCCCGGCGGCGTACGCCCGTGCCTCGTCCGCCACGCGGTCCGGCAGCACGCCTCTGAACAGGAAGTACGGCAGCACGACGATCCGCCGGGCGCCCAGGCTGCGCAGGCGTTCGAGCCCTTCGGGGACGCTGGGGCGGGCCAGCGAGATGAACGCGGGCTCCACGCACATCAGCCCGTGCCCCTGGTCGGGCCCGCCCGCGCCGCGTCCCTCCCAGAAGAGCCTGGCCACCTTGTGGACCTCGGCGTTGGCGTCGGGGTCGGTCGAGCCGCGTCCCACCAGCAGGACGGCCGCGGGCCCGTCGGCGGCGGTTCCGGACGCGCCGCTCAGGGCCGCCTCCATGCGCTCTTCCAGGAGGGTGAGCAGGGTGGGGTGCGGTCCGAGGGGACGGCCGTAGGTGTACGAGAGCCCGGGATGGCGGACCAGCTCGCGGGCCATCGCGCCCGGTATGTCGCCCTTGCCGTGGCCCGCCGCGACCAGGACCAGCGGCACGGCGGCGACCCTGCGGTGGCCGTCCCCGTACAGTCCGGCGACGACCTCGGTGAGCGGGGGCGGCGACAGTTCGATGAAGCCCCCGGCCACGGCCGGGCGCATGCGGCGGCGCAGCCGCTGGACGAACCGGCCGAAGTCGGCGACGCCGTCCTTGTCCTGGGTGCCGTGGCCGACCACCAGGAGCGGCGGTCCCGGCTCCGCGGGCACGGTCATCGTGACTCCCCCTCGTGGTAGAGCAAGGCGTTGGCGGCGGCCGCGGCGACCGCCGAGCCGCCCTTCTCCGAGACGTTGCTGAGCTGCGGGAGCCCGCTGGCGCGCAGCGCCTCCTTGGACTCGGCGGCGCCGACGAAGCCCACCGGCAGCCCGATGACCAGGGCGGGGGCGACCCGGCGGTTGATGAGCTCGAACAGCGCGGTGGGGGCGCAGCCGACGACCCAGACCGCGCCGGGGCCGACCTCGGCGTACGACAGCCGCACCGCGGCGGCGGACCGGGTGATGCCCGCCGCGCGGGCCATCCTGGCCGCCGCGGGGTCGTTGACGTGGCACAGCGTCTCGCGGGCGGTGATCCCGGCGGCGACCATGGCGACGTCGGTGACCAGCGGGGCGCCCGAGCGCAGCGCGGCCCAGCCGCGTTCCAGGTGCTCCTCGCGGGTCTGCAGGTCGACGGCGTACTCCAGGTCGGCGCTGGCGTGGATCACGCGCTCGGCCACGGCCCGCCACAGCGGCGGCATGGGCGAGAGGTCGACGCGCGACCGCAGGATCTCGAACGAGCGGACCTCGATCGGGTGGGGCCGGCGAACGGTCACGGGCGCTCCTCGGCAGGAGAGGGGACGAACGGGGGGACGGACGGAACGGTCAGGCCCATCGATACCCCCTGGGGGTGACGAATCGCCCGGCCACGGTCCGGCTGCGGCTCGATCCGACCAGCACCACCGTGAGCATGTCGACCGCCTCGGGGTCGAGCCCGCCGAGCGTGGTGACGGTGACGGTCTCGTCCGGGCGGGAGGCGTTGCGGACCAGGCCGACCGGCGTGTCCGGGGGCCGGTGCGCGGCCAGGATCTCCAGGGCCGCGGGCAGCTGCCAGTCGCGCGCGCGGCTGCGCGGGTTGTAGAAGCAGACGGCGAAGTCGCCCTCCGCCGCGGCCCGCACCCGCCGCTCGATGATCTCCCACGGGGTGTGCAGGTCGGACAGCGAGATGTAGGCGTGGTCGTGGCCGAGCGGGGCGCCGAGCAGGCCGGACGCGGCGACCGCGGCGGTGATCCCCGGGACGCCCTCGACCTCGACGCGGTCCGAGGCGAACTCCAGCGCTGGGCTCGCCATCGCGTACACGCCCGCGTCCCCGGACCCGATCAGCGCGACCGCCCGCCCGGCCTCCGCCTCCTCGACGGCGGTACGGGCCCGTTCCTCCTCCTGGCCCAGGCCGCTCTCGACGATCCTGGTGCCGGGGCGGAGGAGGTCGCGGACCTGGTCGACATACTGGTCCAGGCCCACGACCACCGACGACCGCCGCAGCGCCTCGTGCGCGCGGGGGGTGAGCAGGTCGCGGGCGCCCGGCCCGAGCCCGACGATGCTCAGCCGCCCCTTGGGGGCCAGCCGGGCGACGGCGGCCGTGGCGTTGGCCGACTTGTGCTTGGGGGCGACGAGTTCGGCGCTCCGCCCGAACGAGCGGGCGGCGTGCAGGGCCGCGGCCTCGGCGACGCTGGGCGTGCCGACCTCGGCCCGCACGACCTCGGACGGGTTGGGGACCTCGACCTCCGCCAGCACCTCCGCCGGGAACGTGACGACCTCCCAGCCGCGCTCCTCGGCGGCCTTGAGGATCCCCTCCTCGTCCGCCTTGAGGTCCACGGTCGCCAGGCACCGGACGGACTCCGGCGCGAGCCCGGCGCCCGCCAGCGTCAGGTCGATCAGCTCGCCGGCCTCCGCCGCCGTGACGCCGCGCGCCGACCCGACCCCCACCACCAGCGACGGCGGCCGGTACACCAGCCGGTTGCCGAACCAGCCCTCGTGGCACATGCACGCGATCTCGGCGCCGTCGGTGACCAGGATCCCGGTCCCGGGCTCGTCCTGCTCCTCCCGCTCATCCTGCGCGGAGGGGGGGACGCGGACGTTCGGCGGGAGGGCGGGCAGCGGCCAGCCGTCCGCGCCCTCCAGCGCGACCGGCTCCCCCGACAGCACCGCGGCCCCGACATGGGCGAGCAGGTCCGGGTTGTGGACGGTGAAGCCCAGGTCCGCGCCGTAGGAGTCGAGCGGGGCGACACCGGTGCGGTCGCTGGCGGTCGTGACGACCGGCTCGCAGCCCAGCACCCCGGTGAGCCGCCTGGCCAGCAGGTTCGCGCCGTGGTGGCCGCCCAGCACCGCCACCGCGAACCGCATGCTCTCATCCACGCAGACCACGGCCGGGTCGGTGGTCTTGTGCTCCAGCAGCGGGGCCAGGACCCGGACGGTCGCGCCGACGGCGAGGAAGCTGACGATGGAGTCGCAGGTCCGCCAGGCCTCGCGGAGCGCCTCGGACGCCTTCAGATCGGTGAACGAGCGCACCTCGCCCGGCCAGGCGGCCGCCAGCGCCCCGGCCGCTGAACGGCCCCCGGCCGTCGCCGCGACGACTCCGATCACCGCACGCTCCCGCTCGCAGACTCGCCGTCCATACCGTCCACTTCGTCCACATCCATTTCGGGGAGTTCGGCGACCGTCACGGCCGCGGACGCCGGGGGCCGCTGCGGCACCGCCCGCCCGCGCCGCCCCTCCGGGCCGGTCGCGGTGCCGGCGCGCTCGCCCCACACGACGTAGACCGGCGCGGCCGGCGCCGCGCCGAACGGGGCGGCGGAGAGGCTTACGGCCTGGGTGGCGAGCGACTCGCCCTTGAGCGCGTCGATGGCGCCTTGCACGCGGTCGGCGTCGGCGACCACGACGACCACGCTGCGCAGGGCCCGGGCGGCGCAGGCCCGCGCCACGTCCGGCCCGCCGCCGCCGACGAACACCGCGTCGGGCTCGGGCAGGTGCTCCAGGACGGCCGGCGCCGTGCCGCGCGAGACGGCCACCTTGACGCGGTGGGCGCGCACGTTGGCGCGGATCCCCTCGCAGGCCGCCTCGTCCCGTTCGACGGCGACGACCGCCGCGCCGAACCGGGCGCACTCGATCGCGATCTCGCCGCGGCCCGCGCCGACGTCCCAGACCATGTCGCCGACCCGGGGGCCCAGCTTGGCCAGCGCGAACGCCCTGATTTCCGCGCCCGTCCCGGCGGCGCCGCGGGACGGCGCGCCGTACGCGAAGTCGGCCGGGGGCAGCGCCCACCGCGCCGGTCCGGGCCGCGCCCCGGCGATCCAGCCGCGCTCGCCGTAGGCGGCCGCCGCCGCGATCCGGCGCTGGTCCAGGACGAGCACCACGTTCGGGTCGCGCCAGGGACGGGTGGTGGCCTCGGCGGGACGGACGCGCACCACGCGCTCGCGCGGGCCGCCGAGGTCCTCGCACACCACGAACGTGCGCGGCGTCTGCGGGAACAGGGCGCGCGCCAGCTCGGCCGGGCCCGCGCCCGGCGCGGTGAGCACCGCGACCTTGGGATGGGCCCGGCACGCGTTCACGGCGCGGCGCAGTTCGCGGCCGTGCGCCGAGACGACAAGGGCGTCGTCCCACGACAGCCCGGCCCGCGCGAACGCCCGCTGCACCGACGACAGCGCCGGAAGCACCCGGGGCCGCCGCCCGCGCTCGCGCAGCGCCCGGACGATCCCGAAGAACCCGGGGTCGCCGCTGGCCACGACCACCACGTGGTGGTCGCCGTCCTCGCGGTCGAGTTCCTCGTCGATCGCGTCGAGGGCGGCCCGGAGCTCGCCCATCACGATCGTGCGGGCGCCGGGCGGGACCGGCACCGCCGCCAGGTGCCGGCGGCCGCCGGCCACGAGCGAGGCGCGCTCCAGCAGCTCGCGGGCCTCGGCGGAGAGGGGCGAGCCGTCGTGCCCCAGGACGGTCAGGGACGACGACGAGGCCGGGGAGGTCATCGGCTCAGCCGTCCGTACATGCCGACCATGCGCTCGCCGCCGAAGTCCATCAGCACGACCTGCACCGCGATCGGGCTCGCCTCGGAGCCCTCCCGCACGGCCGCGGCGGCGCGTTCCAGGTCGTCGGCGACGCGGCGGCACAGCTCCCGCCCGCACGGCCCGAGCAGCCTGGCCTCCTCCCACAGCTCGTAGGCGCGCCGCGCGGATCCAGCCGCGGCCACCGCGTCCGCCAGTTCCGCGGACCCGCCCATGTCGGCGGTGATGCCGGCGAGACCGTCCACCGGTTCGAGGGCGGCGAGGGCGTCCGCGGTGGCGAGCAGGATCAGCTGGCGGAGGCCGTGCTCGACCGCCTGCCGCAGCGCCTCGTCCACGTCGCCGCGCGCGGCCGTCCCGGCGCCCACCTCGACGAAGCAGACCTCGGGGAGTTTGGGCAGCATCCTGGCGGCCGTGCGGCCGGCCGGTCCGGCGCCGTGCAGCACGAGGGTCCGCTCGCCCTGTGCCGCGATCGCCGCTACCGCCCCGCCACCACCGCTGCCGCCGCCGGTGCCGCCGTCCGATCGTGCCGTGCCTGTTGGGTTCATGGCCGACGAGCCTCCCGAAGCCGCCGCCGCGCCGACGGCTCGGCACGCCGGTGACCGTGGAAGTGGCCCGGGTGGTACAGGTGCGACCGGGTGCCGCCCGCCGCCAGCGCCGGCCCGACCAGCACCAGCGTGTGCTTCCACAGCCGGTGCTCCTTGACCGTGGCCTCCAGCTCGCCCAGGGTGCATCGGACGACCAGCTCGTCCGGCCAGGTCGCCTGGTAGGCGACCACGCACGGGGTGTCCTCGGGGTAGCCGCCCTCCAGCAGCTCCTCCTGGAGCTGCCCGGACCGGGCGGCCGACAGGAACAGCGCCATCGTGGTGCCGTGCCGCGCGAACGCGCGGACCTCCTCCCCCGGCGGCATCGGGGTCTTGCCGCCGCCGAGCCGGGTCAGCACGACCGACTGGGCGACCTCGGGGATGGTCAGCTCGCGCTCCACCACGGCCGCGACCGCGCTGAAACTGGACACGCCCGGGACGACCTCGGTCTCCAGGCCCATCTCCTTGCAGCGGTCGAGCTGCTCCTGGAGCGCCCCCCACAGCGCGGGGTCGCCGGAGTGGATGCGGGCGACGGTGAGCCCCTCCGCCACGGCCCGCTCGTAGTACGGCAGCACGCCCTCCATCGGCAGCTGCGCGGAGTCGACGATCTCGGCGCCGTCCCGGGCGTGCTCCAGCACGTCCGGATGGACCAGGCTGGCCGCCCAGATCACCACGTCCGCGGACGCGATGGCGCGGGCGGCGCGGAAGGTGAGCAGGTCGGCGGCGCCGGGCCCGGCGCCCACGAACAGCACCCGGCCGCGGGGACCTGAGGGGGGTGTCATCGCAGCCTTCCTCCCCGGGCGCCGTCGCGGCGGCCCGGCACGATCAGCGTGGACAGGTAGGGGACGGGCCCGGCCAGGTCGCGGGCGGGCCGGATCTCCTCGCCGGGCAGGCCGAGGCGGGCGCCGTAGCGGGCGTCCTCCAGCCGTCCGGTCTCCTTGAGCGCCTCGACCACCTCGGCGGCGACCGAGCCGAACTTGTACGCCACGACGGTGTCGCCCGTCTCCAGCGCGGCCCGGAACGCCCGCAGCGCCCCCGGGCCTCCGGCCAGCGGCACCAGCCCGATCGACTCCGTGCCCTCGGCGAGCACGGTGCCGGACCGGGCCGCCAGGTCCTGCATGGCGGTGATCCCGGGCACGGTCGCGACCTCGGTGCCGGGCCGCAGGGCCTGGACGGTCTGCGCGAGGTAGGTGAAGGTCGAGTAGACGTTGGGGTCGCCGATGGTGGCGAACGCGACGGTGGCGGCGCCCTCGTCGAACGCCCGGACGACGCGTTCGGCGGCGGCGTCCCAGGCGGCGGCGCGGCGCTCGGTGACACCGCCGCGGTCGTTGAGGGCGAACACGACGCGTTCGGCCTTGCCCGTGTAGGCGCGGACGACCGACTCGGCGCGGCCCTCCTCGTCCAGTGCGATGACCGGCACCAGGACGACGTCGGACTCCCGCAGCGCGCGCACGCCCTTGGCCGTCACCAGTTCGGGATCGCCGGGCCCGACGCCGACGCCGATCAGCTTCCCGGGACCGCGCGCGCCCTCGCGCCGGGCGTCCAGGTCGGCGGCGACGAGACTGAACACGTACTGGTCGACGGGACGGCCTTCGGGGTCTCGCCCGGTGGCGCGCAGCACGCCCTCATGCCGGAAGCCCGCCTTCTCTGCGACGCGGACGGAGGCGTGGTTGCCGACGTCCACGCGCAACTCGACCCGGTTGAGCCCGCCCCCGCCGCTTTCGCCGGGACGCAGAGCCCACTCACTGAGGGTGCGGAGCGCGTCGGTGGCCAGCCCGCGGCCGCGTGCCGCCGGGCGGATCCCGTACCCGGCCTCGGCCGCGCGCGCCGTCCAGTCGACCCGGTACAACCCGATCGTGCCGTGCAGCTCGCCGGTCGCGCGATCGGCCACCGCCGCCTGCAGGCCCTCACCCGAACGGGCGGCGCCGTGCACGCCCTCGGCCAGCCACCAGTCCAGCGCGTCGCCGCTCGCCGGGACGTTGGGCGGCAGGAAGTCCTCGCCCGCGCCCATCGCCTCCGCCAGGGCGGCCGCGTCGCCCGGCGCGAACGGGCGCAGCCGTGCACGCCCGCCCTCCAGGCCGCCGCCCTCCGCGCCGAAGGCCGCATCGAAGGTCGTCAAGCGTCCTCTCCTTCTTCGGCCTGGCTCGCCCGCACCATCCGCTCGGCGAACAACGGTTCCCCCGCCCAGTGCAGATGCAGATACGAGGCGATGCAATCCCCCTGGACGAAACCCTCGGGGGAGGTGGTCGACCACTGCCAGGCCGCCGTTCCACCGTGGCGGGGCTCGGTGACGGTGCGGTGGAACTCGTGGCCCCGCACACGCTCCCCGGTACGGGCGACCACCGAGTCCGACACGGCGACGGCCGACCGGTACCCGAGGGTCAGCCGCGGCGCCATGGTCGCGGTGACCTCCTCCAGGACACCGCACATCGGCTCGCCGTCCAGCTCCCGGCCCAGGTAGAGCAGCCCGGCGCATTCGGCGTACACCGGGCCGCCCCCGGACGCGAACGCGACCAGGGCGCGCCGCAGCGGCTCGTTGGCCGACAGCTCGGGCGCGTACATCTCGGGGAAGCCGCCGCCGATCACCACGCCGCGCGTGGCGTCCGGCAGCCGCTCGTCGCGCAGCGGGTCGAACCGGACCACCTCGGCGCCCGCCGCCTCCAGCAGCTCCTCGTTCTCCGCGTACCCGAACGTGAACGCCGGGCCGCCCGCGACCGCGATCCGGGGCCGCCCGCCGCCCGGCGGGGGCGCGGCCACCTGCGCGCCCGGCTCCCACCGCGCCGACGCGGGCAGCGGCGGGGCGCTCCGGGCCAGGGCCGTCAGGGCGTCGAGATCGCAGGACGAGGCGACCAGGTCACCGAGCCGCTCGACGGTCGCGACCGCCTCCACGCTGCGTTCGGCCGCCGGGATCAGCCCGAGGTGGCGGGACGGCGTCGCCACGTCGTCCCGCCGCCGCAGCGCGCCCAGCACCGGCACGCCCAGTTCCTCGACGGCCTCGCGGCACATCCGCTCGTGCCCGTCCGAGCCGATCCGGTTGAGGATGACGCCGCCCAGCCGCACCCGCTCGTCGTAGGTCCGGAAGCCGTGCACGGTCGCCGCCACCGAACGGCCCGCCGCTGCGGCGTCCACCACCAGCACCACCGGCGCGTCCAGCAGCCCGGCCACATGGGCGGTCGAGGCGAACCCGCCCTGCTCGGCGGCGCCGTCGAACAGGCCCATGACGCCCTCGACGACCGCCACCTCCGCCCCGGCGGCGCCGTGCAGGAACAGCGGGACGACCAGGTCCTCCGACGTCAGCCACGGGTCGAGGTTGCGGCCAGGGCGGCCGGTGGCGAGCGCGTGGTAGCCCGGGTCGATGTAGTCGGGGCCGACCTTGTGCGGCGACACGGCGGTGCCGCGGGCCGCCAGCGCCGCCATCAGCCCGGTCGCGACGGTCGTCTTGCCGCTGCCCGACGCGGGCGCCGCCACCACCAGGCGAGGGACCGGACTCACCACTCGATGCCCTTCTGGCCCTTCTGGCCGCGGTCCATCGGGTGCTTCACCTTGCCCATCTCGGTGACCAGGTCGGCGAGCTCCAGCAGCCGCGGATCGGCGTCCCGGCCGGTGATCACCACATGCTGCGCGCCCGGCCGGTCCTTCAGCGCGGTGAGGACGTCGTCGACGTCGATCCAGCCCCACTTCATCGGGTAGGTGAACTCGTCGAGCACGTAGAACCGGTACGTCTCGGCGGCCAGGTCGCGCTTGATCTGCGCCCAGCCCTCCCGGGCGTCGGCCTCGTGGTCGGCCTCGGTCCCCGGACGCTGGATCCACGACCAACCCTCGCCCATCTTGTTCCAGGTCACCGGGCCGCCCTCGCCGCTGTCGCCGAGGACGCGCAGCGCCCGCTCCTCGCCGATCCGCCACTTGGCCGACTTCACGAACTGGAACACCCCGATCGGCCAGCCCTGGTTCCAGGCGCGCAGCGCCAGCCCGAAGGCCGCGGTCGACTTGCCCTTCCCCGGGCCGGTGTGCACGATCACCAGCGGCCGGTTGCGGCGCTCCCTGGTGGTGAGCCCGTCCTCGGGCACGTACTCCGGCTTTCCCTGCGGCATCGCGTGCTCACGCCACCTTCCCGGACGCGTTCCTGACGTCCCTGACCACCCCGGCCAGGCCGCCGGCGGCGAGGTCCTCCAGCCGCACGGTCTCCGCGCCGAGCCGGGTCCCCAGCTCGGCCGCCATGCCGAGCCGCACCGGCCCGGACTCGCAGTCGACCACGACCGACGCCACCCCGGCCGCGGCCAGCAGCCCCGCCGCCGCGGACGGGTCGGGCCCGTGCGTGAAGCGGCCGTCGGTCACCACCACCAGCAGCGGCCGGCGGGACGGGTCGCGCACCCGCTCCACCCGCAGCGTCTCGGCGGCCCGCAGCAGCCCGGCGGCCAGCGGGGTGCGGCCCCCGGTCGGCAGCCGGCCCAGCCGCCGCGCGCCGGCCTCGACCGACGAGGTCGGCGGCAGCGCCAGCTCGGCCGCGGTGCCCCGGAAGGTGATCAGCCCGACCTTGTCGCGGCGCTGGTAGGCGTCCATCAGCAGGCTGAGCACCGCGCCCTTGACCGCGGTCATCCGCCGCCGCGCCGCCATCGAGCCGCTGGCGTCGACGACGAACAGCACCAGGTTGCCCTCGCGCCCGTCGCGGACCGCCTCCCGCAGGTCGCCGGCCTCGACCACGATCCCGGGACCGGTCCGGCCGCGCGCGTGCTGGTGCGGGGCGGCGGCGTGCAGCGTGGCGCTCAGGTGCAGGCCGCGGGCGCCGGGCCGGGCGCCGGAGACGCGCCCGAACGGGCTGCGCGCCTTGGAGCGGCGGCCGGGCGCGCCGGTGCCGGTACCCGGCACGGTGAACAGCCGGGGCCTGAATGTGGCGCCGGCCTGGGCGGGCTCGCCCTCGCCCGCGTCCCGCTCCTTGGTGGGCAGGCGCTCGTCGGCGGGCCGCTCGCCGTCGTTCACCGAACGGCCGTTGAGCAGGGCGTCCAGGACGCTCAGCACGCCCCCGCCCCCGCCCCCGCCGCCATCGAGGCCGCCCGGTCCGCCGCCGGGGCCGCCGCCCGGCCCGTCGTCGTCGGGCTCGTCGCCGTCGGCGGGCCCGGACCCGTCGTCGCCGGGCCCTTCCTCGGCCTCGGCCGACGCCGGTTCCGGCCGGGGCTCGGGCTCGGGCTCGGGTGGGGCGTCTCCGGGACGGTCCGGGGAGTCGTCGCCGTGCTCCTCCAGGATCTCGTCCAGCTTCTTCTCGTCCAGGCCCGGCGCGTCGAACGGGTCGCGGCGGCGCCGGTGCGGCAGCGCCAGCCGGGCCGCGGTCCGCACGTCCTCGGCGGTGACCACGGTGCGCCGGTGCCAGGCGGCCAGCGCCATCGCGGCCCGGGCCGTCACCAGGTCGGCGCGCAGCCCGTCCACCTCGAAGGCGGCGCAGACGGCGGTGATCTGGCGGAGCGCGGCGTCGGTGAGCTCCACCCGGGGCAGCCGGGACTGCGCGGAGGCGATCCGGGCGGCCAGCTCGGCCTCGGCCACGCCCCAGCGGGCGGCGAAGCGGACCGGGTCGCGCTCGTAGTCCAGCCGCCGCCGCACGACCTCGGCGCGCTCGGCGGGGTCGCGGGTCGCGGCGACCTCCACGGTGAGCCCGAACCGGTCGAGCAGCTGCGGGCGCAGCTCGCCCTCCTCCGGGTTCATGGTGCCGACCAGCAGGAACCGGGCGGCGTGCCGGACCGAGACGCCCTCGCGCTCGACGTGCGACTCGCCCATCGCGGCGGCGTCCAGGAGCAGGTCGACCAGGTGGTCGTGCAGCAGGTTGACCTCGTCGACGTACAGCGCGCCGCGGTGCGCGGCGGCCAGCAGTCCGGGCTCGTACGCCTTCACGCCCTCGGTGAGGGCGCGCTCGATGTCCAGGGAGCCGGTGAGGCGGTCCTCGGAGGCGCCGACGGGCAGCTCGACCAGCCGTGCGGGCCGCTGCTCGGCTCCGGCCGGCCCGACCGGCGCCGGAGCCGCGGGAGCGGCCGCACGGGCGCCGGTGTCGTCGGCCGGCTCATCGGCGGGCTCGGGGGCCGCGTCGAAGGCGCCGTCCTCGTCCGGCTCGCCGTCGAACACGGCGTGCGGGCCGTCCGGGCAGGCCGGGTCGGGGTCGCGGGGGTCGCAGGAGAACCGGCAGCCCGCCACCACCGGCACCGACGGCAGCAGGTCGGCCAGCGCCCGCACGATCGTCGACTTGGCGGTGCCCTTCTCACCGCGGACCAGCACGCCGCCCACGCCCGGAGAGACCGCGTTGACCAGCAGTGCGAGCTTGAGGTCGTCCATGCCGACGACGGCGGAAAAGGGGTAGCGCGCCTGGTGGGGCTGCCCGTCGGCGCCCGCGCGGCTCATCGGCCCATCAGATAGGGCGGCATGCCTCATCGTCCTTCCCTCGGGTGTCCACGCCCGTGGCTGTCCTTCCAAGGGACGCCCCCAGAGGCTCGGCGGTGCCCGCGAGTGGTGTCACTCGGTTCACCGCGGTCGCCCGCGTCCCTCCGACGGCCGGAGTCTCCTGGCTCCCGGATCGCCACTCCCCCTCAGCCTTCCAGCGTCGCCGCCGTGGCCGAACGCGAGGGGGAGCTCCCCATGGTCACAGTTGCGGGACAGCCCCGGATTCGCACCGGGTTCCTCCGCTTCCGTCGCCTGCACAGGATGGCATACCGGTAGGAACCGCCCAAGTCGCGGTGGGGTGAGAGCGTCCGGGCACCCGTGTCCGGAGGCGTGCCGGGAACGTGTTCTACCGCCGGCTCCGCGCGCCGGCGGCCGAGGTGGAGAAGGCGCGAACCGCCCGCCCCCGGCCGTTCAGCCGAGCGGCGGCGGCGCGGGCGCGGGGGCCGGGACGACGGCCCGGTAGGGCGCGCGGAGCAGGTCGGCCGGAAGCTGGACGGCGGCGGGCACGGTGAACCAGACCGCCTTGCCGCGCGCCCTCGGCAGGCACCGCGACATGGTCCGCAGCATGCCCCAGCGGCCCTCCGACAGCTCCTGGACGATGCTCAGCCCGCGGCCGTAGTCGCCGGAGGTCCAGGAGTAGCCGGGGAGGCGGGCGGCGGCGTCGCGGTCGAACACCGCGCAGCGCAGCTCGCCGCCGGACGCGCCGCCGGCGTAGAGCCACAGCTCGTGCGGGCCCCGGTCGGCGGCGTGCTGGTGGGCGTTGGTGGCCAGCTCGCTGGCCATCAGCTTGGCGTCGGCGATGGCCGCGCGGGACGCTCCGGCCTCGGCCAGCGCCTCGGCCAGGACCGAGCGGGCGTACCGGGCGCAGCCCGGCCCCTCGGGGAGCGCCCAGGCCCGCCCTAGCGGCGGCGGGCACTCCGACGGGACGACCGGTACCACCACCTCGTCGACGCGGGCCTCCGCGGCGCTCAGCCGGGCGCGCCACCCGGCGTGGCCCGCGTGGCCGGGGCGGCCCCCTCGGCCGTCGGGGCCCTCCCGGCGGTCGCGCCGGTCGCGGGCGTCGTCCCGGGCGCCCTTCCGGCCCGCCGTACCGGCGGAACGGAGCATCGGCGCCCCGCCTCCGGAGTCGTCGGCGGCGGCGACGCCGTCCGCGGAGCCCGCCGTCGCTGGTCCGGCTGTCTCTGGTGAGGTCTTCACGGGACCCTCCCGCATCACGTCCGTGGTGCCCGGACTCGCCAACACTGCCACTCGCCTGGCCTGTGCCACTACTGTCCCGTTACGTTCCGCTCACAGGCGATCACGTTTCCTCAGCTTCGCGTGAGAATCTCACTCACGCAACACGCTTCGCAAGATTGGCGTTACCGGCATGCTCGTTTGTGTTGAACGGAACGGACCGAATCGGGAGACTCTCGGCTCATGACGTATCGGCCCACCGTGCGCGGTCGCCGGCTGGCCCGGGAGCTTCGCAGGCTGCGAGAGGCGCAGGGTCTCACCCTGCAGGAGGTGGCGGACCGGCTGGACTGGTCGCGGGCCACCGTCTCGCGGCTGGAGACGGGGCAGACCCGGCCCAAGCCCAACGACATCGCGGACATACTCGATCTGTACGGCGTGCCCAGCCCCGCCCGGGACGCGCTCATCAACCTGGCGCGGGAGGCGGGCCAGCGCGGCTGGTGGACCGCCTATGCCGACGTGTTCACCGGCAGCTACGTGGCCCTGGAGGACGAGGCCTCGCAGATCCGCACCTGGGACCCCCAGCTGATCCACGGGCTGCTGCAGACCGAGGACTACGCCCGGTCCGTGATCACCGCGGGCCGGATGCTGCCCACCCCCGAGGACATCGAGCGCCGGATCGACGCCCGCAGGGCCCGGCAGGCGCTGCTGGAACGGGAGCAGGCGCCCCGGGTGCACCTGATCTTCGACGAGGGCGTGCTGCACCGGCCGATCGGCGGGCCGGAGGTGATGGCGGAACAGCTCGTCCAGCTGGGCGCGATGGCCTCCCGGCCCAGGATCACCCTCCAGGTGCTGCCGTTCGACGCAAAAGAACATGCCGGACTTGACGGACGTTTCACGATACTTTCGTTTCCCGACCCCGCAGACCCCGATATCGCCTACGTCGAGGGGACCATGGGCGACGTTTATCTCGAAAGCGCCGAGGCAATAGCAACACATGGGGACCGCTTCGCCCGTATCACGAAGGCGGCCCTCTCCCCCGAGGAATCCGCGCACCTCATAGCCGAGGCAGCAAGGAGATGCACGTGAACCACCCCTCCCCCGATATCACCCGAGCCCACTGGCGCAAGTCGTCGCACAGCGGCAGCGGCAACCAGTGCGTGGAGGTGGCCGCCCTCACCGGCGACCACCGCGCGGTGCGCGATTCGATGGATCCGCACGGCCCGGCCCTGATGTTCACGCGGTCCGAGTGGCACCGCTTCCTGGAGGCCGTCCGGCGCGCCTAGGCGAGCACTCGGAAGGTCTTCTTCCCGAGGGGTCGCGGCGATCTCGCCGCGGCCCCTCGGCCCGCCCGGCACCCTTCGCCGGGCCCTGCCCCTGCACAGGAAGTAGAACGTGTTCTAGAGTCTGTGTGTCAGGTGGCCGAGCCACTGCGCGAGCGCGTTACCTGCCCGGTGAGGCGACGCCGGAGGCGAGCCTCACCGGGCAGATCGCGAAGCGATGCCGCGCTCGCCCAACCTCGGTCAGGGTGCGAGCCGCCAGGCGAGCACCCTGGGCCGGGGTTGTGAAACACAGCGTCGAATGAGCGGAGGCGACCGATGACCGCGGATCTCAAGCTCGGCATCCACGTCGGGTACTGGCAGCGCGACCCCGAGGACCACACCGAGACCGTGCTGGCCGCCGAGCGGCTCGGCTACGACTCGGTCTTCACGGCCGAGGCGTACGGCTCGGACGCCTTCACCCCCCTCACCTGGTACGCCGCCCGGACCTCGAGGATCAGCCTGGGCACCGCCGTGGTGCAGCTGTCGGCCCGCACCCCGGCGGCCACGGCCATGCACGCGCTCACCCTCGACGCGCTGTCGGGCGGGCGGGTGATCCTGGGGCTGGGCGCGTCCGGCCCGCAGGTCGTCGAGGGCTGGTACGGCGTGCCCTTCCCCAAGCCGCTCGCCCGCACCCGCGAGTACATCGACATCCTCCGCCAGGTCTGGCGCCGCGAGGAGCCCGTCACCAGCGCGGGCCCGCACTACCCGCTGCCGTTCCCGGGCGGCGCCGGGCTGGGCAAGCCGCTGAAGTCCATCGTGCATCCAGCGCGCCCGGAGATCCCGGTCTACCTGGGCGCGGAGGGGCCGAAGAACGTCGCGCTGGCAGCCGAGATCGCGCAGGGCTGGCTGCCGATGTTCATCGACCCGGCGCAGGTGGACACGGTCTTCGGCGACTCGCTGGCGGGCCGCCCGGACGGCTTCGAGATCGCCGCCACCGTCACCGCGATCGTGACCGACGACCTGGACGCCGCGCTGGAGTTCGCCAAGGTGCCGCTGGCGTTCTACATCGGCGGGATGGGCGCCAAGGACCGCAACTTCCATCTCGACCTGATCGGCCGGCTCGGGTACGGCGAGCAGGCCGCCCGCGTCCAGGAGCTGTTCCTGGCGGGGCGGCGGGACGAGGCGATCCGGGCCGTGCCGGACGAGCTGGCCGACTCGATCTCCCTGCTCGGCCCGCTCGGCCGGATCAAGGAGCGGTTGCAGCTGTGGCGCGACAGCCCGGTCACCACGCTGCTGCTGGGCGGGCCCAAGGACGAGCCGACACTGCGCGCCCTGCGCGACCTGGTCCGCGGCTGACCCGTCCCTCCGGGGGACGTTCGGGCCGCGTCCAGGCGGGAATGCCCCGTGCGCCGCCGGTGCTGAGGCGGATGTCCGCCGAGATCGACGAAACGGGGAGAGGACGACGATGTCCGCGCAGGAGGACGCCGCCCGGCTGCTGGTCCGCACGCTCGAGGCCGAGGGCGTGGAGTACGTGTTCGGCCTGCCGGGCGAGGAGAACATCCACTTCGTCGACGCGCTCCGCGACTCCTCGATCCGCTATGTCCTGGTCCGGCACGAGCAGGGCGCGGCGTTCATGGCCGAGATCTACGGCCGGCTGACCGGGAAGGCCGGGGTGGCGTCGGCGACGCTCGGCCCCGGCGCGATCAACCTGCAGCTCGGCGTGGCCGACGCCACCACCAACAGCACGCCGGTCGTCGCGATCTCGGCGCAGGTCGGGCTGGACCGCATCTACAAGGAGTCCCACCAGGTCGTCGACCTGGTCTCGCTGTTCCGGCCGATCACCAAGTGGGCGGAGCTGGCGCCCACCGCCGAGGCGCTGCCGGAGATGGTCCGCAAGGCGTTCAAGACCGCGCAGACCGAACGGCCGGGCGCGGTCTACCTGGCCATTCCCGAGGACGTCGAGGCGGCCAAGGTGCCCTCCGGGCTCGGCCCCCTGCCGGTCAACGTGGTGCGCCCGCAGGAGCCCTCGCCCGCGCAGGTGGCGCGTGCCGCCGACGTCATCGCGCTCGCGAGCCGGCCGATCGTGCTGGCCGGGCACGGCGCGGCCCGCGCCGAGGCGTCGCAGGCGCTGACGGGGTTCGCCTAGGAGTTCGATCCGGCCAAGATCAACCCCGATGGCGACAAGAAGATCATCCACATCCACCGGTTCCCCGCCGAGGTCGACGACCACTACTCGGTGGAGGTCGGCATCCAGGGCGACATCTCCCGGACGCTGCACGCGCTGGCCGATTCGGTGCACCGCCGCTTCGACGTCAACGGCACCGGCCGCGAGATCCGGCGGATGCTGCGCGAGGAGTTCGAGCGGGGCGCCGCCGACGACGGCTTCCCGCTGTCGCCGCTGCGGGTGGTCTCCGACATCCGGCGGGCGATGGGCCGCCATGACATCGTGCTGGCCGACACCGGCGCGGTGAAGATGTGGATGGCCCGCACGTACCCGACCTACGAGCCGAACACGCTGCTGGTCTCCAACGGGCTGTCGTCGATGGGCTTCGCGGTGCCGGGCGCGCTCGCCGCCAAGCTCGCCCGCCCGGACCGGCGGGTGCTGGCGGCCACCGGCGACGGCGCCTTCCTGATGAACTCCCAGGAGCTGGAGACGGCGGTCCGGGAGGACATCCCGATCACCGTGCTGATCTGGGAGGACGGCGCGTACGGCCTGATCGAGTGGAAGATGGACCTGGAGCTGGGCCGCAGCACCTCGATCAGGTTCTCCAATCCCGACTTCGTGAAGTACGCGGAGAGCTTCGGCGCGAGGGGGTACCGTGTCGGCGCCGCCGGCGAGCTGCTGCCCACGCTGCGCGAGGCGCTCGCCGGCGACGGCGTCTCGGTCGTCACCGTCCCGGTCGACTACTCCCACAACCTGAAGCTCACCGACGCCCTCGGCGACCTGACCGGCCCGTTCTGACCCGCGCGCCGCCCCGGGGGCCTTCCGAGGCTCAGGCGGGGACGACGGCCTCGTCCAGGAACGGCATGACCGCGCCCAGGAATCGCGCGGGCGCCTCGGCGAACGGCGCGTGCCCGGTCGGCAGCCTCCGCCACGCCGCGCCTGGGATCGCCCTGCGCACGCCCGGCGCGTCCAGGCCGACCATCGGATCGCGGCTGCCCCACACCAGCAGCGTCGGCGCGGTGATCGCCGAGGCCCGGGACCGCAGATCGTGCTCGGGCGCGGCGAAGCTGCGCCACAGCGCGGCGGCCACCGCGTTGGCCTCCGGGTCGCCGCGCCGCGCGGCGTCCCGGGCGATGATCTCCCGCACCGCCTGGGTGCGGCCGCGCAGGTAGAAGCGCGGCAGCCGGCCCGCCAGCAGCCGCATCGCCGCCGGCCGTCCCATCAGCCGGATGAAGCCGCGGGTGGCGGGGTTGAGCGCGCTGAACCCGCCGCTGTTGACCAGCACCAGCGCCGTCACCCGCTCCGGCTGGGCGATCGCGAACCGCGCCGCCGCGTACCCGCCCACGCTGTTGCCGATCACCGCGACCCGGTCCAGCCCGAGCGCGTCCACGATCTCCGGCAGGATCTCCGCGTACGCCATCGCGGACGGCGCCGCCGTCGCCCCGGCCGACCCGCCGTAGCCGGGCCAGTCCACGCCGTAGGTGGTGTAGCGCTGCGCCAGCGCCGGAATCACCGCGTCGTAGTCGCGGTGGTCGCCGGGGTTGGCGTGCAGCAGCACCAGCGGCGGCCCCTCCCCCGTCACGCTCACCGCCACCGTCCCGAGCGCCGTCCGGACCCGTCTGATCATGTGGTTCCCCTCCCGGACATCGCACGTGGGGCGCCGCGCGGGTCCCTGGTGCGCATGCGGCCGAAGCTAGGCGGCCGCCGACCACCCGGTCAATTGACCCGACCTTCCGGTCATGCCGGAAAAGCGGTTGGGGTCGGTGGCGCTCAGGCGCGGCACAGGATCTCGCCGTGCACGACCGCGTACCAGCCGTCGTCGGCCGCGGCCCATTCCTTCCAGCCCGCGTAGACGCGCCGCAGGTCCTCGCGGGTCGCGTGGCCGCCCGCCACGGCCCGGTCCGCCACGCTCGAACGGAGCATGCGCCCGCCCCACGACTCGCTCCACCACTCGCGCTCCTCCGGCGTGGAGTAGCACCAGGCCGACGCGCTCGCGGTGACGTCGGTGAAGCCGGCGGCCCGCGCCCAGGACACCAGCCGGCGGCCCGCGTCAGGCTCGCCGCCTACCTCCCGCGCCACGGTGTAGTAGAGCGGCAGCCAGTCGTCCATGCCGGGCGGGCTGGGGTGCCAGACCATCCCGCCGAAGTCGGCGTCGCGCGCGGCGACCACGCCGCCGGGACGGCACACGCGGCGCATCTCGCGCAGCGCCCGCACCGGATCGGGCACGTGCTGGAGCACCTGGTGGGCGTGGACGACGTCGAAGGCGTCGTCGGGGAAGTCGAGCGCGTGCACGTCCGCGACCGCGAACGCGACATTGGCCAGGCCCCTGTCCGCGATGGTCCGCCGCGCCTGGTCCAGCACGTCGGCGGCGGCGTCGACGGCGGTGACGGTGCCGGGGGCGACGCGTTCGGCCAGGCCCGCGGTGATGGTCCCGGGCCCGCACCCCACGTCCAGGACCGCGAGCCCGGGACGCAGGCGGCCGACCAGGTAGGCCGCCGAGTTCTCGACCGTGCGCCACTGGTGGGAGCTCAGGACCGTCTCGTGGTGACCGTGGACGTAGCTCATGCTCCCGACCCTAGACCGGCCGCCCACTATCTGAGAAATGCGTCTTGGTATATGAGACACCCGAACATGGGAAACGGGAAGGGGCGGAGACGATCGGCTCGTCTCCGCCCCTCCCCGTTCTCGCTCTCTCGGCGGCCGGCGCGGGCTAGGCGGCCGTGGCCAGGACGCCGCGGCGCGCGGCGGGACGGGCGGCGGGGAGCTCCTCGACCAGGGCGAGCAGCGCGGCCTCCTCGGCCGGTGCCGCCACGGCCTGGACCGGCGCGGTGTCGGCGTAGGCGTTCATGGTCTGATGGGACAGCTCGGTGAGCCACGGCTCGATGACGGTCCGCTCGGCGGGCCCGTAAAGCCGCGGGTGAGAGAGGTGGAAGGTGCCGGTCGCTGCGCTCACTGCACTACCCCTTTCTGCGACCCGGCGATCGCGCCCTCCCCCTGAGGGCCCGTTCCGCCGGAACGGGATGTACCCGGAGGTACGCATCGAACAAGCTCACCGGTTCGATGCTTATTCCGAGGTGTACCCCGAATCACGCTGCTAACTTACGCCCCGCCACTGACATTTTTTCGAACGCGCGTTCCCCCCGCACCCGCCGGGCCGCGGCATCGGCCGAATGGCCGATCCGGGCTTCGGCCCGGAGCCGTACCCTGCGGTGCCATGGACGAGTGGGGACCCCGGCTGGAGCGCGTCGGGTCGGTCGGCGGCTGCCTGCTGCGCGCCGCCATAGGTGCCTGCGCGGCGCTGTACCTGGCCCTGTGCGTGCTCGGCACGGGCGGGAAGGTGTTCGGCTTGGCGACGATCGGGGTGGCGGCGTTCGCGGGGACGGGCGCGCTGCTGACCCGTGGGGCCGAGCGGTGGGCGGCGGCCGCGGCGGTGCTGTCGCTCGCCATCACCGGCCTGCTGGGGGCCACGGACGGGCTGGCGGGCAATCCGAGCATCCTCATCGAGGTCGCGGCGCTGCTGGTACTGCTCGCCCGGGTGGTGTGGCGGGCGCCGCGGCCTCGGCTGCTCGCGCTGGCCGCGCTGGTCGGCGGTGCGGTGGTGGTGCTGCCGCTGCGGGCGACCCCGCTGGCCTGGCTGGTGTTCTCGGCGCCGCTGGCGGTGCTGGTCGGGATCGCGCTGGGCGCCGGGCTCTACCTGCGGGCGGTGGACGCGCGGCGGGCCCGCGCGCTGTCGGACGCGCGCCGCGACGAGCGCCTGGAACTGGCCCGCGACCTGCACGACTTCGTCGCCCACCACGTGACCGGGATCGTGGTGCAGGCGCAGGCCGCCCGGTACACCGCCGGTACGGCGGCCGCGCAGGACCCCGAGCGGCTGGACAAGATGCTCGGCGACATCGAGGCCGCCGGCACCGAGGCGCTGACCTCGATGCGCCGCATGGTCGGCCTGCTGCGCGAGGCCCAGCAGTCCCAGGGTGCCGGACCTGCCGGGGAGGCCCCGGACGGCGCGGGCGGCACCCGTCCCCTCGCCGGGATGGAGCAGGTGCGGGAGCTGGTCGCGCGGTTCTCCGATCCCCCGGCCACGCTGACCGTGGACCCCGGCCTGGGCGCGCTGGCGCCGGAGGTGGCCACCTCGCTGCACCGCGTGGTGCAGGAGGCGCTGACCAACGCGCGCAAGCACGCCTCCGACGCCACCTCCGTCCGGGTGAGCGTGGCCCGGCCGCGCCACGAGCCCGGCGCCGTGGAGGTGGCGGTGCGCGACGACGGCCGGGGCCGGGGGCGCCGCCTGCCGTCCGGCGGGTTCGGGCTGGCGGGCCTGTCGGAACGGGTCGTGGCGATCGGCGGCGAGCTGCGCGCCGGGCCGCGTCCCGAGGGCGGCTGGGAGGTCGTCGCGGTCGTCCCCGCCCTGGGCGCCG
Source organism: Actinomadura rugatobispora (assembly GCF_042656285.1). Taxonomy (GTDB): domain Bacteria; phylum Actinomycetota; class Actinomycetes; order Streptosporangiales; family Streptosporangiaceae; genus Spirillospora; species Spirillospora rugatobispora. The sequence continues at coordinate 42,472 of NZ_JBHSON010000018.1, read as the reverse complement.
ACGCCCCCGGAGAGGTCCGGAGGCCCCGGGAGAGCTGAGAGAATCGGCGCCGTGACCCTCCGCGTGCTGATCGCCGACGACCAGGAGATGGTCCGCACCGGATTCCGGATGATCATCGACGCGCAGCCCGGCATGGAGGTGGTCGGGGAGGCCGCCGACGGGGCGCGGGCGGTGGAGCTGGCCCGGCGGCTGCGCCCGGACGTGTGCCTGTTCGACATCCGGATGCCGCGGATGGACGGTCTGGAGGCCACCCGGCTGCTGGCCGGCCCGGAGGTGCCCGACCCGCTCCGGGTCGTGATCGTCACCACGTTCGACACCGACGAGTACGTCTACGGCGCGCTGCGCGGCGGCGCCGCCGGGTTCCTCCTCAAGGACGGCGGCCCGGCGCTGCTGGTCGAGGCCGTGCGGGCCGCGGCCGGCGGGGGCTCGCTGGTCTCGCCGTCGGTCACCGTCCGGCTGCTGGAGCGGCTGGCCGTCCCCGCCCCGTCCGGGACGCGCCCGCCCCGCGAGGCGCTGACCGGGCGGGAGCTGGACGTCGTACGGCTGGTCGCGCGGGGCCGTACCAACGAGGAGATCGCCGGGGAGCTGTTCGTCTCGCTCTCCACCGTGAAGACCCACCTGGGGAGCGTCCAGCGCAAGCTCGACGCCCGCAACCGGGTCGAGGTCGCCGCCTGGGCCTGGGAGACGGGCCTCATGAAGGGCTAGGAAAGGGATAGGAACTGCTACCGGAGTCATTCCACGGCATTCCCGTGGCGCTCCTGGGCTTGTGGCTGCTCGCCGCCATCGGCTGGGGCGCGATCGCGGCGGGCCTGCGCCGCGGCCTGTCCGGCTTCACCCGCCGAACCGCGCTGACCGCGCACGCCATGACGGCCCCCGGCATGGTGCTGTTCTGCGCGGTGCTGGGGTTCGGCACCCTGTACGGCACGATCGCGCTCACCGCCGAATGGTGGGCGCTGATCCTGGCCACCGGGCTGCGCCCCGAACGGCTCGTGGCGTCGGGCTCGCTGCCCCGGCTGGCCGCCTGGTCGGTCCTCACCGTCCTGGCCGTGGCGGTCGTCACACCCGTGGTCCTCCGGGCCTGACCGTGCCAGCCTTCCCTCGGCGGAGGGCGAACCGCCGTTGGGCGGCACGGGTCAAACGTACGTAGGATCCTCGACAACGGGCGGCAAAGTCCCCGTCCCCGGCGGCCGGAGGTGGATCATGCCGTGTGCGTTGTGCGGCGACATCATCCCTACCGAGGTCGCCCGCTGCCCGGCCTGCGGGGCCTGGGCCCGCCGCCGGGACTTCCGCGCGGTCGGCGTCGCCGTCTTCATGCTGCTCGGGTTCAACGCCTTCGTCGCGCTCGGCTCGGGCATCAGCCTGGTCCGGTTGCTCCAGCCGCTGCACCAGGCCACCCACGACACCTATGACCCGGTCGTCACCGAGCGCGTGCTGGCGCCCTACACCGACGTCTTCCTGATCTGCGCGATCATGGCCGGGATCACCGGGCTGCTGTACCTGGGCTGGCTGTGGCGGGCGTACGGGCAGTCCCCGGGCCCGCACCGGCACCGGCGCGCCTGGGTGCTGTTCGGCTGGATCACCCCGCTGGCCAACCTGTGGGTGCCGCCGCGGCTGGTGTACGACGTGTGGGTCAACAGCGGGCGCTTCCGCACGACCCAGCGGCACGCGGTCGGGGCGGTGGTCGCGGGCTGGTGGGGGTTCGTGCTGCTGGGCGTGGGCCTGGCCCGGCTGTTCGCCGTCACCGGGGTGCACACGCTGGCGGAGGCGCGGTTCTCGGTGCACGTGGGGGTGGCGGCGGCGGCCTGCGAGGCGCTGGCCGCCGCGCTGTGCATGGCGTCGGTGTTCGAGATCACCCGCCTCCAGATCGCCCGCGACGCGTAGGCCCCCAGAACCTCGGACGGATTCAGGACGGGGTGGTCGGGCCGGAGCTGCCGCCGCTGGCGTGCCAGAGCCGGCTCGGCGGCCGCTTGACCGCCTCCCCCGCGTGGCCGATGTCGGAGTAGGGGGACATCGCGAACCCGTTGGCGTACAGGACGCGGCGGGGCGAGGGGCGCGCCCGGCCGCCGTCGCGCCGCACCGGGGCCATCGCCCGCCGCAGCGCCTCGTCGCCGCCCTCCCGCCACGCCTCGTACAGGGCGGTCAGGTCCCAGCAGTCGAAGCCGGTCAGCGACACCGCCCGCTCGCCCGGACGGCGCAGCCGCCCCCGCACGACCATCAGCCAGGACCCGAAGACGGTGGCGGCGCAGCGGTCCTGCACCGACTCGAAGAAGGCCAGGTCGACCGGGCCGGTGGAATCGTCCAGGGTCGCGAAGATCACCCGCTGCCCGGACCGCACCGCGGGCGTCTGGGTGGCGACCTTGACCCCCGCGACCAGCAGGTCCTCGCCGGCGCGGCGGCGGGGCAGGTCGCGGGCGCGGACGACGCCGAGCCGGTCGAGCAGCCCGTCGTAGAACGAGAGCACGTGCCGGCTGACGTCCATGCCGAGGATCTCCAGCTCGGCCTCGACCATCTCGCCGGGCGTCATCGGCGGCAGCTCCCCGATCGCCAGCGGCTCGAACGTCCCGCCCCCGTCGAGGCTGGGAGCTCCCGCGCCGTCGAGCGGGAGCTGGCCCTCGACCACGCCCCGGCCCGGCCGCACCGACGAGCGCTCCAGCGCCCCGACCCGGATGAGCAGGTCGCGCCGGGACGGCACGCCCTCGACCGGTTCGGGGGACCCGCCGATGCCGTAGAGGGCGTCGAACCCTCCGGCCAGGACGAGCCGTTCGGTGACGGGACGGGAGACGCGGGCGCGGTGCCAGAAGTCGGTCAGCGAGCGGTAGGGGCGCCCGGCGACGAGCCGTCCGGTCTCGGCGTCGCTGATGCCGCGCACCTCGCCCAGCGCGACCCGGATCCCGAAGCCGTCCGGGGAGCCGGGCACCGGCTCGATCCGCCAGGCGTCCTCCGAGCGGTTGACGTCCAGCGGCAGGATCGGGACGCCGAAGTGCCGGGCGTCGTCGAGGATGACCCGTTTGGGGTACATGCCGGGGTCGTGGGTCAGGACGCCCGCGTAGAACGCCGCCGGATGGTGCCGTTTGAGCCAGGCCGACTGGTAGGTGGGCAGGGCGAAGGAGGCGGCGTGCGCCTTGCAGAACCCGAACGCGCCGAACGCGGTGAGCGTCCGCCACACCTTCCCGACCGTGGCCTCGTCGTAGCCGCGGGCCAGGGCCGCCTCGCGGAACCACTCGCCGACCTCGGCCTGCCCCTGCTCGTCGGCCAGGGCGCGGCGGGCCGCCTCCGCGTCCGACAGCCCGCAGCCGGTCATGACGTCGAGGACGCGCAGGACCTGCTCGTGGAACACCACCACGCCGAGGCTCTCGCGCAGGGGCCCGGCCAGGTCGGGGTGCGGGTACGCGGGGGCGCGGCGGCCGTGGCGGGCGTCCAGGAACGGCGACACCATGTCGGAGTTGACCGGGCCGGGCCGGAACAGCGAGATGTCGATGACCAGGTCGTCGAGGGTGCGCGGCTGCAGCTTGCCGACCAGCTCGCGCTGGCCCGGCGACTCGATCTGGAAGCAGCCCAGCGTGCGGGAGGTGCGGATCATCGCGTAGGTGGCGGCGTCGTCGTGCGGGATCGCCTCCAGGTCGACGCGGCCGCCGCCGGCCCGGTCGATCTCGTCCACCGCGTGCGCCATCGCCGACTGCATCCGGACGCCGAGGACGTCGAGCTTGAGCAGCCCCATGGCCTCGACGTCCTCCTTGTCGAACTGGCTCATCGGGAAGTCCAGCAGGCTCTGCTCGACCGGGCTGCGGTCGCGGAGCGTGGCGTTGGACAGCAGGACGCCGCAGGGGTGCATGGCGATGTGGCGGGGCAGGCCGTCGAGCCGCTCGGCGATCCGGAACAGCACCTCCAGCCGCCCGTGCGCCAGGTTGCTCTGCCGCAGCTCGGGCAGGTCGTGCAGGGCGGTGCGGATCTGCCGGGCCCGCACCCGCGGGAACGCCTTGGCGATCGCGTCGATCTCGGCCGGGGGCAGCCCGACCGCGCCGCCCACCTCGCGGATCGCGCTGCGCGCCCGGTAGGTCTCCATCATCGACACGCACGCGACGGCGTCGGAGCCGAACCGGTCGAACAGGGCCCGGTAGGCGTCCAGCCGCCGCGCCGACTCCACGTCGAGGTCGATGTCGGGCAGGCCGGGGCGGCTGTCGGCCAGGAACCGCTCCATGACCAGGTCGTGCCGGAGCGGGTCGAGGTCGCCGATGCCGAGCAGGTAGTTGACCAGGCTGCCCGCGCCCGAGCCGCGGATGGCGCAGCGGATGCCCAGGGAGCGGATCAGCCGGGCGGCCTCGGCGACGGTGAGGAAGTAGGAGGCCAGGCCCTTGCGGGCGATGATGCCGAGCTCGTGCGCGAGCCGCCGGGCCGCCTCGGCCGAGCGCTCCAGGCCGCGCCGCGCCAGGCCCTCCTCGCACCGGGCGACCAGCCGCCCGTGCGGGTCGTCGCCGGTGTCGGGCAGGTGGACGTCGTCCATGCCCAGGTCGCGGCCGGGGTCGAGGGCGCAGCGCTCCGCCAGCCGCCTGGTCTCGGCGAGCAGCGCGGCGGCCTCGTCGCCGCAGCTCAGCTCCGCGACCCGGCGCATCTCGGGGACCGACTTGAGGTAGGCGTGACCGGTCTGGTCGTCCAGGTGGCGGCGGTGCAGCGGGGCCAGCCTGCGCGCCACGTCGAGCACCTGCGCGACCGGGTAGTCGGACGGGTCGCGGTAGCGCACCGCGTTGCCCAGCACGGCGGGGACGCCCGCCTCCCGGGCCAGGGCGAGCATCCGCGCCGCGCGGTGGCCCTCGCCCCTGCCGTGGTGGTCGACGATCTCGACCACCGTCTCGGCGGCCTCCCGCCAGGCCGCCAGCCGCGCCGCGGCCAGGTCGGGACGGCGCATGGCGACGGCCCGGCCCACGTCCGAGCGCGGCCCGAGCAGGACCACCAGCCCGCCGGAGTGCGCACCGACCAGCTCCCGGGTCACCACCGGGGCGCCCCGCCCGCCCTCGGCGTGGGCGGCGGTGACCAGGCGGCACAGCGAGGCCCACCCGGTGGCGCCGGTGGCCAGGACCACGATCCGCTCCTCCGGCTCGGGCACGTTCGCGCCCGCCTGCGGCCGGACGGCGAGGTCGGCGCCCAGCACGGGGCGCAGGCCGGTCGCCCGGCACGCCCGCACGTGCTTGACGGCGCCGTACAGGCCGTCGCGGTCGGTCAGGGCGAGGGTCTCCATGCCCAGCTCGGCGGCGCGTTCGGCGAGCGCCCGCGGGGGCGCGACGCCGTACCGCAGCGAGTAGGAGGAGGCGACATGCAGGTGCACGGCTGCTCAGTCCCACACCCGGGACAGCATCCAGCCGTCGGTGGCGGCGTCGTAGCGCAGCTCGTACACGCCGATCTCCCGGTCGGGCGTCGCCTCGACCCGCCAGAACTCCCGCTCCCCCGTCACCTCCGCCTCCGGCTGCTGCTCGCGCCACCAGTCCCGGGTGGTGACCCAGTGCTCCAGCACCCGCCGGACGCTGTAGAGCCGGCCCCGCCACACGAACCGGACCGGGCGCCCGTCGGTCGTCCACACCTCGACCGGATCGCCGAACACGCGCGTCATCCGCCTTCCCCGCCCTCTGTGTCGTATCGATCACCGCACAGGGGAAGGCATGCGGCCTGTCTCGAACATACGTTCGCGTCCGAGTCTAGGGAAGTCGACCCCCGGGCGGCAAGGCGGGATCACCACGGATATTCCCGGCGCCTACCCGCAAAAGCGCAGGTCAAACCGCCGATTAATGGACAGACCGGATCGGGGTGAGGGCCTGGTGGGACGGCCCGGCCGAGCGGCTCAGCCGAGCAGCCGGGCGAGCCGGTCGGCGACGCCCATGACCTCGGTCACATCGGCGATCCCGCCGCCCGTCCACAGGTAGCTCCAGCCGTCCCCGGCCGGGGTGGCGACCACCATGGCCTGCCGGCGGGTCCGCGGACCCAGCACGGTCAGCACCGACTCCTCGGGGCCGGCCAGCCGCCACAGCAGCCCGCGCCCCTCGACCTCGTACGCGAGCACCGCGAGGTGATGGCGCCGGACCTCGGCGAACTCCTGCGCACCGACAACTGCCACGATCATCCGCCTCTGGGTGTGGGGCCCGGGCCGCCCGGCGACGCGCGGCGTCCGGGCGGCGACAACCGGCGCCGCCCCTCCAGCATGGCCCGTGGCAGGTGATCCCCTCGGGAAATCCGGGAAGGTGGCGCCCTCGTCTTTGATTCTGCCCTCACTCTCCGTGACCTGCCCGTTACCAAACGCCACGGGATGCTTACGCCTCCCGGAGCACCCCAGGTGGGGATGCGGACCGGCGCCCCGCGCGCACACGCTCCGTGATACACAACCCCTGTGAGGCGCGAGCTGAAGAAGCTGCGGACCCGGACGGCCCTGGTGGACGCGGCCCTCGAACTCTTCCTGGAGAAGGGGTACGAGGCGACGACGATCGACGAGATCGTGGCGGCCGTCCAGATGTCCCAGCGCACCTTCTTCCGCTACTTCGCCACCAAGGAGGACGTGGTCACCGGCTTCCTCGCCGAGTACGACGAGGTGATGAAGGAGGCGCTGGCCGCCCGCCCGCCCGGCGAGCGGCCCCTCACCGCGCTGTACGAGTCGCTGCGCGCGGTGCTGGCGGCGATCGCCGAGAGCGAGCCGGAGGCCGCCGCCCGCTTCCGCAGGGTCCGCCAGGTGATCGAGGCCAACCCGCCGCTGGTGGCCGCGCAGATGGCCCGGCACGCCGCGGCGGAGGGCGAGCTGGTGACGCTGGTCGCGGGGCGGCTGGGGACCGATCCGGCCGACGACGTCCGGCCCCGGCTGATCGTCGCCTTCCACACCGCCGCCGCCCGGGTGGCGTTCGAGGACTGCGCCCGGCACGGCGTCTGGGAACCCGCACAGGTGGCCGCCCGGGTCGAGGCCGTCATGAAGCGGGCCCGGGACGAGCTGCCCCGCTGGATCTGACGCCCGCTCCGGCCGTCCCTATACAAGCGCGACATTCCAGGACTTGCCGCTAAGGTTTGCAGACGATGACCACGCATCTGGGCGCGAACTCCGGGGCGCTGCGGCCGGAGGATCCGCGCGAACTCGGCCGGTACCGGCTGCTGTCGCGGCTCGGCCGGGGCGGCATGGGCACCGTCTTCCTGGGCTCGGACGACGCCGGCCGCAAGGTCGCCGTCAAGGTGATCAACCGCGAGCTGGCCAGCGAGGACGCCTTCCGCGAACGGTTCCGCCGCGAGGTGACCGCGGCCCGGCAGGTCCGCCGCTTCTGCACCGCCCCCGTGCTGGACGCCGAACTCGACCGCGACCCGCTCTACGTCGTGACCGAGTACATCGAGGGCCCCAGCCTGGAGAGCGCGGTCGCGGAGCGCGGCGCGCTGCCCGGCTCCGACCTGGAGGGGCTGGCGGTCGGGGTGGCGACCGCGCTGGCGGCCATCCACGGCGCCGGGATCGTGCACCGCGACCTCAAGCCCGCGAACGTGCTGCTGTCCGCGACCGGCCCGCGGGTGATCGACTTCGGGATCGCGCGGGCGCTGGACGCCGCCGACGGCCCGACCCGTACCGGCCAGTTCGTCGGGACGCCCAACTACCTGCCGCCCGAGCTGCTGCGCGGCCAGGAGGTCACGCCCGCCGCCGACGTGTTCTCCTGGGGCTGCGTGGTCGCCTACGCCGGTACGGGACGCGCGCCGTTCGCGGGCAGCACCGTCCCGGAGATCTTCTACCGGGTGGCGCACGACCCGCCCACGCTGGACGGCCTCGACCCGGGGCTGAAGGACGTGGTCGCCGCCGCGCTCGACAAGGACCCGCAGCGCCGCCCGTCGGTGCAGGAGCTGCTGCAGCGGCTGGTCGGGCACGCGCAGGCCGACCCGGCGCGGCTCGCCGAGACCGTCCAGGCGAGCTGGCACGGCCCCGCCACCGCGCCGCCGCCGCCGTCCACGCCGCCCCCGCCGACCGCCGGGGCCACGCGCGGCGACACCCCGCCCCCGTGGAGGCCGCCGGGCCGGGCGCCGGAAGGCCGCGGGGGCGCAGGCGTCCCGCGCAGGCCGCTGATCATCGGCGCGGCGGCCCTGGCCGCCGTCGTCGCGGGCGCCGCGCTGCTGTTCACCGTCTTCGGCTCGGACGGGCCGCCGGAGCAGGTGGCCACCGAGTTCGCCGACGACTTCTCCAACGAGGGCTCCGGCTGGGGCGATTTCACCGGCCAGTACGACTACAAGGACGGCAGGTACCGCCTGGAGACCAACAGCCTCGACCAGTCCCGCGAGCGCTGGGTGCCCAAGGAGAAGGCCGAGCAGCTGCCCCAGCGGATGCTGGTCTCCGCGACCACCGCCGTCGTGGCGGGCGGTCCCGACAGCCGGTACGGCCTGACGTGCCGCGGCAACGAGTCGACCTCCAGCCAGTACGGGTTCCTGATCCGCAACGACGGCAAGGGCGCGCTGCTGCGCAAGAAGGCCGGCGACCAGGGGACCAAGGAACTCGACAACGTCGACACGGTGCCCGGCTTCAAGGAGAAGGGCGCCAACCGGCTGCAGATCGCCTGCGAGCCCGGCGAGGGCGGCAAGGACATCAGGCTGCGGCTGTGGGTGAACGGCGAGCAGGTGATCGACTACACCGACGCCGACCGGCCGCTGCCCCACGGCTGGGCCGGGCTGTTCATCGAGCGAGGCGGGAACGCGGCCCAGAGGACCGCGGTGGACTTCGACGACTTCGACCTGTCGAAGATCCTCGGCTGAGCGTCCCGGCTCAGCCGAGGTAGCCGGTGATCCAGCGGTCCAGCTCGGCGAAGACCCGCTCCCTGGCGGGCTTGGCCGACAGCACCAGGTCGTGGAGGCCGCCCTCGATCCGTACCAGCGTCACGTGGCGGCCGAGGCGGGGCGCCCAGCGCGCCATGTGCTCCACGTCCAGGACGGCGTCCGCGCCGCTCAGGTCGGCGACCCCCGGCTTGGGCCTGACGCTGCGGTCCGACGACATCACCAGGACGGGCACGTCGATGCCGAGCCCCGCGTGCACGCGCAGCTGCCCGCGCCGCACGGCGGCCAGCCACGCGGCCCGCACCGGGAAGCCGAGCAGCGGCTTCCACTCCAGGTCGAACTCCCACTCGCCCTCGTGGTCGCGGTGGATGCTGCGCGGGTAGAGGTCGGACACCCCGGCGGGCAGCTTCGCCGCCGGGAACCGCCGCCCGAGCACCCTGGCCAGGCCCGCGCCCAGCTTCCGCATCACCAGCGGCTCGTTGATGTCGAGGAACGGGCTGTTGAGGAAGAGCCCGTCGACCAGCCCCCGGCCCTTGACCCGGTCCGCGTACAGCGCCGCCACCAGGCCGCCGGTGGAGTGGCCGTTGAGGAGCAGAACGTCGTGGCCGTCCTCCTCCCGGACGATCCGCACCGCCTCGTCGATCTCCGGAAAGTAGTCGGTGAGGCTGTTGACGAAGTTGGGCGTCTGGTGGGGGCGCAGCGACCGCCCGTACTTGCGCAGGTCGAGGGCGTAGAAGTCGAAGCCGCGCTCGACGTAGAAGTCGGCGAGGTGCTTCTGGAAGAAGTAGTCGATGAAGCCGTGCACGTACAGGACGGCGCGGCGGCCGGGGTCGGTGCGGCGGCGCCTGACGAGGGTGGCGACGACCTCGCCCTCGGCGTCCTCGCCGAGCGGCAGCTCGATCGCCTCGTACCCGGAACCGAGCACATCGGTCGTCACGTCCATGAATCGCGCCCCCTCAGTTGAATCCGGCCTGCATGGCTGGAAATCTAACCTCCTGCCGCCCCCGTATCCTCCCAGGAGCCGCACGATGCCGAGCCCGCTGCGCGACAACGACCCCAGGCGGCTGGGCGAGTACCGGATCGTCGGGAGGCTGGGCCGCGGCGGCATGGGCACCGTCTTCCAGGGCGAGGACGCGGCGGGGCGGCCGGTCGCGGTCAAGGTCATCAACGCGGAGCTGGCCGACGAGCCCGCCTTCCACGAGCGCTTCCGCCGCGAGGTGACGGCCGCCCGGCGGGTCCGCCGCTTCTGCACGGCGCCCGTGCTGGACGCCGAACTCGACCGCGACCCGCTGTACGTCGTCACCGAGTACGTCGACGGCCCGTCCCTGGACGAGGCGGTCAAGGAGAACGGGCCGCTGCACGGCGGCGGCCTCGACGGCCTGGCGGTCGGCATCGCGACCGCGCTGGGCGCCATCCACGACGCGGGCATCGTGCACCGCGACCTCAAGCCCGCCAACGTGCTGCTGTCCCCCACCGGCCCGCGGGTGATCGACTTCGGGATCGCGCGGGCGCTGGACGCGGTCGACGGCCCCACCCGCACCGGGCAGTTCGTCGGCACCCCCGCCTACATCGCGCCGGAGATCTTCCGATCCGAGGAGATCACTCCCGCCGTCGACGTGTTCTCCTGGGGCTGCGTGATCGCCTTCGCGGGCACGGGCCGGTCGCCGTTCGCCGACTCGACCGTCCCGGCGATCATGCGGCGGGTGATGACCGAGCCGCCCGTGCTGGACGGCCTCGACCCTGCTCTCCGCGACCTCGTCACCGCCGCGCTCGACAAGGACCCGCGCAACCGTCCCACCGTGAGCGACCTGCTGACCCGTCTCACCGGACGCCAGGAGCCGCCCGCACCCGCACCCGCCCCGGCGCCGCCGGAGCAGACCGCCGTACAGGAGCCTGCCCCGAGAAGCCGGCGGCCCTCCGGCTCGCCCAAGCTGCTGATCTTGACGGTCGCCGTCGTGCTCGCGGTCCCCTTCACCATCTTTCAGGCCAGGGACTGGCTCAGCGACCCGGACGAGGCGGTCCCGGACGACACGCGCAGCGTCTTCACCGACGACTTCTCCGACCGGCGGTCGGGCTGGGGCAACAGCGACTACAAGGAGGGCTCGCTCATCGGCTTCGGGTTCAAGCCGGGCGGTACCTACGGGCTGGACGCGGGAGGGATGAACCCGGTCAAGCTCAGGATGTCGCCCGTCACCCGGGAGCGGATGCCCGAATCGGTCCTGGCCACGGTGACGGTCAAGGCCGCGCAGGGCCCGCCGCACGGGATGTTCGGCCTGATCTGCGCCGAGCAGTACGACAACGGCGCCAGCGGCTACCGGTTCCTGGTCCGCCGCGACGGCCAGGGCGCGGTGGTCCGCAAGGTCACCAAGGACCGCGGTTCCAAGGAGCTGGCGCGAATCGGCGAGGTCACGGGCTTCGACACCGCCGGCCCCAACCGCGTCCAGATCGCCTGCGAGCCCGACGGCGACCAGATCTGGCTGCGGATGTGGGTGAACGGCGAGCTCGCCGCCGACATCGACGACACCGACCGCCCGATGCTCAAGGGCAACGTCGGGCTGATCGCCGCCCAGGAGACCGGGGCCGCCGAGGTGCGCGTCGACTTCGACGACTTCGAGATGGCCGAGATCCTTTACTGACCTCACGGCTCGGGCGCTTGCCGCACGTTCACGACCTGGGTCATGCCCTCCTCCTGGATCGCCTGCGGGGCGGGCTTGCGCGCGTCGTGGCTCATCCGGACCAGGATCGCGACCAGGATCCAGTTGGCCATCAGCGAGGACCCGCCCTGGGCCAGGAACGGCGTCGCCAGGCCCGTCAGCGGGATGAGCCTGGTGACGCCCCCGACGATGAGGAACACCTGGAGCGCCAGGATGAACGACACCCCGCCCGCGAAGAGTTTCAGGAACGGATCCCGTGCCGCGACGGCCGTCTTCATCCCCCGCTGCACGAACAACGCGTACATCACCAGCAGCGCCATCAAGCCGGTGAGCCCGATCTCCTCCCCGAGCGAGTCGAAGATGAAGTCGCTGAACGACAGCGGAGTGCGCCACGGCTGCCCCTGGCCGAGTCCGGTGCCCAGTACCCCGCCCGCGCCGAGCGCGTACAGGCCCTGCAACAACTGCGCACTGTCGGCGTACTTGCCATGCAGTTTCGTGCAGGCGCGCAGCCCCGCCCCCAGGTCCCGGCCGGAGGCCGCGGCCTCCTGCTTGTACAGCTCGGTGTCCGGGTTGACGGGGATGACCCTGGCGCCGATCTGGCAGCCGCCGTCGAAGTAGGGCTTGGGGTTCTGCCAGATGTCGATCCGCTGGTTCACGTGGCTCATGAACGGCAGCACGGTCGCGAGGGCGATCCCGGCCGCCAGCAGCCCGACGCCGATCAGCACCCACGAGGTCCGCTGGGTGGCGATGTAGAGCATCGAGATGAACAGGCCGAAGTACAGCAGGGCGGTGCCCAGGTCCTTCTGGACGAACAGCACGCCCAGGCAGACGATCCAGATCACCAGGATCGGGCCCAGGTCGCGGGCGCGCGGCAGGCTGACCGGCCCGATCCGCCGGCCGATCAGCGACATCGCATGCCGCTTGTTGACCAGGTATCCGGCGAAGAGGACGACCAGCATGATCTTGGCGAACTCGCCCGGCTGCAGCGAGAACCCGCCCACCCGGATCCACACCCGGGCCCCGTTGATGGACGCGCCGATGCCCGGCACGATCGGCAACAGCAGCAGCACGACCGCGCTGAGGCCGATCAGGTAGGTGTAGCGCTGCGTGGACTTGGGCGTGAACGACAGCCGGGCGCCGGGCTTGGCGCCGTCCCGCATGATGAGCACGGCGGCCACGAAGAGCGCGATGCCGACGAACGTCCACATCAACTGGCTGGGCGCGTCGGCCGCGTCCTTGGCCACCTCCCCGGTGCCCAGCGCCGCCTGCTTGTCCGCGCTGGTGTCCAGGTCGAGCCGGTAGATCATCGCCAGCCCGAGGCCGTTCAACGCCACCGCCAGCGGCAGCAGCAGCGGATCGGCGTAGGGCGCGAACCTGGCCTGCGCCATGAACGCGATCAGGGCGAGCAGCGCCAGAGCACCCCCGTAGAGGGGCAGGCCCAGCGGGAGCCGCCCGTCCCGTGCGAGCCCGACCTCGGCGAAGGCCGCCAGCGTCAGCGCCATCGCGAAGACGAGCATCCCCAGGCAGGCGGCGTTGCTCTTCTGGAACAGCGGCCCTGCCTTGACCCGTTCCCCGATCCTGTTCACTCGCGATCAACCTCCCCGTGGACGGCCGGGGGTCGGTCATGTTCGGTTGTTCCTCCGGCGGCGCGTCCCATGCCGCCGTTATCGTCCCTTGTCGTGAACGCCACCGAGTTGGACCGACGGGCCCGCACCTACGACGGATGGGTCCCGCCCGAGCTGGTCTCACTGCTGATCGAGCACGGCCACGTGGACGAGGTGCGCGTCCAAGCGCAAGGCGGGGATTGGTACTGCGCGCGCGGGTGGGCGCAGGTGTTGATCGAACGGGATCAGCAAGACGCGGCCCTGGCCGTCCTGGCGCCGTTCGTGGACGCGGGCTGGTCAAAAGCGGCCCGAAGCGTCGCCGACCTCCTCGACGGCTGGGGACGCGGGGACGAGGCGATCGCCCTGCTCCGCCCCCACGCCGGTGATCGGCTAGCCCTGCCGGACCTGGCGAAACTCCTGTCCCGGCACGACAGGACCGCCGAGGCGTTCGACCTCCTCTACCCGCACACCAAGGACTGGTTCCTCGCACAGGCCCTGGTCGACGTGACCGCAGGAACGGACCGGGACGAAGAAGTCGCCCACCTCCTGGAGGCGTACGTCGCCGACGTCCACAGGTTCGAAGCGGAGCCCTGGAACGCCGAGCCGTCGAACGCCGTCGACCTGCTGGCCACGGTCCGCGAGCGGCAGGGGCGGATCGACGAGGCGATAGCTCTCCTGCACACCCGCCACGTGGGCGTGGTCAACAACCGCGATCAGCTCGCCGACCTCCTCGTGCGGCACGGCCGGCACGACGAACTGCGGGAGTACGTCGCCGGGGAAGGAGGCGAAGCGGCGGCCTACTGTCTGGCCGAGCTTCTGGAGGAGCGCGGAGACGTGGAAGGCGCCGTCGAGGTGCTGCGGCCGCTCGCGGACGGTTCACCGAACGCGGCGTTCGCGCTCGCCGAACTGCTGGCCCGGCACGGCCGGGCCGACGAGGCGATCGAGGTCCTCCGGCCGGTGCCGCGCTCGATGGGCGGCGACCCCGAGTGGGTCGTCCGGAAGCTCGGAACACTGCTGGCCGACGAGGGCCGCCTCGACGAGGCGCTGGCGTTCATCGACGCCTTCGACGGCAGGTCGTGGGAGCTGGCCTACGAACGCGCCTGGCTGCTGTCCTACTGCGGCCGGACCGATGAGGCGGTCACAGAACTACGCGCCCACCCCGAGGCGGCCACCTGGTACGGGGCCTGGCTCATCTCCGGCCTCCTGGCCGATGCCGGTCGACTGGACGAGGCCATCGAGGTCCTGCGAACGGGCTCTGATGCCGGGACGAACGCGACCGCCCTGGCCGAACTGCTCATCCGCCAGGGACACGTCAAGGACGCCATGACCGCCCTGCACCAGCGGACGACCGTCGTCCCGTCCTGGACTCCACCCGACCTGTCGGAGAACCCGCCCTTCTGACGTGGGCCTCCGAGCGGGCAACGGAGGGGAGGACGACCGCGCCCACTCGGAGGTGATCAGGGCAGGTCGAGGAGCGCGTAGACGGTCTTGGTGCCGTCCCCTTCGGGCCGCTGCCCCCAGTGCCGCGCGATCTGGTCCACGATCCACATCCCGCGCCCGGACTCGTCCAGCGCGTCCGCCTCGCGGCACACGACCCGTCCCGTACTGGAGTCGCGCACTTCGATCACCAGCATCGTCGGCCACCGCATCATGCGGAATCCGATCGGCGTCCCGGGCGCGGCCGCGATCGCATTGCTGACGAGTTCGGAAATCACCAGGAGCGCATCGTCGGCCAGTCCGTTGAGCCCCCATTTGTCCAGATGGGCATTGGCCAGATCCCGCAGCACCCCATTGGACGAGGGCGCCGCGAGCACTTCGCGTTCCACATAAAGGCCGGAGGGCGGGGTTCCTTGCTCCTGATACATGATCGTCATTCGTTTCGTCCTGGGCGCGAGCCGGGTTCCTTTTCGTTCGGGCCACCCACAATGACGATCCGCGTCGTACTCTGGGAACGCAATCGAATGGTACCCACCCCCGTACCTGCAAGGAGCCCCCCAAATGCCCCCATGTACGCATATTGACCCTCGCGAGAGCCTGCGCGCCCAACTCGCCTACACCCTCCGCACGATGCGCACTCTCAAGGGCCTCAGCCAGGAGCAACTCGCCAAGGAACTGTTCCTCTCCCGCGAGGCCATCACCGCGTACGAGACCCAGCGCAACTTCCCCGACCTCGACACGTGCAAGCAGTTCGACGAGTTCTTCGGCACCGGCGAACTCTTCCAGGCCCAATGGGCCCACGCCCAACGCGAACACGTCCACGAGTGGTTCGAGGCCTACCTCACCCACGAACTCGAAGCCATCCAGATCAAGACCTTCCAGCCCTTGCACATGCCCGGACTACTTCAGACCGAGGAACATGTCAGATCGAACGGCATGCCCAGCCCTCAGATCGAGGATGACATTTCCAAACGACTGGCAAGGCGCGATATTCTCACCCGAGAAGCTGACCCAGCCTTCCTCTTCGCGATACTCGACGAGTCCGTCATACGTCGCCCTATAGGTGGCGCAGAGGTAATGAGGAAGCAACTCCAACATCTCCTCACACTGAGTGAGCTCCCCAACGTCACGATCGAAATCGTCAGAGAACAGGCAGGCTGGTATTTTGGCCTGGACGGCGCCCTAGTCTTCCTGACCAAGCCTGACAACACGTCGGTCGGCTACGTGGAAGCCCAGTTCGGGGGCAGACTTCTCGAGGAGCCGACCAGGGTGGCTAAACTTGGGTTGCGGTTCGATCTGATCAGGGCACGAGCTCTGTCAGAGGACGCCTCCCGCACCCTGATCCGCAAGACGATGGAGACGATTGCAGATGATTCAGTGGCGGAAGAGTAGACACAGCCAAAGCAACGCACAGGGCGAATGCATCGAAGTCTCGATCAATCTCGCCTGGACGACACTCATCCGCGACTCCAAGAACCCTCAGGGCCCCCGCCTGACACTCACACGGAGCGAATTCACCCAACTCATCCACACCATCAAAGCCAGGGCCGTTCCAAGATCGTGAGTGTTGGGTGAGCTGTGCCGTGTCGCGGGATGTCGCGATCTGATCCCGTGCGGCGTGGCGGGCCGGAAATGGGACGAAGCCCCGGCTATGACATGGGTCCTCTCACAGATCCTGTCATTGCTGGAGCTTCGTCGTGGTTCAGTGTGTCACTGCCGCCGCCGAGCCGGGGCTGGCGGCGGCGATTGTTTCGACGCCCGTCGTAGATGTGTGCTGTGACCTGCTGGAACTGCTGGGCGGGGTGTCGGATGGGCGGCCGGGCCAGGGCAGGGATCATCCGGTCGCGGCGGTCCTGGCGCTGGCCGCGGCGGCGGTCGTGGCTGGGATGAGGGGCTACACCGCGATCACCGGGTGGGTCGCCGATGTGCCTGCTGGGGTGCTGGCGGATCTGTACATGCGGGCCGGTGCCGCGCCGGCGAGACCACCATCGAAGTCCACGATCTGGCGGGTGCTCACCGACGCCGATCCCGACGCCTTCGACACCGCGATCGGCAGGTGGCTGATGGGCGGTCTGGCCGCCCGCACCGACCTGCAGGACACTGGTGAACAAGACCCTGGTGAAACGGCATTGATGCAGATCCGGCTGGACGGCAAGACTGTGCGCGGCGCCAAGAAGGCCGACGGGAACCAGCTGCATCTGCCGGCGGCCCTGGCCGGACCTGACGCACAGACCTCGGTGATCGCGGCTCAAGCCCAGGTGCCGGACGCCAGAACCAAGGAACCAGCCGCCGCCCGGGCCATGCTCGGCCAGCTCGACCTCAGTGGCCAGGTCATCACGGCCGACGCCCTGCACACGGTGAAGGCCACCGCCAAGCTCATCTGCGACCGCGGCGGCGAGTTCGTGCTCCCGGTCAAGGAGAACCGGCGAGCCCTGGTCGATGCGCTGGACGCACTGCCCTGGTGCCAGGCCCGCATTGCCCACACCGCCACCGACCGCGGGCACGGCCGGATCACCACCCGCACCACCCAGGTTCTGCCGGTCCCCGACAACCTGCCGTTCCCGCACGTCAGCCAGGTGTTCCTCATCGAACGCCACGTCACTGCCACCGACGGCACCCCGATCTCGGCCGTCGCCCAACTCGGCGTCACCAGCCTCGCCACCCAACAGGCGTCCCCAGCGGATCTGGCCCGATATGTCCAAGGACAGTGGGCCATCGAGGCACTTCACTGGATCCGCGACACCCTCTACCGCGAAGCCCACTCCACCATCCGCACCCGCTCCGGTCCCCGTGTCATGGCCTCCCTGCGCAACCTGGCCATCGGCGCCCTCCGCCTGTCCGGACGCACCGGCATCACCGAAGCCACCCGCTGGGCCGGCCGCTACATGACCAGGCCCTTCACCGTCCTCGGCCTCGCCTATTGATCTCAAACGGCCGCGCTACTTCTCGACGCGGTCGCGGCGTGCGCATTTGTCGGAAGCCTGCGATAGGTTCGCTGGATATCCGCGCAACCGACCTGGAGGCGAAATGACCGACGATCCCGCACAGTCCGACGACGATGATGAGGTGTTCTTTAACGACGACCTCGTGGGGCGGGAGGGCTTGGTGTCGATTTGGCTGAACGTCGGCTTCGGGGAGGACAACAAAGTCATTGGCTGGTATGACCACGACTATCTGGAAGGTAGCACCATCGGCCGCCCGCAGCCGATCCGCCAGGCGCTGATCTCCGGGGGCAGTTACTGGGAGACCTGGCTCGATGCCGCAGTACAGGCTGCTGAAGGGCTAGGTATCACCGAGGCATACAATGTCTGGATGCTGTTCGACCACGAGTATATGGGTTCTCCAGGTCGTTTCGAGCTAGCGACCGGAGCCGAGGGGGTCGACGACCTGCCCCCCTACTATTTGGGTGCATTCCGCTACACCCGCCATTGACCGAGGCCCAGCAGAATCTCCGCCGCAACTCCACTCTGGGCCGAGCGCCAACGGCGCCCCCTTCTCACCTCATGATCTTGAAACGGCCGTGCCATCAAAGCCGACGGTGACACAACGTGACCCAGTGGCGGAAGAGCACCCACAACCAGGAAGAGATCAACACCGAATGCGTGGAGGTCTCGGCCAACACCACCAACGCCACTCTCATCCGCGACTCCAAGGACCCGGGTGGGGCGCGGCTGTCTCTTACTCGGAGTGAATTCGCCAACCTCATCGGTACGCTCAAGGCTGGCGGCTACAAGGTGTGACGGGCTCTGGCCTGGGTGGTACGGCGTGGCCGTTTGACGGCGGACGGGCCTTCCGGATGTGGGGGTCGCCTTCGGGAGCGGGACGCCGTGTAGAGCGGCGATGGGATGTCGGCCGTCACCGATCAGCGCGTTGGTGTCCCGATGCTCGGACCGGGATCCAGTTGCCGTGGAAGCCCGCGGGAATGCGCACCGGGACGTGCACCTCGGCGATCGGGGGCGCGGCGAGGTCGGCGGCGTCCAGAATGGCCAGGTAACTCGTACCGGCGCCGCGGTCGTGGGCGAACGTCATCAGGTAGCCCTCGTTCTCACCGGTCCCCGCCCGGGGCACGAAGACGGCCTCGCCGCAGGTGTGGCCCGCGGGCAGGCGGTGCGCCGCCCGTACGCCGCCGCTGGTGAGGTCGTAGGCGTAGATCTGTGACCGATCGGGTTCGGCGTCAAGGCTGAAGCTCGTCGTGTAGCCGTAGCGGTGGGGGAGCCCGAGGATCGAGTCGGCCACCCGGGGGTATTCGCTGGGCGCGTCGTCGAGCGGCTCCTCGGCGACCGCGCCCGACCTCAGGTCCAGCGTCCAGCGGTACACGACCGGGAGCCCGCCCTCCAGGTCGTCGGCGCCGCCGCGCCACAGCGTGGGGACGCGGGTGCCGGTGACGGTGATCGTGTCGCCTTCGGGGTCCTCGAAGGCGTTCATGGTGTGCCACACGTAGCAGGGGGCGACGTCGAACCAGCGTACGGGCGCGTCGTCGCCGGCCGTACGCGCCAGCACGCCGAACCGGGCGCGGTGCGCGTCGTCCCAGCGCCACGGCGGCCCGCCCGCCGCGGCCTGGGCGGCGTCGAAGACGACCGGCAGGTCCATGAAGATCACGTGGTTGCGGGTGATGGCGAAGTCGTGCATCATCGTCGCCCGCGGCACGTCCACGACCCGCGTCTGCACCACCTCGGCGGCGGCCGAGGCGCGGTAGCAGGTCAGGTACGGCGGGCGCAGCCGGTAGCCGAAGAACAGCAGTTCTCCCGTGATCGGGCAGGTCTTCGGGTGCGCGGTCATCGGGCTCTGAAGGGCCCCGTCGAAGGTGTGCGCCCCGATCGTGGCGAGGCCGGGCGTCACCTCGTACGGGAAGCCGCCCTCCTCCAGGGCGAACAGTCGGCCCGCGTGCGTGATCAGGTGGGTGTTGGCCGTGGTGACGCGGTAGTCGATCCGGCCCGTTTCCTGGTCGAAGGCGAGGGCGAAGCGCGACTCGCCGGGGTGCTCGTACAGCGGCGTGCGCACGTACCGGTTGCGGTACCAGCACGCCCTGCCGCCGTCGAGCGCGATGGTGTGGATCATGCCGTCACCCGCGAAGGAGTGCGGCGACCAGCCCGTACGCGGGTTGGGCCCGTTGCGGAAGAACTGCCCGCTCAGCTCGGCCGGGATCTCGCCGACGACCTTGGACGGCTCCAGGGTCACCTCTTCGGGGACCGGCGCGTTGTTGCCCGCCAGGTGCAGCGGCACGGCTTCGGACACGTTGGAACTCCTGTCGGCAAGCGGTGGAGACGCCGACAACCGTGCATGAGAAATCCCGCGGACAACAGTCTTGTTCTTTCCGCCCGCCTCGGCTGCCCGAAAAGGGCCCAGGTGAGGGCGGCACAGGAAACCCTGGGCGGGGCCGTTCTCCGTTCGGCAACGCGGCAGCTCAACGTGACCGGTACCGCAGATGTCAGGCCGTTATCTGCGCCAAGACTTCAAGCTCCGCGCACGCTCGTTCAGTCACGGACCTCGCGTTGGCGCTGTTCGGCTTCGAGTTCGTCCGCGAGAGCCGAGCGCTCGGCCTGGTGACGACGAAGGGTCTCGGCACTGAACTCCGTCCACGCGGCGTCCTGCTCGTCGGTCATCTGAGCCCCGTGAACCTCGGATTCGACATCCGGATGGGCGTCGAGGAATCGCGCGAACAGCGACCCCATCTCCTGGCTGTGCCGCCGGTTGAGTGCGATGCGTCGCGGATCCATGATCCTCACCTCCAACAGCCAGCACCCTATGTGGCCCGCCGGGACGGCCGAGTCACGCACCCTGATCCGGAAGACGATGGAGGCGACGCAACCGCGGCTACAAGGCATGACGGGCTCCGCGGCATGGGAGAGCGGACACGTACCTGGGCGGAGTGCGTGGCGCGGCTGCTCCCCTACCGGGAGGAGCCACGGCCGGTGAACCTGGCCGGGGACGCCTGAGCGTCCGTCCCGCTTCCGGGGGCCGACACTGGGACGACTTCGTCCCCAAGTACCTCTACATGAACCGGCCGACGGACGAACCGCTGCCGGACGCCGACCTGGCGGCCCTGGCCGGAAGGGCGTCGCGGGAAGCAGCGCACCAGGGCATGTTCTTGGAGTTCAGCCGCGCCACCACGGGGCGCGGATCACGTCGTCGGGATCGGCGGCGCAGTTGGTGCCGTTGGCCACTTCGGCGTGGTTGACGTCCCAGCCGACGACGCCGCTGGGCCTCCGTTGCAGCGTGATCATCCGGTCCCGCTGGGGGCCGGCGCCAAGGTTGACGTCGCACCACACCACGCTGGACCAGGACCGTCCGTCCAAAGCGGCCATGAAGGCGAGTGCGGGCAGCACGGCCAGGCTGAGGACGATCCCGATGATCCTCACGGCATCCGCCGTGCGCTGGGCGGAGGTCTCGGCCCGTGTCCCGGCACGTTTGCCGGTGGCGGCCTCACGCCGGCCTGTGGCGAACTCGACCACCACGCCGACACGCATGAGGTAGCCGAGGACACCGCAGGCCACGCCCCACCACAGGCCGAAGACGCCGCCGACGGCCACGGCCAGGCCGACCGGGACGATCGCGGCGTACGCGGCGGACTTGGCCGGCGGGACGTCCTGGTGGGCGGCGGCCCCGCCCCGGCCGGCGAAGTAGACGTAGGTGGTGCGGGAGACGACCACGGCCAGCGCGGTCACCAGCAGCGGCTGGTCCAGGCACATGCCGGTGACGATGTCGAGCCAGTTCGCCGGGCCCGTCGCGTCCAGCACCTCCCGGGCGGCATGATCGCTGCCGAGGGTCCAGGCCAGCTTCAGCGCCGGCACCGCGAGCAGCACCGACAGCACCATCACGTGCGTGGCGCCGCCACGCCAGTCACTCCGGGTCTCCTGCTCGCTCACACCGCCAACCTACGGCCGCCTGGAATAACTCCTGATCACGACACACTGTGCGCCACCCCGTCGGCCGTCCCCGGCGCCGGGCCACCCGCCCGCGCGGTCACGTCGGCCCAGCCCGCGAATTCGGCTCGACCACGTTGGTCACCCGGCCGAACCAACGCGCGCCGACGGTTGAGGGTCGGCCGGGCCGGAGGCTCCGTCATCCTCCGACCGGACATTCTCCGGACAGAGCCGCGTTCCCCGCTCAGCGCCGCACCCGTGATGCACGATCAAGAGCATGACGACCACGCCCCCCACGGCGGCCCGCAGGCTCCCTGCCCAGGCGGGCGTTCTCATCGGCGGCTTCGGGTCACTGTTTCTGATCTTCCTCTGCGCGCTGCCCTGGATGTGGTGGCGGCTGGACATGGCCTTGGCCGTCGGCGAGGAGGACGCCCCCGCGCCGCTCCACCCGGGTCTCATCCTGGGATGGGCGATCCTGGTCGGCGGGCTGACGGCCGGCGCGGGCGCGGTGCTGTGCCTGCCCCGCTTCTTCCGCCGCGCGCCCGGCCTGGGCCCCCTGATGATCTTCAGCTGGGTATTCGTCTCGCTGGTCTCCCAGGGCACCTTCACCGGCCTCCACCCCTCGCTCTACGACACGATGCGCGAGCCCGACTCGTGGCGGAACAGCGACACCGGCACCGACCCCGACGTCCTGGCCGGACGGGTCGACCGCCTGCTGGTGGACGCGCTCTCCGCCGCACCGGGAACGGTGGTCTCAGCACGACCCGCCTTCGCGGGCCAGGGACGGAAGACGGGCGAGAGCTTCGGCCTGCGGGCCGGCGGGGTGATCGTCCCCGCCAAAGGACAGGAGCCCGCCGGCTGGGAGGCGCTGGAATCGTGGCTCGCTCACCGCCTGACCAGGCTGAGCGACAAGGCGGCCGCCGGGGGCGCGGCCTTCAAGCTGGACGAGGACATCGTCGTCGAACTTCAGATGAGCGACACCCGCGACCTGTTCTCGCTGACGATCAGCACGCCGAAACTCGACCGCCGCTTCACCGGGAACCGGCAGCGCACACCCGGAGACGCCGCGACGGCCGCTCAGGTCGTCGCGATGGCCCGCACGCTGGATCCGAAAGCCGCACCTGCGATGCCTCAGGGCGCGACCACCATTCCGTGCAGCGGCTCGGCGGGACGTGCCACCATCTATTCCGCCCAGGACGATCTCAGCGAGCCCGTATCCTCGACGCTGCTGGTCAAAGGCAGCGCCGCCCTCACCGGCGGATCCGGCCGACGCGGAACGCTCACCCATATCACCGACTTCGGAGCGCGCATCGCGGTGGGCACGATCGACGGACTCCATGTGGGCGTCCACGCGGGCGATATCGTCTCCGTCTTCCAGCGGTGCCGTTGAGGGACCCTCCTCGGCCGTCCGGCGCCGTGATCACTCGGCCTGCCGGGTGGACTTCATGCCGGATGGCGGCACGCCCTACTGCGCCTGCGCCCGCGACACAGTCGCCCGGGACAAGGCCGCCGTGTACGAGGCGTCCGGGGCGAGTCCGGGCCGTCCTGATGGGACGGCCGGACTCGCCAAGGTCACGCTTCGACGCGTGCGATGTCCGCCATGGACGTGAACGCCCAGTCCTGCCACATGAACTCGTCGTCGATCAGCACCAGCGTGCGGCTGCCGCCGCCCATGCAGAAGGGGCCGCTCCGCAGGCTCTGCACCAGTTCCCGCCACCGGTCGAAGTCCTCGTACTTGAGCAGCTGGGAGGCGTCGGCGACGACGACGCACTCGCCCCGCGAGGACGGCCGGTCGGCCAGGGCTTCCATGAAGTCGCCCCAGCCCCGCGCCGCCGTGTACGGCAGTTGCAGCGCGGCGACGAACTGGTCGACGGCCTTGGCCGCGGTCGTGCACGCCGAGCCCAGCACCAGCCGCGCGGCGATGTCGAAGACGTCGTCGCCGTACACCTTGTCCAGGGCGATGTCGAGGCGCCGGACGAACTCCCCCACCTCGTACGGGGGCAGGTTCAAGGTGATCGCTCGGCCGGGCCTGTCCATGACCCGCGCGACGAGCGCGTCGACGCGGTCGGCATGCTCACGATCTTCGGTCATGGTTCATTGTGCAGAGCACCCGGTCCGATGGTCGACGCCTTATCGGCTTGTTTGCACACCTGGAGCACGGGTACCCGCTGCCAGTCGGCCGGAATCGTGCAGCTCAGGAGCTGATCGAGCCATGGCCCCGGCACTGACAGGCGTCCACCGCCCTTCGACGAGTACGGGTCGGAGATCGCGGTAACGCCGGGCAGGCGACGGAGGAGGAGTGGTGGAGTTCCAACACGTCGTGGACCTGGCGGGCAACGGCATCGACGCGGTCGGCGTGGCGACGATCGTCGTGGGAGTGCTCGCCGCCACCTTGTCCGCGGCTCGCGGGCTCGCCCAGCGCCAGGTGGACGTTTACGACGCCTACCGCCGTCGTCTCGGGCGATCGATCCTGCTCGGGCTGGAGTTCCTCGTCGCCGGAGACATCATCCGGACCGTCGCGGTCTCACCCACCTTCACGAATGTCGGCGTGCTCGCGCTGATCGTGGCCATCCGCACCTTCCTCAGCTTCTCGCTCGAACTGGAGATCACCGGGCGGTGGCCCTGGCAGAAGAGCCAACCCTCGGGCAAGTAAGGGCACCCAGCGGTACGGCACAGCCGGGGATGCCTGGCGGCCACGGCCTAGGACGGGGAAGGGGGCGGGCTCTCCCAGATGTAGCCGAAGCGGGAAACGTGAAGCCTGATGGGATACCCGGTCGCCGTCCCGCCACCGGACATGCTCAGTCCGCGCGCCCGCAGCCCGGCGAGGAAGAACGGCAGGTTGGCCGCCCACATCACCACCGTGGCGATCAGTCCGCCGAGCAGGAACGTGCCGGTGCCCGCGACCTCCAGGGACGGGCGCAGCGCCGTGCTGAACCACGACACCGGCCACAGCACCAGCGCGTTGGCGACCAGGGAGTACACGGCCAGTATCAGCATCCCCCTGCGCAGGCGGCGCCGGGTGTGGGCCCACGGGAAGGTGCTGGACATCGAGATCCGCAGGTTGACGACGTTGAACAGCGCGGCCAGCACGACCGTGGTGAGCAGCGTCCGCCACCACTGCCCGGCGGCGAGACGCACACCGTCCAGGACGGCCACCAGAAGCCACAGGACGCCCAGGCACGCGGCGAAACGGATCGGTTTCCCCAGCTCGCCCGGCTTTCTCAGGTCGGCCGCCGATCGCAGCAGGAACCCGATGACGGACTTCACCAGGGGAGCCGCGACGAACACCCAGAGACCCGACATGTGCAAGGGCAGGTCCAGGGCCCGGCACACCGCGTCCGCCGCCCACCACGCGAACGGTTCGAGCACGACCGCCAGGGACAGGGATCCGACGAAGAACGCGGACACGGTGGTGCCTGGATGACTCCGGATCCAGCGTTGACGCCACAACCGCCTGTCCTGGAGTTGGCGCACGCCTTGCAAGGCCAGCCACCCCAGCAGCCTGGACAGCAGAAGAACGACCAGGACCGCCGCGGCCTGGCGTCCGGCCGGGCCCTCCAGCCGGACATCGCGCAGGATCTGTGCGGCGCACCAGATCGCGATGCCGTCCCGGACCAGCACGACCGTCCAGGAAACGGGCCCGCTCGCCCGCTTCTCCTCACCCGTCTCGGCCATCCCTCGCACTCCCCATCGCCGCTACCGCTGATGTTCCCGCGTGGCGGCACGACCGCCTGGCCGACAGTGGACGAAGCACCGCGGCCTGCGACAATCGGTGCCGAGCGACGGGGGCGAGATGATCGAGATCAAGTCCTATCTCCAGACCCGCGACGGGCGCCTCGTCGAGATCGGTGCCGCGTCCGAGACCCTCCGCGATGAGCGCTACATCGACGGCGCCCTCGAGATGACCGTCAACGGCGTCCGGATCATCGATGTGGCCATGTGGGACTACATCGACCAGCTCTGGGCCTACATCTGCACGATGGCGGCCGACCTTCAGGCGACGGGCGAGGCGTCCACCGGTTTCCCCGACCAGGCGCTCAAGCTGTCCTTCGAGCGGCAGGGCAGGAACCGGGTGCTGGTGACCCTGACCGGCACGAACGTGCACCGGGCCGCCTCGGCCGCGGAGGATGAACTGGTGGCGGCCCTCCGCGAAGCCGGCTCGGCCTTCTTCACCGAACTGGCACGCGTCCTGCCGCACGACGGCGGATCGTACGCGGGCGCCCTGGCGACCCTCCTGGGCACCTCGCCCCCCAAGACCTGATCACCCTTGTCGCCGAGGCTTCCGGCGGTGGCCTTCGGGAGTGAAGGTGAAGGTCTCGCCGAACGGGCCGTCTCCGAAGCGCACGGCGAGGAGGACGGCCTCCTCCTCGCGTTCGGGGCCGTTCCACAGGTGGAAGAACACGACCGGGGCGTCCGGGTCCTCGGTCAGGTAGCCGAGCACCTTGCCGTAGCGCGGATTGCCGCCTCCCAGGCGCACGGACGGCGGCCCGAACTCGGCGGTCACGTCCGTCCACACGCGGTCGCGCTCCGCCCACGGGCGGGCCGCGGCACGCAAGGCGGCGTACTCCTGCGCGCTCAGGACCCGATCGGGCTTGAGCCAGCCGCGGGCACGCGCGTACTCGGCGTACACCGACGCCATGTCATGGTCGTGAGGCTTGGGCAGCAGCCACCAGAACGCCCCCGTCACGCCCGTGCTCGTCCAGATTCCGCGCTTCTCCCATGCGCGATGGCATTCGGTCAAGTCGTCCCGGTCGCGTTCCACGAACAGCAGGTGGCCCAGCAACAGCTCGAGGGCCACCTCGCCGCCGTACATTCCGGGACGGCGCAGGGCCAGGTTCATCTCGTCGATGAGATACGCGCGTATCTCGGTCGCGGGCGCGAGTTCGGGCGACGCGGTCATGGCTCCTTCAGATGCCCGGTAAGTGTCCGACGGCCGCCCTGCTGCGGTCATCTCCGGTGCTGAAAGATCAGCCCAGCGAACCCGTCATACCGCACGGAGGGAGAGGGCACTGGCAACCGTAGCGAGCAGGAGCCTGCGATCCGCATGCGCGGCCCTGGGGACGGCCGCCCTGGTCGGTGGCATGACCGCCACCGCCGGCGCCGCGTCGCGGGCCGAGACCTACGCGATCGCGTACGGGATCAGCGACAGCGGTGTGATCGCCGGCCAGACGTCCCGCGCGGCGCGCTGGGAGACCGGCGGGCAGATCACCGTCCTGCCCGACTTCGCGGGCCCCCGCACGGCCTTGGCGCACAGCGTCAATGACGCCGGCGTCACCGTCGGGATCGCCGCCACGGGCGCCGTCGCCCACGCGGTCCGGTGGGGCGCGAACGGGACGATCACCGATCTCGACGCCGCGAACGTCACCGGTCTCAGCAGCGCGCTGGACGTCGACTCGGCCGGGGAAGCGGTCGGCTGGGCGGGCGACGACGCGGTGCGCTGGGGCACCGACGGCAGGCCCACCGTCCTGCCCGGCCTGCCGGGCGGGGACGCGGCCGGGGCGGCCGGCGTCAACGAATCCGGTGCCGTGGCCGGAACGGCGTCCAACTCCAGTGGTGCCTGGCAGGCGGTGCGCTGGGCGCCTGACGGGCGCGTGACCGCCCTCGCTCTCGTCCCGGGACAGACCGAGGCCGTGGCGAACGAGATCAACGACTCCGGCACCGTCGTCGGCCAGGTCACGGTGTCCGGCGCCGACCGGGCGGTGCGCTGGTCGCCGGGCGGAGGCGTGACCGTCCTCGGCGCACTCCCGGGGCATGTCGAAAGCCGTGCGCTGGACGTCAACGGCGCCGGCGTCGCGGTCGGCGTGTCCCAGGCGTCCGACGGCACGACGCGGGCGGTGCGCTGGGACGCGAACGGGACGATCACCGACCTCGGCACACTGCCCGGAGCCGCCCGGAGCGAGGCGGCCGGCATCAACGACTCCGGTGCCGTCGTGGGCCACGCGAAGGTGGGCGAGCAGTACCGCGCGCTCCGCTGGGGGCCGGACGGGACGATCACCGAGCTCCCCGCGGCCTCGAACCGCACCACGACGGCACGGCTCGCGAAGGCGGCGTGCCCGACCGGCGCGTCCCCGCTCGTACGCCGCGTCTGCGACCGCTAAGCAGCGGTCAGCACGTTCGCCGGGTCGTCGCGCCATACCTGCTGGCCCTCCGGCCCGACGGTGAGGCCGAACCGCTCGCGTCCCGGGCTCCCCCAGCTCACCCAGCGCAGGTAGGCGGCGGCGACCTCGTCCCACAACCGGCGGTCGCCGCTCTGGCGGACGAGGTGTTCGCGGGCGCCCGGCCGGTGCTCGCAGGTGGCCGTCGACGTGCCCGCCGTGTCGGCCAGGACCAGGGCGTAGCGGCCGTCCACCGTGGTCCGCTCGACGCCGAGCACGTCGGGCAGCATCCCGGCGATCGCGACATCGGCGCCGTCGGAGTCGCCGGTGACGGTACGCGGGTCGAGCCTGGTACCCGACTCCGTACCGTCGCCCGGCGCGGGCACTCCCCGCCCGCGCTGCGCGCGCAGCATCATGTACGACACCGAACCGTGGAAGCCCCCGACCGCGCGGCCGTCGCCGGTCACCGTCAGGCGCGTCTTGTGGCCCCCGGCGAACTCGGGCATCCAGGGAAGAACCAGGACGCCGCCGGGCCGGGTCTGCTCGACCCAGGCGTAGGGCACGGTCGTCACGCCGCAGGTCACGTGGACACGGTCGTACGGGGCTCCCTCGGGTGCGCCCTCCGCGCCGTCCCCCGTCACCAGGGCGGGGACGAACCCGGCCGCCGCCAGATTGGCCGCCGCCTGCTTCGCGACCTCCTCGTCCACCTCGACGGACGTGACGCGTCCGGGGCCGAGCCGGGCCGTCAGCAGCGCCGCCGTCCAGCCCGTGCCGGTGCCGATCTCCAGGACGCGGTCGTGGTCGCGGGGAGCCAGCAGTTCCAGGAAAGCCGCGACGGGTCCGGGCGCCGACAGCGACGACGTCCAGGGCCCCTGGCCTGTGGCGGGGTCGCCGTCGCCGTCGCGCACCTGCGTGATGACGGCCGCGTCGGCGTACACCCCGTCCCACCACGTGTCGGGGTCGGCGGCCCGATCGATGGCGTGCCCCTCCCCCGGCCCGTCCGCGACGCACCACGCCCGGTCAGGGGCGAAGAGGTGACGAGGCGCCTGGTGTATCGCCCGCCGCCATTCGGGACGGGTCAGGTCACCGGCCGCGGAAAGGCGATCCGCAAGCGCCGCGATCCGCACGTCCACATCCCCGGCAACTGAGTTCATGCGCCCCTCTTACCACCGCCGCCGCTGTTGTCATCGTCCTTCTTGTCCAGCGGTATTGGAGCTCACCGCTACGATTCGCAACTCCATTCTAACCGTGTGTGGCCACCGCGCCGGGAAAGGGACGAGACGCACGGTTTCCACGTCGCCGTCCGCCCGGACCATGGCCTGGACGGCCGCCCAGTGGGCCGGCCCCGCCCCCGAGCAGGGCCGCGGTCACCGTCCGAGGGCGCGCCTGATCGCGGTTTCGACGGGTGAGCGGGCCCCCTCCGCGCGGTCGGGCCGGATCGGCTCGGACGGGGCGAGTTTCGGCTGGCCCAGGAAGCGCGGCTCCCGTCCCAGATGCGGTTGGCCTGCGTGCACCAGGAACGGGTGGCACAGGTAGACGTCTCCGGCACGGCCCGTGGCGTACGCCGTCGGACGGTGCGCGGTGGCGGCCTCGGCGCGCCGGGCCAGTTCCCGGGCGTCCAGGCCGTCCTCGCCCTCGGGTTCGAGGACGCGCGCCACGTCCAGGTGGGAGCCGACGCGCAGGCGGGTGGGCGCGTCGTGCTCGCCCACGTCCGAGAGCAGGAAGAACATCAGCAGCGCGCGGTCCCTGGACGCGGCGTTCGCGCGCCAGGTCATGTAGTCGTGCGGGTCGGAGCCGGGGCCGGGGAAGCTGACGTCGACGTGCCAGCCGTCGACGGCGGCCGGTTCGTCGCCGGGGAAGCGGATCACGAAGCCGCCCAGGCTCGTGCGCGGCGTCCAGCGTCCCTCGCCCACGAGGGCGTCGAACGCGGCGTGCAGGCGCGGGGTGTTGGCCGCGGCCGCGAACGGCGGCTGCGCGTGGTCCGGGCGTGCGGCCACCGGCCGCGGCCAGGTCGCCGGATCGGCGGGGTCGGCGCCGAGGTCCCGCCAGATGATCGCGCGGCATTCGTCCGCGAGCCGCCGGGGGAAGGCGTCTCCGATCCGGACGAAGCCGTCCTCGATGAAGGCGTTCACCTGCGCGTCGTCGAACATGATCACAGGATGGCGGGCGGGCCGCCCTCACCACCAACCCTTTTCTTTCCCGCGGCTGGGTATGCCGGGAACCAATGAACGTCAAGGAGAGGAGAGGGCGGTCGTGCCGGAATGGAATCTGGGCAGGACGTACCGCAGCACATCGGGGACGGTCCGCTGGGACCGTCTCGGCGAGCCGGAGGGCGAACCCGTCGTGCTGCTGCACGGCACTCCGTTCTCGTCCTACATCTGGCGCGGCATCGCGCGCTCGCTCGCCCCTCACCACGCCGTGTACGTGTGGGACATGCCGGGCTACGGCGCGTCGGAGCAGTCCCCCGGCCAGGACATCTCGCTGGCCGCCCTGGGCCGGGTGTTCACCGAGCTCCTCGACCACTGGGGGCTGTCGGAGCCGCTGGTGGTGGCGCACGACTCCGGCGGCGCGGTCGCGCTGGGCGCGCATCTGCTGCACGGCGTCCCGTACCGGCGGCTCGCCCTGGTCGACGCCGTCTCCCTGGCGCCCTGGGGAAGCCCGTTCTTCTCCCTGGTGGGCGAGCACGCCGCGGTGTTCGAGCGGCTCCCGCCCGCGGTGCACGGCGCCTTGGTGCGCGAGTACGTGAGCTCCGCCAGCAGCCCCGGCCTGCACCCGTCCACGCTGGAGGCGCTGGTCGCGCCCTGGCTCGCCGACGGCGGCCAGTCGTCGTTCTACCGGCAGATCACCGCGCGCCTGGACGACCAGCGCTACACCGGGTCGATGCAGGAGAACTACGCGACCATCGGCGTTCCCGTGCTGGTGTGCTGGGGCGAGGACGACACCTGGGTTCCCGTGGACCGGGGCCGTGAACTGGCCTCGCGCATCCCCGGCGCGCGCCTGCGCACCATGGCCGGGGCCGGCCATCTCATCCAGGAGGACGCCCCCGCCGAGCTCACGGCCGCCCTGATCACCTTCCTGGACGCCTGAGGGACGGGAAGAAGAACCGGGCGTGCGGCGAAGTGTGAGTGACAGTCGAACACTCACCGGGAGGTTCCGCATGACCGGGATCGGTACGTGACCGCAGGGGTGGGCGAGCGGGCGGCGGACGCCGAGCTGGCCGGCCGCTTCCGCCGGGACCCGCAGGAGTTCACCACCGTCCACGACCGGTACTTCCGCGACATCTACCGGTACGTGGCCGGGCGGCTGGACGAGCAGGCGGCCGAGGACATCGCCGCCGAGACGTTCCTCCTGGCCTTCGACCAGCGGGACCGCTTCGACGCCGAGCGCGGCGGGCTGCGGCCCTGGTTGTTCGGCATCGCCACCAACCTGGTGGCGCGGCACCGGCGCAAGGAGGCCCGCCACTACCGGGCGCTGGCGCGGCTGGGTCCCGAGCCCGCCGCCGAAGGGCCCGAGAGCCGGATCGTCGCCTCGGTCGCCGCGGGGCGCCTGCGGCCGTCGCTGGCGAGGGCGCTGGCCGGGCTCACCCAGGGCGAACGCGACGTCCTGCTGCTGGTGGCCCTGGGCCAGCTCGGCTACGAGGAGGTCGCCCAGGCGCTGGGCATCTCGCCGGGGACCGTCGGCTCCCGGCTCAGCCGGGCCCGCGCGAAGCTTCACGACGTTCTCGACCAGGAGGCAATCAATGGATGACGACCTGCGGACGATCGCCGCCGTGCTGGCCCCGCCGGAGCCGTCCCCTGGCACGGTCGAGCGCAGCCGCCGGCGCCTGGAGGACAGGACGGCGCGCGCCTCGGCGGTGCGGCGACCGCCGTGGAGGCGGCCAAAGCTGGTCTGGCCCGCGTCGGCCGGGCTCGCGCTGGCGGCGGCGGGCACGGCGGCGGCGATCGCGGTCTCCTCGGGCCCGGCGCCGACGCCCCTCCCGGTCGACGGCCCGCCGCCGTCGGGCCAGGCGTCCGGGCGGCAGGTCCTGCTCGTGGCCGCCACGGCGGCCGAGCGGGCACCGGCCGGTTCCGGGACGTACTGGTACGTCAAGATGACGACCGACACCTTCGGCTACGAGACGTGGGCCCGGCGCGACGGCCAGGAATGGATGCGCGGGGACAAGACGCAGGGCAGGCTGATGAAGTCCCCGCTCCCGGCGTCGTTCGTCCTGGCCGGGCAGGACCTGAGTGTCGCGCGGATCGAGCGGCTGCCGACGAGCCCCTCCGGGCTGAGGGCGGCGGTCACCGACATCGTCCGCAACAGCGACGCCCGGGACAGCGCGGGCCGGCGTCCCGCCGACCGGCTGGAGCAGGAGACGCTGCTGGCGCTGGTCTCGCTGGTCTCGCAGCTGCCCGCACCGCCGAAAGTCCGCGCCGCCGCGCTCCGGGCGATCGCGAAATCCCCCGGCGTGGAAGACCTCGGCGAGACGGACGGCGGGCGCGGCGTGCTGCTCCCCCTGCACGGCGACCAGGTGCGGCTGGTGGTGAACATGGCGACGGGCCAGGTGAGCGGCACCAGCTTCCTGATGACGGCCGACGGGGCCGAGATGCACATCGGGCAGGGAGGCACCGCCACGGTCACCGCCCACTGGACCGACCGCCTCCCCCGGTAGAAGAGGCCGTGCGTTCTAATAGTGAATGAAACAAGGTAAACGGGCAGAGCGAAAACCCCCTGCCAGAATTGGAGCGCGCCAAGTCGGCGACCGTGGATCTATTCCCTCTGAACGCGCCACCCGCACCCGCCCCCGCCGCCTCAGGCGGGCGCTCCGTCCAACCATGATCGCCCATATGGCCGACCGCGGCGTCACCGCCTCGACATCACGCTTCGACTGGACGGAGCGACGTCCGAACCCTGCCTCCGAAAGGCCGCTCGATCACGACTGACGCTGTTAAGATAATGACACCATGATCTGACAGCGGTCGGAGGGATACCGATCTTGCCTGGTCGGAGTGGCCGTCCCGGCCTGGTCGCGCGAAATGAAGGCTGGATCTCGGTAAGCGCCTCGGCCGGTGCCGCGACCGTACTCTCCATCTATACGGGCATGCTGACCGCGGGGGCACCGCCGCAGGCGTCGGCCTCGTCACTTCTCCGGCACGCCGTCGACCTGGGCTGGGCCAACGTCCTGATCGCCATCGGCCTGGTCCTCATCATCCTGCAGATCATCTCGGCCGCCCTGCGGTCCCGGCTCACCGCGCGGCACGGACGGCGCGAGGGCGAGGAGCTGTGCGAGGTCCTGCTGAGGGACGTGGTGGCGCTGCTGGCCGCCCAGCGCCCCTGGGTCACCTACCGCAGCCTGGTGACCATCGTCGACGAGAGCAGGACCAAGCGATACACGGTCTGCGGCGCGTTCATCCGGACGGATCCGGAGTTGACGCTGGAGGTCCCGATCGATTTCGGAATCGCCGGACGGGCCGTGACCACCAAGGCGATGTCCGCGGGCGATCTGGACGACGCCACCAGAACCCGCGGCCCGGACGGTGCCGAAATCGCGGGAATATGGCCCAGCGTCGCATCGGTTCTGGCCTTTCCGCTGTGCTCCGAGAACGGCGAGGCCTTCGGTACGGTGAACTTCGACACTGATCACAAGCTCGCCGAATCGGGCTTGGGAGACCGCAAAGTGCAGGACATCCTCGGATCAGTCGCCGAAATGGTCGGCTACTTCATGAGAGGGCACAGTTCGGATGGAATTGCCCGACTCCCTCGCTGAACTGGGGGAATATGCACTGCATGCCCAGATAGCGGCCATTCTCAACACTTCCTCGTCCGGGCGGCTGGTCGGCGACGACGCGGCGATCCTGCCGCTCGGGGACGGCTCCGATCCGCTGCGGCTGATCGTTTCGGTGGACCGCCTCGCGCAGAACGCGGCGCCGGGAGTGCGCGCGAGGCTGCTGGTCACGCAGACGCTCTCGGACGTCATCTGCACCGGCGGCACACCGCTGGCGATGCTGCTGGCCGTCCAGGTGGAGCGGCACACGGACCCGGCGGAGGTCGTCGACCTGGTGGAGTCGGTCGAGGCCGTGTGCCGGGAGTACGGCTGCCACCTGGTCGGCGGCGACACCAAGGAAGGCGACGCGTTCTCGGCCGTGGGCGTGGGGCTCGGGACGGCACAGGCGTCCCGGGTGATCCGCCGTGTGCCGGTCGTGCCCGGCGACCTGGTGGGGGTGACGCTCGCCGGAGGAAGGAGGTGGGGCCGCCGCTGGGGGCATCACCTCGTCGAGCACTTCGCGCTGCCGGTCGGCGAAGGCGTGCGCGCACTGCTGGCGGCGAGCGAGGACGACATCATGCTCCCCGTCGCGGAGACGGCCGCGCTGCTGGCCTCCGGAGTCACCGCCGGGCTCGATCTGTCCGATGGTCTCGGTGCGTCGCTGCGGATTCTCGCCACGGCGAACTCCGTCGGCTTCACCGTGCTCCCCGACGCGCTGGACGAGATCGTGGACGAGGCCGCGGTCGCCCCGGTCGCGGCGCACCTGGGCATCCGCACGCGCGCTTTCGCGATGAGCCCTGGTTACGTGTGGAACAACATGTACGCCGTCCCCGCGGAACGGGCCGAGCAGGCTCGCGCGGCGGCCCGCCGGGCCGGCGGTGACTTCGTCGTCGTGGCCAGGGCGCGGCCGGGCCCTCCCGAGGTTCGTTACGGCGACGACGACGCGGGGGCGCTGATCGAGGCGGCCTCGGACGAGAAGTTCCGCCGCTGGGCGTGGTCGGACCGCACCGAGCACTGGCTGGACGTCATGCGGAGCGCCAAGCTGTGAACGCCCCGGCGATCGAGCTGCGCCTGCTGCTCGCCGAGCGGTGCGATCTGGCCTGCGTCTTCTGCCACAACGAGGGGCAGCCGGGCCGGGACGCCCTGCTGGCGGCCACGCCCGACCAGATCGCCCAGATCGTCGGCGATCTGCGGGCGTGGGGAGAGGTGCGGGTGAAGTTCTCCGGGGGAGAACCGACGCTGCATCCCCGGCTGGGAGAGTATCTGGCGGCCGTCAACGCCCAGGGCGTGACCGACGCGACACTGATCACCAACGCCAACGATCCCGGCGCGTTGGGGCGCCTGGCCGGACGCCGTCCCTTCCGCGTCAGCGTCAACCTGCCCGCCGCCCTGGCAGAGGACTACGCGAACCTGACCCGGGGCAGTTTCCAGGCCGTCATCGCCAGCTGCCGGCTCCTCGCGGAGTCCGGCGTCGAGTTCGCGTTGAACTCCTACTGGCCCCTGCGCCGCGCGCCCGCCAGGCTCGTCCCTCTGGTAGAACTGGCGCGCGAACTGAAGGGCACCCTCAAGATCCTTTGCCCGTGCCAGGTGACCGACCCCGATCAGCAGCGCCGGGTTCTGGCTCCGCTGGCCGAGGTGCTGACCGGCCTCGGCTACACCGGCGTCCGGCAGGAAGACCACAAGTGGTTCTTTCAGCGCGGTGCGCACGTGATCAGGCTCCAGACGCCCTGGTGCCCGGTCGTCTGCACGGCCCGGCGGAAAGAGAGGCGTTCGGTCCGCATCACGGCGGCCGGGCTCATCCACGGCTGCCTGGACAGCAGGACCCAGTACTTCGGATCGATCTACGCGGACCGGGAGCAGCGACGGCGGCAGCTGGGCCGCGCCCTGGACGCGGCCGGCGCGTCCTGTGCCGGTTCCGGCATGCGGGTCGCCGTTCTCAGACGAAGGGAGAACACTGCACGTGATTGAGACCGAGCGGCGTTTCCGGCTGAATGCGCCCGAGACCGAAGCGCTGAAGAGCGCCATCGAGTTCTCCAGCCCGATCCGGCTCACCGACATCACCTTCGGCCCGCACGGCGCCCAGTCCATGGACAAGGACGGCTGGATCGTCCGGCTCCGTCTCAGCGGCGACAAGGCGCGGATCGAGCACAAGAGGAAGCTGCCCGACAGTCGCTGGCAGGAGATCGGCCTCGCCGTGGACGCGCCCGGCTCGGCCGTGCGCCTGCTCACCGCGATGGGCCTGCGGCCGGGACTGCTGATCCGGCGGCTGCGCAGTGCCTCCACGTTCAAGGGTGCCGAGCTGGCCCTGGACGACCTGGACGGCCTGGGCACGTTCCTCGAGGTGGAGTTTCCCAGAGAGACCGCAGGCGACCGGACGCTGCACGAAACGGTGGCAGGGCTGCAGGCGCTCGGCGTGTCGCTCACCACGCCGGCACCCCCTTACGGCGACCAGATCAACGCGGCGATCGAGCAACGGGAGGAGTTCGCACACGAGCACGACCGCCGCATGCGCGAACTGCTCACCGAACTCGGCGGTGACCCGGCGGTCGCCGTGTTGACGAAGACGCACGCGACGCGGTCGGCACCGTCCGGCCCCCGGGAGAACTACGAGCGGGCGCTGAGGAACCGGGGGATGTCGTACTGCCGGTACTCCTCGTACCCGGTCGGCGCGGTGGCCGTCGCCGCCGACGGGCGGATCTTCGATGGCTGCAGCGTCGAGAACGGCTCGTTCGGCCTGACGATATGTGCGGAGAGGGCGGCGTTGACCGCGGCGGTGCTCGGGGGATCCGCGAGCACCGCCGGCCGCGAGATCACCGCCATCGTGGTCGCCGGTCCCGACGGGCGCTCCTGCTCGCCCTGCGGAGCGTGCCGCCAGTTCATCGCCGAACTCGCGCCGGACGCGGACGTCACCTTCTGGTGGGAAGGCGAACTGGTCACGGTGAGCGCCCGCGACCTCATGCCCATGGGCTACGTATACGAGTGACCCGTCAGTCCTCTGCTTCGAGGTCGCCCTCCAGTTCCAGGTACTGGGCGCGGAGGCGGTTCAGGACGTCCGGGTCCGGCTCGGCCCACAGGCGGCGCTCGGCGGCCTCGAGGAGGCGTTCGGTGATGCCGCGCAGCGCCCACGGGTTGGACTGCTCCATGAACTCCCGGGTCTCGTCGTCGAAGACGTACTCCTCGGCGAGGCTCTGGTACATCCAGTCGTCCACGACCCCGGCGGTCGCGTCGTACCCGAACAGGTAGTCGACGGTGGCGGCGAGTTCGAACGCGCCCTTGTAGCCGTGCCGCCGCATCGCCGCGATCCAGCGCGGGTTCACCACGCGCGCCCGGAACACGCGGTGCGTCTCCTCGGCGAGGGTGCGGGTCTTCACCTGGTCGGGCAACGCCGAGTCGCCGACGTAGGCGGCGGGGCTCTTCCCGGTGAGGGAGCGGACCATCGCGACCATGCCGCCGTGGTACTGGAAGTAGTCGTCGGAGTCGACGATGTCGTGCTCGCGGGTGTCCTGGTTCTTGGCCGCGACCGCGATGCGGCGGAACGAGGACTCCATGTCGGCGCGGGCCTCGCGCCCGTCCAGGCCCCGGCCGTAGGCGTAGCCGCCCCACACCGCGTACACCTCGGCCAGGTCGGAGTCGTCGCGCCAGTTGCGGGCGTCGATCAGCGGCAGCAGCCCGGCGCCGTACGCGCCCGGCTTGGACCCGAAGATCCGGGACGTCGCGCGCCGCCAGTCGCCGTGCCGGGCGTGGTCCTCGGCCGCGTGCCGCCGCAGGTGGTTGGCCTCGGGCGGCTCCTCCAGATCGGCGACGGCCGTGATCGCGTCGTCGATCAGCGCGATGACGTGCGGGAACGCGTCGCGGAAGAAGCCGGAGATGCGGACGGTGACATCGATCCGTGGCCGTCCCAGCTCCTCGGCCGGGACGATCTCGAACCCGGTGACCCGGCGCGAGGCGTCGTCCCAGACCGGGCGGCAGCCGATCAGCGCCAGCACCTCGGCGATGTCGTCGCCCTGCGTCCGCATCGCGGAGGTGCCCCAGACGGTCAGGCCGACGCTGGACGGATACTCCCCGGTGTCCTCCAGGTGCCGGGCGATCAGCGAGTCGGCGAGGGCGACGCCGACCTCCCACGAGTTGCGGGACGGGATCGCCTTCGGGTCGACCGAGTAGAAGTTCCGGCCGGTCGGCAGCACGTTCACCAGGCCCCGGGTCGGGGACCCGGACGGCCCGGCGGGCACGTACCCGCCGTCGAGCGCGTGCAGCACCGCGCCGATCTCCCCGGACGTGGCGTCCAGCCGCGGCACCACCTCCGCCGCGCCGAACTCCAGCAGCCGCACCACGTCCGGGATCTCCCGCCCGAACACGCCGTCGCAGACGGTCTTGGCGCCCGCGACGTCCCAGCCCGCGGCCTCCATGCCCTCGACCAGCGTGCGCGCGAGCCGCTCCAGGAGGTCGACGGCGTCGGAGGCGGTGCGGGCGGGGCCGTCGGCGAGGGCGGTCAGCGCGGACAGGTCGGCCTCGACCCGGCGGCCCGGGTCGGCCAGCAGCGCCTTCTCGTCCAAGCCGAACTCGGCGGCCAGCACCGCGCGCAGCCCCGGCATCGCGCCCGCGACCCCGCCCCACACCTGCGCCGCCCGCAACACGGCCAGCACCAGGTTGACGCGCGCCTCGTCCACCGGCCGCCGCCCCAGGATGTGCAGGCCGTCGCGGATCTGCACGTCCTTGATCTCGCACAGGTACCCGTCGATGTGCAGGATGAAGTCATCGAACTGCGACTCGTCCGGCATCTCGTCCTGGTGCAGGTCGTGGTGCAGCTGGGCGGCCTGCACCAGCGTCCAGATCTGCGCCCGGACGGCCGGGAGCTTGCCCGGATCGAGGTCGGCGACGGTGGCGTACTCGTCCAGCAACTGCTCCAGCTTGGCCAGGTCGCCGTACGACTCGGCGCGCGCCATCGGCGGCACCAGGTGGTCGACGACGGTGGCGTGGCCGCGCCGCTTGGCCTGCGTGCCCTCCCCGGGGTCGTTCACGATGAACGGGTAGATCAGCGGCAGGTCGCCGAGGACGGCGTCGGGGGCGCAGCCGTCCGACAGCCCGAGGCCCTTGCCGGGCAGCCACTCCAGCGTGCCGTGCTTGCCCAGGTGGACGACCGCGTCCGCGCCGAACTCCTCGTCCAGCCAGCGGTAGGCGGCCAGGTAGTGGTGCGACGGCGGCAGGTCGGGGTCGTGGTAGATCGCCACCGGGTTCTCGCCGAAGCCCCGCGGCGGCTGGATCATCAGGATCACGTTCCCGAACCGCAGCGAGGCGAGCACGATGTCCTCGCCGTCCACGTACAGCTCGCCGGGCGGCTCGCCCCAGTGCTCCCGGACGCCCTCGCGCAGCGGCCCCGGCAGCGCCTCGAACCAGGACCGGTAGTCCTCAAGCCGGACCCGCGACGGTGCCTGGCTCAACTGCTCCTCGGTGAGCCACTCCACGTCGTGGCCCCCGGCCGCGATCAGCCGGTGGATCAGCGGGTCGCCGTCGTCGGGGTCGCGCCACAGCTCGTCGTCGCCGCCCAGGTCGTACCCGGCGGCGGCCATCTCCCGCAGCAGCCCGACCGCGGACACGGGCGTGTCCAGCCCGACCGCGTTCCCGACCCGCGAATGCTTGGTCGGATAGGACGACAGGACGACCGCGACCCGCTTCTCCCCGTTCGGCCGGTGCCGGAGCCGGGCGTGCCGCACCGCGATCCCCGCCACCCGGTCCGCCCGCCCCGGATCGGCCACGTACACGGGAACGCCGTCCGGGCCCTCCTCCTTGAACGAGAACGGCACCGAGATCAACCGGCCGTCGAACTCGGGAATCGCGACCTGCATGGCCGCGTCCATCGGCGTCAGCGCCCCGTCCGACGCCTCCCACACCGCCCGGCTGGAGGTCAGGCACAGCCCCTGGACGACCGGCACGTCCAGCCCGGCCAGCGCGCCCGCGTCCCAGGAGTCCTCGTCACCGCCCGCCGACGCGTCCGCCGCGACCGCGCCGCCCCCGGCCAGGACGGTCGCGACCAGCGCGTCCGCCCGTCCCAGCAGCTCCAGCAACCCCTCCTCCGCACCCCGCAGCGACCCGCAGAAGACCGGCAGCGCGTTGGCTCCCCGCGCCTCGATGCGCTCGCACAGCACGTCCACGAAGGCCGTGTTCCCCGACAGCTCGTGCGCCCGGTAGAAGACGACCCCCACCGTCGGGCGGCCCGGCTCCACCCTGGGCTCGCCGTGCAAACCGTACGATGGCATCGGAACCGGCGGCGCGAACCCCTCACCCGTCAGCAGCACCGTGTCGCTGAGGAAACGGGCCAGTTCCCGCAGGTTGGTGACACCGCCCTCGCGCAGGTAGTCCAGCGCCTCCGCCGCCACTCCGGCCGGGACGGTCGACAGCGCCATCAGCTCGGCGTCCGGATCGGCCTCCCCGCCCAGCAGCACCAGCGGCAGGCCCAGCCCGCGCAGCCGCTCCACGCCCTCCGGCCAGGTCTTGCGCCCGCCCAGCAGCCGCACGACGGCGACGTCGGCGCCCTCGGCCAGGGCCGCGAGCTCGTCGAGCCCGATCCGGACCGGATTGGCGGTCACATATCCCGCGTCCGCCGCCCGCGCGGCGAGAAGTTCGGTGTCGGCCGTGGACAGCAGCAGGGCACGCATCATCGGCAAGCCTCCCCCGGGGTCTCCGCGCCCCGGCTCGGTGAAGAGGTCGGCGACGGCACGGAGTCTCCTGGCTCCCGGATCGGCGTCCTCCCCCGGCCTTCCAGCGTCTCCGCCGTGGCCCTGAGCGAGAGAGGACTCCCCGGTCACAGTTGCGGGACAGCTCCGGATTCACACCGGATTCCTCACCCGCCGTCGCCCGCCATCGTAGCCCGCGCCCCATATGCGAAGTCAGCACCCCTAGGCGCGGGCCCGCTGCTTCTCCCGGACGCGCCGGAACACATGATCGAGGCCGCGCCGCTCCTCGAAGTACACCCCGAGCAGGTAGGGCTGCCAGCCGCCGTCCCGGTGCGGCACATGCAATGGGTGCACCTCGCGCTGGGGGTCCGCACCCAGTTCCTCCAGGCAGCCGCCGCACAGCGGGCGGGGCCGGGCCTCCTGGCCGTACACCGCGGTCGCGGGTCCGTGCAGGGGGTTCAGCCAGCAGAACGGCACGTTCCCGTCCACGGGGACGCCGGTGTCCAGCACCATCCGCGCCACCCGGCACAGCACGACCGCCACGAAATGATCCGGCCAACCGCCCGTGTACGCGACCGCCCGGGGTGCCAGCTCCTTCGTGATCGTGTCGGCCGCCTCCAGGCACGCGACCGCCTGCTCCCGCGCGGGCCCGCCGGGAACCCCGGCCTCCAGCCGCTCCCGCAACGCGTTTCGCTCCTCCTTGAACCGCCCGCGCAGCTCCCCGGAGCCCAGCTTCTCGAACGGGCTGTACGGGGTCTTTCCTCGCACCACCATGACGATCTTGCGCAGCACCCACAGCAGGATGATCATCAGCACGCCGAGCACGACCCCGACGATGATCGCCCCGTCCCGCAGGCCGGTCCAGAACGGCTCCTCCAGGAGCGCGGCGCCCTCCGTCGCCTGGAGATGCAGCATGAACCCGGCCAGGCCCACCGCGATCAGGACGACCGCCAAGCCGACCATCCCGCCGTACCAGGTGCCCCGCACCTCATCGGTCCGCTCGGTGGCGAACCCGCGCCGCCACACCGGGACGTACCCCGCCACCAAGGCGATCAGCAGCGGCACCCCGCCCACCGCGACCCCGGCGAACCGCCGGTACGACTCCAACTCCTGCGCGTCCAACGCCCGTCACTCCCCGATGTCGCGCCGCCCTGGACCGCAGGCTACGCGCCTGGACGATCAAGGAGGGACAAGACCGCCCGAACAGGTGCGTCCGGGAAATCCCTGGGTAGGGGGACGGCATGTCCACCCAAGCGGTCCCTCCCGCGACCGACCGTCCGGTCGTCGGGTCCTACGGCAAGTACGAGGGCGCTCAGCGAGCGGTCGACTTCCTGTCCGACGAGAAGTTCCCGGTCGAACGAACGGCGATCATCGGCTCCGACCTGAAGATGGTCGAGACCGTCCTGGGCCGCCTCACCAAGGGCCGCGCCGCCCTCGCCGGCGCGGGCAGCGGCGCCTGGTTCGGCCTACTGGTCGGCCTCCTGCTCACCCTGTTCACCGCCAACCACAGCGACGTGTTCGGGCTGCTGCTCGGCGGCGTCCTGTTCGGCGCCGTCTTCGGGGCGGTCTTCGGCTTCATCGCCCACGCCGTCACCGGCGGCCGCCGCGACTTCACCTCCCGCAGCCAGATCGTCGCCGGCCGCTACGACGTCGTCGCCGACGCCGAGGTCGCCGAGGACGCCAAGAACATGCTCATCAAGCTCGCCTGGCGCGAAGACTGACCGGACGCGATCCCACGACGGCCGAGCACCCTCCGACCTGTGAATTCCTGGGGAATTGCGGTTCCGGGGCAGGATCGTTGGATTGTCCGCTTGCTCCCGGGTCCCCATCCGCTGACCACCGTTCCGATTCTCCGCACGGCTCGAACCGGTTGACCGCCTACTTTGCGGCTCGTCGTGGCTTTTGGGCTCCTGGGCCGTAGGTTGGGGTCGGGTCTTTGGCGGTTTGGAGCCGTTGCCAGCGGATGTGGGCCGGAGGTTGCGGGTTGCTGGTTGAGGGTGCCGTGGTGGCGGACCGGTATCGGGTGGCCGAGCTGCTGGGTGAGGGCGCCATGGGCCAGGTGTGGCGAGGCGAGGACCTCCGGCTGGACCGGCCGGTGGCGGTCAAGGTGCTGCAACCGCATCTGATGCACGGCTCCCTCCGGGAGCAGGCGCTGGCCCGGTTCGAGCGGGAGGGGCGGGCGGCGGCGCGGCTGGCGCACCGCAACATCGCCGTCGTCCATGACGTCGGCGAGCATGACGGGCTGTCCTATCTGGTGCTGGAGTTCCTGCACGGCCGTGATCTGAAGAGCCTGCTGCGCGACCATCCCGGCGGGCTGCCGATCGAGGATGTGCTGGAGTACGGGGCGCAGGCCGCCGAGGGCCTGGCCGCCGCGCACGCCGCCGGGATCGTTCACCGCGACGTCAAGCCCGCCAACCTCATGCTCAGTGGCGACGGGACGGTGAAGGTCTGCGACTTCGGTATCGCCCGGCTGCACGGCGCCACCACCGGCCTGACCGGCGATGCCAGTATCGGCACCTTGGCCTACATGGCGCCCGAGCAGATCATGGGGCAGCCCGTCGACCACCGCGCCGACCTGTACGCCCTCGGCGCCACCGTGTTCCAGTTGCTGACCGGCCGCCACGTCTTCACCGGCGACGACG
>NZ_JBHSON010000017.1:0-136099 GCF_042656285.1 Actinomadura rugatobispora | reverse complement strand
ACGGAGACCACCGAGGTCAGGGCGCTGGAGGTCCGCGGGCTGACCGCGGGGTACGGCGCCATGGCGGTCATCCACGATGTGACGCTCTCGGTCGGCCACGGCGAGATCGTCGGGCAGGTCGCCGGTCGGCGACCTGCCCGCGATCTGGACCTCGGCGGACGGCCGGAAGTGGGCCGCGGTGGCCTCGCCCGCGCTTCCGGCGGGGATCGCCTCGGGTGCCTTCTTCCAGGTGGTCGCGCGCGGGGACGCGCTGGTGGCGCTCGGCTGGGGCCGTACCGCGGGGGCCGCGGGCGCTCCCGGGCGCGCGGCCGCGTTCGTGGCGCACTCGCCCGACGGCGGCCGCACGTGGCGGACGAGCGTGCCGCAGGGGGCCGGGGAGACGACGACGCTGACGGCCGTGGCGGCGACGTCCAAGGGTTTCCTGCTGGCGGGCTCGTCGGGCCTGCCGGGGCGCCAGGACGTCGTGCTGTGGAGCTCGCCCGGCGGCGCCGGGGACTGGCGGCGCGTGCCGGCGTTCGGCGCCGGTCTGGACGGGCGCGGCGACCAGCGGCTGACCTCGCTGGCCGTGCTGGGCGGGGAGGTCGTGGGGACGGGGATCAGCGCCGACCACAGGGGCGAGACGCCGATGTTCTGGCGCACGCCCGCGCCCTGACCCGAAGGTGTGAGCGGGCCGCCCGGGGACGATCCCGGGCGGCCCGTTCGTGTCGTTCAGCCGTTGCAGCCGCAGCCGCACCCCTTGGGGCACGAGCAACTGCCGCCGTGTCCACAACTGCATCCGTCTTTGGCCATGCCCGGAAGGTAGCGCCGGATCGGGGGCGGGTCCATGGCCGGGCGCGGGGCTGTGGCCGCGGCGCGAGGTAGCGCTCACGCCCTGGCCACTTTGTCCGCGTTGCAGGTGTCATGTACGGGTGCTCAGGTACGGATGTTGAGATCGACG
Organism: Actinomadura rugatobispora; assembly: GCF_042656285.1. Classification (GTDB taxonomy): domain Bacteria; phylum Actinomycetota; class Actinomycetes; order Streptosporangiales; family Streptosporangiaceae; genus Spirillospora; species Spirillospora rugatobispora. Next base: position 135,162 of record NZ_JBHSON010000017.1, on the reverse strand, counting down.
CCGAGCAGGACGAGGAACCACAGGAAGATCGCGAGCAGTGCGCTGGCGACCTGCCGCACCAGTTCCGAGTCGATGTATCCGCGGTCCCAGGCGATGAACACGCCGACGATGATGTAGATCAGCCCGATGACGCTGACGCCGGATCTGTACCTGACCGCCATGGGGGTCGTCTCCTCACGTGGGGGGCTCGTGACCTCCCGTGGGTGCCCCGGCGTGCGGAGATGAAACTTCTTCGGACCTTCGGGCCGTTCCCGAAGGGATCGGATGGGTGACAAGTGCCTGTCGGTGGATGTAGCGGAGGCGGCACGCAAGGCGATAATCGAAGTGTCGCTTCGGTGGCCGGCGGCACTTTAGGGCAGCGCGCGCCGGCCACCGCAGCTTCACGCGCGGCGGCTACTTCCCGGACATGTCGATGCGGACCACGGACGGGTCGCGGTCGCCGGCCCGCTCCGCGAACTCGGCGTTGCGGTGCACGATGTCGTACTCGTGGCCGCGCGCGGCGAGCGACGGGCTGAGCATGATGTGGTCGAGGGCCCGCGCGTTGCCGCCCGTGACCGTGGTGTAGCGCTCCCGGGCCGGCAGGGCCGCCGGGAGGTCGCGCAGCCGGGCCTGCTGGGCCAGCGTTCTGACGGGGGTGGCGAACTCCTGCTCGTTGAGGTCGCCGGCGACGATGACGGCGGCGTCCCCGTCCACCGCCCGCACCGACCGGACGAAGCCCGCCACCACGCGGGCCTGCGCGTCCCGCCGCCACTCGGTGGGACGCAGCGGCGGCTGGTGGCGGCCGAACAGCGGCTGGTCGTCGCCGGTGCGCGGGAACCACTGGTTGGCCACGACGATGATCCGCCGGCCCTGCCAGGTCAGCTCGCCCGCGACCGGCTTGCGGGTACGGCTCCAGGCGGCGTCGCCGGGGGCGATCCGTCCCGGGCTCAGGCTCAGCCGCACGCCGCCCGAGCCGTCGGGCAGGGCCTTGACCGGGGTGCCGGACAGGTCGGCGGGACGGGGCGCCTCGCCGTCCTGCGCGCTTCCCGCGCCGCCCGCCGCCGCGGTGCCGGGACGGTCGACGAAGCCCAGCCCCCGGTCGGTCCGGAACAGGAAGCCGATGTGGTCGTTGGCGCCCGCGTCGCCGCCGTCGGCGTTGTCGCGCGGCGGGATGGAGCGCCAGTCGTAGCCGGGTCCGCCCGCCGCGCTGATCGCGGTGATCAGCTCGGCGACGGTCTGGTCGGCGGCGACGGTGCCGTCGTCGGCCGCCCCGCTGTTGTCGCGCAGCCCGGTGATCGCCACCAGGTCGGGGGAGCGCAGCCCCTCCACCACGTCGGCGGCCAGCGCGGCGAAGCGCTCGGAGGGCGCGTCCGGGCTCAGCCCGCCGAGGTCGGCGGTGGCGACGGCCAGTTCGCCGGCGCGGGCGGGACGGGTGGTCTCCCGGGTCAGGCCGCCGTCCCGGCGCTGCGGGGTGGCGGTGGGCAGCAGCCTGAACGAGCCGTGGCCGTAGTCGACGACGCCGGTGGTGGGGCCGGGGAGCCGGTCGCCCACGTTCATCCCGGGGAGGGCGGCGAGCGCGTCGTCGAGGACGATCCGCTCCGGGTTGGCGTCGGCGGCGGTCTCCAGCACCCCGCCGCGCGCCGTGCGCGGACCGGCGCCCGCGCCGCCCGCCGGCAGCACCGGGATCTCGCCGTGCCGGGACGGGCCGGCGGCGACGGCGTCCTCGACCGCGGCGCGCATGCCTTCGAGCGACTCGTAGAAGTCCAGCGCGTCCCGCGCCGGGTCGAAGCGCCCGCCCGACTCGACGTCGCGGCCGGGGGCGGCGCCGGGCTCGCCGTCCACGACGGTGGACGGCGGCCTGCGCCCCTTGGGCCCGAGCACGGCCGGGGCGGGCAGCGGGACGCCGCGCGCCTCGGTCACGGTACGGGTCGCGTCGATCTCCGTGCGGCCCAGGAAGGGCGACCGGGAACCGCCGGGCCGGAACTCGCTGACCCGTCCGTCCACGCGGACGGCGTCGCCCGGCGCCGCCGGGGGCCGGGTGCGGGTGAAGACGAAGACGCCCTCGGAGGTGGCATCGTCGCGGTCGGGGCGCGGGTCCTGCATCCAGAACCCGTTGCCCGACACCGCCGTCACCACGCCGGGGACCCGGGTGACGACCGTGCCGTTGAGCGGCGACACGTGCCCGCCGCCCTGGACGTCGCGGATGCGGCGCTCGGCCACGGCCGCCGGCGGCGCCGCCGCGTGGGCGGGCAGCGGGGCCAGCAGCGGCGCGCACAGCGCCGGGACGGCCAGTAGGGCTCCGGCGGCGAGCGCGCGGACCGGCCGGGTACTCCTGGACGGTCCCGGCTCGCCTAGGTACGGGTACGCCAACCCTGCTCCATGATCGACTCGCGTACGGCTCAGGAACTCAGGAAGAAGGATGACATACCGCCGGCCCGCCGCCGACCCGGACGGTGAAGCGGCGGACCGGGAGGGACCGGGCGGTTCAGTCGAAGAGCACGACCTGCCTGATCACGTCGCCCTTCCGCAGCGCCCGCACCGCGTCGTTGAGGTCCTCGAAGCGGATGCGCCGCGAGATGAGGCCGTCGATGTCGAGCCGGCCGGCCCGCCACAGGTCGACGAAGCGCGGCACGTCCCGTTTGAGGTCGCAGCCGCCGTACAGCGACGCCTTGAGGTTCTTGCCGTCGAACAGCAGCGCGAACGCGCTCTGCGCGAAGTCGTCGTCGGCCGCGCCCGCGCCGACCACGATGACGTCGCCGCCGCGCCGGGTGGCGCCCCAGGCGGTGGCGATGGCGGCGGACTTGCCGACCACCTCGAAGGCGTAGTCGAAGCCCAGGCCGCCGGTGAGCAGGCCCTTGGCCTCCTCCAGGCCGTCCAGGGTGGCGGTGTGGGTGGCGCCGAACCGCTTGGCGATCGGGTGCTTGGCCTCGTTGGGGTCGACGGCCAGGATGGCGGAGGCGCCGGCGATGCGGGCGCCCTGGATGACCGACAGGCCCACCCCGCCCGCGCCGACGACGGCCACCTTCGACCCGGGCCGCACCTGGGCGGTGTTGATGGCGGCGCCCACCCCGGTGGGGATGCCGCAGCCCAGCAGCGCCGCGTACTCGAACGGCACGTCCTCGTCGATCTTGATGACGCCCTGCCAGGGCACCGTCATCTCGTCCGCCCAGGTGCCGACCCCGGCCATCCCGAACGCGGGGGTGCCGTCGCCGAGCGTGAACCTGGGGTCGCCGAACGCCTGGGCGATGAAGGTCATGCACAGGTACGGCTCGCCGCGCAGGCAGTCCGGGCAGGTGCCGCAGTCGGGCGTCCAGTTGACGACCACGTGGTCGCCGACCGCGACGTTGGTGACGTGCGCGCCGACCTCGGCCACCACGCCCGCGCCCTCGTGCCCCATCACGGTGGGCGGCATGGTGGGCAGCACCCCGGTCATGGTCGACAGGTCGGAGTGGCAGACCCCGGTCGCCCTGATCCGGACCTTGACCTGGTCCGGACCCGGGTCGGCCGTGCCGACGTCGTCGCGCAGGTCCAGCTCGTCGTCGCCGACCGCGTGCAGTACCGCGGCACGTGCCATGTCTGCCTCCACAGGGGTCGGACGCCCGGGGGCGCCCTCGAAGGGGTGGATGTGAAGGGGTGCGGGAGGCCGGCGCGGCGTGCCGCGGTCCGGTGCTACTCGTCGAGGCTGAGCGCGGCCTTGGGGCAGGACCGCACCGCGTGCCGGACGCGGTCGGCCTGGTCCTCGGGAACCTCCGGCAGGAGGATCGTCAGCTCGTCGTCGTCGTTGAGGTCGAAGACCTCCGGGGCCAGACCGACGCAGACGGCGTTGGCCTCGCACACCATGGGGTCGACGCTTACCTTCATCGTCGTTGTCTCCGTTCCACCACCCGGTGGGACGCGCCACCGGTGAGCCCGACACGGTCGTTCCGCGCGGGCCAACATACCGAACCAGGTTCGATCTTCGATACGCGCCCTGCCGGGCGCCGGGGCACCCGCTCGGGGAAAAGTAGAACACGTTCCACTATTGTCGGGCAAGCCTCCGGGACACCCCCGTATCACCCGGAAACCGGGGATGTCCGGCGGCCCGGACGCGTCGAAATCACAGCCGCCGGGGACACTTGGTTCAACCCCGACCGAATATGGATAAAGTGCCGGGACACGCCCGGCGGAGGAGACCGATGACCCACAGCACGGCGTCCACCCACGCGGGGACGACCCCACCCCCGGCACCGCCCCAGGACGGCCCGCGGCCGGACGCCGCGCCCGCCGTGCCGATGCCGGGCGACCTGCTGCGCGCGGCCCGCGCCGCCAAGGGCTTCATGCCCGACGACGAGGGCCGGGCCCTGTACGAGACGGCCCTGGAGTACGGCGCGCGGCACGGCGGCTCCGGCCGCCCCCTCCTGGAGATCGGCAGCTACTGCGGCAAGTCCGCGATCTACCTGGGCGCCGCGGCCAGGGCGACCGGCGCGACCGTCGTGACCGTCGACCACCACCACGGCTCGGAGGAGAACCAGGCGGGCTGGGAGCACCACGACCCGTCCCTGGTGGACCCCCTCACCGGGCGCATGGACACCCTCCCGAGCTTCCGCAGGACCCTCGGCGCCGCCGGGCTCGAGGACCACGTCGTCGCGATCGTCGGGGCCTCCCGCACCGTCGCCGCGTTCTGGCGCACCCCGGTCGCCCTGCTCTTCATCGACGGCGGCCACGCCGAGGACCTGGCGCAGGCCGACTACGCCGACTGGGCGCCGTGGATCGCCGTCGGCGGCGCGCTGGCGATCCACGACGTCTTCCCCGACCCCGCCGACGGCGGCCAGGCCCCGTACCACGTCTACCAGCGCGCCCTGGCCAGCGGAGCCTTCACCGAGCACCGGGTCGAGGGCTCGCTGCGCGTCCTGGAGAGAACGGCCGACACCCCCGTCCTGTGACGCCCCGGGTCAGTACGCCCCGGGTGTGGGCGTCGCCTCCCGGGTGAACACCCCGCAGCCGCAGGCGATCGGGTCGGCGGCCGTGGACGGGCCCAGCGGGCGCCCGGCGATCTCCTTGAACAGGCGGGCGCCGGGGGAGGCGTCCGCGAGCGCGTCGGCCGCCAGGATGACCGCGGCGGCCGTGTAGGTGGAGCGGTCCCCGGGGAAGTGCCGCTGGTTCTCGTACTGCCAGCCGGTCCAGTACGAGCCGTCCTCGTGCCGCAGGTGCTGGATGGTGCGGAACAGCTCCAGGGCGCGGTCGCGGTCGCCCGCCGCGTCCAGGGCCATCACCAGCTCGCAGCTCTCGGCGGCCGTCACCCACGGCTGGTCGGCCACGCAGCGGCAGCCCAGCCCCGGCACCACGAAGGCGTCCCAGCTCTCGGCGAGCCGCCGCGCCGCGGCCTCGCCGCGCAGCGGCCCCGACAGGACCGGGTAGTACCAGTCCATCGACCAGCGGCTCTTGTCGGCGAACGCCTCGGGGTGCGCGGCGACGACGTGGCCGAGCTGGTCGGCGGCCAGCTCCCAGTCCGGCTCCGGCTCGCCCAGCGCCTCCGCCAGCGCCACCGCGCAGCGCAGCGACTGGTAGATCGAGGAGCAGCCGGTCAGCAGCGCGTGGTCGGAGGGGGCGCCGTCCGGGTTCCGCATCCAGATGATCTCGCCGCGGCCGGTCTGCAGGCCGAGCACGAAGTCGACGGCCCGCCGCACGGCGGGCCACATCCGCCGGACGAACTCCTCGTCCCCGGTCATCAGCAGCTCGTGCCAGACGCCCACGGCGAGGTAGGCGGCGTGGTTGGACTCGCCCCACGGCTCGGTGACCTCGCCCAGCACCCACTTGGCGGGCCAGGACCCGTCCGGCCGCTGCACCGAGCGCAGCCACTCGTAGGCCCTGCGGGCGGGCTCGCGCAGCCCGGCCACGGTGAGGGCCATCGCGGCCTCGACGTGGTTCCAGGCGTCCACGTGCCCCGGCACGCCGCCGGTCGGGCTGAACCAGGGGATCGCGCCCGACTCCTCCTGCTGGGCGACGATGCTGCGCGCGGTCGCGACGACGTCGTCGGGACCGAGCACGCCGGGCACGGCGGGAGGCGCGGTCTCAGACCGCATCCGCGGTCTCCGCGTCCTCGGCGGCCGCCGCGGTCCCGGCGGACCCGGCGGGCTTGGTGAAGTACACCACGACGCTCTTCCCGATGACGGGGTTGAGGACCTGCTCGGCCAGGCGGGTCGCCAGCGGCCGCTTCATGATGTCCCACACCAGGAGCCGGTGGTACGCCTTCGCGGCCGGGTGATCGTCGTTGTTCACCCCGACCGCGCACTTGATCCACCAGTAGGGGGCGTGCAGGCCGTGCGCGTGGTGGTGGCCGTTCACGCGGAAGCCGGTGGCCTTCAGCTTGGCCTCGAGCTCGGCCCGGGTGTAGATGCGGACGTGCCCGCCGGGGGCGGTGTGGTAGTCCTCCGACAGGGCCCAGCAGACCCGCTCGGGCAGCCAGCTCGGCACCGTGACCGCCAGCCTCCCGCCCGGCCGCAGCACCCGCAGCAGCTCCCGCATGGCGCTCATGTCGTCGGGGATGTGCTCCAGCACCTCGGACGCGACGATCTTGTCGAAGTGGCCGTCGGGGAACGGCAGCTCCAGCGCGTCGCCCCGCACGGTCTCGGCGGACGCCCCCTCGGGGACCTCCCCCTCCAGCCGCATGGCGCCGAACATCTTCTCCACGCCGGCGAGCTCGCCGGCGTCCAGGTCGAAGGCCGTGACGTGCGCCCCCCTGCGGTACAGCTCGAAGGCGTGCCGCCCGGCGCCGCATCCCATGTCCAGGACGCGCTCTCCGGGTTTGACGCGGAACCGCTGGAAATCCACGGTCAGCAGGGTGATGCTCCTTCCGTACCGGGGGACGCCGCCGGGGCGGTCCCCGCCTGTGTCGGGCCGCGGCGCCCTACGGGGGCTCGCTCGCGGCGCGTGCCGTGCGGGCCCCGGTCAGGCCCCGCCCGCGGCCATCCGCCGGTAGCGCTGCTGGTCGATCGCGGCGCGGTAGTGCTCCACCGTGGCCCGCGCCACGGCCGGCCAGGCGAACCTGCGCTGCACGCGGGCCAGGCCCGCCTCGCCCGCGCGGGCCCGTTCGGAGGGGGAGTCGTGCAGCCGGCGCAGCGTCGCGGCCAGCTCCTCCACATCGCCCGGCTTGACGAGGATCCCGGCGTCGCCGACGACCTCCGGCAGCGCCCCGGCTCGGCTGGCGACCAGCGGGGTGCCCGAGGCCATGTGCTCCACGGCGGGCAGCGAGAAGCCCTCGTACCGCGACGGCACGACGGCGGTCTCGGCCGAGGCCAGCAGCTCGCCCAGCTCCTCGTCGCTGATGCCGCTGACGAACCGCACCCGCTCGCCCAGGGCCAGTTCCCGGACGAGCTTGGCGGTGGGGCCGTCCTTCTGCGGGCGGCTGACCACGATCACGTGCACGTCCCGCTCGGTGGCGACCTTGGCGACCGCCCGCAGCAGCACGTCCACGCCCTTGATGGGGGCGTCGGCGCTGGCCATGGCCACGATGCGGCCGGGGACGCGCTCGCCTCGCGGATGGAAGATCCGGGTGTCGACGCCCAGCGGCAGGATCTCGATGTCGCGCGGGTCGACCCGGAAGTCCTTGACGATGTCGACCTTGGAGGACTCCGACACCGTCAGCACCGGGCCGATCCGCCGCGCGACCTGCGACTGCATGGCGACGAAGCCGTACCAGCGGCGCTTGCCGAGGTTCTGCCTGATGCCGCGCGCCGCCTCCAGCTCGATCCGCCGGTCCACGCTGATCGGATGGTGGATGCTGGTGACCAGGGGCAGGTCCAGCCGGCCGATGCCGAGGTTGCCCAGGCCCAGGACCTGGTTGTCGTGCGCGACGTCGAAGTCGCGGCGGCGGCGCCGCAGCTCGCGCACCACGCGCAGGCTGAAGGTCAGCGGCTCGGGGAAGCCGCCGGTCTTCATGTGGGCGAACTCGAGCACGTCGATCCAGTCGCGGAACTCGCGCAGCGCCGGCGTGCGGAAGGGGTCCTCGTCCCGATAGAGGTCCAGGCTCGGGATCTTGGTCAAAGTGATCTCGTCGCGGTCCAGCTCGGGATACGGTTGCCCGGACAGCACCTCGACCGTGTGCCCCAGGTCGGCCAGCTCACGGCTCAGATGCCGGAGGTAGACGCCCTGACCGCCGCAGTGCGGCTTGCTCCGGTACGAGAGCAGGGCCACGCGCAACGGACCGCCCGACGACTCCTCTGTGTCAGCCACGCCAGTCCCAGCTCACGCACCACTCCTGTCAGTCGTGGAACGCCGGGCGCTGGCGCACCGGCATCCCCTTGATGCCGTTGATGAAACTAGACCTTAGCCTCCGGACGTTACCGGAGAGTTCAATATTGGGCAGAGTGTCCAAAAGTGTTTCGAAGAGCACACTCAGCTCGAGCCGGGCAAGATGGGCGCCGAGGCAGAAATGCGGCCCCCCGCCGCCGAAGCCGAGGTGCGGATTGGGCTCCCGGCCCACATCGAACGCGAACGGGTCGTCGAACACCCGCTCGTCCCGGTTCGCCGACGCGTAGAACACCACGACCTTGTCGCCCGCCGCGATCCGCTCGCCGCCCAGCTCGGTGTCCCGGATCGCGGTGCGGCGGAACAGGTTGACCGGCGTGACCCACCGGACGATCTCGTCCACCGCCGTCCGGACCAGCGCCCGGTCGGCGCGCAGCCGCGCCCACTGCTCCGGATGCTCGAACAGCGCCAGCATCCCGCCCGACGCCGCGTTCCGGGTCGTCTCGTTGCCCGCCACCGACAGCAGCATCACGAACAGCTCGAACTCGTTCCCGGTCAGCTCGTTGCCGTCCGCGTCCGGTTGCAGCAGCCGGGTGATGATGTCCTCGCGCGGCTCGGCCCGCCGGGCCTCCGCCAGCCCGGCCGCGTACGCGTACAGCTCGGCCGCCGCCGTGTCCCCGGCCTCCGGGGACGACTGCAGCTCCGGATCGCTGCCGCCGATCAGCGTGTTCGACCAGTGGAAGATCTTGTCGCGGTCCTCCACCGGTGCCCCGAGCAGCTCGCAGATCACGTACAGCGGCAGCGGCGCCGCCACGTCCCGGACGAAGTCGGCCTCCCCGCCCGCCTCCAGCGTCGCCGCGACCTCCCCGACCAGGTCGCGGCAGATGTCCCGGACGTGCTCCTCCAGCGCCCCGATCGCCCGCGGCGTGAACCCGCGGTTCACGATGCTCCGCTTGCCCGTGTGCTCCGGCGGATCCTGGTTCAGCATCATCATCCGCTGCAGCGCCAGCTGCTCGGGCGCCGGCTCCTCGAACAGCGCCAGCCGCTCGTAGGAGGAGAACACCTCCGGATGCCGGGAGACGTGCACCACGTCCGCGTGCCGCGTCACCGCCCAGAACGGAGGAGCCTCCGCCTCCGGATCGCCGTGGTGCCGGTGGACGGGGGCGTGCTCCCGCAGCGCCGTGAGGTGCTCATGGGGCACACCACCCGCCTCGTACACACTCGGATCGACCAGCTCGACGTGGGAGACGCGGGTCATGGCGGGCCTCTTTTCATGGGGTGGGGAGGCGCGGGGGTCAGGTGTCGGCGGGGGTGAACTGGACCTGGAGTTCTTTGACGCCGTTGACGAAGTTGGAGCGCAGCCGGCGCGGTTCGCCTACCGGGCGGATGTCGGGCATCCGATCGAGAATCGTCTCAAAGATGATGCTCAGATTCATCCGCGCGAGGTGGGTTCCGAGGCAGAAATGCGGGCCGCCGCCGCCGAAGCCGAGGTGCGGGTTGGGGTCGCGGCCGACGTCGAAGGCGTGGGGGTTCTCGAAGACCCGCTCGTCGCGGTTGGCCGAGCCGTAGAACAGGACGACCTTGTCGCCCGCCTTGATCCGCCTGCCGCCCAGTTCGGTGTCGCGGGTCGCGGTGCGGCGGAACTGGTTGATCGGGCTGACCCAGCGGACGATCTCCTCGACCGCGGTGGGCAGCAGGCTCCGGTCGGCCTTCAGGCGCTCCCACTGCTCGGGGCGCTCGAAGAAGGTCTGCATGCCGCCCGCGGTGGCGGTGCGGGTGGTCTCGTTCCCGGCGATCGACAGCATGATCACGAAGAGCTGGAACTCCTCGTCGCCGAGGCGCGTGCCGTCGGGGTCGGGCTGCAGCAGCTTGGTCACGATGTCGTCGCGCGGGGTGGAGACGCGGTCGCGGGCCAGCTCGCCCGCCCAGGCGGCGAACTCGGCGGCGCAGGCGGCCGACTCGGAACGGTCCCCGATGTACTCGGGGTCGTTGAACGCCACCAGCTTGTTGGACCAGTGGAAGATCTTCTCGCGGTCCTCCAGCGGCGCGCCGAGCAGCTCGCAGATCGTGTAGAGGGGCAGCGGCGCCGCGAAGTGCTCGACGAAGTCGCAGGTGCCCAGCGGGGCGGCGGCGTCGATCAGGCGATCGCAGATCCGCCGGATGTGGTCCTGCAGCTTGCCGATCATGCGCGGGGTGAAGCCCTTGTTGACCATGGACCGCAGCCGGGTGTGGTCGGGCGGGTCCTGGAAGAGCATCATCATCCCGTAGAGGGCGATGTCCTCCTGCGTGAACTCCTCGAACATCGACGTGCGGGTGTGGGAGGAGAACAGCTCGGGGTGCCGGGAGACGTGCACGACGTCCTCGTGCCGGGTCACCGCCCAGAAGCCGGGGACGCCGTCGTTGGGGTCCGGGTGCCAGTGGACGGGGTCGTGCTCGCGCAGCCAGGCGAACTGCTCGTGCGGGATGCCCTCCCTCTCGTACACGCCGGGGTCGATGACGTCGATGTCGGGGAGGATGCCGGTCTCAGGCGACATGGAGGATCCTTCTGGCCGGGGTGGGCGGTCAGGTCGAGGGGTCGTGCTCAGGAGAGGGCGGAGACGAAGCCGGCGGTGCCGGTGGCGACTTTGGGGCCCAGTTCGGCGGCCAGGGCGGCGGCCGTCCACGTGCTCTCGGTGCGGGCCTCGTAGGCGACGGTGGGCGGCGCCATGACCGCGACGCGGGCGCCGTGGGCCATGAAGACCTGGCCGGTGACGTCCTGGGCGGCGGGCGAGGCGAGGTAGGCCACCAGCGGGGCGACGTGCTCGGGCGCGAGCGGGTCGGGCCCCTCGGACGGGGCGGGCCCGAAGACCGCGGTGGTCATGGCGGTGCGGGCGCGCGGGCAGATCGCGTTGGCGCGCACCCCGTACCGGCCGCACGACAGCGCGGTCGAGAGAGTCAGCGCCGCCACGCCGCCCTTGGCCGCGGCGTAGTTGGGCTGTCCCGGCGCGCCGATCATGAACGCCTCGGAGGAGGTGTTGACGATCCGCGCGTACACGGGCCCGCCGGTCTCCTTGGAGCGCGCCCGCCAGTGCGCGGCGGCGATCCGGGAGGTGACGAAGTGGCCCCGGAGGTGGACGCGCACGACCGCGTCCCACTCGTCGGCGGACATGTTGAACAGCATTCGGTCGCGGGTGAAGCCGGCGTTGTTGACCAGCACGTCCAGCCCGCCGAACGCGGCGAGCGCGGTGGCGAGGAGGCCCTCGGCCGTCTCCCACGCCGCGACGTCTCCGGCGTGGACGGCGGCCTCGCCGCCGCGGTCCCTGATCTCCTCGGCGACCGCCTCGGCGGTCTCGGCGCGCACGTCGTTGAGCACCAGCCGGGCTCCGGCGGAGGCCAGCGCGAGGGCCTCGGCCCGGCCGAGCCCGTCGCCGGCGCCGGTGACCACGGCCACCCGTCCGGCGAGGCTCACATCTGGGTCGGTCACTGCGGTCCCTTCCCGGGGGCGGTACGGGGGAACGCGGCGCCGGGCGGAGGGGCCGCCGTCGCGCCTCGGGGCCCGTCCACCGGCGCTGGCGCCGGGTTCCGATCTAGATGACTGAGCGCTTGCTTGGGGGAACGATCTAGAACACGTTCTAACATGAGACTCGAGTCTCATCAAGAGTCCCGTGCGGGGAAGTGACATGAGTCGCACCCCCGGCCCGGAGGCGCCGGGGGTGCGTGGAGAGGTGTCAGGCCGTGCGGACGAAGCTGAGCGTGCCGCCGTTCCCCTCGCGGCGGGCGACGCCGCGCCGCTCCAGGGCGCGCAGGTGCGCGGCCGCCTCGCCCGCCGCCATCCGGCGGGACGTCAGCGGCATCGCGTCCCAGGTGTCGCGCCAGGTCATCCCCGCCGCCAGCTCCCACAGCGTGGCCGGCTCGGCGGACAGCAGGCCGGTGATCTCGCTCAGCCGGTCCTCGTGATGCCCGATGATCTCCTCGGCCCGCTCGGTGAGCCCCCGGAAGCGGTACTGGTGGGCGGGCAGCACCTCGCCCACGCCCATCCGGGCGACCCGCTCCAGCGAGGCCAGGAAGTCGCCCAGCGGGTCCACGTCCGGGATGTCGTACGGGTACAGCCCGATGTGCGGGGTGATCCGCGGCAGCACGTGGTCGCCGGTGAAGATCCGGTCGCCGTCCTCCAGGTGCAGGCACACGTGGCCGGGCGAGTGGCCGGGCGTCCACACCGTGCGCAGCGCGCGGCCGGGCAGGTCCACCAGGTCCCCGTCGGCCAGCTCGCGGTCGGGCTCGGCGGGCGGGTCCACGCCGCCGCGCGGGTCGTGCCCGGCCAGCTCCTCCTCGCCCGCGCCCGCGCGCCGCATCGCGTCGGTCTCCCAGCGCCGCTCGCCGTCCCGCCGCAGCACGCCGCGGAACGCCCGGACGATCGCGGCGTCGTCGCGGTGCATCGCGATCCAGGCGCCGGACGCCTCCCGCACCCGGCCCGCCAGCCCGGCGTGGTCGGGATGGAAGTGGGTGACCACCACCCCGTACACGTCGGCGAGGTCGATCCCGAACGTGCCCAGCCCGTCCTTGAGCGCCGCCCAGGCGTCCTCGTGCTCCCACCCGGCGTCGACCAGGACGGGGCCGCGCGGGCTCTCCACCGCGTACACGAGGGTGTAGGCGAGCGGGTTGCCGGGGATCGGCACCGGCACGCTCCACACGCCGCCGCCGAGGTCCTCAGGTCCCGCCGGTGCGGACGGCACCCGCTCAGACCCTCTCGAGCACGGTCGCGGTGGACAGCGCGCCGCCGCAGCACATGGTGACCAGCGCGGTCGCGGCGTCGCGGCGCTCCAGCTCGTGCAGCGCGGTGGTGATCAGCCGGGCCCCGGTCGCGCCGACCGGATGGCCGAGCGCGATGGCGCCGCCGTTGACGTTGACGCGGTCCATGTCGGGCCCGTGCACCGACGCCCACGACAGCACCACCGACGCGAACGCCTCGTTGATCTCGGTGATGTCGATGTCGGCCATGGTCATGCCCGCGCGGGACAGCGCCCGCTCGGTGGACTGGACGGGGCCGTCCAGGTGGTAGTACGGCTCGGAGCCCACCAGCGCCTGCGTCCTGATCCGCGCGCGGGGGCGCAGGCCCAGGGCGCGGGCCCGGTCCTCGTCCATGACCAGGACGGCGGCGGCGCCGTCGGAGATCTGCGAGGAGGTGCCCGCGGTGTGCAGGGCGCCCTCGCCCAGCACCGGCTTGAGCCGGGCCAGGCCCTCGGCGGTCGTCTCGCGCAGGCCCTGGTCGCGGGTGACGGTGCGGGTCTCGCCGGTCGGGGCGCCCTCGGCGTCCAGGACGGGCGCCTCGATCGGGGCGATCTCGCGGTCGAAGCGCCCGTCGGCCCACGCCTTGGCGGCCAGCTGCTGGGAGCGGGCGCCGAAGGCGTCCAGGTCGGCGCGGGCGAGGCCGCGCCGGGCGGCGATCCGCTCGGCGGCCTCGAACTGGTTGGGCATGTCGAGCGACCAGTCGTCGGGCCGCGGATTGGCGGGCAGCACGTTGCTGCCCAGCGGCGACCGGCTCATCACCTCGACGCCGCCGCCTATGGCCGCGTCCACCACCCCGGCGGCGACCTGCGCGGCCGCCAGGTGCACGGCCTGCTGGGCGGAGCCGCACTGGGCGTCGATGGTGGTGACGCCGGCCTGCCAGGGGAGTCCCGCGTACAGCCAGGCGTACCGGCCGACGTGGCCGCCCTGCTCGCCGGACTGCGTGACGCATCCGGCGAAGACCTGCTCGACCTCGCCTGCGTCCAGGCCGGAGCGGTCGAGCAGCGCCCGGTAGGCGTGCGCCAGGACGGCCTGCGCCTTGAGGCCCGCGAGCCAGCCGTTGCGCTTACCGAGCGGCGTGCGCACCGCGTCGACGATCACGGGAGTGCCCATTGCGGTCTCCTTCTAGGCTGCGATTCCAAAGTCCCGGCCTACGGCGCTCGCCTGGCGGCTCGCCCCTAACCGGGCCTGTGCGAGCGCGGCATCGCTTCGCGATCTGGCCGGTGACACTCGCCTCCGGCGTCGCATCACCGGCCAGGTAACGCGCTCGCGCGGTACCTGAGGCCACGTCTAGAACCCGATTCAGGTTCAACTGTAACGTGTTCTAGTTTCGGGTGGAAGGGGACCGCCGCGGCGTCAGCCGCAGCGCACGGGCAGCTCCTTGATGCCGTTGATCCACGCCGACCGCAGCCGGCGCGGCTCGCCCGCCCGCCGGATGCCCGGCAGCTCGTCGGCGATCGCCTCGAACATCAGCCCGATCTCCAGCCGGGCCAGGCTCGCGCCGATGCAGTAGTGCGCGCCCGTCCCGCCGAAACCCAGATGCGGGTTGGGGGAGCGGGTGATGTCGAACCGCTCGGGGCGCTCGAACACCTCCTCGTCGAAGTTGGCCGAGCTGTAGTACATGGCCAGCCGGTCGCCGGCCCGGATCTCCGCCCCGCCCAGCTCGGTGTCGCGGACGGCGGTGCGCTGGAACGCGGTGACCGGGGTCGACCAGCGCACCACCTCGTCCGCCGTCGTCTCCGGCCGCTCGGCCCGGAACAGCTCCCACTGCCCCGGATCGTCCAGGAACGCGATCATGCCGTGGGTGATGGCGTTGCGGGTGGTCTCGTTCCCGGCCACCGCCAGCACGATCATGAAATAGCCGAACTCGTCGTCGGTCAGCCCGCGGGCGCCGTCGCCGCCGTCCCGGACGTCGGCCTGGACGAGCCGGGTGACGATGTCGTGCGCGGGGCAGGCGCGGCGGCGCTCGGCCAGGTCCATCGAGTAGCCGATGATCTCGGCGGCGGAGCCGGTGGGGTCGGCGTCGTACTCGGGGTCGTCGTAGCCGAGCATCCGGTTGGACCATGCGAACAGCCGCCCCCGATCCTCCTGCGGCACGCCCATCAGCTCCGCGATCGCCTGCAGCGGCAGCTCGGCGGCGATCCGGGTGACGAAGTCGAACGCGCCGCCCCCGCCGTCGCGGCGGGCCTCGGCCACGATCCGCCCGGCCCGTTCGCGCAGCGCGTCCCGCAACCCCTCGACCACGCGCGGGGTGAAGCCGCGCGAGACGATCCGGCGCAGCGTGGCGTGCTGCGGCGCGTCCATGTTGATCAGCAGGTTCGCCCGCTGCACCGCCAGCTCCTCGGGGGTGAACGAGCCGTTGAAGCGGATCACCGAGCCGTTGGCCGCGGCGGAGAACCGCTCGTGGTCGCGGGAGATCTCCTTGACGTGGGCGTGCTTGCTCACCACCCAGAACCCGCCGTCGTCGAAGCCGGTGCGGCCGCGCGGCTGGGCGTTCCACCAGGGGCGGGCGGTGCGGCGCAGCGCCGCGAACTCCTCCAGCGGGACCCGCTCGGCCATCAGGTCGGGGCAGCTGGGGTCGAAGTGCTCGGGGACGGTGACACTCTCGGGCACGAGGCTCGTCATGGCCCCAACGTAGAACGCGTTTCAAGGCGGGAACAAGAGGAAATGAGACTTGCGTCTAACCGCAAGTCTCTGCATCATGGAACCAGCCTGACCTGCAAGCTCGCGTATGTCGGCACCAGGACCCGGGTGGCCGCTCGGCGTGCCACGATCCGGTACGGACGGCCCTGCGAGAGCAGGTTCTGGAGCATCCGCGCGATCTGGACCCGGGCCACCGCCGCCCCCAGGCACAGGTGCCGTCCCCCGCCGAACCACAGCTGCCGCGTCTCGGGCACGTAGTCCCGCCCGATGTCGAACGGCCCCACCCGCGTGGTGGCCAGGTAGGTCAGCAGCAGTACCCGCTCGCCCGCCCGCAGCCGCCGCCCGCCGACCGTCGCGTCGCGCGCCACGTGCCGTCCGATGACCGGCGCGGGCGTGGACATCCGCAGCCCCTCCCGCACGGCGTTGTCCATCAGGCCGGGATCGGCCAGCAGCGCGTGCTGCTGGCCGGTGTCGTGCAGGAGCGCGACCGTGCGGGACGTCCCCGAGGCGCCCGTCTCGGTGCCCGCGATGGCCAGCAGCGTGGCGAGCCCGCGGGCGCCGTCCTCGGTGAAGAGGTCGCGGGCCTTGGTCCGCACCTCCGTGTGCCGGGCGCCCCCGAAGAACTGCGCCATCTCCTCACCGAAGAACTGTGCCCACATGTGGCCGACGCCGCCCTCGCCGACCATGCTGAAGCACGCGTGGTCGGCGAGGACCTGCCGGGCCAGCAGCGGATCGGTCACCACCCACCGTTCCTAGGGACTGTGCATGAGTTGCTCAGCCGCGCGCCCCGAACGGTGCTGGGCGCACTGGTCCCCGGCGTACTCGACCCCGGGGCGGCGACACGCATCCTGTGTGTGGTCCGTTCCCGGGAGGCCGGTTCCCTATGCGACCTGGCCATGTGGGCTCGACCAGAGGCGACGGGGAGGCCCCAGACCATCACTCCGGTGGAAAGGGGGCCCCGCACGCCGACATCGAACCCGGCGTCCCAGATCGCGCTACTGAAAGTACAGAAACCAACACCGAACGTCAACTCGAACCACTCGATTACCCGTATGTCCACTCAACCGACCTCACAGACGAACAGTTCCCACCCCAGCCGGGGGACGCGCGTGATGGGGCCGGTGTGCCGGGCCGCCTTCAGCAGGGCGAACAGGCCCTTGTTGCCGTTCCAGAGCAGCCGGGCCTCGTGCCGGGCCGCCGCCGCGTGTTCCGTCCTGATCACAAGGAGAGTCTGCGGCCTGGGACGTACCGGTCGGACCAGGCACTTCACCTCAATGACCTGAGTGGTGGTACTCACCCCGAACCGGGGTGGAGTGCCTGGTCACGGTTCCGTAGGGTCTCCCTGGCCGGGACCCGGCGCGGCCGGTGAGGCTGTCGGTACGTCAACGAACACGGCACGACCAGCACGGATCGACAGGAACGGGAGTCCGGACCACATGAGAGCCCGCATCGCAGGGGTCGCCGCGCACCTGCCCGAGCGCACCCGCACCAGCGCCGAGGTGGAGGCGCTGGTCGAGGCCCGCAGCGCGGGCTTCCGGCCGCTCCCGACGATCGTCCGGCGGATGACCGGCATCGAGACCCGCCATGTCATGGCCGACCACGAGCAGGCGTCCGACCTGGCCGTGGCCGCCGCCCGGCGGGTGCTGGCCGAGCGCGGCCACGGCCCCGACCGGCTGGACCTGCTGATCTTCGGGTCGGCCTCGCAGGACCTGGTCGAACCGGCCACCGCGCACATCGTCGCCGCCAAGCTGGGCGCGACCTGCCCGGTGTTCGACGTCAAGAACGCCTGCAACAGCTTCCTCAACGGGCTCCAGGTCGCCGACGCGCTGATCCGCACCGGGCAGCACGAGCGGGTGCTGGTGTGCACGGGGGAGAGCCCGTCGCGCGCGATCCGCTGGTCGGTGC
This sequence comes from Actinomadura rugatobispora, assembly GCF_042656285.1. Lineage (GTDB taxonomy): Bacteria > Actinomycetota > Actinomycetes > Streptosporangiales > Streptosporangiaceae > Spirillospora > Spirillospora rugatobispora. Next base: position 117,645 of record NZ_JBHSON010000017.1, on the reverse strand, counting down.
GGGACCGCGCGCAGTTCGCGGACGCGTTCGCCGGCTACACGCTGTCGGACGGCGGCGCCGCGATGCTCGTCGAGGCCGCCCCCGACGGCGGGATCTTCTACCGCGACTTCACCGCCGTCTCCACCGCCTGGGACGTCGGCACACTGCCCGGCGGAGGGTCGATGCACCCCCGCGACCCCGACCGCTCCTACTTCAGCGGCGACGGCCGCAAACTCAAGGACGCCTTCCTCGGCCACGGCCCCGAGATGTTCGTCACCGCCCTGGAGAAGACCGGGCTGACCTGGGACGACTTCGCCGCCGTGTGCGTGCACCAGGTGACCCTGCCCTACCTGGAGACGCTCCGGTCGGTCCTGGGCATTCCGGAGGACCGGCTCGTGGTGACGCTCCCCGAGCACGGCAACCTCGCCTCCGCGTCCCTGCCGCTGCAGTTCGACACGGCGCTGCGCGCGGGCCGGTGCGGGCCGGGCGACCTGGTCGCGTTCGTCGGGTTGGCGGGCGGCGTCAGCCTCGGCGTCGTGTTCGCCGAACTGTGAACGAGAACGGAGTCGTTCCGATGAACCTGTGGGTCGTGATCCCCGCCTACGACGAGGAGCGCTCGATCGGGGCGACGCTGCGGCGGCTCGCCGAGCAGACCGACCCCGGGTTCACCCTCGTCGTGGTCGACAACGGCAGCACCGACGGCACCGCCGACGCGGTCCGCGCCTTCGCCGCCGCCCACCCGGGCGGCCCGGAGGTGCGGATCGTCACCGAGCCGCAGAAGGGCACCGGCGCCGCCGCCGACACCGGCTTCCGGCACGCCATCACCGCCGGGGCCACCCACGTCGCCCGCACCGACGCCGACTGCCTGCCCGACCCGGGCTGGATCGCGGCGGTGAAGGGGGCGTTCGCGGACGGCCTGGAGTTGGTCAGCGGACCGCTGCGGCCCCGCACCGACGAGTTCGCGCTCAGGTTCTGGGAGCGGCGGCTGCTGCCCGCCGTGATCTCGACCGCCGCGCTGTTCGGCCGGTTCCGGCCGGGCAACCAGGACCCCGCCTACCTCGGGCCGTACGTGATGATGCCGGGCTGCAACCTCGCGATCACCGCCGACCTGTACGAGCGGGCCGGGGGCTTCCCGCGCACCCGCATCGAGGACGTCCACGAGGACCGCGCCCTGGTCAACCGGGTGCGCCGGCTGACCCGCGCGTACGGGCTGCGCAAGGACGTCCTCGTGCACGGCTCGGTGCGGCGGCTGCGCGCCTACGGCCTGGTCGGGACGCTCGGCTGGTACGCCGACCACCGCCACACGCCCGAGATCGTCGACATCCGGATCGGGGACCTGCGATGACGCCTTCCTCGGACGCCTGGGAACGGCGGCTCTACCTGGCCGCGCACCCCGTCGCCTACCCGCTGCTGCGCGGCCTGGCCCGGCGCGGCCCCGTCGTCCGGGTGCCCGGGGTCGGCGTGGTGGTGAACGACGCCGCCCGCGCCCGCGAGGTTTTGATGGACGGCGACACCTTCCGCAAGGACGGGCCCGGCTCGCCCGGCGACCTGTGGACGCCGGTGCTCGGCCCGTCCGTGCTGCTCAACATGGAGGGCGAGGCGCACCGGGTGCTGCGCCGCCGCCTCACCGAGCTGTTCACGCCCTCCTACACCCAGGACCTGTGCGCCCGTGTCCTGGCCGAGCCGCTGGAACGCCTCGCCGACCACCTGGAGCGGGGCGCGGTGGTCGACCTGGTGGACACGATGCGGGTGATGGCGGGCGCCGTGATGAGCGAGGTCATCGGCTTGGAGAGGCGTCCGGGGGACGGCGCGGAGGCCGGCTTCCGGGAGCTGTTCGAGCAGGGCGAGCGGATCGTGTCGATGGTGTCGCTGCGCAGCCGCAGCCTCTCGCCCCGCCAGGTGGAACGGGCCCGCGCCGTGCTCGGCCCGCTCGGCGACATCGCCGCCAAGGCGTACGCGGCGGGCGGGGACTCCACGGTGATGGGCCGGATGCGGGAACTCGGGCTGTCGGAGGAGGAGGCGCGCGGCGCCGCCGGGGCGTTCTTCCTCACCGGGACCGAGACCGTCGCCACGCTCGTGCCGCGCCTGATCGCCCTGCTGCACGACACCGGCCGCCTCGACGTCCCGGCTGCGTCCGGTCCGGCGGCGTCGCCGTCGGCGCTCGACCGGGCGATCGACGAGGCGATGCGCGTGACGACGCCCACGCCCGTCATGCTGCGCAGCGTCCACCGCCGCGTGGACCTGGGCGGGGTGCGGGTGGGGCCGGGCGACCGGATCCTCATCGCCACCTACAACTGCTGCCGCGCGTACGGGCCGTTCGACCCGGACGGGCCGCCGCACCCGCCCGAGCTGCGCCGCCTGTGGTTCGGCGCGGGGCCGCACTTCTGCATCGGCTACCCGCTGGCGATGGCCGAGATCCGCGCGGTCGCCCGGACGGTCCTCGCCGCCGCACCGCTGAAGATCACCGGTCGTGCGGCCGCGCGCCGCGTGCTGATCCCGACCTACGCGCGGCTGACCGTGAGAGCGGAGCGGGCCCGATGATCCTGATCGAGCGGCTCCTGGCGCAGGCCGCCGCGACGCCCGAGGCCGTCGCGCTGGTCGCGGGGGACGGGACGGAGCTGTCCTACGGCGGACTGCGCCGGCAGGTCCTCGCCGTCCGGCACGCCCTCCTCGCCACCGGGCTGGAACCGGGGGACGGGGTGCTGTTCTCCGTACGGCCGTCGCCCGAAGCCCTCGTGCTGGCGCTCGGCGTCGTGGCCGCCCGGGGCGTGGTGGTCTTCGCCGACCCGGGCGCGGGCCCGGAGATGTTCACCGCCCGGCTGCGCCTGGCGCGTCCCCGGTGGTCGGCCGCCGAGTCGTTCCTGTACGCGGCGAGCAGGCTGGGGCCCGTCCGGGCGTACGCGCGGCGCCGCGGCCTGCTGCTCCCCGACCTCGGTGCCCTGGAGGTCCCGGGGGAGGGGCGGATGCGGCACATCTACACGGGACGGTGGCTGCCCGGCGTGCCGCGCGGCGCCCTGTCCCTCGCCAAGATCGTCCAGGGGCCCGCGGAGGAGCCCCCCGATGCCGGGGATCCCGACGCGCCCGCCACCGTCATCTTCACCTCCGGCACCACCGAGAACCCCCGCGCGGTCGTCCATTCGCAGGGTTCGCTCGCCGCCGCGCTCGACCTGTTCCGGGAACGGCTGCCGCTGGGGCCGGGCGACGTCGTCCACACCGACCAGCTCATGCTCGGCCTGCCGACGCTCATCTCGGGGGCGCGCTGGTCGATGCCGCCGCTGTTCTGCTCCCCGGCCGCGTTCGCGCGCCTCCTCAGGGACCGCGGAGCCACCCACACCTTCTGCGTCCCGGTCCACCTCGCCGAGATCCTGGACGCCGCCCCCGAATTCCCGGCCGCCCTGCGCTACGTTCTTCTTGGCGCGGCCCCCGCACCCCCCGCGATCCTGCGCCGCGCCCTGTCCGCAGCCGCCCCCTCAGCCAAGGTCCTTTCCGTCTACGCGATGACCGAGATCCTCCCCGTGGCGATCGCCTCCGCCGAAGAGAAACTGGCCCACACCCGCTCGGGCTCCGACGGGGACCTGCTGGGCGAACCCCTCGTCCCCGCACGCCTCGACGCCTCCGGCGAACTCCACCTGTCCGGGCCCAACCTCTGCCGCGGCTACCTCGGCGACCCGCCCCTCACCGAGCTGCCCACCGGCGACCTGGCCCGCCTCGACGACGGCCGCCTCGTCCTCACCGGCCGGAAGAAGGACATGCTGATCCGGGGGAAGTTCAACCTCTACCCCGGCCTGTACGAGCCGGCCATCGCCGCGCTGGACGGCGTCGCCGAGGCCGCCATCGTGGGCCTGCCCGACCCGGAGACCGGCGACGAGGAGGTCGTCCTGGCCGTCGTCGGCGACACCGACCCCGGCCGCCTGCGCCGCCGGCTCCCCGAGGTCATCGACCACGACGCCCTCCCGGACCGCGTCGTCGTCCTCCCCGCCCTGCCCCGCTCCGGGCGCGGCCGCAAGCTCGACCGGGACCGCCTGCGCGAACTGGTAAGGGAGGCGGCCGTATGAAAGTCGCCGTCACGGGGGCATCCGGATTCGTCGGCGGGGCCGTGTGCCGCGCCCTGGCCGAGCGTGGAATCGAGACGCACGCTTACGGCCGACGCACCGTCGTGGACCGCGCGCACGTGGGCGGCGCGTCCTACCGTTCCTGGGACCTGACCCAAGGGCCCCTCCTGGACGCCCCAGAGGTCAACGCCGTCATCCACTGCGCGGGCAGCGTCAGCGACTGGGGCCGGGCGTCCACCCTCTTCGCCACCAACCTGACCGGCACCAAGAACGCCCTGGCCGCCTTCCCCAAGGCGCGGTTCGTGCACGTCAGCACCGCCAGCGTGTACGACCCGTACAGCCCCACCGTCATGGCCAAGGAGCACGAGGCCCCCGCGCCCCGCTACCTCAACGCCTACGGGGCGTCCAAGGCCGCCGCCGAACGGGCCGTGCTGTCGGTGATGCGGGGCCACGGCAGGGCGCTCTGGCGCGGCCCCAGCCGCCGCGAAGCCCTCATCCTCCGGCCCCACGCCGTCTACGGCCCCGGCGACACCACCCTCCTGCCGCGCGTCCTGTCCTCGGTGCGCGGCCCCGTCCTCACCGCCGTCGGCAGGCCCCGGCAGCGCGTCAGCCTCACCTCCGTCGCCAACCTCGCCCAGGCGTGCCTCCTGGCCGCCTGCGGCCCCGTCGGGACGGGCGTCTACAACATCACCGACGCCGAACCGGTGACGCTCGACGAGGCGTTCCGCGCCCTCCTCGGCGAACGCGGCGTCAAGGCCCGCCCCGTCTACCTGCCCGCCGCGCCCGTCCGGTCCCTGGCCGCCGCCGTCGAGGGCGCCTACCTCCTCGCCCGCCGCCCCCAGCCGCCCACCCTCACCCGGTACGCCATCGGCCACCTCGCCGTCGAACGCACCCTCGACATCACCGCCGCCCGCTCCGTCCTCGGCTACGAGCCCGCCGCCACCACCTTCGCGGGCGCCGCCGCCTGGTAGAGGAGCCGCCCGGCCGGGGAAGGTAGGACGGCATGGAGATCGAACTCACCGGGCGCACCGCCCTCGTCAGCGGCTCCACCCAGGGCATCGGCCGGGCCATCGCCGCCGGGCTCGCCCGCGCCGGAGCCCGCACCGTGATCAACGGCCGGTCCGGGACCGGGGTCGCCGCCGCCGTCGAGGAGCTCACCGCCGAACTGCCCGGCGCCGACCTCACCGGCGTCGCCGCCGACCTCGCCACCGCCGCGGGCGCCCACACCCTGCTGGAACGGGTCCCGGCCGTCGACATCCTGGTCAACAACCTCGGGATCTTCGGCCCGCGGCCCGTCCTGGAGATCGACGACGCCGAATGGCGCCGCTACTTCGAGATCAACGTGCTCTCCGGGGTGCGGCTCACCCGCCAGTACCTGCCCGGCATGATGGAACGCGGCTGGGGCCGGGTCCAGTTCATCGCCAGCGACTCCGCCGTCGTGACGCCCGAGGAGATGGTGCACTACGGCATGACCAAGACCGCGCTGCTCGCCGTCTCCCGCGGCTACGCCAAGGCCGCCGCGGGCACCGGCGTCACCGTCAACACCGTCATGGCCGGGCCCACCCACACCGAGGGCGTGGAGGACTTCGTCGCCGAACTGGTCGGCGCCGGCCTCCCCTGGGACGACGCCCAGCGCCGCTTCATGGCCGAGCACCGCCCCAACTCCCTGCTGCACCGCCTCATCGAGCCCGAGGAGATCGCCAAGATGGTCGTCTACCTCGGCTCCGACCACGCCTCCGCGACCACCGGCGGCGCCGTGCGGGTCGACGGCGGCTACATCGACGCCATCCTGCCCTGACCCACCGGCCGCTCCCAGTCGATCCGGAACCGGTGCTCCTCGCCGAGCGTCCGCTCCGGCGTCATGAACGTCCGCGTCGCGACCGGCATCATCAGCTTCATCATGGCCAGCGCCGCCGGGCCCAGCGTCTTGCTGTTGTTCGTCCGCGCCGCCCGCGCCGCGACCTTCCGCACCCGGCCGCGGCGCAGCCGCTCGTACGCGGCGAACGCGTCGCCGAGATCGGGCAGGTCCCGCACGCACCGGGCCAGCTCCACCGCGCTCTCGGCGGCCAGCGACGCGCCCTGCCCCGAACTGGGCGACGGCGCGTGCACCGAGTCCCCGACCAGCACCATCCGGCCCCGGTGCCAGCGCGGCACGTCCGGCATGATCTGCGTCGTGCCCAGCACGAACAGCCGCTCCGCCGGGGTGCTCTCCACCAGCTCCCGCCCCGGCCGGTCGGCGGCGTAGATCTCCCGCAGCCGCCGCAGCCACTCCTCGTTCGGCACCTCGCGGGCCTGCGCCGACGTCATCGGCTCCCGGTGCGGGACGTTGCCGAACCACGCCGTCGTCCCGTCCGGCTGCACCCAGTAGCCCAGGAAGGCCCGGTCGCCGAACGCGAAGTACGCCGTGTCCGGCTCGGCGTCGACCGCGATGTCGGCCCGCGCGCCCAGGTTCAGCAGCGGCACGTGCTCGGGGCCGGGCGCCTCCCGGTCGATCAGCGTCCGGACCGTCGACCGGATCCCGTCCGCCCCGACCAGCAGGTCACCGGTGGCGGTGCTCCCGTCGGCGAACCGGGCCGTGATCCCGCCGGGCCCCTCCTCGACATCGACCAGCCTTCTGCCGTGCTCGATCCGCACGCCCTCCGCAAGGGCCCTGTCCTGCAGCACCCGATAGAGGTCGTAGCGCCACAGCGCCCGACCGGGCGGGAGCCCGTCCAGGCCCCGCATCACGCCGATCTTCTTGCCCTTGCCGTCCAGCATGACCGAGTGGCTCATCGGCTGCCCGACGCCCCGCACCGCCTCCGCCGCGCCGACCGCCTCCAATGCCGCCAGCCCGTTGGGCGCGAGCGTGAGCTGCCCGCCCACGCCGTCGGCGCCGCCCGCGTACGCCTCGTACACCACGGGCTCCACGCCCGCCCGCTTCAACGCCATCGCCGCGACCGTCCCGGCGATGCCGCCGCCGATGACCAGTGCCGTCCTGTCCGTCATGCTCGGCTCCCGAAGATCCGTTGCCATTCCCGGCCGTACGCCGGGTCCCGGAGCGACTCCACCAGCCGCCCCACGAAGCGGCGCTCGGCGTCGAGCACCTCCAGGCGGTACTCCTCCTCGACCAGGAACACCCAGGCCACCCCCTGCTCGGTGGCCTGCCTGACCTTGCCGCGGATCTCCTCCGCCTGCCCGTCCAGCGCCTCCGCCCGCCGCCCGAGCAGCTCGACCGCCTCGTCCGGCGCGAGCACGCTGAGCAGCGACAGGGCGGCGCCGAACCGGGGGTACTCCTCCTGGGGCTGCGCCACCAGCTCCCGCAACCAGTCGTAGAGCTCCGCCCGGCCCTCGCCGGTGAGCTCGTAGACCGTCCGCTCGGGCCGCTGGGTGTCGCGCACCGTCTCCCGCTCGACGATGAACCCGGCCTTCCGCAGCTGGTTCACGACCATGTAGAGCGAGCCCCGGTTGTACTTGAAGCTGCGCTCCTTGTCGGTCTCCTTGAGGCGCCGCCCCAGCTCGTAGGGATGCATGGGCTCCCAGAGCAGGAACGCCAGCACCGCCAACGCCAGGGGATTGGCCACCCGCCGCTTCTCCATATAGCCAGGATCAACTATCAACCATCGAATAGTCAATCCCAACTATTGCGCCCGCCGCCGTCAGGAGCCGGACCCGTCCCGCCGCGGCGCCCGCCCGTCCAGCACCCTCCGGACCAGCCGCCGGAACTCCGGATCCCGGGAATGCTCGTCGAGGATCTCCAGATTGCGCCGCACCCTCCGCGACAGGCGCGCGCCCTCGCGCGCCCTGTCGATCAGCGGCGGCTCACCGTCCCGGGATTCGCGCATCGGATCACCACTTCGTTCGCGCTTTACAGGGATGGGCTTCGCATGGCGACATGGAGAGGAAAGAGCCCATCGCGAAATGTTATCGATTGGCCACGCTTCGTATTCAAAGCATACGAGAGCTGGTCCGATGTGGTCAACGTGGGGTCAAGACGCGATCCCTGCCGAGGTGGAAGGCCGCATTTTTCCGCCTTATCTAGAAAGAGCTGGCGGTCCGCTCCCGTGGCCTTCCGCCGATCGGAGCGATATTGAGGTGTTGTCGTCGGTAATGGCTTTGCGTGGCGCAGGTTCGGCGGATTCGTCGCCCTTGGTGCCCGCGAGACGGGAGACGGAAGCCGGCGGCCACGGGGCGGGCCCTCGGGCGGCTGCTCGCGGGGACCGGCACCGGGTACGGCGGGCCCCGGCTTCATCGGCGGAACCCGCGGGTGGGGGCGTGCGTCTGTAGCGGAGTTCTGGATGGCGATCTTGGTGTGGAGGGTTTCCATGGGTGACGCGGCGGTGCTCGATCCGGATCGGGTGGTCGAGGCCGCGGCCGATCTGCGCTCCGTGCTGCCCTCGGCGCGGCGGATGTTCGCGGAGAACCCGGCCGGCTGCCGGATGGTGATCGTCTTCGCGCTGCTCGGGCTGGTGCAGGCGCTGCGGGAGGGGAACCCCGGCGAGCGCGAGGCGGCGCTGCGGGAGATCGGCGCGGCGACGTCCGGGTACGAGGAGGACGAGGTCCTGCGCGGCGTGCCCGGGGAGATGCGCCCCTACCGGCTGCGGTCGCAGCGGCGGCTGGCGACGCTGCTGCGGGACGGCGGCGACCTGGACGGGGCGCTGGAGGCGGCGACGGCGGCCCGGGACGAGGCGCTGCTGATCGAGCCGGGACGGCACGGCCTCGGCCTGGACGAGGAGGCCGCGGTCTCCGAGGGGCTGCTCATCTCGGTGCTGGAGCGGGCGGGGCGTACCGAGGAGACGCTGGAGGCGGGCGAGCGGCTGGTGCGGTACGAGGAGGTGCTGACGGCGCGCGACCCCGGCCAGGGGGAGTTGGGGAACGCCTGCCTCGACCACGGGCTGCGGCTGCTGAGCGCGGGTCGTACTGAGGAAGGCGCGGGGCATCTGCGCCGTGCCGTGGAGGCGTACCGGGTGCAGACCGGTGATGAGGTGCGGTTCAACCTGGCGCTGGCGGCGGACCGGCTCGGGGTGACGCTGGCGAGAGGCGGCGAGCCCGAGGAGGGGCTGGCGTTCATGCGGGAGGCCGTGGCGGCGCAGCGGGCCATGGAGTCGCCTGGGCCGGACGAGATCGAGGCGCTGGCCTGGAGCCTGCGGAACATGGCCGTATGCCTGGGCGGTCTCGACCGAGACGACGACGCGGTGGAGTCCGGGCGGGAGTCGTTGGAGCAGTTCCGGCGGCTGGCCGGGCTGGATCCGCGGTGGTTCGACGAGGTCGTTTCCGGGGAGCGGTTGCAGGCGGAGTTCCTGGCCGCGGCGGGGCGCCTGGAGGAGGCGCTGGAGCTGGGCGAACGGTCGATCGCCGAGGAAGGGGAGCGGCTGGCGAAGGATCCGGGGCGCAGCCGGATGTCCCTGGCCGAGTCGCGGATCCGCCAGGGGCTGCGGCTGGAGCGCCTGGGGCGGCCGGACGAGGGCCACCTGAGCGGCGCGATGGAGATCTACCGGCAGGCCGTCGCGGCCGGTCCCGGTGATGGTCTGTACGACGATCTCGTCCGGACGGCCGGAAGGCAGGCGGTGTCCCTGGAAGGGGTGGCCGACCGCTATCGCGGGCGGCCCGAGTACGGGGAGCGCCTTGTGGAGGTGCTCGAAGTGCTGGAGAGGGCGCACGTCCTGGACGGCAACGAGGAGGACGCCGCCCGCGTGCGGGCCGAGAGGCTGTCGTCAGCGCAGGCGTAGGGCGAGGAAGAAGTCGACCCGGTCCTCCAGGCGGGAGAGGTCGCGGCCTGTGAGTTCCTCGATGCGCTGTATGCGGTAGCGGACCGAGTTGACGTGCAGGTGCAGCTGTTCGGCGCAGCGCGTCCAGGAGCCGGAGTGCTGGAGAAAGGTCTCCAGGGTGAGGACGAGGTCGGCTTTGTGCTCCTCGTCGTAGGTGAGGAGGGGGTCCAGCAGGCGCTCCTTGAACATCTGCCTGACGTCGTCGGGGACGCTGGCCAGCAGGAGTACGTGCGTGGCCAGTTCGTCGTGGCCGACCACGCACACCGGGTCGGTGCGGGCGGCGGCCAGGCGCCGCGCGTAGCGGGCCTCCTCCGTCGCGCCGCGCAGTTCTCCGGCGGCCACCGGTTTGCTCACGCCCACGGCGAGTCCGGCGAGTCCGGGGGCGAGGGCGGAGAGGGCGGTGCGCAGGGGGGCGGTCAGGTCGTCCCGGGCAGGGACCAGGGCGATGGCCTCCTCGCCAAGGAGACCTATGAGCGAGTGGTCGGGGAGGATCTCCGCCAGGACGGTGCGCAGTTCCCCTGGGCGAAGGTCGCCGTGTGCGGTGGCGGCCACGGCGGTGAACGGGACGTCCAGGTCCAGGCCGGTGAGCTTGAGGTGGGGCAGGATCTCGTCGTCGCGTGAGGCGACCACCCGGACCAGTTCCTGGGAGAGGCGGCCCTCGGTGCTGAGGCGGTCGTCCAGGCGGGCGCGTTCCAGGGCCACGATCGCGGCGAGCTCGTCGGTGAGGGCGCGGCGCTCGGCGGGCCATTCGGACCAGTCGCCCTCGCAGGCGATGAACCAGTCGGCCACCCGCGAGGTGGTCTCCTCGGCGACGGGGAGGAGCGTGATGTCGGGTCCGGCCTGGTGGCAGGGGAGCCGGTCCGCGGTGAGGAAGGCGCGGGCGAGGGCGGACGGGTCGGTGTCCAGGGGGTGCGGGCCCGCGACCAGGCGACCGGCCGGGGTGAGGACCCAGCAGCGCATGCCCAGGTCGCGGCCGACGAGCTCCAGCACCGGGTCCAGCCCGGTGCCGCGGGTCAGCCCGGCGACCAGGCGGCGGTGCCGGTCCAGGACGGCGCCGAGGTCGGCGGCGCGGGCGGTGGACAGCCGCCGCACGACCTGCTCGGTGATCGTGGCGAACGCCACGTCCTCGGGCACCTGGAACAGCGGGATGTCGTGCCGCTCGCAGGCCGCCGTCAGGTCGGCGGGGATGCGGCCGCGCTCGACGTCCCAGGCGGCCAGGCCGGACACGCCCGAGCGGGCCAAGGCGCGGACGAACACCTCGGAGTCGGCGGGCCCGGACCACCAGACCAGCCCGGTCAGGACCAGTTCGCCGCCGCTGAGGTAGCGGCCGGGGTCGAGCAGGTCGGTGGTGACGACCCAGCGGATCTCGCGGTCGAGGCCGTCCTCGCCCGTGACGGCGCGCAGCCGGAGGTCGGGCATGGCCAGCAGGGCTCGCAGTTTCATGGGGCCTCTCTTGGAGCAATGCACGAAAAGTACCCGTTCGGAGGAGGCGCGGTTCGGAGGTCCTGCGTCTCGACCGGCGCGGGGCGGGCTGTGTGTACTGCTGGTGGAGGGAGGGGGCCGGTGACCTTGGAGGAGTTCGACGCGCTCGCCGCGGCGGACGCGGAGGCCGCGCTGCTGGCGTGCTGCGCCTCGCGCCGCTGGGCGGCGGAGGTGGCGGGCGGGCGGCCGTTCGGCGACCCCGGGAGGCTGCGGTCGGCCGCGTCGGCGGCGCTGGACGGCCTGGAGTGGGCCGATGTCGAGGAGGCGCTGGCCGCGCATCCGCGGATCGGGGAGCGGGCGGCGGGCGCGGGCCGCGAGGCGTCCTGGTCCCGGCGCGAGCAGTCCGGGATGGACGCGGCCGGGCGAGAGGTGCGTGAGGCGCTGGCCGAGGGGAACCGGCGGTACGAGGAGCGCTTCGACCACGTCTTCCTGATCTGCGCGACGGGGCTCGGCGCGGCCGAGATGCTCGCGGCCCTGGAGGAGCGGCTCGGCAACGACGCCGCGGCCGAGCGGGTGATCGTGCGCCGGGAACTGGGCAGGATCATGCGGTTGCGGCTGGACGAACTGCTGGACGGCGCCGCCGCGCGCGGGACGGGGGGTTGATCGGGTGGCCATCGTGCTCGGGCCGAACCGGTACGGGAAGGCGGAGACCCGGGTCGTCCACGTGACCAGGGACGGCGATGTCCATCACCTCCGCGACCTCAACGTGGGGATCTCCCTGTCCGGCGACATGGACGAGGTCCACCTGACCGGCGACAACGCGGCGGTGCTGCCGACCGACTCGCAGAAGAACACCGTGTTCGCCTTCGCCCGGGAGCACGGGATCGGGGAGATCGAGGAGTTCGCGCTGCTGCTGGCCCGGCATTTCACCGCCGCGCAGCCCACGATCCGGCACGCCCGCGTCGAGATCGAGGAGTACTCCTGGTCGCGGATTCCCTCCGGGAGCGGGCACTCGTTCGTCCGGTCGGGGACGGAGGTCCGCACGGCGCTGGTGCACAGCGACGGGCCCGGCGGGGCCGAGTCGGTGGTGTCGGGGTTGAAGGACCTGGTGGTGCTCAATTCGACCGGGAGCGAGTTCCACGGCTTCATCCGGGACGAGTACACGACGCTCCAGCCGACCGACGACCGGGTCCTGGCCACGGAGGTGACCGCGCGCTGGCGCCACCGCGACCCCGGCCGCTCGGAGTACGGGGGCTCGTTCGCGGCGGCCCGCCGCTGCCTGCTGGAGGCGTTCGCCGGGACGCACAGCCTCTCGCTGCAGCAGACGCTGTACGCGATGGGACGCCGCGTCCTGGAGGAGCGGCCGGAGATCTGCGAGGTGCGGCTGACGATGCCCAACAAGCATCACTTCCTCGTCGATCTGGAACCGTTCGGGCTGGACAACGACAACGAGGTCTACTTCGCCGCCGACCGCCCGTACGGGCTGATCGAGGGCACCGTGCTGGACGACGCCGCCCCCGCCGTCCCGGCCGCGTGGACCTGAGACATTCTGGAGACAGGGGAATTCGGATGGACTTCCTGCGGCCCGCGTCCTGGGAGGACGCGCTCGCGGCGAGGGCGGAGCGGCCGGGCGCGCTGCCCGTCCAGGGCGGCACCGACGTGATGGTGGAGCTCAACTTCGCCGCGCGCCGCCCGGACGCGCTGCTGGACCTCACCCGGGTCGGCGGGCTGGCGGACTGGGACACGGCGCCGGACGGCCGGCTGCGGGTCGGCGCCGGCGTCACCTACGCGCGGCTGATCGACGGGCTGGGGGACCGGCTGCCCGGGCTCGCCCAGGCGTCCCGCACGGTCGGGTCGCCGCAGATCCGCAACCGCGGCACGGTCGGCGGCAACCTGGGCGCCGCCTCGCCCGCGGGCGACTCCCATCCGCCGCTGCTGGCCGCCGGAGCCGAGATCGAGGTGGAGTCGGCGGCGCGCGGCGTCCGGATGATCCCGGTCGAGGCGTTCTACGCCGGGGTGAAGCGCTCGGCGCTGGAGCCGGACGAGCTGATCCGCGCGTTCTGGACGGCCCCCGCGTCCGGCCCGCAGTACTTCTCCAAGATCGGGACGCGGAACGCGATGGTGATCGCGGTCTGCTCGTTCGCGATCGCGCTGCGCCCGGAGGAGCGCCGCGTCGGGACGGGCCTCGGCTCGGCGGCGCCCACCCCGCGCCGCGCCGCCGCCGCCGAGGAGTTCCTGAGCGCAGAGCTGGACTGGGACGGCGGCGCGCCCGTCTCCCCGGCCGCCGCGCGGCGCTTCGGCGAGCTGGTCAGGGGGGCCGCCTCGCCCATCGACGACGTGCGCGGCACCGCGGGCTACCGGGAGCACGCGCTGGCGGTCATGGCGCGGCGCACGCTCGCGTGGGCCTGGAACGAGCACACCGGAGCGGCGACCAGGGAGGCGTCCTGATGCGGGTGACGTTCACCGTCAACGGCTCGGAGGAGACCGTCGACGACGTGTGGGAGGGCGAGAGCCTGCTGTACGTGCTGCGCGAGCGGATGGGCCTGCCGGGTTCCAAGAACGCCTGCGAGCAGGGCGAGTGCGGGTCGTGCACGGTGTACCTGGACGGGGTGACGGCGTGCTCGTGCCTGGTGGCCGCCGGGCAGGTGGAGGGCCGTGAGGTCCGCACCGTCGAGGGCCTGGCCGGGCGCGAGGGGCAGGACGGGCTCGACCCCGTGCAGCGGGCGTTCGTGGACGCGGGCGCGGTGCAGTGCGGGTTCTGCACGCCGGGGCTGATCGTCCAGTCGCACGCCCTGATCGACCGGGTGCCGGACCCGTCCGACGCCGAGATCCGCGAGGCGCTCGCGGGGAACCTGTGCCGCTGCACCGGCTACGAGAAGATCCTGGACGCGGTGCGCCTCGCCGCGGAGCGGAGGAGGGGCGCATGAGCGTCGTCATCGAGAACGCCCATGTCGTCACCGTCTCCGGCGCGGAGCACCCGTCCGGGCACATCGTGGTCGACGGCGACCGGATCACCGCGCTCGGCCCTGGCTCCGCCCCCGCCGGCGCGGTGCCCGAGGGCGCGGAACGCGTCGACGCCGCGGGCCACCTCGCCACCCCCGGGCTGGTCAACACCCACCACCACCTCTACCAGTGGGCGAGCCAGGGCCTGGCCACCGACGGCACCCTTTTCGAGTGGCTGACCACGCTCTACAAGCCCTGGTCGAAGATGGACGCGGAGGTCGTCGCGGGCGCGGCGAGCGCCGGGCTGGGCTGGCTGGCCAAGTCGGGCTGCACCACCTCCACCGACCACCACTACGTGTTCCCGAAGGGGCGGGGCGACCTGTTCGCCGCCGAGATCGACGCCGCCGCCGAGCTGGGCATCCGGTTCCATCCGTGCCGGGGTTCCATGGACCGCGGGCAGTCGGAGGGCGGGCTGCCGCCCGACGAGGTGGTCGAGGACCTGGACACGATCCTGGCCGAGACCGAGGCGGCGATCGACCGCCACCACGACCCCTCGCCCGGCTCGATGCTGCGGGTGGCGGTGGCGCCGTGCTCGCCGTTCTCGGTCAGCCGGGAGCTGCTGGTGGAGTCGGCGCGGCTGGCTCGGGAGAAGGGCGTGCGGCTGCACACCCACCTCGCCGAGACGCTCGACGAGGAGGAGCACACCCGCGAGCAGTTCGGGACGACCCCGGCCGAGTACATGGACGATCTCGGCTGGCTCGGCGGCGATGTGTGGCTGGCGCACTGCGTCCACCTGCACGACTCCGACGTCAAGCGGCTGGCGGAGACCGGCACCGGCGTCGCGCACTGCCCCAGCTCCAACGCCCGGCTGGGCGCCGGGATCGCCCGGGTGGCGCATCTGCTGGAGGCGGGCGCGCCGGTCGGGCTGGGCGTGGACGGGGCCGCGTCGGCCGAGCTGGTCCCGCTGGCCGGGGAGGTCCGCCAGGCCATGTACATGCAGCGGGCCCGGTACGGCCCGTCCGCCCTGACCGCCCGCCAGGCGCTGGAGATCGCGACCCTGGGCGGCGCCCGCTGCCTGGGCCGCGCGGACGAGATCGGCTCGCTGGAGCCCGGCAAGCTCGCCGACATCGCGCTGTGGCGGCTGGACGGGCCGGGCGCCGAGTTCTACCCGGCCGTGGACGACCCGGTGGTCGCGTTCGCGTTCGGCCGGACGCCGCCGCTGGCCAGGCTGCTGGTCGGGGGCCGCACCGTGGTGGAGGACGACGCCCTGGTCACCGTCCCGCAGGACGAGGTGGGCCGCCGCGGCGCCGCCGCCCACCGCCGCCTCATGAAGCTCGCCGAAGAGGTGTTGTGATGACCATGGAGACGAGTGAGGCGGCGGTGACGGGGCTCGGCGGCGTGGGGGAGAGCGCGCGGCGGCCGGACGGCACCCTCAAGGTCTCGGGGGAGTTCGCCTACGCCTCCGACCTGTGGATGGACGGGATGCTCTGGGGCGCCACGCTCCGCAGCCCGCACCCCCGCGCGAGGATCCTGTCCATGGACGTCGGCCCGGCGCTGGCGACGCCAGGGGTGCACGCCGTCCTCACCCACGAGGACGTGCCCGGCAGGAAGCTGTACGGCCTGGGCGAGGTGCCCGACCAGCCCGTCCTGGCCGAGGGCGAGGTGCGGCACCAGGGCGAGCCGATCGCGCTCGTCGCCGCCGACCACCCCGAGATCGCCCGGAAGGCGCTGGGGCGGATCGCGATCGGGTGGGAGGTGCTGGAGCCGGTCACCGACCCGCGCGCAGTCGTCGCCGACCCCGAGCGGCACCGGGTGCAGCCGCGCGGCGGCGTCGTCCGCCACCAGCCGGTGCGGGTCGGCGACGTGGACCGCGCGAAGGCCACCGCCCCGGTGGTCGTCTCCGGCGAGTACGAGGTCGGCATCCAGGACCAGGCGTTCCTCGGCCCCGAGTCCGGGCTCGCGGTGCCCGCCGACGACGGCGGGGTCGACCTGTACGTCTCCACGCAGTGGCTGCACGGCGACCTGGAGCAGATCGTGCCCTGCCTGGGCCTGCCCGCGGAGAAGGTCAGGCTGACGCTGGCCGGGGTGGGCGGCGCGTTCGGCGGGCGCGAGGACCTGTCGATGCAGATCCACGCGGGCATGCTCGCGCTGCGCACCGGCCGGCCCGTGAAGATGTCCTACAACCGGCAGGAGTCGTTCTTCGGGCACGTGCACCGGCATCCCGCCCTGATGCGGTACGAGTACGGCGCCACCGTGGACGGGCGGCTGCTGTACGCCGACGTGGAGATCATCCTGGACGGCGGGGCGTACACCTCGTCCACCGGCGCCGTGGTCGGCAACGCGGCCTCGCTCGGCGTCGGCCCGTACGAGATCCCCGACATCCGTATCGAGGCGTACGGCGTCTACACCAACAACCCGCCGTGCGGCGCGATGCGCGGGTTCGGCGCCGTGCAGGCGTGCTTCGCCTACGAGTCGATGATGGACAGGGTCGCCGCGGCCTGCGGGATCGGCCCGCTGGAGGTGCGGCGGCGCAACGCGGTGGGCCAGGGGTCGAGGCTCGCCACCGGGCAGGTGATCGACTCCCCGGCGCCGATGGCGGAGATGCTCGACCGGCTGGAGGCCGTCCCGATGCCGCCGCCGCTGGACCCCTCCGACCTGCGCGACCTGCCCGGCGGCGCGTCCCAGACCACGCACGGCGAGGGCGTGGTGCGGGGCGTCGGCTACGGCATCGGGATCAAGAACATCTGCTTCTCCGAGGGCTTCGACGACCTGTCCACCGCCCGGGTCCGGCTGGAGGTGATCGGCGGCGAGCCGGCCGCGCTGGTGCACACCGCCGCCGCCGAGGTCGGGCAGGGGCTGGTGACGCTGCAGGCGCAGATCGCCCGCACCGAGCTGGGCGTGGAGAGGGTGACCGTGCAGCCCGCCGACGACCGGGTCGGCGACGCCGGGTCCAGCTCGGCCTCGCGCCAGTCGTACATGACCGGCGGCGCGGTGAAGGCGGCGTGCGAGGCGGTGCGGGAGCGGCTGCTCGCCCTGGCCGGACGCCGCCTCGACCGCACCTACGGGGACCTGACCCTGCTGGGCGGCAAGATCGTGTCGCGGTCGGCGGGCGTCGTCGCGTCCATCGAGGAGATCCTCGGGGAGGAGGCCGTCGAGGAGACCCGCGAGTTCCACCACCGGCCCACCGTGGCGATGGACCCGGTCACCGGGCAGGGCGCCAGCCACACCCAGCTCGCGCTGTGCGTGCACCGCGCGGTGGTGGACGTGGACGTGGAGCTGGGCCTGGTCAAGGTGGTGGAGCTGGCCGCCGTCCAGGACGTCGGGAAGATCATGAACCGGCAGGCGCTGGAGGGCCAGATCCACGGCGGCTCAGCCCAGGGTCTCGGGCTGGCGGTGATGGAGGAGATCGTGGTGTCGGGCGGGACGGTCCGGAACCCGTCGTTCACCGACTACCTGATCCCCACCATCCTCGACATGCCGCCGATGAGACTCGACATCCTGGAATATCCCGACCCGAACGCCCCCTACGGGCTGCGCGGCGCCGGGGAGCCGCCCACGCTCTCCTCGACGCCCGCGATCGTCGCGGCCGTGCGCGCCGCCACCGGCAGGCCGCTGACCCGCGTGCCGGTGCGCCCCGAGCACATCGTCCTCGGGGAGGCGGGCCGGTGACCCGGCACGACCTGGTGATCCGCTCCTCGCGGGTCGTGCTGCCCGGCGGGGAGCGCCCGGCGGCGGTGGCCGTCGACGGCGGCCGGATCGCCGCGGTCGGCGGCCGCGGCGACCGTCTGGAGGGCACCACCGAGGTCGACCTGGGCGCCGTCGCGCTGCTGCCCGGCCTGGTCGACACCCACGTCCACATCAACGAGCCGGGCCGCACCGAGTGGGAGGGCTTCGCCACCGCCACCCGCGCCGCCGCGGCCGGGGGCGTCACCACGCTGGTCGACATGCCGCTGAACTCCTTGCCGCCCACCACAGAGCCGCGGGCGCTGGAGGCCAAGCGGGACGCGGCGCGCGGACAGGTGCACGTGGACGTCGGGTTCTGGGGCGGCGCCGTGCCCGGCAACGTGCCGTCCGCCCTGCGCCCGCTGCACGAGGAGGGGGTCTTCGGGTTCAAGTGCTTCACCTCCGACTCGGGCGTCCCGGAGTTCCCGCCGCTCCCGTACGAGCGGATGCGGGAGGCGTTCGCCGAGATCGCCTCGTTCGGCGGCCTGGTCATCGTGCACGCCGAGGACCCGGCCGCCCTGGCGGAGCCCGGCGACGGCGGCTACCCGGCGTTCCTGGCCTCCCGGCCGCCCGGCGCCGAGCGCCGCGCGGTCGAGCAGGTCGTCCGGCTCGTCGAGGAGACCGGAGCGCGGGCCCACATCCTGCACCTGTCGTCCGCCACCTGCCTGGAGCCGCTCGCCGAGGCGCAGGCCCGGGGGCTCCCGGTGACCGCCGAGACCTGTCCCCACTACCTGACCCTGGCCGCGGAGGACGTACCGGCCCCGCACTCCACCGCCTTCAAGTGCTGCCCGCCCATCCGCGATGCCGCCAACCGCGAGGAACTGTGGCGCGGCCTGGACGGCGGCGTCATCTCCTGCGTCGTCACCGACCATTCCCCCTGCACGCCCGAGCTCAAGAAGGGCGACTTCGCGACGGCCTGGGGCGGCGTCTCGTCCCTCCAGCTCGGCCTGTCCGCCGTGTGGACCGCCGCAAGCGCGCGCGGGCACGGCCTCGCCGCAGTGGTCCGCTGGATGGCGGAGGGCCCCGCCGCCCTCGCGGGACTGGACGGACGCAAGGGGCGGATCGAGGCCGGGGCCGACGCCGACCTGGTGGCCTTCGACCCCGACGAGACGTTCGTGGTGGACCCAGCCGGGCTGCGGCACCGCCACCCCGTCACCCCCTACGGCGGGCTCGCGCTCACCGGGGCCGTCCAGACCGCCTGGCTGCGCGGGCAGGTCGTCGACCTCGACGGCCCGCCGCGCGGCGAGCTGCTGCGCCGCCCCGCCACCGAGAAGGGAGAGGCGTGAACGCCGCTGGTTTCGCCTCGCTGCCCGACCTGGCCGTTCGGACGCTCGGCGGCTCGGTCGTCGCCGCCAGCGACGAATCGTTCGCCGACAAGGAGAACCTCCTCAACCCGTGGGCGCCCGCCTTCCAGCCCCAAACGTTCGGCACCAAGGGGCAGGAGTACGACGGCTGGGAGACCGCGCGCCGCCGCCCCGGCGAGGACGGCGCACTGGGGCACGACTGGGCGATCGTCCGGCTCGGGCTGCCCGGCGTGATCCGCGGCGTCGTCATCGACACCGCCTGGTTCAAGGGCAACTTCCCGCCGTACGCGTCCGTGGAGGCGTGCGGTGTGGACGGCCACCCCTCGCCCGCCGAGCTCGCGGCCGCCGACTGGACGGAGATCGTGCCGCCGAGCCCGCTCGGGGGCGACGCCGCGCACGCCTTCGAGGCCGGCGCGGCCCGGCGCTTCACCCACGTCCGGCTCAACATCTTCCCCGACGGCGGCGTCGCCCGGCTGCGCGTGCACGGCGACGTCGTCCCCGACCCCCGGCTGCTGGCGGGGCTGACCGTCGACCTGGCGGCGCTGGAGAACGGCGCGCGGGTGATCGGCTGCTCCGACATGTTCTACTCCGTGCCGGACAACATGCTGTTCCCCGGCACGGCCCGCAACCAGGCCGAGGGCTGGGAGACCGCGCGCCGCCGCGGCCCCGGCAACGACTGGGCGATCATCAGGCTGGCCGCTCCCGGCGTCGTCCGGCTCGCCGAGTTCGACACCACGCACCTGAAGTTCAACGCGCCCGGCCACGTGTCGCTGTCGGGGATCGACGCCCGCACCGGTGACCTCGACGACCCCGGCGCCTGGCGCGAACTGCTCGGGCGCACCCGCGTCCAGCCCGACGGGCGGCACCGCGTCCGCCTCGACACCGCCCCGGACGCCCCGCGCGAGATCACCCACGCGCGCCTGGACATCCACCCGGACGGCGGCCTCACCCGGCTCCGCCTCCTCGGCGACCTGACCGCCGCCGGCGAGCGCCTCCTCACCGACCGCTGGAACGAGCTCACGCCGGCCGGAACGGGGCACCGGGCCCCGCCCCGGCCGGCGTGAGACCGGACCGCCCGCCGCTCAGCCGCCGGCGGGCGGCTCCTCCTCGAGCAGATCGTCGAACTCGCCGTCCTTGACGCCCGCGACGAAGGCGTCCCACTCGGCCTCGGTGAAGTACAGGATCGGGCCGTCGGAGTTCTTGGCGTCGCGCATGACGACCGCCCGCTCCCCGAAGTCCTTGTGCTTCACGGGCACGTCCTTGCCGTCGATGAACTCGATGATGACGCCGTCACTGAGTACCGGCTGCTGCTCGCTCACTGCGCACCCTTTTCCGTCCTGGCACCTGCTTGGCACTCAAGGCTAGTCCGGGCCGCGAACGCCGCGGCGCTCATCGGCGAAGGAGGGATGACCGTCCACCACCGAAAGGCGCACGATGACGCGAATGAGGCCCTCGTGGCAGCGTTGACACGCCTCCCTGACACCCCCGGACGCCGGGACACCGATGCCGCGATCATCGGCCGGTCGCGGCACGAGCCCGAGCTGTTCGCCGCCCTCTTCGACCGCTACCACGCCGCGATCCACGGGTACGCGGCGCGCCGCCTCGGCCCGGCCCTCGCCGACGACGTCGCCGCCGAGACCTTCCTGATCGCCTTCGACCGGCGCGGGGGATACGACCTCGACCGGTCCGACGCGCGGCCCTGGCTGTACGGGATCGCGTCCAACCTGATCGCCCGCCGCCACCGGGCGGAGGTCCGCCAGTACCGGGCGCTGGCCCGGGCCGGGACGGACGAGGTGGCCGAGGGCCACGCCGACCGGGTCGCGGTCCGGATCGACGCGCAGGCCGCCCGGGGCCCGCTCGCCGCCGCGCTGGCCGCGCTCGCCGACGGCGACCGGGACGTGCTGCTGCTGGTCGCCTGGGCGGAACTGACCGTCCAGGAGGCGGCCGAGGCGCTCGGCATCCCGGCGGGCACCGCCCGGTCGCGGCTGCACCGGACCCGCAAGAGGATCCGCGCCGCGCTCGGCGCCACCGCCCACGGAGAGGACAGCGACCGATGAACGACCTCGACGACCTGGAGACCCTGCGCGCCGCCTGGGCCGGAACCGAGCCGCCCTCCGACGAAGCCCGCGCGACGGCCCGAGCGGCCCTCCTCGAACGCGCCGCCGCGGACGCTCCCTCGGCTCCAAGGACCCGGCGCGGGTTCCGCCTGCCCCGGCTGGGCGTACGGCTGGTCGCGGTCGCGGCGCTGGCCGCCGCCATCGCGACCGGCGTGACCGTCCTGCAGAGCTGGGGCGGCGACCGTGCCGTGGTCCCCGGCGTCCCGCCCGCGCCCGCCGCGAGCGCGGCGGAGGCCCTCGACCGTGCCGCCACCGCCGCCGAGCGCCGGCCGTTCACGACGCCCCGTCCGGACCAGTGGGTCTACACGCGCTACAAGAACGTGAAGGTGAAAGAGCGCTGGCCCCTGACCGACTCTGCGGGGAACGATTTCAGCAGCCGCATCGTCGAGGAGCAGTGGGCGCGTGCGGACGGCAGGCGGTCGGCCTACCGCGACGGAGGAAAGCTGCACTTCGTCAACGAGGAGAGGCGCCCGCAGGATGTGTGGCCTCCGTCGGACTACGCGGTGCTGGCCGCGCTGCCGACCGACCCCGATGAGCTACTTGCCCTGGTCTACCGGCACGTCCCGCCCGTGGAGGAGCCACATAGCCGGCCGGGCGTCCGCCTCCTCGGATGCCCACCCGACCCGCGGTCACTCCGGGACGATTACGCGTTCAACGACCTCTTGAGAATGCTGGGGAACGGCATGCCCCCACCGAAGGTGGAGGCCGCGATCTACCGCGCGATGAAGAAGACCCCTGGCGTCCTCGTCACCAAGCACCTGGGCCCCGGCGACGACCAGGCGGAGGTCGGCCTGGGGCGCCACGTCAGCGGGTGGCAGTTCAACGAGGTGCTGTTCGACGCCCGGACCTACCGCTACGTCGGCCAGCGGTCCACCGCGGTCAAGGACCGCCGCGAGGTCATGAAGGCATGCGGAGCCCTCTCCGGCGGCGGGCTCAACATGCGGGTGGTCGGCAGCGGGGTCGTCGACAAGGCGGGGCAGCGCCCCTGAGACCCGGCCCTGAGGTCCCGGTCAGAAGTCGGTGAGGAGGCGGCCCGCGATCGTCTCCAGCCGGACCTGGATCTGCTCCATGGTGGCGTGGCCGCGCAGCATCTCGATCATCTCCATGGTCCAGACGCTGGACAGCGCCCGCGCCACCACGCGGCGCGAGTCGCCCTCGGGCACCTCGGTGCCCGGCCCGGCGGCGGCGCGCAGCAGCATCCCGGTCATCCGGTCGCCGAAGTCGGTCTTGACGTCCGACAGCAGCAGCGAGCGGATCAGCGCCTCGGCCAGCTCGGGCTCGCGCATCAGCCCGCGGGTGGCGCGCATCAGCACCTCCACCGCGCGCAGGGCCGGGCTCTCGGTGCGCGGCGGGCGGCGCTCGATGCTGCCCTCCAGCAGGTCGAGCTCCTCGCTGACCACGGCCACGACCAGGTCCATCTTGGACGGGAAGTAGCGGTAGAGGGTGCCCAGCGCGACCCCGGCGCGCTCGGCGACCGTGCGCATCTGCATCGCCTCGACCCCGCCGCGGGAGGCCAGCGCGGCGGCGGCCTGCACGATGCGCTTGCGCCGCTGGTGCTGGCTGCGCGAGCGCACGCCCTGCTCGGTCGCCGTCGGCTCTGCGGTCACGGTCGTGTTCCCTTCCCCGGGCGAGCGCGCGTACCGCGCTCAGAAGTGGCCCTCGCCCTAGCCTACCGCGCGAGCAAGAACGTGTTATCTGATAGCCCCCTGCCGGCGGGCGGTGAAAGCGTTTCCGGGCAGTCAGTCAACCCTGACATGCGTGGGGAACCAGGGATCTGCCAGGGGTGATCTTAGCTCTGGACACTGACTAGAATCTGTTCTAGTTTTGCGGCCGACGGCAAGGGTCGCGGACGGCGGTCCGGGAGGTGGGGCGCGGTGACGGTGGCGGAACTGCTGCGGGCCCGCGCGGACGACGACCGGCCGGGGCTGCGCTGCGCCGACGACGGCCGGTCCTGGACCTGGCGGGAGGTCGTCGCCGAGTGCGAGGACCGGGCCCTGCGGCTGGCCGCCCGGGCCCGTCCCGACCGCCCGGCGCACGTGGGCGTGCTGCTCGACAACGTCCCCGAGATGGTCTTCCTGCTGGGCGGCGCGGCGCTGTCGGGGGCGGTCCTGGTCGCCCTGAACCCGACCCGGAGCGCCGCCGAGCTCGCCGGGGACGCCGGCCGCGCCGACTGCGACCTGATCGTCACGCAGGCCCGGCACGCGGACCTGGCCGCCGCCGTCGCGGCGGCCGCGACGCACGCGCCGCTCCCGGTGCTCCCCATCGAGAACGCGTCCTACCGCGCGGACCCGCCGCCCCCGCCGACCGCCGCCGCGCCGCCCGGCCCGCCGGACGACGGGACGCTGCTGATGCTGATCTTCACCTCGGGCACGTCCGGACGCCCCCGCGCGGTCCGCGTCACCCACCGCAAGGTGACCGTCCCGGGCGAGAACCTCGCCGGGCGGTTGCTCGGACCCGGCGACGCGGTCTACTGCCCGATGCCGCTGTTCCACTCCGGCGCGGTCATGGCGGCCTACGCGCCCGCGCTCGCCGCCGGCGCCGAGCTGGTGCTGCGCTCCCGGTTCTCCGCCTCCGGGCTGCTGCCGGACGTCCGCGCGCACGGCTGCACCTACCTGCACTACGTCGGCAAGGCGCTGTCGTACGCGCTGGCCACCCCCGAGACCCCCGCCGACCGCGACAACCCGCTGCGGGTCGCGTTCGGGAACGAGGCGGCGCCGCGCGAGCAGCGGGCCTTCGCCGAGCGGTTCGGCTGCGCGGTCGTCGACGCCTACGGCTCCACCGAGACCGCGATCTCGCTCAGCCCCGACCCCGCCGGCCCGCCCGGCTCGCTCGGCCGCCTCGCCGAGGGGGTCAAGGTGCTCGATCCCGAGACCGGCCGCGAGTGCCCGCCCGCCCGCCTCGACGCGTCCGGGCGCCTGCTCAACGGCGAGGAGGCCATCGGCGAGCTGGTCAACACCCGGGGCCTGGGCCTCTTCGACGGCTACTACAACGAGGACGCCCCCGACCGGCTCCGCGACGGGATGTTCTGGAGCGGCGACCACGCCTACGCCGACGCGAACGGTCACGTCTACTTCGCCGGACGGTCCGCCGACCGGATCCGCGTGGACGGCGAGAACTTCGGCGCCGCCCAGGTCGAGCGGGTCCTCGCCGACCTGCCCGGCGCGCGGCGGCTCGCGGTGTACGGGGTGCCGGACGCGGCCTCCGGCGACCAAGTGATGCTCGCCCTCGTCCTGGACACCGCCGCCGGCCCCTTCGACCCCGAGGCGTTCGCCGCCTACCTCCGGGGCCGCGCGGACCTGGGCCCCAAGTGGCCGCCCCGCTACGTCCGGGTCGCGCCGGAGCTGCCCGCCACCGCCTCCAACAAGATCCTCAAACGGTCCCTGGTCCGGGACGGATGGGGCACCGGCGACCCGGTGTGGTGGCGTCCCGGCCGCGACCTCGGCTACCGCCCGATGACCCCGGACGACAAGGCCCGCCTCCGCGCCGAGTTCGAGCGGCGCGGCCGGCTGCACCTGCTGCACGACCTCCTGGAAGGGAGTGGATGAGTGGACTTCAACCTCGACGAGACCCGGCAGGAGCTGCGTGGCTTCGCCACCGGCCTGCTCGGGCGGGAGGCGTCCCGGGAACGGCTGGAGGCGTTCGAGAAGACCGGCGCCGCCTATGACGACGCGCTCTGGAAGGCTCTCGGCCAGGCCGGGCTGCTGGGCGTCTGCCTGCCCGAGGAGGTCGGCGGGGCGGGACTGGGCGCGATCGAGCTGACCGTGGTGCTGCGGGAGATCGGCGCGCACGCCGCGCCCGTCCCGGCGTACGCGTCGCTGGCGCTGGCCGCCGCCCCGGTCGCCGCGCACGGCACCGCGGAGCAGAAGGCCCTGCTCGCGCCACTGAACGACGGCGAGGCGGTCTTCACCGGCGCCTACCGCGAGGTCGGCCCGGCCGGGACGGTCGCGGCGACCGCGCGGCGCGACGGCGACGGGTACGTGCTGGACGGCGTGAAGACGTTCGTCCCGTACGCGGCCGAGGCGTCCCGCATCCTCGTCCCCGCCCGCGTGGACGGCGCCGGCATCGGAGTGTTCCTGGTCGAGCCGTCGGCGGTGGAGCTCACCCCGCAGCCGTCGGCGACCACCGAGCCGCTCTCCCGCATCGCGCTGGGCGGCGTGCGGGTGGACGCGGACGCGCTCCTCGGCGGCACCGCCGACGGCGCGGCCTGGCGCACCTTCCGCCGGTCGGCGGTCGCCGGGGCGGTGGCGCTGTCGTCCGGCGCGATCGAGGCGGCGCTGAACCTCACCACCGAGTACGTCAAGACCCGCGAGCAGTTCGAGCGCCCGCTGGCGCAGTTCCAGGCCGTGACCATGCAGATCGGCGACGTCTACATCGCCAAGCGGGCCCTGGACGTGGCGGTCTGGGCGGGCGCCTGGCGGCTCGCCGAGGGCGCGGAGGACGCCGACGAGGTCCTCGCCATCGCGTCGTACAACGCCTGCGACCCGGTGGTGAAGGCGCTCTACACCTGCCAGCACCTGCACGGCGGGATCGGGCTGGACGTGACCTACCCGCTGCACCGCCACTTCGCCTGGGCCAAGCAGGCCGGGCACCTGCTCGGCGGCGCCGAGGACCAGCTCGACACCCTCGGTGTCCTGATCTCCCAGGAGGCGTGAGTTGTTCATCGATCTGACCGCCGAGCAGAAGAGGCTCCGCGCCGAGCTGCGCGAGTACTTCCGGAACTGCCTGGACGCCGGGCAGCGCGCCGCGATCGCCGGCGACCCGTTCGGCGCCGCGTACATGGAGCACTGCAAGCGGCTCGGCGCGGACGGCATGCTCGGCGTCGCGCTGCCCAAGGAGTACGGCGGCCGCGGCTACGGCCCGATGGAGCAGCAGATCTTCGCCAACGAGATCGCGCGCGCCGAGGTGCCCTACCCGATCATCACGCTGAACTCGGTCGCGCCGACGATCCTGCAGTACGGCTCCGACGCGCACAAGGAGTTCTTCCTGCCCCGGATCCTGGCGGGGGAGTGCCACTTCGCGATCGGCTACAGCGAGCCGGGCGCCGGCACCGACCTGGCCTCGCTGCGCACCAGCGCGGTCCGCGACGGCGACCACTACGTCGTCAACGGCCAGAAGATCTTCACCTCCGGGGGGCACTTCTCCGACTACGTCTGGCTGGCCGCGCGCACCGACCCCGGCGCCAAGAAGCACAAGGGCATCTCGATGCTCATCGTCGACTGCGAGGACCCGGGGTACTCCTGGACGCCGATCGTCACCATGGACGGCCGCCACCACACCAACGCCACCTACTACCAGGACGTGCGGGTGCCGGTGGACATGCTGGTCGGCGAGGAGAACAAGGGCTGGGACCTGATCGTCAACCAGCTCAACCACGAGCGGGTCACGCTCGGCCCGGCGGGCAACATCGGGCACACCTACGACCGGTTCGAGCGGTGGGCCCGTACCGCCAGGGGCCGCGACGGCAGGCCGCTGACCGAGGAGCCGGCGGTGCGCCGCGCGGTCGCGCAGGTGTACGGCTACCTGCGCGTCAACGAGTTCCTGAACTGGCAGGTCGCGGCCAACCAGGACCTGGGCTGGCTGGGCGCCCCGGACGCCTCCGCCACCAAGATCTACGGCTCGGAGCGGATGCAGGACGTGGGCCGGATCGTCGGGGACGTCCTGGCCCGGTTCGGCGACCCCGGCGACCCGGCGACCGCCGAGTTCATGGACCGGCTCGACCACGGCGTCAAGGGCGCGATGGTGCTCACCTTCGGCGGCGGCGTCAACGAGATCCAGCGCGAGCTGATCGCGATGATCGGCCTCGGCCTGCCCCGGGCGCCGCGGTGACGGGCACCACCGGTGAGCCGGGGGAGGACGCCGGCGTCCACGCGCGGCTGACCGCGCTGGCGGCGGAGCTGGCCGCGGCCGGTGAACGGCCCTCGCCGCCCTGCGCCGACCCGGTCAACGAGCCGATGATCCGCAACTGGACGCAGGCGCTCGGCGACCCGGACCCGGCCTGGCACGAGGGCGGGCTCGCGCCCCCCGCCATGATCCAGGTCTGGTCGATGCCCGGGCTGCGCGCCCCGGGCGGTGGCAAGGGCGGCTCGGCCGGGGACCGCGTGCTGCGCCTGCTGGACGAGTCGGGCTTCTCGGGCGTCGTCGCCACCAACTGCGAGCAGACCTACGACCGCTACCTGCGGCACGGCGAGCGGCTGCGCTCCACCATGCGGTTCGGCGGCCTCGACGGGCCGAAGCGGACCGCGATGGGGGAGGGCTACTTCGTCACCTGGCACCAGACCTGGTACGACGAGCGCGACCGGCGCGTGGCGGAGATGCTGTTCCGGGTCCTGAAGTTCAAGCCGCGCAAGCGGGCGGCCGGGCGCGCTCCCGCCAAGGGCGGCACGTACCCCTTCCAGCCCGCGGTCGGGCCGGACACCGCGTTCTTCTGGGACGGCGTCAAGGCCGGCGAGCTGCGTATCCAGCGCTGCGCCGACTGCGGCGCCCTGCGCCACCCGCCCGGCCCGATGTGCCCGTCCTGCCACTCGGTGAAGCGGGACTTCGTCGTGGCGAGCGGGCGCGGCGAGGTGCACAGCTACGTCGTCCACCACCATCCGCCGGTGCCCGGCCGCACGCCGCCGTACGTCGTCGCGGTCGTGGACCTGGAGGAGGGCGTCCGGATCGTCGGCAACGTCAACGGCTGCCCGCCGGAGGACGTGGCGATCGGCATGCCGGTCAAGCTCGCCTTCGAGCGCATGGACGACGAGCTCGTCCTGCCGCAGTGGATCCCCGCCGCCTCGGCCGAGGTCGTGCCGGACGAGGACGGGCCGGAGGGGCCGCCGCCGGTCCTGGAGATCCCGCTGACCCCCACGTTCGTGATCGCGACGGCGCTGGCGACCCGCGACTTCACCCCCGTCCACCACGACACCGCGCTGGCCCGCGCCCAGGGGACCAAGGACATCTTCGTCAACATCCTCACCACCATGGGCCTGGTGCAGCGCGCGGCGCTGGAGGCAGCGCCCGGCGCCGCGCTGGAGCGCGTCCAGGTCAGGCTGGGCGCGCCCGCCTACGCCGGGGACACCCTGCGCCTGTACGCCGAGCGCGCGGACGCGGCCACGGTGCGCGTGCGCGGCGCGGTGTCCCTGGGCGACCACGTCACCGCCACCGTCACGATCAAGGAGGGTGAGTGACTCTCTCCGGCAAGACCGCGATCGCCGGGATCGGCGCCACCGAGTTCTCCAAGGAGTCGGGCCGCTCGGAGCTCCAGCTCGCGGCCGAGGCGTGCCTGGACGCGCTGCGCGACGCGGGCCTGGCCCCCGCCGACGTCGACGGCCTGGTCACCTTCGCCGCCGACGCCAACTCCGAAATCGCCGTCCAGCGCGAGCTGGGCATCGCCGGCCTGCGGTTCTTCTCCCGCGTCGACTACGGCGGCGGCGCCGCGTGCGGGACCGTCGCGCACGCCGCGATGGCCGTGGCGACCGGGCAGGCCGACGTGGTGGTGTGCTACCGGGCGTTCAACGAGCGGTCCGGGCACCGGTTCGGGCAGGCCACCGCGTCCGGCCGGGCCGACTCGACCGGGCTGGAGTTCTCCTGGCACCTGCCGTACGGGTTCGCGACCCCGGCGGCCTGGGTGGCGATGCACGCCCGCCGCTACATGCACGAGTACGGCGCCACCAGCGAGGACTTCGGCCGGGTCGCGGTCGCGATGCGCCGGCACGCCGCCACCAACCCGCGGGCGTGGTTCCACGGCCGTCCGATCACGCTGGAGGAGCACCAGGAGTCCCGCTGGATCGTGGACCCGCTGCACCTGCTGGACTGCTGCCAGGAGTCCGACGGCGGCGTGGCGATCGTGGTGACCTCCGCCGAGCGCGCCCGCGACCTGCCCCGCCCGCCCGTGCTGATCAACGCGGCGGCGCAGGGCACCGGCCCGGACCAGATGATGATGTTCGGCTACTACGGCGGCGACCTGGCGGCGCTGCCCGCGATGGGCAACGTCGGCGCCGACCTGTGGCGCCGCTCGGGCCTGACGCCCGCCGACGTGCAGACCGCGATCCTGTACGACCACTTCACGCCGTTCGTCCTGGTGCAGCTGGAGGAGCTGGGCTTCTGCGGGCGCGGCGAGGCGGCCGGCTTCGTCCGGGACGGCGGGATCGAGCTCGGCGGCCGGCTGCCGGTCAACCCCAACGGCGGCCAGCTCGGCGAGGCCTACATCCACGGCATGAACGGGATCGCCGAGGGGGTCCGGCAGGTGCGCGGCACCTCGGTCAACCAGGTCCCGGACGTGCGGAACGTCCTGGTCACCGCCGGGACCGGCGTCCCCACCAGCGGGCTGGTCCTGGGCGCGGCCTGACCCCGCCCGCGCCGGTCAGCGTTCCGTGGGGTAGTTGACGCCCTCCTCCAGGAGCTGGAACGCGGCGTCCGCCGCCTCCGAGAGGGTGCTGTAGCCCAGGGTGCCCGTGGCGACGGCCTCGGCGGCGGCGTGGAAGGCGGCGATGACCGTGGAGGCGACCACGTGCGGGCGCAGGTCGCCGGCCGGGTCGACGCCCATCCGGTCCGCGATCGCGCGGGTGATCAGGACCTGCTTCTTCTGCGCGTGCTCCAGGCTGCCGGCCAGCAGGGTGTCGCTGTCGGCGGTCAGCGTCATCATGCACTCGAAGCGGTCGGCGCTGAAGCCCAGCTCGCCGCGCTCGCAGGCGACCGCGATGCCCACCACGGCGCGGCGCACCGCCGTCATGATCGGTTCGTCGGCGGGCCGGTCGTTCAGCGCCGCGAGCATGGCGGCGTGCTGCTCCTCCTGGAACGTGAGGGCCACGTCCTCCTTGGAGGCGAAGTAGCGGAAGAAGGTCCGCGACGACACGTCCACCGCGTCGGCGATCTCCTCCACGGTGGTGGCGTCGAAGCCCTTCTCGGCGAAGAGCCGGAACGCGGCGTCGACCAGCGCCTTCCGGGTGCGCTGCTTCTTGCGTTCGCGCCGCCCCGCGGGGTGGGTGCCGGGACCCGCGGGGTGGGCCTCGGGGACGGTCGCGGTCATGGGCGAAGTGTAACCAGCGGGCGACCCGCTGCCAATCGCCGTCCGGTGTCGATTGGCAGAACGTGAAGCATGTCTCTCAATGACTCTCGCCAGTTGACGACAACTGTCATGCCATGACACTTTTGCTCCGTACGAGCCGTACGAGCCGTACGACTTCCCGTCGCCTTCGTCCGTCCTTGGAGGACGTTCCATGTCGCAACCGCCCGGGGCCGGCGTCGCCGTGCCCGGCCCCCCGCTCCACCACGACACGCCACCGGTCCGGCCCGCACGCCGCGGCGGCCGGGCCGGCCACGGCCATCCCTGGCTCACCCTCCTCGCCGTGGCGCTCGGCGTGATGATGGTCGGCCTGGACGCCACCGTCGTGTCCATCGCCAACCCCGCCATCGCCCGCGACCTCGGCGCCGACCTGTCCGGCCTGCAGTGGGTGACCAACGCCTACCTGCTCACCATCGCGGTCACGCTGATCCCGGCCGGCAAGATCGCCGACCGGTTCGGCCGGCGCCGCACCTTCCTCGCGGGGGTGGTCGGCTTCGCCGTCTCCTCGGTGCTGATCGGCCTGTCCGGCGGGCTCGGCGCGGTGATCTTCTGGCGGGTGGTGCAGGGCTTCGCGGGGGCGCTCCTGCAGCCGGCCAGCCTGGCCATCCTGCGCAACACCTTCCCGGCCGAACGGCTCAACACCGCCATCGGCGTCTGGGGCGGCACCGTCGGCGTGTCCATCGCGGGCGGCCCCATCGTCGCCGGGCTCCTGGTCGAGAACGTCACCTGGGAGTCGGTCTTCTTCCTCAACGCCCCGCTCGGCCTGATCGCGCTGGCCGTCGGCCTGTGGGTGATCCGCGAGTCCCGGGACGAGGAGGCCGCCGGATCGTTCGACCTGCCCGGCGTCGTGCTGCTCAGCGGCGGGCTGTTCGCCCTGGTCTGGGGGCTCATCAAGGCGGGCGAGGACGGCTTCGGCGACACCGTCCCGCTGGTCTCCTTCGGCGCCGCCGTCGTGCTGGGCGCGCTCTTCGTCCTCAACGAGCTGCGCGCCGAGCGCCCGCTGCTCCCGATGAGCCTGTTCCGCTCGGTGTCCCTCTCGGCGGCGACCGGGCTGATCGTGCTCGGCTTCTTCACCATGTTCGGGACGATCTTCTTCCTGACCCTCTACCTCCAGCAGGTGCACGGCATGAGCCCGGTGGACGCGGGCGTGCGGCTGCTGCCGATGACCGCCATGTTCATCGTCGCCTCACCCCTCGCGGGCGTCCTGACCAGCCGGTTCGGCCCCCGGGCGCCGCTGTCGCTGGGAATGGCCTTCACCGCCGCCGCGATGTTCGGCCTCTCCCGGGTCGGGGCGGAGGCGCCCTACGCCCAGCTGTGGCCGTGGTTCGTGCTGGTCGGGCTGGCGTTCGGGTTCGTGATGGTCGGCGGCACCGAGGCCATCGTCGGCAACGCCCCGCCGCAGCTCGCGGGCGTCGCGGGCGGCCTCCAGCAGACGGCGGCGCAGGTCGGCGGCGTGCTCGGCACCGCCGTCCTCGGCACGATCCTGTCCACCCGCGTCGGTGACGTCCTCGTCGGCCGCCTCACCGAGGCCGGGGTCCCGGCGTCGTCCGCCGGGCAGCTCCAGGGGGCGGGCGGCCTGGTCTCCCAGGGGGTGGCGCCCGTACCACCGGGGACGCCCGCGCCCGCGGCCGAGGCGATCACCACCGGCAGCCATCTGGCGTTCATGGACGGCTTCCAGTCGGCGCTGTCCGTGGCGGGCGCGGTCGCCCTGGTCGCGATCCTGGCCGCCCTGCTCGTCCGCCGGGGGCAGTCCCCGGTCGAGGGCGCCGCCGCCCTCTGACGCGCCGTCGTCCGACCCTGCCGCGTCCGGCCCGTGTTACCGGGGAGGCAGCGAAACACTCCTGGGGCGTCATAGACTGCCGCGCGATCGGAGGTCGCAGGCCGCGTAGGAGGGTCTTGACCTCCTCCCCCTCGTGAACGAGGGGGATTCCAACCCGTGGCCTCAGGAGAGGAGGACAGGTTGAGGTTCGCGGTTCGTCCGCTCCGGTACCCCGGGGCGTCCCCGCGCAGCGACGGCCGGTCCGGCCGCCGTGCCCGCGAGCGTGCAGAGGAGTCTGGTCTCGTGGGCGATGTTGCGTGCCGCGTTCACGTCGGCGTTGCAGGCGAAGCCGCAGGACCGGCACCGGAAACGCGCTTGGCTCTCACGCGCCTGCGGGTCGATGGTCCTGCACGCCGAGCAGCGCTGCGAGGTGTACGCGGGATCGATCTTGTACACGCGGCCGGGCGCCTTGTGCTCCAGCCGCTCGACCAGCATGGCCCATCCGCTGGCCAGGATGCCCCGGTTCAACCCGGCCTTGGCGGCGACGTTGCGTCCTGGCCGCTGGAGGGTGCCTTTGGCGGAGCGGGTCATGCCTCGGATGTTGAGGTCCTCGACGCCGATCGCGTCGAACTGGCGGGCCAGCGTGGTGGAGGTCTGCTCGACCCAGTTCTTGCGGCGGTCGGTTTGGCGGGCTTTGAGCCGGGCGAGCGCGGCCTTGAGCCTTGCGCGGCGGCGGGAGCCGCGCCGGGCGCGCCCCAGCTTGCGGGCCAGCAACTTCCGGCGCCGCGTCTCCCCGGGTATGAGGCCGGGGACCTTGAGCAGGGCCCCGGTGGACAGGGCGGCGCTGACGGTGACGCCCCGGTCCACCCCGATCACGGTTCCTTCGCCGGGGCCGGGGACCGGGGGCGGGACGTGCGCGAACGCCACATGCCAGCGCCCGGCCCGATCACGGGTCACCCGGTAGGACTTCACACCTGGGGGTACCGGCCGCGACAGGCGGAACCGCACCCACCCGCACTTGGGCACCAGCACCGCACCCCACCTGCGCGACAACCGCTCGACCTGGTGGGGTTTGACGCCGACCTGCCGGAACCCCTCATGGACGCCTTGCTTGCGCCAGGTGGGGCGGCGGTGGGTGCCGGCGAAGAAGTTGCCCATCGCCTGCGCGAAGTCACGCAGCGCCTGCTGCTGCACGGTCTGCGACCCGGCCTGCAACCAGTCGAATTCGGCGCGGGCCGCGGTGAGCTGCCGGGACTGCTCGTTGTAGCCGGGTGCCCTGCCCCGGTGCGGGGACCAGAAGCTGTGTTGCTCGACGGCGAGGTTCCACACGTACCGGGCGTGCGCGCAATGCCCGAGCAAGGCGGTGTGCTGCTCGGGCGTGGGGTCCATGCGGTAACGCGGCACGGGGCGAGCCTAGCGTGCACGCTCGAACACAGGGGCGAAACGTGCTGCCTCGTGCCTGCTCAACCAACACTCGCCCCCGGAGCAAGTCTCCTTCCCCTGCCTTGCTCCCCCGGGGGGCCGATTCCTCCCCGGCCTCAAGTCAAGGCCGGGGTTTCCTCGGAGGTCATTTGATGATGGGCAAGCACAGCAAGCCGCCCACGCGCACATGCCCCGGCTGCAAGGGTTCGGGCGTCCACAGAGGCCAGACCTGCGGTGTCTGCCGGGGCGAAGGAATGATCTGACGTGACGACGTATCCTCCGGACGGCTGCACGTTCGAGGTCATCTACACCCTCGGGCGGCGGGGGATGGGGCGGGAGTCGTTTCCCGACGTGTACGCCCTGGGACGCTGGTTCAAGGAGATGGAACGGCGCGGGGCGCTGGCCCCCGAGGAGTTCAGCACCCCCGACGAGGACGGCCGCAACGGCTACCGCATCGTCTGCGTGACCGACAGCGAGCGCGTCGCCATCAGCTACTTCCACCCGCGCCTGGTCATGGGGCGGATCGAGGGCGCCGCCCACGCGGCCGCCGCCGAGTAGGGGCGACCGCCGGTCGTCAGCCGGTGGTCGTCGGGCTGGGAGCCGGGTTCGAGGTCGGGCTCGGGCCCGGCTCGGGGCCCTCGTCCGGCGGCGGGTCCGACGGGGGCTGGGACGGGTCGGGCGGGTCCGACGGGGCCGGCGAGTCCGGGGGCGTGGACGGCTCCTCGGGAGCGTCCGGGCCGGTCGGGGACGGGTCCTGCGGTGCGGGCGAGTCCTGCGGCGGCGCCGTCGTCTCGTCGGGCTTCGAGGTCTCGGGCTTGGAGGGCGCGGGGGCGGCGGGCGCGGCACCCGTGCCGCCGCCTGAGCCGGTTCCCTGCGGGGCGGTCGAGGTGGGTCGCTGGTCCTGGGTCGCCGGGCTGGGCTCCGGGGCGGTGCCCTTGCGGTTGCCGCGCTCCGGGGTCGCGCCGCCGGAGCCGGTGAGGAGCCCGGTCGGCTCGGCCGTCCCGGTCGGGCTGTTCCCGGCGGACGGCGCGATCGCGCCGACGCCGTCGCTCTTGGCCGACGGCCACGAGACCAGCAGGCCGACGGCCGCCGCCACCGACGCGGCCATGCCCGCCATGGCGCCGGCACCCCTGATCCCCTTGCGGCGGCCGGCGCGGTCGCGGCCCGTGCGGCCGCGGCCCGGGGGCGCGGCCACCTCGGACCCGATCACCACCAGCGGGCTGGGCGAGGTGATCTCGGTGAGCGGGCGGGTGGCGGTGGCGTCGCACGCCTCCAGGACCCGGTCGCGCAGCCAGGACGGCGGCCGGGCGGGCGCCCGGCGGGCCAGCAGGTGCGGCAGCCGGCCCTTCTCGAACGCGGTGATGACGTCCCGGTGGTCCCCGGGGGCGCCGCGCATGAGCTGGTCCACCACGGCGCGCTCCAGCCGGGTCCGCGCGGCGTGCAGCAGCCCGCGGGCGGTGTCGGGCGCGATGCCGAGGACCCGGGCGATGTCGGGCACCTCCAGCCACTCGCCGGCGTCCAGCAGCAGCGCCTCGCGGTGGTCGGGGCGCAGCGCGCCGACGGCGCGCAGCAGCGGGTCGGCGGCGACCGGCCGGCCGGTGAGTCCGGGCGCGGCGGCGGGGGCGGGACCGGAAACGGCGCCGAAGACGGGCCGGATCGTCCCGGCGAAGGCGTCGCGCTCGGCGCACGCCGATCGTGACAGTGCGTAGAGCCAGAGGACGATGTCGCCGCGCGGCGGGTGCCGTACCGCCGCGACGAAGGCGTCCTGGACCGCGTCCGCCGCGCCCTCGTCACCGAGCAGTGACCAGCAGTGAGCCAGCAGGCGATCGGCGTGCGCGTCGTAGAGGGTTCCCAGGTCCCCGCGCATGTGTCCTCCGTCGTGTGCCGATCCGGGCGTCGTCCGCGGCCGAACGGACCGGTCGGGAGGGGGACTCTAGCGCACGGGGGTTAAGTCTGAGAAGTCCGTGACTGTCCGGGCGTGTCGGGTCTTACGGAGAGTAATGATTCATCTCACGTATGCCAGGTTCACTGAGATTTCCGGAAGATTCTGGTGATCGGTTGATTGGTGATGCGGTTCAGCCGGGAAGGTCTCGAACTCGCCATCGGAATATCGGAGTGAGGGGGAGTTCATGGCCGGACTCACCGTCGACGAGGTCTACCGGTACATCCGCGGGGTCTGCTTCAAGAACGGCCCGCCCGGCACCGTGGGAGCGGAGACCGAGTGGTTCGTCCTCGACGCCGCCGCCCCCGGCGCCACCGTGCCGGCCGCGCGGCCGCAGGCCCTGCTGGAGGCGGCGGGACCGCTTCCGCACGACTCCAAGATCACCTACGAGCCGGGCGGGCAGCTCGAGCTCAGTTCGCTCCCGTTCCCGGGGCCGGCCCGGCTGCACCGTGCGCTGGCCGCCGACCTGGACCATGTCCGCGCCGCGCTGGCCGGGGGAGGGCTCGTCCTGGCCGGGCACGGCGTCGACCCCGTGCGGCCGCCGCACTTCCAGGCCGAGCATCCCCGCTACCGGTCCATGCGCAGCTACTTCGACTCCGGCGGGTTCGCCGACGCCGGGGCGGCCATGATGTGCTCGACCGCCTCGGTCCAGGTGTGCCTGGACATCGGCGCCGACGCCGCCGACGCCGCCCGGCGGTGGCGGCTCGCGCACGCGCTCGGCCCCGTCCTGGTCTCGGCGTTCGCCAACTCGCCGCTGCGCGGAGGGCGCCGCACCGGGCTGCGCTCGACGCGGCAGGCGGTCTGGACGGCGCTGGACCCCTGCAGGACGCTTCCGGTCCACGCCGTGCCTGGACCGGGCGCCTCCGACGGGGAGGACCCCTGGGAGTCCTGGACGCGCTACGCCCTGGACGCCCGCGTGATGGCGCTGCGCACCGAGGCGGGCGACTGGGTGGCCGATCCCGGCATGACCTTCGGGGAGTGGGTGGCCGAAGGCGAGCCGGGGCTGGAGGATCTCGGCTACCACCTGTCCACCCTGTTCCCGCCGGTCAGACCGCGCGGCTGGCTCGAACTGCGCATGATCGACGCGCTGCCCGACCCGTACTGGCCGGTCCCGGTCGCGGTCGCCGCCGCGCTCCTGGACGACCCGCGGGCCTCGGCGGAGGCGGAGGCCGCCACCGAACCGGTCGCCTCCCTCTGGGAGGAGGCCGCGCGCTGCGGGCCCGACAGCCCCGCGCTGGCCGAGGCCGCGCGGCAGTGCTTCGCCGCCGCGCTGGAGGCGCTGCCGAGGATGGGCGCCGCCGAGCTCGTCCCGGTGGTGGAGGAGTACGCCCGGCGGTACGTGGACCGGGGCCGCTGCCCCGCCGACGACTTCCCGACCGACTTCGCTAGCCCGGGGGCGGAGGCAGAGTGTGACCTGCCCGAGGAGACGGAGAGACTGACATGGCCGCGATGAGCGCCCCCGGATCGCCGGGCGGGCTGAGAGCGGCGCCGGGCTCGCTGGACGAGCCCGCGCTGAAGGAGCTGATCGCCGCCGAGCTGGGCGCGGTCCGGGACCGCAGCCTGGGCCTGACCACCGGGGCCCTGGACGCCGCCGAGCTGACCGCGCAGGTGTCGCCGCTGATGTCCCCGCTGGTCTGGGACCTGGCGCACGTCGGCAACTACGAGGAGCTGTGGCTGCTGAGGGCCGCCGCCGGAGTGGAGGCGATGCGGCCGGAGATCGACGACCTGTACGACGCGTTCGAGCACCCCCGCGCGGAACGGCCGCGCCTGCCGCTGCTCCAGCCCGAGGAGGCACGCGCCTACATCGCGACGGTCCGTTCCAAGGTGCTGGACTCTTTGGACTCGGTCCGCTTCGACAAGGGCGACCCCCTCACCAGGGGCGGGTTCGTGTACGGGATGGTCGTCCAGCACGAGCACATGCACGACGAGACCATGCTCGCCACGCACCAGCTCCGCAAAGGGGCCCCGGCCCTGCTCGACCCGCCCGGCGCCTTGCTGGACGCCCACGCCCCTGGCGCGGCCGGCGAAGTCCTCATCGAGGCGGGCCCCTTCGAGATGGGCACCTCGGACGACCCCTGGGCCTACGACAACGAGCGTCCGGGCCACATCGTGGACCTGCCCGCCTACTACATCGACACCGAGCCGGTGACCAACGCCGACTACATCGCGTTCATCGAGGCGGGCGGGTACGACGACCCGCGCCACTGGCATCCCAAGGGATGGGAGTGGCGCTCCGAGAGCGGCAAGCGCGCGCCCGGGTTCTGGTCGCGCGACGGGGGCGGGCCGTGGCTGCGGCGGCGCTTCGGCCGTACCGAGCCGCTCCCGCTCGACGAGCCGGTGCAGCACGTGTGCTGGTACGAGGCGGACGCCTACGCGCGGTGGGCGGGCAAGCGCCTCCCCACCGAAGCCGAGTGGGAGAAGGCCGCGCGCTGGGACCCGGCCGCGGGCCGCTCCCGCCGCTACCCGTGGGGCGACGTGT
Organism: Actinomadura rugatobispora; assembly: GCF_042656285.1. Lineage (GTDB taxonomy): Bacteria > Actinomycetota > Actinomycetes > Streptosporangiales > Streptosporangiaceae > Spirillospora > Spirillospora rugatobispora. The sequence goes on along the minus strand of NZ_JBHSON010000017.1, from coordinate 79,716 downwards.
ACGAGGAGGGCCGCGCCAACCTCGGGCAGCGACTGCTGCGTCCCGCCGAGGCCGGGTCGTACGAGTCGGGGGCGTCCGCGTACGGGGTGCGCCGCCTCGTGGGGGACGTCTGGGAATGGACGTCCTCCGACTTCCACGGCTACCCGGGCTTCCGGTCGTTCCCCTACAAGGAGTACTCGGAGGTGTTCTTCGGGCCCGACTACAAGGTGCTGAGGGGCGGTTCCTGGGCGACCCACCCGCTGGCCGTGCGCGGCACGTTCCGCAACTGGGACTACCCCATCCGGCGGCAGATCTTCGCCGGCTTCCGCTGCGCCCGCACCGCCGGGGCCGCCTGATGTGCCGTCACCTCGGATACCTGGGGCCGGCCCGCACGCTCGCCTCCCTCATCTACGAGGGGGAGTACTCGCTGGAGCACCAGTCGTACGCGCCCCGCATGACCCAGGGCAACCTCCTCAACGCCGACGGGTTCGGCGCGGGCTGGTACCACGGGGACGGCGGCCGCGCGGTGCGGTTCCGGCGGGCGCAGCCGATCTGGGCCGACCCCTCGTTCCGCGAGATCGCCGAGGTCACCGAGACCACCTGCGCGGTCGCGGCGATCCGCTCCGCCACCGTCGGGTTCCCGGTGGACGAGTCGTGCGCCCAGCCGTTCCGCGCCGCCGCCGGCGGGCGGGGCCGCTTCTTCAGCCACAACGGGAAGATCGAGGGGTTCGCGGGGATCGAGGGCAAGCTGCGCGAGCTGGCCGGGGACGTCGCCGCCGTCCCCGACGCGCGGGCGCCGGTCGACTCGGCCCTGCTGTTCGCCCTGGCCGCGCGGCTGTGGCGGGACGGCCGCACGCTCGGCGACGGCCTCGCCGAGACCGTCCGCGAGGCCGCGGCCCTGTCGCCCGGCCGCTACAACCTGCTCGCCGCCGACGGCACGGCGCTGGCCGCCACCACCTGGGGCGACTCGCTGTTCGTCCGGGAGCGCGGCCACACCGCCTGGCGGGTCGAGCAGGCCACCGGGGCGCCGGTGAAGGACCGGCCCCGGCTCCGGGAGGTGTGGATCTCCTCCGAGCCGCTCGACGACGACCCCGGTTGGCGGCCCGTGCCCGAACGCTCGCTCGTCACCGCAGACCTGGCGTCCGGCGTGCACGTCACCCCGCTGTGACGCCGTCCCTACCGAAGGAGGCTCCGTGGACCGGTTCCTGACCGCCGACGACCTTGCCAAGACGCTCCGCCAGGACGTACGGGAGGGCCTGGAGGCCACCCCGAAGACCCTGCCGCCCAAATGGTTCTACGACGAACGGGGCAGCGAACTCTTCGAGGAGATCACCAGGCTGGAGGAGTACTACCCGACCCGCCGCGAACGCGAGATCCTCATCGCCCGCGCCCCGGAGATCGCCGCCGCCACCGGCGCCCGGACGCTGCTGGAGCTGGGCGCCGGATCGGGCGAGAAGACCCGGCTCCTCCTGAACGCCCTGAACGGCACGCTGCGCTCGTACGTGCCGGTGGACGTCAGCGGCGACTTCCTGGAGGAGGCGGCGGCCCGGATCGCCGCCGACCATCCCGGACTGGAGGTGCGGACCGTCGTCGCCGACTACGAGCAGCACCTGCACCTGCTGCCCGCGGGCGAGCGGCGGCTGGTGGCCTTCCTCGGCGGCACGATCGGCAACATGCCGCCCGCCGACCGCCTCGGCTTCCTGACCGGGCTGCGCGCCACGATGGGCCCCGGGGACGCGCTGCTGCTGGGCGCCGACCTGGTCAAGGACGAGGCACGGCTGGTCGCCGCCTACGACGACGCGGCCGGGATCACCGCCGAGTTCAACCGCAACGTGCTGCACGTGATCAACCGTGAGCTGGACGCCGGCTTCGACCCGTCGGCCTTCGAGCACGTGGCCGTGTGGAAGGAGGCAGAGGAGTGGATCGAGATGCGGCTCCGCTCCACCCGCGACCAGACCGTCCGGATCGGCGGCCTGGACCTGGAGATCGCGTTCGCGGCGGGCGAGGAGATGCGCACCGAGATCTCCGCCAAGTTCCGCCGGGACCGCCTGGAGGCCGAACTCGGCAGGGCCGGCCTGGCACTGGCCGGATTCTGGACCGACGAGTCGGGCGACTTCTCCCTCAGCCTCGCCCGCCCCGCCGCCTAGCCGGTCACGACTGCGCGGGGTGCGCCAGCCCCAGCCGCTTGAGGCTCTCGACCAGGCGGGTCGCCAGGTAACGGTGGCCCTCCTGGTTGGGATGCGTCCCGTCCCGCTGGATGAGCCGCGCGGCGTTGCCGGTGCCGTGCGCGCGGTTCCCGGTGATCCACTGCTCGGCGATCGGATCGATGAACGGCATCCCGAGCTGCTGGGCCACCTGGCGCAGCGCGTCCCGCACCGCCAGCGCCCCCTGCGGCGGGGACTGGTTGCCCCAGATCGGCCCGAGCACCGCGATCCGCGAGTCGGGCCACCGCCCGCGGGCCCGTTCGAGCAACTCGTGCGCCGCCGCGCCCACCTCCTGCGGCGGGTACGACCAGTCGTTGTGGCCACCCGAGACGATCAGCAGATCGGGCGCGGGCCGCCAGCCGAGCTGGCTCTCGTACAGCGTGCCGAACGTCCGCCGCACATGGCTGCCCGCGATGAACCCGGTACCGCCCTGCCCCGCCAGGACGGGCTGCCACCCCAGCAACCGCGCGGTCGCGGCCGCGTAGGTGTACTCGGGGAAGCTGCCGCGCTCGCCGACCGTGTAACTGTCGCCCAGGAACATCACCAGGGGCGTGGACGAGGCGACGGGACTGGTGCTGGCCGCCGCCGGACTGGAGTTCTGCGCCGGCTCGTCGCCGAACGCGCCGCACCCGGTGGCCGGGAAGGAGGCGAGGCACAGCGCAAGGAGCGCCGCGCCGCGACGGGCGCGGCGAGAGGTCATGGGGGGACCACCGGTCTTCCGTGAGGAGGGGTGTCGTCCCGATTTTAGAAGAATCCGTGGCCGCGTGCGCACACTACGTTTCATTGTGGGGGGACGACCCCGCCTGCCCGTCCCTCCACTCCGCCGGCGTTCCGCTCCGGGCCGGACAGTTGCGGCGGTCGCTCCTCCGCTGAACCTGTGCTCATACCCTCTTGTCGCTCGGGCATGCGTCCTACACCTGGCGTTCACCGGGGGCTCATTCCGGGGTCCCTGGTCGGCCACCCGGTGACGCGAGGGTCTCGCGGGTGACACGACACGACCGCCGCCTGCGCGAACTGGATCTGCTGCGCTTCCTGGCGGCCATGGCGGTGGTGCTCTTCCACTTCACCGGGTTCAAGGGCGCCGGGCCGTGGCCGGAGCCCTCGCTGGAGCTGTTCCCGGGGGCGGGGGCGATCACCCGGTACGGGTACCTGGGCGTCGACCTGTTCTTCATGATCAGCGGGTTCGTGATCCTGATGAGCGCGTGGGGGCGCAGCCCGGGCGAGTTCGGGATCTCCCGGGTGGTGCGGCTGATGCCCGCCTACTGGGCCGGGGTGCTGATCGGGCTGGTCATCTACCTCGGGTTCCGGCTGGGCAACGGGGTGCCGGGCCTGGTGCTGCCCAACCTGTCGATGCTGCAGGCGGGGCTCGGGCTGAAGAACATCGACGCGGTGTTCTGGACGCTCTGGGTGGAACTGCACTTCTACGTGCTGATCGGCGCGCTGGCCGCGATCAGGATCACCTACCGCAGCTGCCTGGTGTTCATGGCGGTCTGGACGCTCGCCGGAGTGTTCGCCGACGAGGCTGGCAACAAGTTCCTCCAGGTCATGCTGATGCCGACGTGGAGCCCGTACTTCGTTGCGGGCATGGCGCTGTTCCTGATGTACAAGTTCGGTCCGACGCTGCTGCTGTGGGGGTACGTCGGCGTGTCCTGGCTGCTGGCCGTGCACTGGAGCGCGTGGCGGACCGGGCACGTGTTCACGACGGCGAACGAGAACGTGGTCGCGGTGGCCGTCACGCTCATCTTCGCGGTGATGATCCTGGTGGCGACCGGGCGGCTGCGGTGGCTGCGCTGGAAGGGCCTGACGGTGCTCGGGGCGCTGACCTACCCGCTGTACCTGACGCATTCGCAGGTCGCGCTGCCGCTGCTGAAGCACGTCTACCCGGGCCTGAACCGCTATGCCGCCCTGGTGCTGGTCATCGCGGTGTCGCTGGCGGTGGCGTACGCGGTGTACCGCCTGGTGGAGAAGCCGGGGCAGGCGTGGATGCGGGCCAGGCTGCGCGAGTCGCTGATTCCGATCCGCGGCGGCGACGGGCGGGAGGAGACCGCGGCGGTGGTTCCGCAGCCGCGGGCCGCGGACGAGACGAAGGCGGAACTCGTCCGGCCCTGACCCTGCCGCGTGCGGCCCGGGGGCGGCACGCCATGATCGTGTGGTGGTGGCGTGCGTGCCCGGGCCGGTGCGGAGGCGCGGGCGCGCCCGTCCCCAGAAAAATCGGCAGACGGTGTGACGTTCATGGAGCGGCCGGCGCTGTCATGAGTAGAGGGCGGGCCAGTCCGGTCAGAGCGGGGATCGGGCGGCGCGCCCTCCCCAATTTCAGCCGGGGTCCAGGGGACGCAGCTCGTCGGCGTAGCTGACCGAGGTGCGGCGCATGAGGCCGTCCTCGGCGATGGTGTACTGCCCGAGCCGCCACAGCGGGGGCGAGTAGGCGTGGAGGGACACGCTGGTGTCGGCCGCGCCCACGAGCCTGTGGATGTGGTCGGGGCCGAAGCAGAACGAGGTGTTCTCCGGCACGAGTGTCTTGATGTGGAGCCCGCCTATGCGCGGGTTGCACTCCTCCAGTGAACCGGCCACGACCCGTACGGCCCCGGAGGAGATGTCGTGGTCGTGCCAGCCGGTGTCGTTCTGCGGGGTCCAGCACAGCAGCCACACGTCGACGTACTCGTCCCGGTGGAGCGAGGCGTAGTGGCGGCGGTCGGAGGAGAAGCGGACGTGCTGCCGCCACAGTTCGGGCTGTTCGGCCAAGGCGTCGACGAGTGCGCGCAGTTCGTGCTTGCCGAGGGCTCGGGCGGGCAGGCCCTTCCAAACCGTCCGACGTGCCTCCGCCTCAGCCTGCATGGGGTCGCTCCTCTCTCTTCAGAAGGCGGTGGGGGTTGGTCACGCGGAAGGCGTGATGGGCGGCCTCACCCAGGGCCAGGTCGCGGGGGGCCGCATAGGGCCGGTCCGTGCCGTGGACGATCACGTCGACGCCCAGGGCCCGTACGGCGGAGTCCGCCGCGCGGGGTCCGTAGGAGGACGTCTCCACGAACGCGTCCGGATCGACCGTGCCGCGCCCTCCGCCACGGGCGGCGAGGCGTTCGCCGTGCAGGGGAGCGAGCCCGGCGAGCATGGCGAAGCACACCCTGAGCCGGGGATGGCGCGGGCGGCCGTGGGCGCGGAAGGCGAACCAGGCGGCGTGCATCTGCTGGACGTAGGGCACCAGCGCCGCCCACCACGCGGGCGCTCCGGAGGAGGCCGGGGCCGGGCCGGGGTGGACGAAGAGGGGCAGGTCCCGCTCTTGGAGGAGGTCGAGGAGCGGGGCGCAGCGGTCGTAGCCGTCCGCGTCGGCGAGGGCGGTGGCGGGCAGTTGCAGGCCCGCGACGGGCAGGTCGAGGGCGCGGGCGGTGGCGTCCGCGTCGATCTTCCGCACGCAGGTGGAGGCCCACGCGCCGAACGGCTCGGGCAGTGCGGCGGCGCCCTCGTGGTAGGCGTCCAGAAGCGGCCACGCCTCGCCGGGAGGCAGCCATTCGGCGCCGAGCGGCGTGGAGAGGGAGACCAGGGCGAGGCCGAGCCCGTCCGCGCGGGCCAGGCCGGCGCGGAGGGCGGGGTCGTGGTCGGCCGGATCGACCTCGTAGGGCGGTTCGCCGTCCAGGTGGAGTGTCCAGCCGTCCAGGAAGGGCGGGGTGCGCCGGGCGCGGAGCGCCTCGATCAGCGGGGCGCCCCACAGGTGCTGGTGGACGTCCACGGGCCCCCTGCTCACAGTGCTCCCCATCCTACTGAACCGCATCAGTTAACCGCTTCAGTGAACCGGTTCAGAAGACATCCCGTCAAGTCGTTCCCCGTTCTGTCGCACCGGCCGTCTAGGGTTGGGTGCGTGCCAGAGCGGCGCAAGCGCGCGACCATCCGCGAGGTGGCGCAGGCGACGGGGCTGTCGCCTGCGGCCGTGTCGTACGCGCTGCGCGGGATCCAGACCTCCGAGGAGACCCAGGAGCGGGTCCGCGCCGCCGCCGACGAGCTCGGCTACGAGGCCCATCCGATCGCCCGCGCGCTGGCCAGCGGGCGCTCCGGCATGGTCGGCCTGCTGTGCGGCTCGCTGGAGGACTACTGGCAGCAGTCCCTGGCGGTGGGGATCAGCCGGTCGCTGCTCGCCCGCGACCGCTACGCCCTGATCGTCGACGCCTTCAACGATCCCGCCCGGGAGCTGTCCCTGGCCCGCCAGCTGCGCGACCAGCGGGTCGACGGCCTCATCGTGCAGCCCCTCGACCCGTCCGCGCCGCTGTGGGCCGAGCTGTCGGAGGCGCTCCCGGTGGTCTCCATCGGCGACGCGCTGCACGGCGGGCGCTCCCAGGGCGAGGTGGTCTTCGACAACCGGCGCGGCGTCACGCTCGCGCTGGAGCACCTGCGCGAGCTCGGCCACCGGCGCGTCACGGTGTTCACCCCGACCCTGGCCAGCACCCCGGACCGCCCCGCCGACGTGCACGTCAACGCCGAGGCGGTCCGGCTCGGCCTGGACGTCGAGGTGGTCGTGGCGCCCCAGTCGCTGGCCGAGGCCACCGAGGTCGCGGTCGAGAGCCTGCGCGGCCCCGCCCGCCCCTCGGCGGTCTTCTGCTTCTCCGACTCCATCGCCTACGGCGTCTACGCGGCGACCCGCACCCTGGGCCTGGCCGTCCCCGGCGACGTGGCGGTCTGCGGCTACGACAGCCATCCGATGTCGGCCCTGCTCAGCCCGCCGCTCACCACGGTCGACTGGGACATCGACGGCATCGTGCACTCGGCCGTCCGGCTGGTCGTCGACGTCATCGACGGCAAGCCGCGCAAGCGCCGCGTCGTCCGCGAGCCGTCCCTGCGCGTCCGCGAGTCCACCACCGGCCGCTGACCCGGGTCAGGGGAGGAGGCGGGCCAGGGTGGGGAGGAGGTCGGCGGCGACCGCGATGTCGGTGTCCAGCGGGCGGTCGTCCACCCGCGGGTCCAGCGCCTCGGCGGCCACGCCGTAGGCCGACCGCAGCGGGCCGCCCGCCGGGGGCCGGCCCTGCGTCCGCAGCGCCCGGACGGCCGCGACCAGCTCGCAGCCCAGTGCGATCCGGTACGCGCCCAGCGCCTCGGTGGTGGCGCGGGCCGACTGGGTGGAGAACCCGGCGTGCTCCTCCACGCCGCGCGACAGCACCGCGCTGCCCAGCGCCGCCGGGGTCGCCAGGCGGCGGACGTCGGCGAGCGCCGAGTGCGCCACGTACTCCAGGATCATGATCCCCGACGACGCCTCGGTCGCGCCCTGGAACGGGTAGAGCCCGGTGAACGACGGCTCCGACAGCGTGCCGAGCCGGGCCGCCGACAGCGCCATCGTCTGGAAGAGCGCGGCGCGGGCGGCGTCCAGGGCCAGGCCCGCATAGGCGGTGTGGAAGTTGCCGTTGTGCCAGACGGCGCGGCCCGCCACGTCCACCAGCGGGTTCTCCGCCGCCGCGTTGATCTCCCTGCCGACCACGTCGGCGGCGTAGCCGCCGGCCTCCAGCGCGGGCCCGTGCACCTGCGGGAACGCGCGGTAGCCGTAGGGGTCCTGGATCCGCATCGGGGCCGGCTTCTCGAAGGCCAGCAGCGTCCGCATCGCGGTGGCGACCTCCTGCTGCCCGGGGTGGGGGCACGCCTCGTGCACGGCCGGCGCGTACGGCTCCTCCGAGCCGCGCACGGCGTGCAGCGACAGCGCCGCCACGACGGTCGAGGCCGACAGCAGCGTGCGCAGGTCGGTGACGGCCAGCGCCGACTCCCCGAGCGTGGCGGCGTTGGAGCTGATGAAGGCCAGCGCGTCGGCCGAGCGCAGCCTGAAACCGGGGCCGCGGTGGGGGGCTCCGTCGGGTGCGGGGAGCCAGTGGCGCTCGCCGAGCAGGCACAGCGCGGTCGAGGCCAGCGCGGTCAGGTCGCCGGTGCCGATCGCCCCGTACACCGGGACGGGCGGGAGCAGGCCCAGGTTGAGCACGTCGGCCAGCACGGCCAGCACGCCCGGGTCGACGCCGGAGCCGCCCGCGGCGAGCTGGTTGAGCCGCACGACCAGCATGGCCCGGACGATCTCGGGCGCCACCAGCGGCCCGGCGCCCGCAGCGTGGCTGCGCAGCAGCCGCAGCCCGTGCGCGTCGGCGTCCTCCCACTCCACGCCCACCTCGCGGTTGGCGCCGACCCCGGTGGTGCGGCCGTACACCGGCTGCTCGGCGGCGACCTCGCGGGCCGTCCGCCAGGCCGCGCGGGCCCGTGCCACGCCCTCGGGGGAGACGGCGACCGGCACCTCCTCCCGGGCGGCGCGGGCGACCTGCGCGCAGGTCAGCGCGGTACCGTCGACGACGATGGTCCTCACCCGGCCCACGCTAGTGACCGGCCTCCGGCCGCCGCCGTACGGCGGAAGCGGAGATGTCTCACATGCGAGACATCTCCGCGAGCGTCCGCCTGACCTCGGGGTCGCCGAGGATCTCGGCCGCCACCCGTTCGACATCGCCCCCGGAGGGCCGGTCGTCGTCCAGCCGCGGGACGGCCCGTCGGATCGCCGCGTGCAGGAACGCGGGTCCCCGCCCGAGGACGCCGGGCGACTCCCCGTCCCGGACCAGGTCGACCGCCTGGGCCGCGGCCACCGCCTCGACCGCGATCAGGCGCTCCAGCAGGCCGAGGACGCGGTCCAGCCGCCTGGCCCCGAGGGAGGCGTTGGTGGAGTCGTCCTCGACCATCTCCGCGCCGTACCGGGGATCGGTGCTCACCGGCGCGGACAGCGCCCGGATCTCGGTGACGAGCGCCTGCGCGGTCTTGGCCAGCGGCGCCAGCCCGGAGCGCTCCGGCCCGTGGGGGGACAGGTTCGCCGGCAGCCCGCTGAGCGAGGGCGTCAGGAGCCGCTGCATGCGCGCCGCCGACACCGCCGCCAGCTGGGTCAGCGCCAGGGCCAGGGTGTCGAACGCCAGCGCGAGCGCCGGGGTGTGGAAGTTCCCGGTCGAGAGGATCTCGTCGGCCACGACGAGCGGGTTGTCGCCGCTGCCGTTGAGCTCGGGCTCCAGCGCGGCCCGTGCGAAGTCGAGCGCGGCGTGCACCGAGCCGTGCACCTGGGCGGCGCAGCGCAGGCTGACCGGGTCCTGGACGCGCCGCGCCCGTCCGGCCAGGTCACCGCCGTCGAGCAGCGCGAGCAGCTCCTGTGCCGCCGCGGCCTGCCCCGGCGCGGGGCGGGCGGCCTGGACGCGCGGGTCGAGCACCCCGACGTTGGCCCGGAAGCCCTCGAAGGTGAGCGCGGTCACGGCCTGGGCGAAGGTGAGGGCGGCCGCCGCGTCGTGGACGACCAGCGCGCCGTGCCCGGCGGCGACCGGGCTCGCGCCGCACAGCACGAGGCCGTCCTTGGGCCCGAGCCGCGCCGGGGCCAGACCGGCCCGGCGCAGCGCCTCGGCGCCGTCGAGGACCTCCCCGTCCAGTTCGGCCAGGCCCTCCCCGATCACCACGAGCCCGATGTGCGCGGACTGGCACAGGTCGGCCGACCCGATCGACCCCACCTCCGGCACCACCGGGGTCACGCCCGCGTTCAGCAGGTCCACCAGCAGCCGGGCCACGGCGGGCTGGACGCCGCTGCCGCCGCCCGCGACGCCGTTGACCCGGGCCAGGACGGCGGCGCGCACCACCCCGGCGGGCAGCGGCGCGCCGACGGCGTTGGCGCGGCCCCGGACCGTCCGGACGCTGAACTCGGCCAGCTCCTCGCGCGGCAGCGCGTAGGTCGACCGGCTGCCGAGCCCGGTGGTGACGCCGTAGGCGGGGACCTGCCGGTCGACGGCGCCGTCGACGACGGCGCGGTCGCGCTCCAGGCGGGCGGGCACGTCCGGGGCCAGCGCCACCCGGGCCCCGCCCCGCGCGACCGCAGCCACGTCTTCGCAGGTCAGGGTGCGTCCATCGACGATCACCTGGCCCGTCATGCGTACCGCAGCCGCTGGCCCAGGCCGAGCGCCGCGGCCTTCTCGAGCATGGCGGCGCCGAGCGCGATGTCCGACAGCGACAGCCCCCGGTGCCAGAACAGGGTGGTCTCCGCGTCGTCCTCGCGGCCCGGCCTCGTCCCGGCGACGATCTCGCCGAGCTCGGCGTGCAGGGTGTCCTCGGTCAGCCGGCCCGACTCCACGTGGGCGCGCAGCGCGCCGAACCGGCCGGTGCGGCACTGCCCCCAGTCGTCCACCACGATCTTGTCCATGACGTCGGTCAGCGACAGCTCGACCGCGCTCATCGTGCCGTAGGGGATCACGCACGCGCCTGGAGCGATCCATTCCGTCTTCAGCAGGGGCTCCGGCTCGGGGAGCCGGGACGCCTCCACCACGATGTCTGCGCCCCGCACGCACGACTCCCAGTCGCCGGTCACCGTCACCGGCTTGCCGAGGTCGCGCTCCAGCCGCTCGGCGAACGCGGTCCGGCTCTCGGGGCGCCGCGAGTGCACCCGGATCTCCTCGAACCCGAAGATCCGGTCGAGCAGCCGGACGTTCCAGTACGCCGTGCCGCGCGCCCCGATGTGCCCGAGCACCTTCGACCCGGGACGGGCCAGGTGCCGGGCGCCCAGCGCGGTCACCGCCCCGGTGCGCATCTCGGTGATCGCCGTGGCGTCCAGGATCGCCACCGGCATCCCGGTGCGCGGGTCGAACAGGTTGAGCAGCGCCATCTCCGACGGCAGGCCCAGCTTGTAGTTGTCGACGTAGTCGCCGACGACCTTCACCCCGGCCACGCCCAGCGGCGCGACGTAGCCGCGCAGGACGTTGAAGTGGCCGCGGAACGCCGGGTCGGGCTCCAGGTGGACGCGCGGCTCGATCACGGTCTCGCCCCGGCCCTGCGCGCGCAGCCCCGCCTCGACCGCGTCCAGGATCTCCGCGTCGCCGAGGGCGAGGCGTTCGACGTCCGTGCCGTTGAGGAAGGTGAGCCAGACGGGTTCCATGGCGTCCAATTCAGGCTAATGCGGTCAGTATTATCGGGTTCTCATGGTCACATTCCGGGCACTACATCGTTCTCGACGGCGGGTACGGTCCTGTGACGAACCGCCCGACGTGCGACCATACCGACATTCGATTCCGACATTCGATACAGAAGCGGCGACGATCGCCGCCGGGAGGTGAGTCGTTGATCACCTTTGACGGCGTCTCCAAAAGGTACCCCGACGGCACCGTCGCCCTCGACGAGGTCAGCCTGGAGTGCGAGACGGGCCGGATCACGGTCTTCGTCGGCACCTCCGGGGGCGGCAAGACCACGGCGCTGCGCACCATCAACCGGATGGTCGACCCGACCGCCGGCCGGGTGCTGATCGACGGCGCGGACGTGCGCGACCGGCCGCCCGCCGAGCTGCGCCGCGGCATCGGCTACGTGATCCAGCACGCCGGGCTGTTCCCGCACCGCACCATCGTCGACAACATCGCCACCGTCCCCTACCTGCTGGGCTGGGACAAGAAGAAGGCGCGGGCCCGCGCGCTCGACCTGATGGAGCGGGTCGGGCTCGACACCGGCATGGCCAGGCGCTACCCCTTCCAGCTGTCCGGCGGCCAGCAGCAGCGGGTCGGCGTGGCGCGGGCGCTGGCCGCCGACCCGCCGATCATGCTGATGGACGAGCCGTTCAGCGCGGTCGACCCGGTGGTCCGCGCCGAGCTGCAGGACGAGTTCCTCCGGCTCCAGGCCGAGCTGGAGAAGACGATCGTCTTCGTCACCCACGACATCGACGAGGCGATCCGGCTGGGCGACAAGATCGCGGTGTTCCGCACCGGCGGCAAGCTGGTGCAGTTCGACACCCCCGAGCACCTGCTGGCGCACCCGGCCGACGACTTCGTGGCCGAGTTCATCGGCCAGAACCGCGGCATCCGGAGCCTGTCCTTCGCCAGGGCGGCCGACCTGCGGCTGCGCGACGACGTCGTCGTCAAGGAGACCGCCGCCGGCGTGGACGCCGCCGACTCCGAATGGGTGCTGGTGGTCGACGCCGACCGGCGCCCGCTGGGCTGGGCGCGCACCGCGGAGATCACCGGCACGCCGGGGGAGGCGCCGCTGTCCCCGGTCGGCGGCACCTTCGACGTCGCCACCGACACTGTGCGCGGCGCCCTGGACGCGGCGGTGCTGTCCCCGGCCGGGCTCGCGGTCGGGCTCGGCCCCGACGGCGCGGTCGCCGGCGTGGCCGGCGGCGCCGACCTGCTCGCGGTGCCCACCCACGGCGGCACCGGATGACCGCCCTGGCCGCCGACGGCGAGCCGCTGATCCGGTGGTCCTGGATCGGCGACAACGCCGCCGAGCTGGCCGAGTACACCGGGGTCCACCTGCGGCTGGCGCTGCTGCCCGTGCTGTTCGGGCTGGTCATCGCGGTGCCGCTGGGGGTGGCGTGCCGCCGCTGGGGCTGGCTCTACCCGCCCGCCCTCACCGCGACCAACGTGCTGTACGCGATCCCGTCGCTGGCACTGTTCATGATCTTCGTCCAGTACACCGGGCTGACCGGCAGCACGGTGATGATCCCGCTCACCCTCTACACGCTGGCGGTGCTGCTGCCCAACGTCGTGGACGGGCTCGCGGCCGTCCCCGAGCCGGTCCGGCAGGCGGCCACCGCGATGGGCTTCGGCACGCTGCGCCGGCTCGTCCGGGTGGAGCTGCCCATCGCCGTCCCGGTCGTGATCGCCGGCGTCCGGGTGGCGGCCGTCTCCTCCATCAGCCTGGTCGCGGTCGGCCAGCTGATCGGCCAGGGCGGCCTCGGCTACTACATCACCCGCGGCATGCAGCTGGACTTCCCGACCCAGATCATCGTCGCGATCGTCCTGATCGTGCTGCTGGCCCTGGTGACGGACGCGCTGCTGGTGCTGCTGCAGCGGCTGCTCACCCCGTGGCAGCGGGCGCGAGGGGCGTCATGACCGAGCGGAGCGAGGGAATGATCGCGGTTCTTGCCGGGGGGTGTGGGGGGTCGCCCCCCACAAGGAGGCACGCATGAACGGGCTCTGGAACCAGATCACGCTGGTCGCGGACTGGCTGAGCTCCTCCGCCCAGTGGCGGGGCGACGACGGCATCCCGAACCGGCTGGCCGAGCACCTCACCTACAGCGGCCTGTCGCTGCTGTTCGCCGCCCTGATCGGGCTGGCGCTCGGGCTCCTGGTCGGGCACACCGGGCGCGGCGCGTTCGGGGTGGCGAGCCTGGCCAACCTGGCCCGCGCCATCCCCACCTTCGGCCTGGTGGTGCTGATCGTCACGCTCGTCGGGATCCAGGTCACCCCGGTCGTGGTCGCGCTGGTCGCGCTGGCGGTCCCGCCGATCCTGGTCAACACCTTCGAGGGCGTCCGCGGCGTGGAGGCCGACGCGAAGGACGCCGCGCGGGGCATGGGCATGACCGGCTGGGGGGTGCTGTGGCGGGTCGAGGTCCCGATGGCCCTCCCGCTGATCCTGCTGGGGCTGCGCACCGCCGCCATCCAGGTGGTGGCCACCGCGACCGTCGCGGCCTACCCCGGCCTGGGCGGCCTCGGCCGCTACATCGTCGACGGCCTGTCCCGCAACGACTACGAGATGGTCATCGGCGGCTCGGTCGTCGTCGTGTCGCTGGCCCTCCTCGTCCAGGCCCTGTTCACCGCGCTCCGGCGCCTGATCGTCTCGCCCGGACTGCTGGGCCGGGCGCCCTCCTCCTGAGAGAAGGAACCACATGACTCGCACACTCCGCGGCGTCGTCGTGTCGCTGGCCGTTGCCCTGAGCCTCGCCGCCTGCGGCGGGGGAGGGGGTGACGGCGACCCGCTGTCGGGCGACACCGGCGGCGGTGGCGGCGTCACCGTCGGCTCGGCCAACTTCGTCGAGAGCTCGCTGCTCGCCGAGATCTACGCGCAGGCGCTGGAGGCCAAGAACATCAAGGTCACCCGCAAGTTCGACATCGGGGCCCGCGAGGTCTACTACGACCAGGTCGTCAAGGGCGGGCTGAGCGTCGTCCCCGAGTACAACGGCGCGCTGCTGGCCACCTCGGTCGACAAGAACAGCAAGGCCACCACCCCGGACCAGATCAACGCCGAGCTGAAGGCCAAGCTGCCGCAGTCGGTGGAGATCCTGAACTCGGCGCAGGCCGAGGACAAGGACTCGATCACGGTCACCAAGGCCACCTCGCAGAAGCACAACCTCACCTCGCTGGACCAGCTCAAGAACGTCGCCGGGCAGATGACGCTGGCCGCCGGCTCGGAGTTCAAGACCCGCCAGCAGGGCGCCGTCGGGCTGGAGTCGGTCTACGGGGTGAAGTTCAAGAAGTTCCAGTCGGTGGACGCCGGCGCGCAGAGCACGGTGGTCAAGCTGCTCAAGGACGGCGACATCCAGGCCGCCAACCTCTACACCACCGACCCGTCCATCGCGGCGGAGGGCTTCGTCGTCCTGCAGGACCCCAAGAACCTGTTCGCCTCGCAGAACGTCACGCCGCTGATCTACAAGTCCGCGGTGAACGCCACCGGCCGCGAGGCGCTGAACGCGATCTCGGCCAAGCTGACGACGCAGGACCTGCTGGACATGATGAAGCGGGTCTCGATCGACAAGGCCGACCAGGAGACGGTCGCCAAGGACTGGCTCAAGAAGGCCGGTCTCGTCTCCTGATCCCGACCGGGGACTCCTCGCCTCATGAGGGCGGGCGTCCGCCGAGCCGTGCCGTGAGCTCGGCCGCGGACGCCCGCACCACCCCGGCGAGGTCCGGCCAGGTCTCCTCCGGACGGGTCTCCCGCCGGAACGTCACCGTGATCGCCGCCGTGGGGTGCCCGGTGTGGTCGAACGAGCAGGCCGCGATGCTGGCCAGCCCCTCGGTGATGTAGCCGTCCTCGGTCGACCAGCCGCGCCGGGCGTCCTCGGCCAGGCCGCGGCGCAGTTCGCGCAGCGAGCCCGGCCCGTGCCCCGTGCGGTCCACGAACGGCCCCGGGAACAGCGCCCTGACCTGCGCGGGCGGCAGGTGCGCCAGCATCGAGCGGCCGCTGGCGGTGAGCTGGGCGGGCATCCGCACGCCGACGTCCGTCACGAGGGTGGCGTGCCGGGGCGGCTGCTCCTTCAGCAGGTAGAGGGTCTCGGCGCCGTGCAGGACGCCCAGCTGCGCGATGTCGCCGACCCGGTCGACCAGGCGGCGCAGCAGCGGGCGGGCGAGCCGTTCGAGGGGGCCGTGCCGCAGGTAGGCCGAGCCGATCTCGAACGCCGCGACGCCCAGGCCCCACCGCCGCTCCTCCGGGACGTACGCGACGAAGCCGTCCTCGGCCATCGCGGACAGCAGGTGGTAGGTGCTGGAGCGCGGCAGCCCCAGCTCCCGCGCGATCGCCGAGGCGGGCAGCGGCCCGGCGGCGCCCGCCAGCAGCCGGAGCACCGCCAGCGCCCGCTTCGCGGCCGGTACCTGTCCCATCCGCCCATTGTCTCGCATGTGAGACACAATGCCGCCGCGCGGGCTCCTCCGCGCGGGCCGCCTGCCGTTCCAATGGTGGGTATGCAGAACGGCATGGGGGAAGCACTCGTCGAGGTCGGCCCGGAACCGCCGTCCTTCGACCAGGTCGTGGCGGTCGCACGGGACGGCGCCCGCGTCGCGCTGACCGACGAGGCGCTCAAACTGATCGCCGGGTCGCGGGCGCACATCGAGGAGCTGGCGTCGCGGCCCACGCCCGTCTACGGGGTGTCCACCGGCTTCGGCGCCCTGGCCACCCGGCACATCGCGCCGGAACTGCGCGCGCAACTGCAGCTGAACATCGTCCGATCGCACGCCGCCGGATCAGGGCCGGAGGTGGAGCGGGAGGTCGTGCGGGCGCTGATGCTGCTGCGGCTGCGGACCCTCGCCACCGGCCGCACCGGCGTCCAGCAGGCCACCGCGCGCACCCTGGCCGCGCTGCTCAACGCGGGCATCACCCCGGTCGTCCACGAACACGGCAGCCTCGGCTGCTCGGGCGACCTCGCCCCGCTGGCGCACGTGGCCCTCGCGCTCATCGGCGAGGGGAACGTGCGCGACGCCGCCGGTGAGCTTCGGCCCGCCGCCGAGGCGCTCGCCGCCGCCGGGATCGCCCCGGTCACCCTCGGCGCCAAGGAGGGCCTCGCGCTGCTCAACGGCACCGACGGCATGCTCGGCATGCTGGTGCTGGCCATGCACGACCTGCGCCGCCTGCTCACCAACGCCGACCTGGCCGCCGCGATGACCGTCGAGGCCCTGCTGGGCACCGACCGCGTCTTCGCCGCCGACCTCCAGGAGCTGCGCCCGCACCCCGGGCAGGGCGTCTCGGCCGCCAACCTGCGGGCGCTGCTGGCCGACTCGGAGATCATGAAGTCGCATCGCGGGCCGGACTGCACCCGCGTCCAGGACGCCTACTCGCTGCGCTGCGCCCCGCAGGTGAACGGCGCGGCCCGCGACACCCTCGCGCACGCCGAACTGGTCGCCTCCCGCGAGCTGGCCTCGGCCATCGACAACCCCGTGGTGCTGCCCGACGGACGGGTCGAGTCCAACGGCAACTTCCACGGCGCCCCCCTCGCCTACGTGCTGGACTTCCTGGCGATCCCGGTCGCCGACGTGGCCTCCATGGCGGAGCGCCGCACCGACCGGATGCTCGACCGGGCCCGCTCGGGCGGGCTCCCGGCGTTCCTGGCCGACGACCCCGGCGTCGACTCCGGCCACATGATCGCCCAGTACACCCAGGCCGCGATCGTGTCCGAGCTCAAGCGGCTCGCGGTGCCCGCCTCCGCCGACTCCATCCCCAGCTCGGCGATGCAGGAGGACCACGTCTCGATGGGCTGGAACGCCGCCCGCAAGCTGCGCCGGGCGGTGGACGGGCTCGCGCAGGTCGTCGGGATCGAGATCCTCACCGCCGCGCGGGCCCTGGACCTGCGCCGCCCGCTGCGTCCCGGGCCCGCCACCGCGGCCGTCGTCGCCGCGCTGCGCGAGCACGTCCCCGGCCCCGGGCCGGACCGCCATCTCGCCCCCGAGATCGCCGCCGCCACCACACTCGTCCGCGGCGGCGGCCTCGTCGCGGCCGCCGAGGCCGTCACCGGCCGCCTCTCCTAAGGAGCTCTCGACATGTCCGGTCCCAGACCCGAGTCATTGTGGGGGGACGACCCCCCACACCCCCCGGCAAGAACGCACGACCGCCCTTCGGGCGCTCGGCCGGTCGTGCAGGCGCCGCGCGGCACGAAGCCGTCCAACGCCAAGGGGTGGCCGCAGGAGGCCGCCCTGCGCATGCTCATGAACAACCTCGACCCGGAGGTCGCCGAGCACCCCGACGAGCTGGTCGTCTACGGCGGCTCAGGGAAGGCGGCCCGCGACTGGGCG
Source organism: Actinomadura rugatobispora (assembly GCF_042656285.1). Taxonomy (GTDB): domain Bacteria; phylum Actinomycetota; class Actinomycetes; order Streptosporangiales; family Streptosporangiaceae; genus Spirillospora; species Spirillospora rugatobispora. The sequence continues at coordinate 62,312 of NZ_JBHSON010000017.1, read as the reverse complement.
TCCTTCGACGCGATCGTCCGGTCGCTGCAGGGACTGGAGGGGGACGAGACGCTGCTCGTCCAGTCCGGCAAGCCGGTCGGGATCTTCCGCACGCACGAGTGGGCGCCGCGGGTGCTCATCGCCAACTCCAACCTGGTCCCGCAGTGGGCGACCTGGGAGGAGTTCCGGCGGCTGGAGTCGCTCGGGCTGACGATGTTCGGGCAGATGACCGCCGGATCGTGGATCTACATCGGCACGCAGGGCATCCTGCAGGGCACCTACGAGACGTTCGCCGCCGTCGCCGCCAAGCGTTTCGGGGGGAGCCTGGCCGGGACGATCACGCTGACCGCCGGGCTCGGCGGGATGGGCGGCGCCCAGCCCCTGGCCGTCACCATGAACGGCGGCGTCGCGATCTGCGTGGAGTGCGACCCGTCCCGCATCGAGCGCCGCGTCGCGCACCGCTACTGCGACCGCAGGGCGGAGTCGCTGGACGAGGCGCTCCGCCTCGCCGAGGAGGCCGCGGCCGAACGGCGCCCCCTCTCCGTCGCCGTGCTCGGCAACGCCGCCGACCTCGTCCCCGAGCTGCTGCGCCGCGGCGCCCCGATCGACATCGTCACCGACCAGACCAGCGCCCACGACCCGCTGATGTACCTGCCGCGCGGGGTGGCGTTCGAGGACTGGGCCGCCGAGCGCGACAAGGACCCCGAGGGCTTCGTCTCCAAGGCGCGCGAGTCGATGGCCGCGCACGTGGAGGCGATGGTCGGCTTCCGGGACGCGGGCGCCGAGGTGTTCGACTACGGCAACTCCATCCGCGGCGAGGCGCGGCTGGCCGGGTACGACCGGGCGTTCGCGTTCCCGGGGTTCGTGCCCGCCTACATCCGGCCGCTGTTCTGCGAGGGCAAGGGCCCGTTCCGGTGGGCCGCGCTGTCCGGCGACCCCAGGGACATCCACCGCACCGACCGGGCGATCCTCGACCTGTTCCCCGACAACGAGCCGCTCAGCCGGTGGATCAGGATGGCGGGGGAGAAGGTGCGCTTCCAGGGGCTGCCGTCCCGGATCTGCTGGCTCGGGTACGGCGAGCGCGACAAGGCCGGGGCGCTGTTCAACGACCTGGTGGCCCGCGGCGAGATCAGCGCGCCGCTCGCCCTGGGCCGCGACCACCTCGACACCGGCTCGGTCGCGTCCCCGTATCGGGAGACCGAGGGCATGGCCGACGGCTCGGACGCGATCGCCGACTGGCCGTTGCTGAACGCCATGCTCAACACCTCCTCCGGTGCCACCTGGGTGTCGATCCACCACGGCGGGGGCGTGGGCATCGGCCGTTCGATCCACGCGGGGCAGGTGTGCGTCGCCGACGGCACGCCCCTGGCCGCCCAGAAGCTGGAGCGCGTCCTGACCAACGACCCGGGGTCGGGCGTGATGCGGCACGTGGACGCGGGCTACGACCGCGCCGCCGAGGTCGCCGCCGAGCGCGGCGTCCGCATCCCCATGCAGGAGTTGTGAGCGAGCCGGAGGGGCGCGGTGCCGCCTGGACTGACGAACGCAGGGAGCGAGGAACGAGCGACCGGAGTGAGGAGGGAAGGCGGCGCCAGGAGGCGCCCCGAAGGCGAGCGGGGAACACAGTGAGCTTCGAGGAGATGTGGGCGGCGCTGCTGCCCGTCGGCCGGGACGCGGGTACCGGCGGCTACCACCGGTTCGCCTGGACGCCGCCCGAGCTGGAGTGCCGCGCCTGGTTCCTGGACGAGGCGCGCCGCCGCGACCTGGCCGTCGAACGCGACCGCAACGGCAACCTGTTCGCCTGGTGGGATCCGGACGGAACGCGCGGCGGCGCCGTCCTGACCGGCAGCCATCTGGACTCGGTGCCGGGCGGCGGCGCCTTCGACGGCCCCCTCGGGATCGTGTCCGCGTTCGCCGCGGTCGACCTGCTGCGCGAGCGCGGCGTCCGGCCCGCCCGGCCGATCGGGATCGCCGCGTTCGCCGAGGAGGAGGGCGCCCGGTTCGGGGTGGCGTGCCTGGGGTCGCGGCTCCTCACCGGCGCGATCTCCCCGGAGCGCGCCCGCGGCCTGCGCGACCGCGACGGCCGCGCGTTCGCCGACGTGATCGCCGAGCACGACCTCGACCCCGCCCTGATCGGCCCGGACGAGGACCTCCTCGGCCGCGTCTCCTGCTACGTCGAACTGCACGTCGAGCAGGGGCGCGCGCTGGCGGAGCCGGTCGGGGTCGCGAGCGCGATCGTCCCGCACGGGCGGTGGCGGTTCGGGTTCGCCGGCGAGGGCAACCATGCCGGCACCACTCTCCTGGAGGACCGGCGCGACCCCATGCTGCCGTTCGCTCGCATGGTGCTGGCGGCGCGGGAGGCCGCCGGGCGGCACGGGACGCTCACCACCGTCGGCAGGGTCGAGGTGGTCCCGAACGGCGTGAACGCGATCCCGTCCGAGGTCACCGCCTGGCTGGACGGCCGCGGCCCCGCCGACGACGCCGTGCGGCGCACCGTCGCGGAGGTGCACGAGGCGGCGCGGGACGCGGCGCGCGAGCACGGCGTCGCCGTCGAGCTGGCCGAGGAGTCGTACTCGCCGGTCGTCGACTTCGACACCGCGCTGCGCGACCGCGTCGCCGCCGCGCTCGGCGGGGCGCCCGTGCTGCCCACCGGGGCCGGGCACGACGCGGGGATCCTGGCCGCCCGGCTGCCGACCGCGATGCTGTTCGTCCGCAACCCGACGGGCGTCTCGCACGCCCCCGAAGAGCACGCCGAACCCGCCGACCGCCTCGCGGGTGTCGAGGCCCTCACCGCGGTGCTGGGCGACCTGGCAGGCGGGTAGGAAGACCGATATGCAGTGGCATGCCGAGTTCGCCTGGCTCGGGGACGAGGTGGCCGCCGATGTGCTCCTCGAAGCCGACGGCGAGCGCTTCACCGCCGTGACCCCCGGCGTGCCGGCCCCGCCCGGCACGCCCCGCCTCCCCGGCCTCACCCTCCCGGGACTGGCCGACGCCCACTCCCACGCCTTCCACCGCGCCCTCCGCGGCCGCGTCCAGGCCGACCGGGGAACGTTCTGGACGTGGCGCGAGCAGATGTACAGGGTGGCCGACCGGCTCGACCCCGGCACCTACCGCGCCCTCGCGACCGCCGTGTACGCCGAGATGGCCCTCGCCGGGATCAGCTGCGTCGGCGAGTTCCACTACCTGCACCACCGGCCGGGCGGCGCCCCGTACGACGACCCCAACGCGATGGGCGAGGCGCTGATCGCCGCCGCCGCCGACGCGGGCATCCGCATCACCCTGCTCGACACCTGTTACCTCGCGGGCGGGATCGGGCGCCCGCTCCAGGGCTCGCAGCTGCGCTTCGGCGACGGCAGCGCGGGCAACTGGGCGCGCCGCGTCGACAGCCTGCACGAGCTGACCGGCAAGGCGGGCCGCCGGCACGCCCGCGTCGGCGCCGCGATCCACTCGGTGCGGGCGGTGCCGCGCGAGCAGATCCACGCGGTGGCGGGCTGGGCCAAGGACCGCGGCGCGCCGCTGCACGTCCACCTCTCCGAGCAGCCCGCCGAGAACGAGGCGTGCCGGGACGCCTACGGCATGACCCCCACCCGCCTCCTCGCCGAGTGCGGCGCGCTGGGCGCCCGTACCGTCGCCGTGCACGCCACCCACCTCGAACCCGAGGACATCGGGCTGCTCGGCGCCACCATGACCGGCGTGTGCATGTGCCCCACCACCGAGCGCGACCTCGCCGACGGCATCGGCCCCGCCCGCGACCTGTTCCGCGCCGGGTCGCCGGTCTGCCTGGGCTCGGACCAGCACGCGGTGATCGACCTGTTCGAGGAGGCCCGCGCGGTCGAGCTGGACGAGCGGCTGCGCACCCGCGAGCGCGGCCACTGGTCCGCCGGGGAGCTGCTGGCCGCCGCCACCTGGAACGGCCACTCCGGCCTCGGCTGGCCGGAGGCGGGCCGGCTGGAGCCCGGCGCCTACGCCGACCTGGTCGCCGTCTCGCTGGACTCGGTCCGCACCGCCGGCGCCGGGCCGCGGCACGCCGCCGAGGCCGCGGTGTTCGCCGCCACCGCCGCCGACGTCCGCACGGTCGTGGTGTCCGGGCGCGAGATCGTCCGGGACGGCCGCCACCTGCTCGTCGACGACGTCCCCGGCGCCCTCGGGCGTGCCGTCGCGGTCGTGAGCGGGGCGGACGACCAGGACGTTTGATCTCACAAGAGTGATCTGGTGATTTTCCGTGCGTCGGCGGGCCAAGTGTGGTTCCCTGCATGGTCAGGTTTGTGGAAGATATTCGCTTTACGGGGACGTGGGTTATGTTGCGGCGGTTGCTGCTGCTCTTCGGAGTGATGACGATTGGGTTCGCGGTGCCCGGCACGATGCCGGCCTCCGCGGCGACGGGGCCGGCCATGGTGCTGGATCTGGCGAACGTGCTGAGGGAAGCCGAGATCCGGCCCATCGCCGACTCGATTCCGGGAAGGGTGAAGGTCTACACGACCCGGGTGCCGTCCACCAGGACGGCGATGGAGCAGTGGATCAAGGACCGGCGGACCAGCACCGACACGGTGGTGGTGGGGTACCACCCGACGCTGGACTACCTCTACATCACCGCCAGCGCCTCGTCGGGTTTCACCAACTCCGACCTGTCGGCGGCGACCAGCGCGTTCGGGCGCAGCGCCCGCACCACCCGCGACCCCACGCGCGCCTACGTCGCGCTGCTGCAGTCGCTGCGGGGCAACGCCCCCGCCGGCACCCCGACGACCGACCCGGCGCCGACGCCGTCCTTCTCGGCCCCGACCTACAACCCGCCGGACATCGACACCGACCCCGATGTCAGCACCGGCCGGCGCCGCGGCGGCGGCATCGGCAAGTTCATCATCTTCGGTGTGATCGCGCTGGTGGTCCTGGCCGTCGCCGGTATCGCCAAGCTGGCCACGAGCGGCAACAAGAAGCCGCCGATGCCCCCCGGCCCCGGCGGCCCGCCGATGGGCGCCCCGATGCCCGGTGCCCCGATGCCCGGCGCGGTCCCGCCGCCGCCCGGCCCCGGCGCGCCGTACCCGCCCCAGCCGGGCCACGGCGCACCGCCCCCGCCGCCCGGACAGGGCTACCCGCCGGCCCCGCCCGGCGGAGGCTACCCGCCCCCGCCGCCGGCCGGCCCCGGCTACCAGCAGCCGCCGCCCGCGCCGCCCGGTCCCGGCTACCCGCCGCCCCCGCCCCCCGGGCAGGGCGGCCCGCCGCCGCAGGGCTGGTAACCCGCCGCCGCCGGGCACGACCGGCCGAGTGCCCGGAGGGCGGTCGTGCGTTCTGGCCGGGAGGTGTGGGGGGTCGTCCCCCCACAATGTGGTGTCTCGGATCCGGGACACCACCGGCGCGGACACCGGTCCGCACCGCCCCCGGCCATGCGATTCTGGGCCGGTGGGCATCGCGATCACCAACATCGGGGAACTGGTCACCAACGAGCCCGGGCTCGGCGAGGGCCCGCTCGGGCTGCTGCGCGACGCGGCGCTGATCCTGGACGGCGGCGCGGTCGCCTGGGCCGGGCCGTCCGTGGCCGCGCCCGCCGCCGACGAGGCGTACGACGCCCGCGGCCGCGCCGTCCTCCCCGGCTTCGTCGACTCCCACGCCCACCTGGTGTTCGCGGGGGAGCGGGCCGAGGAGTTCGCCGCCAGGATGAGCGGCCGGCCGTACGCGGCGGGCGGTATCCGCACCACCGTCGCCCGCACCCGCGCCGCCACCGACGATGAACTGCGCGCCAACCTGCGCCGCCTCGTCGCGGAGATGGCCCGGCAGGGCACCACGACCGTCGAGTGCAAGTCCGGCTACGGCCTGTCGGTCGAGCAGGAGGAGCGGGCGGTGCGGATCGCCGCCGAGGTCGCCGACGAGGTCACCTTCCTGGGCGCGCACGTCGTGCCGTCCGAGTACGCCGGCGACGCCGCCGGGTACGTGCGGCTCGTCACCACGGACATGCTGGCCGCGTGCGCCCCGCACGCCCGCTGGATCGACGTCTTCTGCGAGGAGGGCGCCTTCGACGCCAGCCAGACCCGGGAGATCCTCGCGGCCGGGATCGGGGCCGGGCTGACGCCCCGCCTGCACGCCAACCAGCTCCGCGCCGGGCCGGGCGTGCGACTAGCCGTGGAGATGGGCGCCGCGTCCGCCGACCACTGCACCTTTCTCACGGACGCGGACGTGGACGCGCTCGCGAACTCCGAAACCGTCGCCACCCTGCTGCCGGGCGTCGAGTTCTCCACCCGCCAGCCCTACCCCGACGCGCGGCGGCTGATCGACGCCGGGGCGACCGTGGCGCTGGCCACCGACTGCAACCCGGGCTCCTGCTACAGCTCCAGCATGGCGTTCTGCGTCGCGGTCGCCGTACGGGACATGCGCATGACCCCGGCGGAGGCGGTGTGGTCCGCCACCGCCGGGGGAGCGCGGGCGCTGCGCCGCACCGACGTGGGACGGCTCGGCCCCGGCGCCCGCGCGGACGTGCTCGTGCTGGACGCGCCCTCCCACGTCCACCTCGCCTACCGCCCGGGAGTGCCCCAGGTCGCGGCGGTCTGGAAGGGCGGCGTCGCTCAGGGAACGATGTAGGAGTGGGTGTCCAGCACCGTGTGGCCGGCCGAGAAGTAGGTCACCGTGTCACCCCCGGTGTTGTTGAGGAAGCCCGTGGTCAGGTTGTTGTAGTACGCGCCGGGCCGGTCGGTCCCGGGCCCGACGTAAACGCGCAGCAGGCTCCCCGGCGGGATCACCTGCCCCTCGCCGATGCGCAGCAGGTTGGTGGCCTGGTCGCGCAGGTAGTGCCCGCTCACGTCGATCGGCTTGCCGGTGGTGTTGCGCAGCGTCACGTGCTCGCCGGTCTCGGGCTGGAGGTCGTCGCCGCTCGGGTTGGGGAACACGTGGTCGACGACGACGCCGTTGGCGCGCGGGAAGGGCTCCTTGCCCGCCCGCACGCGCAGCGCCGTCGCCGGGAAGTTGGTGATCGTCCAGTCGTAGCCCTGGCGCAGCGCCATGGTGATCTCCGCGGGGCTGTCCACCGGGTCGCTGAAGACCTTGAGGCCGCGCCGATGGGCACGTTCCACATCGGCGGCGGAGGTGACCCGCGGGTGGGAGAACACGCCGACCGTCCAGCCGGAGAGCCGGTCCAGCGCCGCGTCGTCCAGCATCGCGCCGCCGGTCAGCACGGCCAGCTGCACCTTGGGCGCGCCCGCGTGGAACTCGCGCAGCGCCGCCTCGTCCCGCGAGTGCACCTTGACCCGCCACGCGCCCGACTTCAGCGTCCTGCCGTCGGTGAGCCCGGCCCGGTTCAGCTCCGCGGCCAGCTTGGCGCCCACGCCGGGGCTGTTGGCGGGCGACTTCAGCTCCAGCGTCAGCCCGGCCTTCCCCCGGTTGATCTCCAGCAGCTCCCGCACGGTCGGCACCCGCTCGCCGGCGAAGCGCGGGTGGAACCACGACCCGGCGTCCAGCCGCTTGATCTCGGCCAGCGTGAACTGCCCCACCCGCCACGGCGCGCGGTCGGGGAACACCGTCTCCGCGTCGGTCGTGCGGACCAGGGTGTCGTCGTGGACGAGCACCATCTCGCCGTCCGAGGTGAGCTGGACGTCGCCCTCCAGGACCTCGGCGCGCTCGGCGAGCGCCTGCCGGTACGAGGCGGGCGTCTCCTCGGGGGCCAGCCCGGGGGAGCCGCGGTGTCCGGCGACCACGGACCGCTCCTTGGGTTCCGCCGCCTGGGACGGCCCGGCCGCGACGAGGGTGGCCGCCGCGACGGAGGCGGCGAGCAGGGCGCGGGGGACGAACTGGTTCACAAGTGACCCTTTCGGTCAGATGGGGAACAACCAGCTGATCATTCAAGAATCCCGTGTCCCGCCCCTGGCCGTCCGCTGAACGGAAAGTGTGAAACGCGTGCGTCGGGTAGGAGCCTGCGTGCCCGCACAGCACGAGGGAGGCACGCATGGCGGAGTTCCTGACCGATCTCAAGACGTTGCGCGACCGAGCCCGGCAGGAGATCGACAAGGGTCCGGTCACCGAGGCGTACGGAGCCGACCGGGAACGGGTCGTCCAGGTCTGCAACGAGGCGCTGGCCACCGAGATCGTGTGCACGCTGCGCTACAAGCGGCACTTCTACACCGCCACCGGCATCCACGCCGAGTCGGTGGCCGCCGAGTTCCTGGAGCACGCCCAGGAGGAGCAGCAGCACGCGGACATGCTGGCCGAGCGGATCGTCCAGCTGGGCGGCGAGCCCGACTTCTCACCCGACACCCTCACCACCCGCGCCCACGCCGAGTACGACGCGAGCCTCGACCTGGTCGAGATGATCAAGGAGGATCTGGTCGCCGAACGCGTCGCGATCATGTCCTACACCGAGATCGTCCAGTGGATCGGCGACGGCGACCCCACCACCAAGCGCATCTTCGAGCGCATCCTGGAGCAGGAGGAAGAGCACGCCGACGACCTCAGGGGCCTCCTGGAACGCCTCCCCAGTGATCTCAAGACTCAGACATAACGGCGGTTCACCCTGATCAGGGGGTCCTTGCCGCGGTCGACGTAGTCGGCGGACCGGACTTCGGCGACGAAGAGGGTGTGGTCGCCGGCCTGGACGCGCTGCCGGGTCTCGCACTCCAGGGCGGCCAGGCCCCCCTCGACGATCAGGGCGTCGGAGAGGGGCCCCCGGTGGTGCGGCTCGCTCGCGAGGAGGATGCGGGCGTTGGGGCGGCCCTGAATGGCGAAGCGGCCGGCGAGGGCCCGCTGCCCGGTGCCCAGCACGGTCGCCGCCCAGCGGTCGCCGCGGTCGAGCACCTCGGCCAGGTAAGACGTGGAGGTGATTCCGGCCAGCACCATCGGCGGTTCCAGGGACACCGACATGAACGAGGTCACAGTGATGCCGAGGTCGTCGCGGCCGTCCCGGACGGTCAGGACGACCACGCCGGTGGCGAAGCTTGAGATGGCCTCGGTGAAGTCGGTGACCCCGTTCAGCGGATCTCCCAGGAGCCCGGGAGGGTGAGCGGGCCCGCCGAGGGCAGGCCCAGGCGCGCGGCGAGGCCGCCCAGGGAGCCCCAGGCGTCGAAGCGGGCGCGGGCGGCGGTGCGGTCGTCGCTGGACTCGGGCGGGCGGAGCCGGTCCAGCGGGGTGGCGTGCGGGAAGGTGCGGACGGGGGCGTCCTCGGGCAGCCCGGCGCGCTTGCGGGCCAGGTCGAGGGCGAGGTCCAGGCCGCCGAGTTCGTCCACCAGGCCGTTGGCCTTGGCGTCGGCGCCGGTCCAGACCCGGCCGCGGGCCAGCTCGTGGAGGCGTTCGCGGGACATGCCGCGGCCTTCGGCGGCCTTGGCGGTGAAATCGTCGTAGATGCGGTCGAGCGAGGCGTTGATCCGCTCCCACTCGGAGTCGCTGAAGTCCTTGGTGGCGCTGAACATGCGGGCGTGGTCGCCGTCGGCGACGGCGCCGAGGCCCACGCCGACCCGGTCGAGCAGGTCGTTGACGACGGCCTTCCCGACGACGACGCCGATGGAGCCGGTGATGGTGCCCGGCTGGGCGACGATGGCGTCGGCGGCCATGGCGACGTAGTAGCCGCCGGAGGCGGCCACGTTGCCCATCGAGACGATGACGGGCTTGCCGGCCTCGCGGGCCAGCACGACCTCGCGCCAGATGGCGTCGGAGGCGACGGCGGAGCCGCCGGGGCTGTTGACGCGGAACACGATCGCCTTGACGCGGTCGTCGCGGGCGGCGGCGCGCAGCGCGGCGCCGATGGTGTCGGAGCCCATCGCGGGGGCCTGGCCGGGCAGCGGCCCGCCGCGGCCGCCGCGGCCGAGGCGGATGGGGCCGTTCCCGTTGACGAGGGCGATCGTGTCGTGGCGGCCGGGCTGGGGGAGGCGGCGGGTGAGGCCGTGCGTGCGGTTGTAGCGGGAGACGTAGCGCAGCAGCGCCTCGTCGCCGATCTCCTTGCGGACGTCGCCGTACACCTGGTCGCGGTAGCCGAGCCGGTCGACCAGCCCGGCCTCCAGCGCCTCGGACGCCAGCAGGGGGCCCTGGTCGGTCAGCTTCCGGACGCGTTCCTCGGTGAGGCCGCGGGCCGCGGCGATCCCGGAGGTGATCTGCTCGCCGAGGGAGGCGACCAGCCGCCGGGACGACTCCTCGTGCTCGGGCGTGTAGGTCTTCTCCATGAAGGTGTTGGCCATGGTCTTGTACTCGTGGCGCTTGGCGAACCGGGGCTGGATCCCGGCCTTCTCCAGCGCGCCGGCCAGGAACGGCTCCTCCAGGGCGACGCCGGTCAGCCCCACGTCCCCGGACGGCTGGAGGTAGACGCGCTCGAACGCGCTCGCCAGGTAGTAGGGGACGGTGCCGTGCCCGGCCTCGCCGAAGGTCTCGGCCCAGGCGACGGTGAGCTTGCCCGCCTCCCGGAAGTCCCGTACGGCCTCGCGCAGTTCCTGGGCCATGGCCAGGCCGACGCCGCCGGACACCTTCACGATCAGGCCCCGGACGCGGGCGTCGCCGCGGGCGCGGCGCAGCCCGTCCAGGACGTCGCGGAGGTGGTTGCGGCGGATCGACATGAGCGCCGTCAGCGGGTCGGACGGGGCGGACTCCACGAGCCCGTCGGTGAGGTCCAGTTCCAGGATCAGCGGCGCGGTGCGCCGATCGCGGGCCTGCTTGATGACGTTGACGACTGTGCCGGGATCCACCATGGGCCCCAGCCTATGCGTTCAGCGCGCGAAAGCCCGGTTGGGCACCACGGCCGCGGACGCCTGCGCGACGAGACGGTCCTGCGCGTCGGTGACCACGGCGTTGGAGACCATGCGGGTGCGGCCGGGGTGCACGCAGGTGCCGACGACCCGGTAGGTGTCGCCGGGCATGGCGGCGCGCAGGTAGTCGACGTTGAGGCTGAGGGTGAGCATCGGCATGAAGTGCTCGCAGGTGCTGGAGCCGGCCAGGCACACCGCGTTGTCGAGGATCATGGCGATGTAGCCGCCGTGGACGGCGCCGCCGGGGTTGGTGAGCCGCTCGCCGGGGGTCCAGTCGATCTCGACGCGGCCGGGCACGGCGCGGCTGATCGCCTGGCCGATGTGGGTGTTCACGCCGGAGATCTCCGGGAACCGCCCGTCGCCCATCGCCTGGATCAGGTCGGCGCCGGACAGGGTGTTCCACAGATCGGCACCGGGGCCGGCGGTCGGGTCGTACGCGGCCTCCACGCTCACCTGGGTCCCCCCGTGCTCGGGCGCGTTCCATCGTCCAGCACCGAATCGTATTCCGGTCCCGGCGGGGCGGCGGCCCCGGGGGGCTGTGCCGTTCGTCACGGCCCCTTCGCCGCGGCCCGGTGGGGAGGGGCTAGGGTCGCGGCATGGGAGGCGACGGTGACGGCTGGGCGCGGTGCGCCAGGGGCCACACGCACTGGGGCCGGTTCGGCGCGTCCGGGCTGCTGGCCTACCACCGCGACCGGGACGGCGAGGTGTGGATCCTGCTCCAGCAGCGCGCCTGGTGGGGGATCGGCGGCGGGACGTGGGGGATGTTCGGCGGCGCCTTGAACAGCCACGAGGACCCGGTGCCGGGGGCTCTCCGCGAGACCGCCGAGGAGTGCACGCTCGACACCCGCAGCGTCCGGGTCCAGGGGATCCGGGTCGAGGACCACGGGGGCTGGCAGTTCGCCTCCATCGTCGGGGCCGTTCCAGAGAAGCAGGACGTGCGGCCCGCCTCCCGGGAGACGCGCAAGGCCGCCTGGGTGCGCCTAGGGGAGGTGGAGGACAAGAAGCTGTTCCCGCCGTTCGCCGCTTCGTGGCCGGTGCTGCGCAACGCCCTGAAGCGGCTGGTGCTGGTCGTGGACGCGGCGAACGTCGTCGGCGCGCGCGCCGACGGCTGGTGGAAGGACCGCGCGGGCGCCAACGCGCGCCTCCGCGACGAACTGGCCGCCCTGAAGGAAGGGGTGTCGGGGCTTCCCGAGGACGTCCTTCCCCTGGACACGTGCTTTCCCGAGGTCGTCATGGTGGTGGAGGGCGCGGCCGGCAGGATCGCCGACGAGCCCGCCGACGGCATGCGCGTCGTGGCGGCCTCCGGGAGCGGCGACGACCAGATCGTGGACCTGGTGAGCCGTCCCGATCCCGGCGCCGTCTACGTCGTGGTCACCGCCGACCGCGAGCTCCGCGCCCGCAGCCGGGCGGCGGGCGCGTCCGTGGCCGGCCCCCGCTGGCTGCTCGGCTGCCTCCCTGGGAAGGCCTAGGACGACTGCACGACCTGGTGCCCGGCCTCCTTCAGGGCCGCGGTCGCCTCGGGCACCTTCAGTTCCGGGACGAGGACGAGGTCGGCGTGGAACGTGGAGGTCACGAAGACCGGGATCCCCGCGCCGGCCAGCGGTCCCACGATCGCGGCCAGCACGCCGGGCGTGTCCAGGGAGTGGTCCGGCTCGCCGTAGAAGCCGACCCAGCGCTCGGCCTCCACGAACGGCGGGACCTCCCGGATGACGGTCAGGCCCTCGGGCGCGCGCACCAGCGCGATCCACTCGTCGTCGTCGGGGAACGTGGCGTTGGGCAGGTGCTCCACGATGAACTGCGACGGCACGATGTGAAGGCGCTGAGACATGCCGCCACCCTAGTCCGGCGGCGCCTGCCCGGGCCCCGTCTCCTCCGGGACGAGGAAGAGCGCGCCCAGCGGAGGCACCCGCACGAGGGCGGAGGCGGGCATGGCGTGCTGCGGCTCCTCGGTGGCCTCGACGCGCCCCATGTTCCCCACGCCGCTGCCCCCGTAGTCGTAGGCGTCGGTGTTGAGGACCTCGCGCCATCCGCCCGCCCTGGGCAGGCCCAGGCGGTAGTTCTCGTGCGGGGCGCCGGAGAAGTTGACCACGCAGGCGATGACGGGCTGCTCCTGCCGCGGGGACGGGGCGGTGCCGTAGCGGAGGAAGGAGAGGGTGTTCCCCTCCGCGTCGTTGGCGTCGATCCAGCGGAAGCCGTCGGGGGCGTCGTCCATGGCGTAGAAGGCCGGTTCGGAGCGGTAGAGCCGGTTGAGGTCGCGCACGAGTTTCTGGACGCCCAGGTGGTGGGCGCCCTCGGAGGCGTTGTCCAGGAGCCACCAGTCGAGTGAGCGCTCCTCGGCCCATTCGGCGCCCTGCGCGAACTCCGAGCCCATGAACAGCAGCTGCTTGCCCGGGTGGGACCACATGTAGGCCAGCAGGGCCCGCAGCCCCGCGAACTTCTGCCACGCGTCGCCGGGCATCTTCGCCAGGAGCGACCCCTTGCCGTGCACCACCTCGTCATGGGAGAGGGGCAGCACGTAGTTCTCGGAGAACGCGTAGACGAGGGAGAAGGTGATCTCCCCGTGGTGGTAGTGGCGGAAGAGGGGCTCGTGCCGGAAGTACTCCAGCGTGTCGTGCATCCAGCCCATGTTCCACTTGAACCCGAACCCGAGCCCGCCCAGGTGGGTGGGACGCGAGACGCCCGGCCACGCGGTGGACTCCTCGGCGATCGTCATGATGCCGGGGTTGCGCTTGTAGGCGGTGGCGTTCATCTCCTGGAGGAAGGAGATGGCCTCCAGGTTCTCCCGGCCGCCGTAGACGTTGGGCGTCCACTGGCCTTCCTCGCGCGAGTAGTCCAGGTACAGCATCGAGGCCACCGCGTCCACGCGCAGCCCGTCGACGTGGAACTCCTCCAGCCAGTAGCAGGCGTTGGCCACCAGGAAGTTGCGGACCTCGGCGCGGCCGAAGTTGAACACCAGCGTGCCCCAGTCGGGGTGCTCGCCGCGGAACGGGTCCTCGTGCTCGTACAGGGCGGTGCCGTCGAACCGGGCCAGCGCCCACTCGTCCTTGGGGAAGTGGGCCGGGACCCAGTCGACGATGACGCCGATGCCCGCCTGGTGGAGCCGGTCCACCAGATGCCGGAAGTCGTCGGGGTCCCCGAAGCGCGACGTGGGCGCGTAGTAGGAGGTGACCTGGTACCCCCAGGACGGCCCGTACGGGTGCTCGGCCACGGGCAGGAACTCCACGTGCGTGAAGCCCATGTCGCTCACGTAGCGGGTGAGCTCGTCGGCCAGGTCCCGGTAGCTCAGGCCGGGCTTCCACGACCCCAGGTGCACCTCGTACACGCTCATGGGCTCGTTCACCCAGGACCGCTCCTTGCGGAGGTCCATCCAGTCGCCGTCGGCCCACTCGTAGGCGGAGGTGAAGACGCGCGAGCCCGTGGCCGGGGGCACCTCGGTCCACTGCGCCATCGGGTCGGCCTTGATGCGCCACTGGCCGTCCGCGCCGAGGATCTCGTACTTGTAGGTGTCGCCGTCGCCCACGCCCGGGACGAACAGCTCCCACACGCCGGTGGAGCCGAGGGAGCGCATCGGGTGGGCGCGCCCGTCCCAGTGGTTGAAGTCGCCCACCACCCGCACCCCGCGGGCGGTCGGCGCCCACACAGCGAAGCCCGTGCCCGACACCGGACCGAACGCGGACGCGTAGGCGCGGACCCGCGCGCCGAGCGCGCGCCACAGTTCCTCGTGCCTGCCCTCGCTGATGAGGTGCATGTCGAGCTCGCCCAGGGTGGGCAGGTGCCGGTACGGGTCGTCCTGGAGGAACTCCTCCCCGTTGCCGTAGGTGACCGCGAGCCGGTAGTCGGGGACGGCCAGCGGAGCGGCGCCGGGGTCGGTCCCCGACAGCGACGCGTCCTCGGGCAGCGTCCCGGCGAAGACGCCCTCGTGGAAGTGGCGCAGCCGGTGCCGGTCCCCGTTCGGCAGCACCACCTCCACCCGCTCGGCCAGCGGCCGCAGCGCACGCACCGTCACGCCCGAGCGCTCGGGATGTGCACCGAGGACGCCGTGCGGATCGTGGTGGTCGCCCCCCACCAGTCTCTCGATCTCCTCGCGCGTCACCCGTGCCATGTGATCATGGCCTCCTCGTTCCCTGGGTCCGGTACGCCCCTAGGAGTGCCCCGGGAACGGCATAACTCACCTGCGGCCGGGACGGGTCTCAGCCGCCGCGCGACCGCCAGCGGCCATAGCCCCGCATCGCCCGGTCGGCCATGCCGTACAACCGCTCGCTGCCGAGGACGAGGTCGCGGCCGCGGGTGACCGGGGCGTGCCTGAGCCAGTGCGCGGCCCCGCCCGGCGAACGGCGCCGCACCACCCCCTCCGCCACCGTGATGGAGTGGTTCCGCAGCTCCTCCTTGTAGCGCCAGCCGACGGCCGGGCCCATGTCGATGTGCCGCACGCCCAGCGCCGCGGCCTCCTCCGCCATGCGCAGGTGCAGGACGAGGCCGGGCGAGTACTTGGCGAACTCGGGGTCGTACACCGGGAACCACGTCACCAGGGTGTGGTCGCTGCGCAGCCCGAAATGGCCCGCGACCGGCCTGCCGGCGGCGTACAGCATGGACAGCACCCCGGCGAAGCCGTCGTCGTGGGTGCCGTGCAGCCGCTCCACCAGCCGCACCACCCAGGGCCGGGAGAACCGGTCGGCGCGGCCCATCGCCCGGTACTGGGCCGACTTCCACGACTGGACGAGCGCCAGCGACGCGTCGTCGCGCACGTCGAACGCGAACGACACCTCACCCGCCTCGCGGCCCAGCTTCCGCTCCTTGTAGCGGGTCTGCCTGACGACCTTGGACCCCCTGGCGCGCAGCGACCCGGCGAACGCGTCGAAGCCGCCGGTCAGGTCCATCACCGCCGAGTCGAGCCGCTTGGTCGCGTACGGCGCGAACCACGGCTGGCCGGGCGCCAGCGTCCCGAACGCGTAGGCCGACAGCCCGCACGAGCGCAGCAGCTCGCGCGCGTCCAGCTCCAGTCCCGGCGCGTGCACCAGGCCCTGGCCGAGCGACAGCCACCCGCCGATCGCCCCCGCCGAAACCCGGCCGTGCAGCTCGTAGGGCAGGAACCCGACGATGTCGCCGCCCGCCCGCTCGCTCAGCACCGCCACCCGAGCGCCCGCGATCACGTGGTCGACCGCGACCGCGTAGCCCGCCGACAGGAACGGGTTGGCGAGCTCGGGCCGCCCGTCCTGCAGCGCGCGCCAGGCCGCCAGCTCGGCCGGGCCGAGTTCGCCGGGACGCGTCACCGCGACGTGCACCGCGATCACCTCGCGAACGTGAACGGCAGCCGGGTGATGCCGTTGTCGAAGCTGGAGCGCAGGTACTCGGGCCCGCCGTCCGCCCGCAGCCCCGGCAGCCGCCCGTACAGCTCCCGGAACATGATCCTCAGCTCCATCCGGGCCAGGTTCGCGCCCAGGCACAGGTGCGGGCCCGGACCGCCGAAACCGACGTGCGGATTGGGCGAGCGGGTGATGTCGAAGGAGTCGGGATCGGCGAAGACCTCCGGGTCGCGGTTGGCCGCCGGGTAGAACAGCACCACCTTGTCGCCCGCCCGGAACGGGTGCCCGCCCAGCTCGTGGTCCCGCGTGAGCGTCCGCCGGAACTGGATGATCGGCGAGGCGTACCGGACGATCTCCTCGATCGCCCCGCCGATCCGCCCGTCGTAGGCGGCCAGGTCGCCGGCCGTCAGCAGCTCCCGCTGCCCGGGATGCTCGGTGAACAGCCGCAGCCCGTGCGACAGCGCGTTCCGCGTGGTCTCGTTGCCCGCCACCAGCAGCAGGTCGAAGAACGACCCCAGCTCCTTCACCGACAGCCGCTCGCCGTCGGGATTGGCGTTGACCAGCGCCGACACCAGATCGCCTGCCGGGTTCTCGCGGCGGGCCCGGCCCAGCCGGGCCACCAGCCGGTGCAGGTCGACGATGGCCCGCAGGTTGCCGTACAGCAGCCGCAGCGTGCGCGGGCTCGCCGGCGACCCGCGCACCCCCGAGTACGCGGTCATCGCGTCGATCCGGCCCAGCACGTACGGGCGGGTCCGCTCCGGGACGCCCATCATCGCGCAGATCACGTTGATCGGCAGCCGCGCCGCGACCTGCTCCACGAAGTCCCGCGGCCCCTCGGCGAGCACGTCGTCGACGATCCGCGCCGCGGTCGCCCGCACGTCCTCCTCGATCCGGGCCAGCATTTTCGGTGTGAACGCGCGGAACACGATGCGCCGCAGCCGGGCGTGCGCGGGATCGTCCATGTTGACCATCGGGGTGCCGAACAGCGCCGGCAGCCACGGCGGCGGCTCCGGCGACGTCGCCGCCGGCTCGCTGGAGAACACCGCCGCGTTCCGGCTCGCCTCGACCACGTCGGCGTGCCGCACCAGCGCGTGGAAGCCCCGGCCCGACCGGACGAGCGGCACCCGCGGCTCGGGGAAGTACACCGGCCGCCCCAGCTCCCGCAGCCGCGCGAAGTCGGCCAGCCGCCGCTCCGGCGGCCGGTCCCAGAACTCCATGCCCACCAGGTCGATGCCGGTGACCCGCCGCGCCGGCGCCGTCACCGCGCCACCCACCTGACCTCGTAGGGGCGCAGCTCCAGCGCTTTGCCGTCGACCAGCGGCCGGACGGCCTTGGCCGAGCCGTTCACCACGACCATCCGCTCCCGCTGCGCCAGCACCCGCACCGCCGGGTCGGACGCCTTCACCTCCACCAGCGCGGTGCCGGGCGGGAACCAGAGGGCGAAGTTCTGCAGCATCGCCAGCGTCGGCGTGGCCCCGCCGCCCTTCGCCGGGCCCGACCACAGGCAGCCGGGGCAGTCGCCGGTCGTGGTCGTCTGCGGGCTCCAGTAGAACGCGCTGGCCGCGCCGCCCCGCACGAACTCCATCATCGCCGCGGTGTGGACGGCGGCGCGGCGCCCGGCCGTCCAGTTCGACGGCACCGGCTCGACGTACCACTCGGCCCACCACACCGGCAGGTCCGGGTCGAGCGCGCGCAGCCACCGGGTCACGTCGGAGAACTTCGTCAGCGCCTGGAAGTCGTTCAGGACGATCTCGCGCTGGACGGGCTGGCTGTGCCCGTCGACCGCGATGAAATCGGCGCCCCTCTTGTGCCGCATCCAGTATTCGACGGCGTCCAGATTGCGCTGGTCCATACTGCCCCACGCGCCCTTCAACTCCGAAGGCGGACCGTACCGGCCGCCGGGGGCGTTGCTGTTCATGACCATGTAGGGGCCGCCGACGCGGATGTCCCCGTCGACCTTCTTCAGGGCGTCGTAAACCTTGTTGTAGAGCCGGGTGTAACCCTCATAATCCCAGCGATTTCCGGGCGGATACCAGAAACCCTTGAACTCGTTCCATACGGTGTAGTACTTCACCTGGGGATAGCGTTTCGCGATCTCCGCCGACAGCTCCGCGAACGCGTCGAAGTACCTCGGCTCGACGGCCAGTTCCAGCCGGCTCCAGTCGGTGTCGCCGGGCGGCCCGCCCTTCATCCAGTCGGGCGCGCAGCACAGCGTGATGACCGGAACGCCCTTGGTCGCCTCGATCGTCTGGATCCGCCGGTCCAGCGACGCCCAGTCGTACTCGCCCGGCCGCGGCCGCGGGTTGTCCACCCCCCATCCCATGATGGGCGTGACCTGCACGACCGGGCCCGCGGACAGGTCGGCGAGGGCCCGCCGCGGGCCCTGCTCGTGGTCGACCGAGTTCTGCGTGTGGGTGAAGCCCCACGCGGGCCAGTCGGCCCCGGCCCCGGCCCCGACCCGGGCGGCGGGCGAGGCGGGCGCCTCCACCGTGCCGCCCGCGCCCCCGCCGGGCCGCCACCCCGTCACCCCCAGGACGATCGCGGACGTCGCCACCCCCGCGAGCGCGGCCGCGAGCGCGACCAGGAAAAGGCGCCTCCGGGGCGGGCGGCCGTGCCGGCCCTGCCGGGTGCGGAACAGCGCGGGACGGCTGTCGCGCGTCCTTGATTGCACGTCCAAGGGGGCCCCCAGAAAGGAACGGGCAAAAGCGCCGGGGACTCGCCCGGCACCTTCCTTAGAACGTGGTGGGCACGGCCGGAGTTCGCCGTTCCGCACCACGTTGTCGTGACATCTGCCTTACTTCCGGCGCGACCGCCGGCGCCCTGCGACCGGAACGAGGAGAACACAACCCGCGACGATGTGAGACGGCCTCGTGAAAAGCGTGATCGGAATGTGTGATCGCGAAATGGCGCGGGCGCCGGCCGCGACCGCACGGATGGCACGACTCTTCACGTAGGGGTCGCGCCGATGTGCCATCCGTGCGGTCACGCTCTTCTGGCCCCCGTGGTGACATCGACCACGCCGACCAAGCCTCCACTCCTGTGTCACCTCAGCGACACAGGTATCTTGCGCCCCGCGCCGTCCCGGCCCGGTCCGCCCCCGTGCGCGGACCGGGCCGCACGGCCTCCCCGGCCGCCCGCCGGCGCCCGCGGAACGGCGCCGCCGCCCCCCGCCCGCCACGGGCCCTCACCGCTCCTCGTCGTCGCGCCGGGCCTGATCACGCAGCAGCTCGCGCAGCCCCGCCGCGTCATCGGCCGCGACCGTCATCGCGTAGCCCGCCTGCAACTGGGCGTCGGTGAGATCGCCACTGCGCGTGGCGTACCAGCGGCCCGCGTCGCTCCGCCACACCAGCCACCCCGGGAACTCCCTCTCGATGGCCGTCTTCAGATCCTCGAAGTCGCCCATCAAGGTCGTCCTTTCCCCGAGGCGGTTCTTCCGTATACAAAAGTCTTACTCGGTCAAAGAGGTGTCAAGCTGTCCGTAAGCGGACCGTCCCCCTGGGGTTAGCGAAGGGAAGGATGCAGGGCGGGGGGCGACGGGCCGGGATCGAACGGCTCATCGATCCGGGGGGAACGGTGGGCCGGGGGACGAGAGAAGGTGATGCCGGTGCCGGACCGTCCGGCCTACCTCCGTATTGCCGACCAGCTGCGGGCCCGGATCAGGGACGGCCGCTACCCGCAGGGGGCGCGCCTGCCCACCATGGCCGACCTGCGCGCCGAGCACGGGGTCTCGGAGATCGTCGTGCGCCAGGCGATCGCCCTGCTGCGCGGCGAGGGCCTGGTCGAGACCCGCCGCGGCGGCGGGACGATCGTGAAGGTGGCGCCCCCGGTACGCCGCGTCGCCATGGACCGCTACCGCAGCGTGACCCGGCCGATGGCCGTGCCCGCGACCACGTTCACCCACGACCAGCGGATCTCCTGGAACGAGTACCGCCTCGACCGGGAGTTCACCCGGACCACCGCCGACGCCCCCCTCGCCGAACTCTTCGAACTCGCCCCCGGCACCGAGATGCTCCGCCGCCGCTTCGTCTTCTACGCTCGCGGCGAACCTCAGCAGATCTCCGTCAACTACCTGCCGTGGGACGTGGTCGGCGACACCCCCGTCGCCGACCCCGCCAACGAGCCCTGGCCCGGCGGCACCCTCGCCCAGCTCCGCTTCCTCGGCCACCCCCCGACCCGGGTCGAGGAGTCGGTGACCTCGCGGATGCCCACCCCGGAGGAGTCCGAGACCCTGCGGATGGGCGCCGGCGTCCCCGTCCTCACCATCACCCGCCGGCTCCTGTCGGGCCCCCGCGTCCTGGAGGTGTGCCGCGACATCGTCATCCCCGCCGACCGCGTGGTCCTCGACTTCGCGATCGATCTCTGAGCGGGAGGCGGGGGACGGCGACCAGGGTGCTGATGAGGAGGACGGCGGCCAGGCCGGCGCGGGGCGACCAGGTGCCGGTCATCAGCATGAGCTGGGCCGTGCAGGCGACCGTGACGATGCTCGCGGCGGCGGCGGCCACCAGGCGGCCGATCGGGTCCAGGTTCCGTACCAGGGTCCAGAAGGCCGCGCCCGGCGCGACGAAGAGCAGGGCCAGCAGCAGGAGGGTCACCGGATCACCACGAACCTCTCCACGATGACCGCGACCACGCTGACGAACAGCGGGACCGCCAGGACGGTCAGCGGCCGCAGGCGGGCCTGCCCGCCGGGCGGGACGCGCAGGCGGCGCAGCTCGCGGGTCAGCAGCACGCCCAGCAGGACCGGCAGGTAGACGAGCCCGGCCGGGGTCCAGGGGGAGGAGCGCAGGCCGAGGCCCGCCGGGGGCGGCACCTGGGCCACCGGTTCCGGTGGCGGGTTCCGCAGTCGGAAGACGGCGGCGTCGCGGTCGGCGAAGACCGTGCGGATCGCCGGGTGGGACGCCAGCGCGCGCCGCATCCGGGGGCCGTAGTCGGGGGCCAGGCCCGCGGTCAGCACCTGGAAGTCCTCGTGGCCGCGGGTGGTGACGAAGAAGCCGCCGGGTCCCTGCTCGCCGAGGCGCCGGAGGATCCGCGAGACGTCGGCGGGGTCGTCCCGGTCGGCGATGACGGGGGTGTAGGTGAACCGTTCCCAGCCGCGGTACGACCACGGCATCACCGGCGTCCCGCCGACCAGGTCGGGGTCCTCGGCGCTCAGCCAGACCACGCCGATCGCGCCCTGGTGCTCGCGCAGCATCACGTCGAAGGCGGTCACGTCGCTCTGGCGGACCTGCTCGTAGCGCTCGTTGCCGTACCGGACGGTGAGGAAGCCTCCGGTCAGCAGGAGGGCGAACGCGGAGGCGAGCGCCACCGTCGGCCAGTGGCGGCGGGTGCCGGCGCGCGGCGCCGGGAAGAACAGGTAGGCGATCAGCAGGCAGGCGGCGGGCAGCATGAAGAAGTAGATCCGCAGCGCGATCTCGCCGCCGTAGTTCTGCAGCCCGAACGAGGAGAACGGCACCAGCATCAGCACCGGCGCGACCCGGTCGTCGATGCCCCGGGCGCGGCGCCGCAGCAGCCCGGCCAGTGCCAGTACCACCACGGTCACGGCGATGAGGATCCGCAGCAGCTGGATGTCGCGGGTCTCGCCGGCCGCGTCGCCGAGCCGGCCGCCGGTGCTCTGCTGCACGTTGGTGAACACCTTGCCGAGGCCGCCGAAGATCTCCTCCTTGCGGCTCGACCAGTGGCCGACCGTCATGAAGCTGATCCACGCCGCGTACACGACGCCGGCGATGAACGGCAGGCCGCGCAGCTCGCAGCGGCGCACCAGCACCAGCCCGGCGCACGCGGCCGTCATCAGGAACGGGGTGAGCTGGTGCGCGGCGGTCCCGGCCAGCAGGAGGAGGAACAGCAGGACGAACAGGATCGAGCGTTCCCGGGCCGGGACGGCGGGCGCGGGCAGCTCCCCGGGGTCCTTGGGACGCCGGACGGTACGGCGGCGGCCCCTCCGCCGCGGGGTCCACTCGCGGTGGCGGAACCAGTTGACCAGGATCGCGACGAAGTACAGGTAGAGCAGGTACGCGAACGCCTGCGGGGACAGGTAGTCCTGCCCGACCCAGTTGGCCGCGATGAACAGCCAGGCCGCGAACCACTTGGCCCGCCAGGACGCCCGCAGCGCCCGCAGGATCAGCGCGTACGGCACCAGGTACATCAGGTTGGTGACGGGGGGCGCCCAGCGCAGCACCGGCTCGATGTCGTGCTGCCCGGCCGCCTTCATGACGAAGGAGACGAAGGCGAAGAAGCCGGGGGTGGAGAAGCGGGCGTCCAGGTCCCAGGCGACGGTCCCGGTGCGGGAGACGTACTCGATGAACCCGGCGGTCTGCCAGGCGGTGGGGAAGCGGGCGATCGGCTCCAGCGCCGGCGTGACGCCGTGCAGCGAGATGATCAGCACGCCGATCTGGGCGGCGAGGAGCGGCCGGTGGGGCGTGCGGAGCGCGAGCGTGGCCATGAAGGTCAGCACGATCACGGCGGCGCCGGCGAGGGTGGCGGCGGGCAGGACGCCGATGAGGCCGTGGCCGGTCAGCTCCTCCAGGTCCACGCCGCGCAGCGGCAGCCAGAACAGCGCGGCGCCGGTCAGCAGGGACGTGATCAGGGCGGCCAGGAGGAGGCGCGGGGTGCCCGGGGGTGACGGGGGAGCGGCCGGGGCTTCCCGGCGCGCCGGGAGTGCCGTCACGTTCATGGCCCGTCCCGGGTCGCGCTCAGCAGGCCGGGCAGCACGAGCGCCGCGACGATGGTGTTCACGCCGACGATGGCCAGGCCGGTGGTGGCCAGCCGGTCCGGGTCGATCACCACCGGCACCAGCGCCAGCACCCCGAGGAACCGGACCGCCTGCAGCGCGGCGATCAGCCGGGTGCGGCTCTCCACCCGCAGCACCCCGATGTACAGCTCGATGATCGCCTTGGGCAGCGCGGCCAGTGCCAGCGTCTGCAGCAGCGGCGCGCCCCGTTCGGCGTACTCGTGGCCGAAGAGGCGCAGCCCGAGCGGTGCCGCCGCCACCACGAGCAGGACGGCCGGGGTCATCAGGGTGAGCGTGCGGCGCAGCGCGGCCGCCGCGGACCCGGCGAGCCGTTCCCGGTCGAAGGACCCCTCGACGGTCAGCGACGTCGACAGGGTGAGGGCGAGCAGGTCGAGCATGATGCCCAGCGCCCAGGCCATCTGGAAGTAGGCGTTGGCGGCCGGGTCGAGGTGCGCGGCCACCACGACCGGGACCAGGCTGACCGAGGCGTACTGGAACGCGCCGCCCAGGTAGGCGCCCCCGGCGTACCGGGCGATGTCGCGGCGGGTGGGGCGGGCGCCGCGGCCGAGGTTGCGGCGGCTGTGCTCGGGGATCAGCCGCCCGAAGACGAGCAGGCCGACCGGGACGAGCATCGCGATGGCGGGCACGAACCACGACAGCGTCACCCCGCCGGAGGGGAACGCCGTCGCCAGCGCGACCAGCAGCAGCAGCTTGGCCACGCCGAAGGCCGCGTTCACGACCGGGACCCAGCCGGCGTGCCGCAGCCCGGTGAACACGCCCTCCTGCTGGTTCCACAGGTTCCACGCCACCGCCATGGCCAGGAACCACAGCCCGGTCCGCCAGCCGCCGAGGTGGGCGAACGACTCGCCCCACAGGTCCAGGGTGAGCAGGAAGCCGAGGGCGAGCAGGGCCGCCGCGGCCGCGCCGGCGGCGTAGCAGGCCAGCACCAGCGCGCGGGTGCGCCGGGCGGTCTGCGGGACGAACCGGATGAGCAGGAAGTTGAGCATCGTCACGCCGCCCACGAACATGATCGCCTGGATCACGGCCCAGTCGCGGCCCATGGCCTCGGGGGCGTACAGCGCGGCGCCCAGGCCCCAGTACGCCAGCCCCAGCAGCCCGGTGAGCCCGCCGTTGGCGACCAGCGCGTAGGCGTTGCGGAACAGCGGGTCGGACAGCTCGCGGCGCAGCCGCCCGGCGACGGCCAGATCAGCCATGGCGGCTCACCCGCCGCAGCCCGTGGCGGGTCCGCCGGACGGCGGCGTACCCCTTCGTCAGCGCCCGGTCCCGGAGGAAGATCAGGGGGATGCGCCGCCCGCCGGCGATCCGGGCGAACGTGGCGAGCGTGGTCGAGGCGCGGACGGTCAGCCGGGGGACGGTCAGCGTGCCGTCCGCCGCGGGGGGAAGGGGCGCGAGGCGGTTGGCGACGGCGCAGGCGCTGTCGTACCCGGCGGCGCGGACCGCGCGCCGCACCCGCGCGCTGGAGTAGCCGTACGGGTAGGCCATCGTGGTGACGGCCGTGCCGAGCCGATCCTCCAGGAGGCCGCGGCTGCGGGTCAGCTCGTCGGCGAGCGCCGGGTCCGGGAGCTGGTCGAGCTGCGGGTGGCCGTGGCTGTGGGCGCCGATCTCGATCCCGGACGCCGCCGACTCCCGCACCTGCGACCACGCCATCATCGCGGTCGGCGGGCGGCCGGCCGCGTCCGGTCCGGCGTCGGCCAGCCAGCCGGTGGTGACGAACACGGTCGCCGCGAAGCCGTGCCGCTCCAGGACGGGCAGCGCCGCCGCGTGGAAGTCGGCGTAGCCGTCGTCGAAGGTGAGGGCGATCGGGCGCCGGACCCCGGCCGCGCCCCCCGCCAGCGCCGAGAACGGGACGGGCGTGAAGCCCTCGTCCGCCAGCAGCGCCATCTGGTCGGCGAACGCGGCGGGACGCACCGCGAGCCCGGCGGTCGCGCGCGGCGGCCGGTCGGCGATCGAGTGGTACATGAGCACGGGCACGGAGCGCACGGTCACGCGCCCCCGAAGCGGCCCATGGCGTACCCCCACGCCGTCCAGGCCAGCCCGACGGAGATGGCGGAGGCGCGGCCGAGGCCGGCCGGGTCGCCGCGGAGGGCGTCGCCGACGCCGTGCAGCGCGCCCAGGGGCAGCGTCCTGAGGACGTGGGCGCGCTCGCTGGCCAGGCCGTCCTGGCTGCCCACGCTCCGGGTGACCAGGGCCTTGGACAGGCCCTCGGCGTAGCAGCGTTCGCGGAAGTAGGCGAACCGGGCGCGCTCGGCCGGGACGCGGTGCCAGATGACGGCGCCGTCGTCGTACACCAGCTCGGACCCGGGGCTGCGCTGGCGCAGCCGGATGCAGAACTCGGTCTCCTCGCAGCCCAGGGGCCGCCCGCTGAAGGTGCGGCCGATGCCGCTGTCGAAGCCGCCGGCGATCGGGAACGCCTCGCTGCGGAACGAGGCGTTGCCGCCCATCAGGTTCCGCACCGGACCGGGGACCAGGCCGCGGTAGGTGCACCCGACCGTCCAGTCGAACTCCTCGGGGAACCAGCGCGGGCGCCGCCCGGCCGGCTCCGGATCCGGCTCCGCGGACGAGGCCGGCCCGGCCGGCGGCGTCGAGCCCGGCCACAGCGGCAGCGTCAGGCCGCCGACGCCCGCGGTCCGCGGGTCGGCGTAGTGCCGGGCGAACGCGGCGAGCCAGCCCGGCGCGGCCACCGCGTCGTCGTCGAGGAAGGCCACCACGTCGCCGCGGGCGGCCGCGACGCCGGTGTTCTTGCCGCCCGACAGGCCGCGCGCCCCGGCGTTCGGCACGACCGCGACGTCGCGCAGCGAGCGCCTGAGCCGGTCGCGCAGGTCCGGATTGTGGTCGACGACCAGGATGATCTCCTCGGGCGCGTGCCGCTGCGCGCGCACGGACGCGACCGCGGCGTGCACATCGTCCCAGCGCCGGTCGGTGTAGGCGCAGACGACGACCGAGAAGCGGGGGCCGGGCACGGTCATCGCGTCCGCCCCCTCAGCCTGGCGCAGGTCTTCAGGACGCGGTCGGCGCGCCGGTAGAGCGCCGGGTGGTCCAGCACGGCGCCGCGCGCCCGGCCGAGCGGCGCGGCGCGCACCCAGTGCAGGCCCGCGCCCGCGGTGCGGCGGGCGACCCGGCCCTCGGCGATGGGGATCTCGCGGCCCTTGAAGCACTCCTTGAACTCCTTGCCGCCGCGGCCCATCGCGATCTCGGCGACGCCGGCCTCCGCGCAGCCGCGGGCCAGCC
The DNA here is from genome assembly GCF_042656285.1 of Actinomadura rugatobispora. GTDB lineage: Bacteria > Actinomycetota > Actinomycetes > Streptosporangiales > Streptosporangiaceae > Spirillospora > Spirillospora rugatobispora. The sequence continues at coordinate 36,351 of NZ_JBHSON010000017.1, read as the reverse complement.
GCAGATGGCCGAGCATGCCGGGGGAGTACCTGCCGAAGCGGACGTCGTAGGCGGGGAACCAGCCCGCCATGACCGTGCCGCCGCGCAGGCCGAAGTGCGCCGACACCGGTTCCTCCCCGGCCCACAGCACGCTGAGCACCCCGAAGCCGGTCTCGTGGAAGTGCCGCACCAGCCGCACGATCCAGGGCCGGGCGAACCGGTCGGCGCGGCCCGTCCGGGTGTACTGCGCGGACTTCCACTCCATCAGCCGGCGCAGGTCGGCGGGGTCGGCGGAGGCGAACACGTACCGCACCTCGCCGACCTCGCGGCCGAGCTTGCGCTCCTTGTAGCGGAGGGTCCGGTGGGTCTTGGGCGCGGCCCGCCGCATCTCCCCCTCGAACGCCGCGAACCCGGCGCCCAGGTCCATCACCGGCTCGACCCGCCGCGCCGCGTGGTACGGCGCGAACAGCGCCTGGTGCGCCAGCAGGTGGTCGAAGTCCCAGACGCCGAGCCCGCAGGCGCGCAGCAGGGCGCGGGCGTCCAGGCGCAGGCCGGGCGGGGCGACGATCCCCTGGAGGTCGGTGAGGCCGGACCCGACCGGGTGGCCGATGCCGGCCGGGCCGCGCTCGTAGGGGAAGAACGCCACGACCTGCGGGCCGTCCTCGACCACGGCGATCCGGGCGCCGTCCCGGAACCGGCCGACCCCCAGGGCGAACTCGGGCGCCAGGAACGGGTTGCCCAGTTCGGGGTCGGTGAGCTGCAGCTCGCGCCAGCGCCCGATCTCGGCCGGGCCGAGGTCGCGCGGGCGCACCACGGTGACCTTCACGGTGATGCCGTCCCGGTCACTCGGTGGCGGTGCGGCTGAGGGCCGCCGGCCGCCGGCCGCAGTCCGGCCGGGCCCGGAGCCGGGGACGGGGACGGCTCGGCGGGGGCGGGGGCGCCGTCGCCTGGCAGCGGCTCCAGCGCGCCCCGGAAGCGCAGCCGGACCATCGTCTTGAGCACCCGCCAGCCGTCCCGCCAGGTGTTGAGGTTGGACTCCCCGTGCCGGCGCTCGGTCTCGTGGCTGACCACCTCGGCGATCCGCAGCCCGGCCCGGACGGCGTTGACGCACATCTCGGTCTCGATCTCGAAGCCGGTGGACTCCAGCCGCAGCCGCTCCACCGCGTCCCGGCGCATCGCGACGTAGCCGTAGCACAGGTCCGACCAGTGCTGCCGGTACAGCGCGTTGGCCAGCGCGGTCAGGGCGGAGTTGCCCAGCCGCCGCAGGCCGGTCAGGTCGTCCGAGCCGCCCCCGCAGCCGTACCGGGTGCCCTTCACGAAGTCGTAGCCGCGGCACAGCAGCGCCAGGAACGCGTCGAACTCGGCGGGGTCCATGCTGCCGTCGGCGTCCAGCATGATGATCATCTCGGAGCTCGCCGCGGCCATCCCCGTCCGCATGGCGCTGCCCTTCCCGGTGGGCGGCTCGACGATGATCCGTGCGTCCGGCCGGACCGACAGCACGAACTCGACCGTCCCGTCGGTGGACTGCCCGTCCACGATCACGATCTCGTCCACGGCGGCGAGCCGCGGCAGGAGCCAGCGGAGGTTGTCGGCCTCGTTGAGGGTCGGCACGACCGCGGTGACCGTGGGCCAGCGGCGGGCGGTGCGGTGCGCGGGGGACCGGTCCGGGGCGCGTCCGAGGCGGGCCGCCCTCGGCGCGCCCTCCGCGTGCGCGTGGGACTCGCGCACGGAAGAGTCAGGAGATTGCATGGGATTCCCCGTATGTGTCGGCGTCTTTCCCGGTTGAGATGTCGGGTGCGCCCATCATGTTTGGAGGAACTCGCGAAGCACTCCCGGCGCAGGCGGTCCTACGCACCCTGTACCGCTCCGGCAGGTAAGGGCATCGTCACGCATTGCGCGGCGGGGGACGCGGGAAATCACGAATTTGTTAATGGTGAACCCCTGGCCGCTTCCGGTCAGCCGCAGGTCGGAGGCGGCGTCTTCACTGGTCAAGGACCAAGATCGGAAATCGGGAATTGATCAACGCGGCCGTCGGCGGTACTTATCCTTACCGGAGGAAAGGGAGGTTTCCGGTGCGCCGCGGGACGGCATTGTCGACCGCGCGGTGATAACGCAATGCGGGGGAGTCGGGTGATCCTGGAGATTGCCGTAAAACGCCGCCGCGTCTTTGCGGGTACGGGAACGGGTAGCGCGCGGACGTCATTCGTCCGGGTCCCGCGGCGACCCCGTGGTCGCGGGGCCCGGCGGTCCGCCGGGCCGTCCCGGACGGCCGGCCTCAGCCCGCGCCGGCGGTGATGTGCTCCAGCGACCTCAGCGGCACGGGCAGCCACGAGGGCCGGTTCCGCGCCTCGTACCGGATCTCGTACACGGCCTTGTCCAGCTCCAGCGCGCGGATCAGCACCGCGTTCGCCGCCGGATCGGCCCCGCCCGCCTCCGCGTAGCCGCGGCAGAACGCCTCCCGGTTGCGGTCGGCCCAGGCCCTGGCGCGCAGCTCCAGCCCGCGCGCCGCCTCGGGCGACAGGCTGGCGTCGCCGGCGGGCAGGAAGCGCGCCGCGTACTCGAACGAGCGCAGCATCCCGGCCACGTCCCGCAGCGGATGCGCCATCGCGCGGCGCTCCTCGGGGGAGCGGGCCGGCTCGCCCTCGAAGTCCAGCAGCACCCAGCCCGTCTCGCTGCGCATCACCTGCCCGAGGTGGTAGTCGCCGTGCACGCGCTGCAGCGGGATGTCGGCGGCCCGCGCGGCGAGCTCGTCGAACGCCCGGCCGATCGGCCCGGCGTGCGGGGCCAGCTCGGGCACCGCGGCGCTGACCTCGTCGAGCTGGCGGTGCATCCCGCGGGCCAGCTCGCGCACCTGCGCGGCCGGCGCCGTCGTCACCCCGAACGCCACCGCCAGGTCGCGGTGCACGGCGGCGGTGGCGGCGCCCAGCCGCTCGGCCTCGGCCGCGAAGTCGCCGCCCGCGCCGCCCGCGTCCAGCTCGGCGGGCTGCTCGTGCTCCTCGGGGGCCGCGGCCCGGCCGTTCTCCCAGATCACCTCGCCGTGCCGGCCCAGGCCCGCCGCGGACCGGCCGGTCGGGTCGGGGAACCCGCCCGAGCCGGGCCCGCCGCCCGGATACCGCCCGTGCCCGTCCGGGCCGGGATGGGCCAGCCAGTCCCGCACGCTGGTGATCGCCAGCTGCCAGCCGTCGGTCGCGGTCCGCAGGTACTCCGACATCAGCGCCAGCGTGATCGGCTCGCCACCGCCGTCCGGCTCCATCTCGATCCAGCCGCGCACCCCGGCGACGTGCTCGCAGCCCGCCCGGGTCAGCGCGAGGTTGACCTCCAGGTCCGGGTTGACGCCCGGGGACAGCCGGCGGAACAGCTTGCACATGTAGGACTCACCGAAGACCAGCGAGGTGTTGCTCTGCTCGGCCGAGCCCGGCACGGCGGTCAGCCCGGTCTCGATCTCCACGCCCGGCGCCCGGTGGAACCGCAGCGCGCCCGCCCGGGTCTCCGCGGCGATGCCGTCCAGCAGCACGCGGGTCAGGCCGGGGTCGTGGACGGCGTCGTACAGGTGCCCGCCCTCGGGGTCCTCGCCGATCTCTCCCGGACGCAGCCGTTCGGGCAGCTCGTCGCGGCGGCCCACCAGCAGCTGGTACCGGTCGACGTCCGCGCCCTGCCGGACGTCGACGACCACGTGCCGCACCGACGACGGGACGGGACCGCCCTCGCCGCCGTGCGCGCCGTACGCGTCGTGCGCCCGGTGGGCGTCGCGCGCGCCGTGCGCGCCGGGGGCGTCGTGCGGGCCGCCGGGGACGTCCCCCGCGGCCACCGGCAGCTCGGTGTCGGAACTGATCGTCACCTCGCCGATCGGCCGGTCCTTGCCGGCGAACCACCGCTGCCGCGGCAGCCAGTGGGCGAGGGCTCCGGTCAGGGCACGGTCCAGCGGCCGCATCGCGTCATCACCTCGTCTCCGGTCCCCGGTCCCCGGCGCCGGATCCCGGATCGGGCGGCTCGGGCGGCGGCGGGAGCAGGAACCAGTAGAAACCGTGGCCGGGCAGCGTCAGCAGGTACGGCAGCTCCCCGATCGGCGGGAACCGCACCCCGCCCATGCACTCGACCGGCGCCGACCCCTGGAACCGGCGCAGGTCCAGCTCCACCGGCTGCGGGAAGCGGGACAGGTTGTTCACGCACAGCACCGTGTCCATGCCGCCCCAGTGGTTGGACTCGCCCTCGCCGATCTCCCGGACGAACGCCAGCACGCTGGGGTTGGACGCGGTCAGCTCCACGTACGACCCCACCCCGAACACCGGGTGCCGCTGCCGGATCTCGATCATCTTCCGGGTCCAGTGCAGCAGCGAGCCGGGGTTGTTGCGCTGCGCCTCCACGTTGACGGCCTGGTACCCGTAGATCGGATCCATGATCACCGGCAGGTAGAGCCGGGCCGGGTCGCACTGCGAGAACCCCGCGTTCCGGTCCGGGGTCCACTGCATCGGCGTGCGCACCGCGTCCCGGTCGCCCAGCCAGATGTTGTCGCCCATGCCGATCTCGTCGCCGTAGTACAGGACGGGCGAGCCGGGCAGCGACAGCAGCAGCGCCGTGAACAGCTCCAGCTGGTTGCGGTCGTTCTCGAGCAGCGGCGCCAGCCGCCGCCGGATCCCGATGTTGGCCTTCATCCGGGGATCCTTGGCGTACTCGGCGTACATGTAGTCGCGCTCTTCGTCGGTGACCATCTCGAGCGTCAGCTCGTCGTGGTTGCGCAGGAAGATCCCCCACTGGCAGCTCTCGGGGATCTTCGGCGTCTGCGTCATGATCTCCGAGATGGGGTAGCGCTGCTCCCGCCGCACCGCCATGAAGATCCGCGGCATCACCGGGAAGTGGAACGCCATGTGGCACTCGTCGCCGCCCGCCGCCGGATCGCCGAAGTACTCCACCACGTCGGCCGGCCACTGGTTCGCCTCGGCCAGCAGCACCCGGTCGGGGTAGAGCCGGTCCACCTCGGACCGGACCCGCTTGAGGTAGGCGTGCGTCTCGGGGAGGTTCTCGCAGTTGGTGCCCTCCCGCTCGAACAGGTACGGCACCGCGTCCAGCCGGAACCCGTCGATGCCCAGGTCCAGCCAGAACCGCAGCACCTCCAGCATCGCGTCCTGCACCGCGGGGTTGTCGAAGTTCAGGTCGGGCTGGTGGGAGAAGAACCGGTGCCAGAAGTACTGCCCCCGCACCGGGTCGTAGGTCCAGTTGGAGGTCTCGGTGTCGACGAAGATGATCCGGGCGTCGGGGTACGGCTCGTCGGTGTCCGACCACACGTAGAAGTCGCCGAACGGGCCGTCCGGATCGTTCCGGGACGCCTGGAACCACGGGTGCTGGTCGCTGGTGTGGTTCATGACCAGGTCGGCGATCACCCGGATGCCGCGGGCGTGCGCCTCCTCGATCAGCTCCACGAAGTCGCCCAGCTCCCCGAAGTCGGGCAGGATCTTGGTGAAGTCGGCGATGTCGTAGCCGCCGTCCTTCAGCGGCGACCGGTAGATCGGCAGCAGCCACAGGCAGTCGACGCCCAGCCACTGCAGATGGTCCAGCCGCTGGATCAGCCCGCGCAGGTCGCCGTACCCGTCCCCGTTGGAGTCGGCGAACCCCCGCACCGACACCTCGTAGAACACCGCGGTCTTGAACCAGTGCGGATCGCGCGGCACCTCGGGGTCGAAGGCGTCCGGCACGGGCTCGAACGGCGTGCTGTCGAACGCGTCGGGCGGGACCTCCGTGATCGGCTCTTCGACGGGGACCGCCCCCGGCGGAGGGGGAATGCTCGCGTCGCTCAACTCTCGTCTCTCCGGAGCGTGAAGATGTGGGCCGGCCGGACATGCGGATCGAGGCGCACGTAGTTGGACCGCCCCCAGCGGTAGGTCTCGCCGGACAACTCGTCGACCACGTCGAACGCGACGTCGTCCCGGTCGCCCGGCAGGCCCAGCGCCGGCAGGTCCAGGTGGACGGTGGCCTCGCGGACCTGGTGGGGGTTGAGGTTGACCACGGCCAGCACCACGTCGTCGAACCCGCTCAGGGGAGCGGCCTCCCCCGAGGCCCCCACGGTGTGCACGGACATGCCCGCGGCGCCGCCGGCCGCGTCGTTCCCGACGCCGTGCGTCTTCGAGAACGCGATGATCTCGGGCTGGTCGGGGTGGTGGAAGCGCAGGCCGCGCAGCCCGTGCAGCGCCGGATGCGCCCGCCGGAAGTCGTTCAGCCGGGTGATCAGCGGCGCGACGCTGCGCCCCTCCCGCTCGGCGTCCTCCCAGTCCCGCGGCCTGTACTGGTACTTCTCCGAGTCGCGGTACTCCTCGCTGCCGGGACGCACGGGGACGTTCTCGATCAGCTCGTATCCGGAGTAGACGCCCCAGGTGGGGGAGAGCAGCGCGGCCAGCACCGCCCTGATCTCGTACGCGGCGCGCCCCCCGTGCACCAGGTACTCGTTGAGGATGTCGGGGGTGTTGACGAAGACGTTGGGCCGCATGTACGCGGCCGCGCCGCCCGCCAGCTCCCGGAAGTAGTCCTCCAGCTCCTCGCGCGAGTTCTTCCAGGTGAAGTAGGTGTAGGACTGGTGGAACCCGATCTTGGCGAGGGTGTGCATCATCGCGGGCCGGGTGAACGCCTCGGCCAGGAACAGCACGTCGGGATCGGTCCGGGCGACCTCCGCCAGCAGCCGCTCCCAGAACGGGACCGGCTTGGTGTGCGGGTTGTCCACCCGGAAGATCCGCACCCCCTGGTCCATCCAGTGCCGCACCACCCGCAGCACCTCGCGGTAGATCCCCTCGGGGTCGTTGTCGAAGTTCAGGGGGTAGATGTCCTGGTACTTCTTGGGCGGGTTCTCCGCGTACGCGATCGTCCCGTCCGCGCGCGTGGTGAACCACTCGGGGTGCTCGGTCACCCACGGGTGGTCGGGCGAGCACTGGAGGGCCAGGTCGAGCGCGACCTCCATGCCGAGGTCGCCGGCGTAGGACACGAACGCCCCGAAGTCCTCCAGGGTGCCCAGGTCGGGGTGGATCGCGTCGTGGCCGCCGTCCTCCGAGCCGATCGCCCAGGGCGAGCCCGGATCGTACGGCCCGGCCTCCAGCGTGTTGTTGGGGCCCTTGCGGAACGTGCGGCCGATCGGGTGGATCGGCGGCAGGTACACCACGTCGAAGCCCATCTCGGCGATCGCGGGGAGCCGCTTCATCGCGGTTCCGAAGGTGCCCGACGCCGGGCCGCGGCGGCCCATCGGGTCGTACGAGGCGCCCTCCGAACGCGGGAAGAACTCGTACCACGACCCGATCAGCGCCCGCTCGCGGTGCACGACCAGCGGCGCCCACGCGGAGACGGTGAGCAGGTCGCGCAGCGGGTAGCGCCATTCGAGGTCGCGGACGTCGGGGTGGCGGGCGGCCTCCATCCGCTCGTCCGGGGAGACGGTCCCGTCGGCGAGCAGGGCGGCCAGCCGGACGAACGTCTGCCGGTGGACGGCGGGCAGCCCCTCGGCGGCGCGGGCGTACAGCAGCGACCCCTCGGCGAGCATCAGCTCCACGTCCTGGCCGCGCGGCACCTTGATCTCCGCGTCGTGCCGCCAGTGCGCGACCGGGTCGCCCCACGCCTCGACCCGGAAGTGCCACAGCCCGGTCTCGGTCGGCGTGGCCGGGGCGGCCAGCCGGTCCAGGCCGGGCGCCACGTCGGTCATCCGCACCGGCGGGCGCACGGTGCCGTCGGGGGCGCGCAGGACGATCTCGGCGCCGAGCATCTCGTGGCCCTCGCGGAACACGGTCGCGGAGATCTCGAACGTCTCGCCGACCACCGCCTTGGCCGGCCACCGGCCGCCGCCCACCCGGGGCTCGACGTCCAGGATCGGGATGCGGCCCAGCTCCGGCTCGGGAGCGCCGGACGCCTCGGGCGTTCCAGGCTGCTGCGGTGTCTCGGGCGCGCGGGGCGGCCCGGTCGGCCGTGTCGCGGCCTGTCGCGCGGAGGCCGCCGAGGACGTCCCGGACCTTCCCTGCATGCGCCATCCCCTACCCGGTCGTCGATTTCAAAACGTCCATGCCCGCGATTCCGCCTTTACCGCCCTGTAGCTTGCGATAACTTTGCGCAACCGATCGAATGCTCACCGCGATCCATGCCGCGCCCGTGCCGCGGCTGCGCGACCCCGGCGACCGGGCCTGCGACTCCTTCGGCGTGGCCGTCGGCGCGGTCGCGGCGCGGGGGTTGCTCCGCTGGGGAGGTCTTGGCGAAGAACGGACCCGGAGGTGACGCTCTCGTCCCGCGGGCTCGCGATCAACGGCGGGTCTTGTCTAGCGTGACGGTACGTGAAGGCCATTCGACGATTCACCGTGCGCACCGTCCTGCCGGAGCCGCTGCGCGGCCTGGAGGAGCTGATCCTCAACCTGCGCTGGTCGTGGCACCACGAGACGCTCGACCTCTTCCGGTCGGTGGACCCGGCCCTGTGGGAGGCCGTGGGCCACGACCCGGTACGGCTGCTGGGCGAGGTCCCGGCCGACCGGCTGGCGGCGCTGTCCGAGGACCGCCGCTTCCTGCGCCGCCTCCAGGACGCCTCCGACGACCTCAACGACTACCTGACCGCCCCGCGCTGGTACCAGGGCCTCGCCGGATCCGGCGAGGACGCGCCGCCGCGCGCCATCGCCTACTTCTCGCCCGAGTACGGGATCACCGCCGCGCTGCCGCAGTACTCCGGCGGCCTCGGCATCCTGGCCGGCGACCATCTCAAGACCGCCAGCGACCTGGGCGTGCCGATCATCGCCGTCGGGCTGCTGTACCGGCACGGGTACTTCTCCCAATCGCTGTCGCCGGACGGCTGGCAGCTGGAGCACTACCCGGCGATCGACCCCAACGGGCTGCCGCTGCGGCTGCTGCGCGACGCGTCCGGCGCCCCCGTCCACGTCACCATCGGGCTGCCCCAAGGACGCGACCTGCACGCGCAGGTGTGGCTGGCCCGGGTCGGCCGGGTGCCGCAGCTCCTCCTCGACTCCGACGTCGAGGAGAACGACCAGGCCAACCGCGACATCACCGACCGGCTGTACGGCGGCGGCGGCGACCACCGGCTGCTCCAGGAGATGCTGCTGGGCATCGGCGGCGTCCGCGCCATCCGCGCCTACTGCGAGATCAGCGGCCATCCCGCCCCCGAGGTGTTCCACACCAACGAGGGCCACGCCGGGTTCCTGGGCCTGGAACGCATCCGCGAGCTGGTCTCGGAGGCCGGGCTCACCTTCGACGAGGCGCTGGAGGCGGTCCGCGCCGGCACCGTCTTCACCACCCACACGCCCGTGCCCGCCGGCATCGACCGGTTCCCGCGCGAGCTGGTCCAGCGCTACTTCGGCGGCGTGAACGAGACGCCCGACGTCCCCGTCCACCGGGTGCTGGAGCTGGGCGCCGAGAGCTACCCCGACGGCGACCGCACCGTGTTCAACATGGCCGTCATGGGCATGCGGCTCGCCCAGCGCGTCAACGGCGTCAGCGAGCTGCACGGCCGGGTCAGCCGCGAGATGTTCGGCGGCCTGTGGCCCGGTTTCGACACCTCCGAGGTCCCGGTCGGGTCGGTCACCAACGGCGTGCACGCCGGAACGTGGGTGGCCCGGGAGATCCTCGACCTGGCCGCCCGCGAGGTGCCCGCCGTGGTGGAGAGCGGGCGCGGCTGGGACGGCGTCCGCGTCGTCCCGGCCGGGGAGATCTGGCGGGTCCGCCGCGTGCTGCGCGAGCGGCTGGTGCACGACGCCCGGCGCCGGCTGCGCGAGTCGTGGCGGCAGCGCGGCGCCAGCGAGGCCGAGATCGCCTGGATCGACGACGCGCTCGACCCCGACGTCCTGACCATCGGGTTCGCCCGGCGGGTGCCGTCCTACAAGCGGCTCACCCTGATGCTGCGCGACCCCGAACGGCTGCGGGAGCTGCTGCTCGACCCGGTGCGGCCGGTGCAGATCGTCATCGCGGGCAAGGCGCACCCGGCCGACGAGGGCGGCAAGCGGCTCATCCAGGAGATCGTCCGGTTCGCCGACGACGAGGACGTGCGGCACCGGATCGTGTTCCTGCCCGACTACGACATGGCGCTGGGCCGCGCGCTCGTCCAGGGCTGCGACGTGTGGATGAACAACCCGCTGCGCCCGCTGGAGGCGTGCGGCACCTCCGGGATGAAGGCCGCGCTGAACGGCGCGCTCAACCTGTCGGTCCGCGACGGCTGGTGGGACGAGTGGTACGACGGCCAGAACGGCTGGGCGATCCCGTCCGCCGACGGCCTGGCCGCCCCCGACCGCCGCGACGCGCTCGAGGCCGCCGCGATGTACGAGCTGATCGAGGACCACGTCGCGGTGACGTTCTACGACCGCGACTCGGCCGGGCTGCCGCGCCGCTGGCTGGAGATGGTCAAGCACACCATCGCCACCCTCGGCCCCCGGGTCCTGGCCACCCGCATGCTGCGCGACTACGTCGAGGGCTACTACACCCCGGCGGCCCGGTCGGCGCGGGCGATGGCCGCCGACGGGTACGCCGGGGCCCGCGCGCTGGCCGCGTGGAAGCAGCGGGTCCTCAAGGCGTGGCCGGGCGTGGGCGTCGAGCACGTCGAGTCGAGCGGGGAGGACAGCCCGCACGTCGGCGCCCGGCTCTCGATCCGGGTGGTCGTCGACCTGGGCGGGCTCGACCCGTCCGACGCCGCCGTGGAGGCGGTGTACGGGCGGGTGGACGAGTCCGACGCGCTGATCGACCCGGCGTACCTGGAGCTGGCGGGCGGCGACCCGGTCGACGGCGGCGGGCTGCGCTACGTCGGCGAGGTGCCGCTGACCCGCAGCGGCGCGTTCGGGTACAGCGTGCGGGTGGTGCCGCGGCACCGGCTGCTGGCTGGCCGTGCGGAGATGGGGCTGATCGCGCTGCCGCCCGCGCCGCACGGCATGACCAACGGCGACCTGCGGTAGGCGTCAGGCCCGCTTGCCGTACGCGTCGTGCCCGTCGTTGTCGTGCGCGTCGTCTTCGCCGTCCTCGCCGTCGCCGGGCGGCTCCGGCACCCGCCAGGCGATGACGAGGGTCGGCATGACGGCGACCGTGGCCAGCAGCGCCGCGAACAGCAGGAACACGGCCGCGCTCGGGATCCGGCTGATCGAGTCGTCCGAGCCCACCGCGGCCGGCACCGCGAAGTAGACGACGAAGAGCAGGATGAGGGTCAGCCGGTGCGAGAGCGCGTGCGCCCGCAGCCGCTCGCCGCGCTGCCGCTCGTCCAGCAGGTGCTCGGGCAGCCCGATGGTGCCGCGGGTGCCCACGATCAGCGCCCGGAACAGCACGCTCGCGGCGACCACGACCACCGCGATGATCGCGAAGCAGGTGAACATCGCGGCGTCGCTGGGCGCCAGCGCGTAGGACACCCCGGCGTTCACCCACAGCAGCCCCAGCAGCCCCGCGCACAGCAGGACGGCGCGGCGCCGCCCGGCGCGGCCCGCGGACCAGCGCTTCGGGCGCTCCTGCGTCAGTTCGAGCAACCGCTCCTCGCGCTTGTTGCGCGGTTTCATGGTCGACTCCCGTTCTTTCTCGGTGGGGGCTCAGGCGCTGCCGAGCCGGGGGAAGGGTTCGAGCGAGAAGACGATCTCCACCGGCACCTCGAAGTACGCGGCGATGCGCAGGGCCAGGTGCAGGCTGGGGCTGTACTCGCCGCGCTCCAGGTAGCCGATCGTCTGGTAGTGGACGCCCAGCGCCGTCGCCAGGTCGCGGCGCGAGACCCCGCGCTCGGCCCGCAGTACGGCGATCCGGTTGTGGACGAGTTCTTTGTCCGTGGACACCGGCACAGTCTCCCGTGGACGATCAGTGGCCGGGCTCGCCGCGCAGCACCTCGGTGCGGTCGTACCGCATCCGCAGGCCGCGGATCCTGAGGGCCGGAGCTGTCATGACCCTACTCCTCTCTGAAGTATCTCTGCGATCGAAGATAGCACATGTACTACATCTCATCGCAGAGTCATGACGGCGGCGGTGCTGGCAGGATGGAACGGTGCGATCACCGACCCGGCCGCGCGGCCGGACCGCCGACGCGCTCCTGGCCCTGGCGCTCCTGGGGGCCGTCCTCGTCCCGACGGTCTGGGCGGACCTGCGGAGCGACGGCCGCGCGCCCGTCCCCGGACTCGGCTGGGCGCTGATCGTGATCGCCTGCGCCGCGCTGTACTGGCGGCGCCGCCACCCCACCGCCGTCCTGGCGACCGCCCTGGTCGCGTGCCTGCTGTACTACCCGCTGACCGAGCCGGACGGCCCGATCATGATCGTGTTCGTGGTGGCGCTCTACAACGCCGCCTCTCTGGGCCGCGTCCGGGCGGCGGTGACCGTCGCCGCGATCGCGATGGCGGTCGTCGTGTACGGCGAGGCCGGCAGCGACGTCAACCACCTCGAGGACGCCGCGGTGTGGCTGCTGGCCGGCTGGATCGTCGCGGTCGTCGCCATCGGCGGGGTCGTCCACAACCGCCGCGCCTACCTGCGCGAGGCCGACCGGCGCGCCCTCGCCGCCGAACGCGGCCGCGAGGAGGAGGCCCGGCGCCGCGCCACCGAGGAGCGGCTGCGCATCGCCCGCGAACTGCACGACGTCCTCGGCCACAACATCTCGCTGATCAACGTCCAGGCCACCGCCGCGCTGCACGCCGGCGACCCGCACGGCAACGAGGCCGCGCTGGAGGCGATCAAACGCGCCAGCAAGGAGACGCTGCGCGAACTGCGCACCACCCTCGGCGTGCTCCGCCAGGTCGACGAGGAGGCGCCGACCGCCCCCGCGCCCGGCGTCGACCGCCTCGGCGAACTCGCCCGTCGCACCACCGCGGCCGGGCCCGCCGTGCGGACCGAGACGGAGGGCGAACCGCGTCCCCTGCCGCCCGAGACCGACCTGGCCGTGTACCGGATCGTCCAGGAGGCCCTCACCAACGTCACCCGGCACTCCGACGCCGCCACCGCCACCGTCCGCGTCCGCTACACCGGCACCGACGTGCGCGTGGAGATCGCCGACGACGGCCACCCCAACGGCGACGGCGACGGCGACGGGTCGGGCAGCGGCCTGGGCGGCATGCGCGAGCGCGCCGAAGCGCTCGGCGGGACCTTCGAGGCGGGACCCGCCGAAGGCGGCGGCTACCGCGTCCGCGCGACCCTCCCGCTCGACCCCGGCGTACGACCGGAGATGTAGGAACGGCCACCCGCTTAACGCGCGAGGCGTACGCGCGGTCCCGCCTCCCGCGGGTTTCCCGCACGCCCCGCCTTCGCCATCATCGGGCATGAGGACGACAAGGGGGTCGGATGAGAGCGGTCGGCGCGGTCCTGCTGGGCTTCATCGCCGGACTCTTCGCCGGCTTCGCCCTGGAACTCCTCGCCGCCGGGGTCGGCAGGCTCGTCGTCGACGCCCCCGGCCTCCCCGCGCCGCTGCCCGTCGCCCTCGCCGTCACGGGCGGCGTCGCCGCGCTCGTCGCCGACCGGCGCGCCCGCCGCAGGGAACGGCGCTGACCGTCCGGTGGCGGGACGTCCGTATGCGCCCCTATCCTGCCGATTGATCATCTCGAGGCGAGGGGGAGCGCGCGTGGAGGCCCTGCGGCCCGAGGACCCGCGGCGGACGGGCGACTACCGGCTGCTCGGACGGCTCGGCGCCGGCGGCATGGGCCGGGTCTTCCTGGGCCGCTCCCGCACCGGGCGCATGGTCGCCGTCAAGCTCGTGCACGCCGAACTCGCCCGCGACCCCCGGTTCCGCCGCCGCTTCCGGCAGGAGATCGACGCCGCCCGCCGCGTCGGCGGCGCGTGGACCGCGCCCGTGCTGGACGCCGACCCCGAGTCCGACACCCCCTGGGTCGCCACCGGCTACGTCCCCGGCCCCACCCTCAGCGAGACCGTCGAACGGCACGGCCCCCTCCCGGAGGCCACCGTCCTGGCCCTGGCCTCCGGCCTCGCCCGCGCCCTCCAGGCCGTCCACGGCCGCCACCTCATCCACCGCGACCTCAAACCCTCCAACGTCCTGGTCACGATCGACGGGCCGCGGGTCATCGACTTCGGCATCGTCCGGTCCGTGGACGCCGGCGTCGCCACCCGCACCGGCGCCCTGATCGGCTCGCCCGGCTTCATGTCGCCCGAGCAGGTCCGCGGCACGCCCCTCACCCCGGCCGGCGACATCTTCTGCCTCGGCTCCGTCCTGGCGTACACGGCGACCGGACGGCAGCCGTTCAGCGTCGGCGACAGCGGCCTGCACGCCCTCCTCTTCCGCGTCGCCCAGGAACCCCCCGACCTGGGCGACCTGTCCGGACCGGTTCGCGACCTGGTGGAATCCTGCCTGGCCAAGGACCCGACGCGGCGCCCGAGTCTCGCCGAGATCCTGGACTCGCTGCCGCCGGTGCCCCCGTCCTGGCTGCCCCCCGACGTCATCTCCGAACTGGGCTGTGTCTCAAAGTCCCGGCCTACGGCGCTCGCCTGGCGGCTCGCCCCTAACCGGTCCTTGGCGAGCGCGGCATCGCTTCGCGATCTGGCCGGTGAAGCTCGCCTCCGGCATCGCCTCACCGGCCAGGTAACGCGCTCGCGCGGTACCTGAGGCCACCGAGACAGGGTCCTGGGCCGCCACGCCGCCGCCCTCCTCGACCTCGAAGACCCGAAGAACCAGAACCCGCCCCCCGTGCCCCCCGCCGCCTACCTCCGGCCGCCCCCACGAGCTCGGGCCCGGCCGCCAAGGGCGTCGTCCCCGCCAAAATGATCGGCACCTGGGAGGGCTGGGTCCGCAGGAACGGCACCGGCTCCCAGTGGCTCCGCCGCATCACCGTCGAACAGGGCTGGGCCGGCGACACCGTCGCCCGCGTCCGCTCCGCCAACAACGACGAGCTGTGCGAGTTCAACGCCACCCTGCTCGCCGGCGGCCCCTCCATCGAGATCCGCACCCACACCACCCGCAGCCTCCCCACCGGGAAATGCGGCCAGGGCGCCCGCCAGAGAATGACCCTGAACGGCGACGGCACCGTCCACTGGGCCTCGCAGGCAGTACCACGGCACCTGGCGCGTCACCATCGACAAACCGCGCTCGGGCACCGCCCCCGGACGAACCGTCGAGATCCGCAACGCCCCCGTCGGCCAGGAGGCCGTCAAGGTCACCGCCGGCCGATGCCAGGCCATGGCGACCCTCGTCTCCGCCGAAAGCGAGATCGTCATCTTCTCCAGCCGCCTCCTCACCCCGGGCGACGGCTGCACCCTGGGCGGCCTGCAGAAGCTCACCCCCCGAGGCGACGGCACCCTCTTCTGGCAGAACCCAGGCAAGGGAGACACAGGAACCGCGCAGCGAGCGTTACGCACCGGGTCAGGTGGGGTCGGCCAGGGACTCGTAGGCGGGGGTCAGGACGTCGGTGAGGTCTCGGCGGCGGATGCGGACGGGCGGGGGTGTGGCCACCTGGAGGATGAAGCCGGGTGGGACGGGTGGAGTGGGGCGCCGCTCGCGCAGGGCGGCCAGGCCGGTGGGGGGCGTCCAGAAACCGTCGGCCGTCAGAGGCTCGGGTTCCATCTCCAGCGGGTCGGGGGCGCCGGTCTTGCGGCGGCGCAGGGCCTTCAGGAGCTGGTCCTTGGTGCGGCCGTTCCAGGCGAGGATGAGGAACGGGTCGTCGTCGAACGCCTCGGCCAGCAGGTAGAGGACGGCGGCGGCGTGCTTGCACGGGTCGCCCCAGTCGGGGCAGCTGCACATCATGTGCAGCTCCTCCGCGGCGCCCGGGAAGAGGGCCAGGCCGAGCTCGGCGAACACCCACTCGATCTCCGGGGGCATCTCCCCGGCCAGCAGGCGTGCCTGGAAGACCGCCCGGGACGCCAGTTCCTCCTCGACCCGGCGCCAGCCGGACTCGGGGATGGCGTCGATGCCCAGCGCCACCTCGTAGGGCTCCTCGACCGACCCCTGGACTCGGGCGGTGACCTCGTACCGCTCCACGCGCAGGTCGAGCACCTGCCCTTTGCGCGCGTACGCCCGGCCCCGCTGCAGTCGGCCCGAGTCGGCGAACGACTCCACGAGGTCGATGAACCGGCGCGACCACCACGTCGACCCGATCGAGCCGCGGGACGTCCGCGCGCGGATGCCGTCGGCCTCGATCGGCGGCCGCCACTCCATCAGGAGCTCACCGCCTCGGGCGACAGGCGCAGCACGTCGCGGAGTTCGGCGACCGACAGCTCGGTGAGCCAGTCCTCGCCGGTGCCGACGATCGACTCGGCCAGCGCCTTCTTGCGCTCGATCATCTCGTCCACCCGCTCCTCCATGGTGCCGACGCAGATGAACTTGCGGACCTGGACGTTCCTGGTCTGGCCGATGCGGAACGCCCGGTCGGTGGCCTGGTCCTCGACCGCGGGGTTCCACCAGCGGTCGACGTGCACGACGTGGTTGGCCGCCGTCAGGGTGAGGCCGGTGCCCGCGGCCTTCAGGGAGAGCAGGAAGACCGACGGCTCCTCCTCGGACTGGAAGCGCTGCACCAGCTCGTCGCGCTCGGTCCTGGACGTGCCGCCGTGCAGCCACAGGACGGGACGCTCCAGGCGGGAGGCGAGGTAGGGCCGCAGCATCGAGCCGAACTCGGCGTACTGCGTGAAGACCAGCGCCTTCTCGCCCTGGTCCAGGACCTCCGCGCAGATCTCCTCCAGCCGCTCCAGCTTTCCGGAGCGCCCCGGTAGCCGCGAGCCGTCCTTGAGGAGGTGCGCGGGATGGTTGCAGACCTGCTTGAGCTTGGCCATCGTCGCCAGCACCAGCCCGCGGCGCTGCTTTTCGTCGGACTCGGAGATCTGCGCGAGCATGTCGTCGAGCGTCGCCTGGTACAGCGAGGCCTGCTCGGGGGTGAGGTTGCAGTAGACCTTGATCTCCTGCTTCTCCGGCAGATCCGAGATGATCGACTTGTCGGTCTTGAGGCGCCGCAGGACGAACGGCTGGGTGGCCCGCCGGAGGGCCTGCGCCGCCCGCTCGTCGCCGTCCTTCTCGATCGGCACCGCGAACCGCTCCCGGAACGCCGACCGCGGCCCCAGCAGCCCCGGATTCGCGAACTCCATGATCGACCACAGCTCGGTGAGGTGGTTCTCCACCGGGGTGCCGGTCAGCGCGATCCGCGTGCGCGCCGGGATGCTCCGCACCGCCCGCGCCTGCCGCGTGCCGCTGTTCTTGAGGGCCTGCGCCTCGTCGCACACCACCCGCCCCCACCGGACCCGGGCCAGCGACTCGGCGTCGCGCGCCGCGGTGCCGTAGGTGGTCAGGACCAGGTCGGAGCGCCCGACCGCCGCCACGAGATCGTCGTCGCGGTGCCGCGCCGTGCCGTGGTGGACGTAGACCCGCAGCTTGGGCGTGAACTTGGCCGCCTCACGCTGCCAGTTGCCGACCAGGGACATCGGCCCGATCAGCAGCGTCGGCGCGGGCGCGGCCCCGTCCTCCCGCTCCGAGGCCAGCAACGCCAGCGTCTGCGCCGTTTTTCCCAAACCCATTGAATCCGCCAATATGCCGCCGAGGCCGACTTTTTCGAGGAAGGTGAGCCAGGCCAGGCCGCGTTCCTGGAAGGGGCGGAGGGTGCCGTTGAAGCCCTCGGGCGTGGTCATGGGGGTGAGGCGGCGGTCGGACTCGCCGCTGATGAGGACGCCGAAGGCGCCGTCGGCGTCGACCTCGGTGAGGGGGAGGGCGTCGTCGCCGGCGTGGATGACCGCGCGCATCGCCTCGCCGGCGGTCATGGTGCCCTGGCGGGGGTGGCGGAGGAAGTCGAGGGCGGCCTGGAGCTGCTCCTCGTCGAGCTCGACCCACTGGCCGCGCAGCCGGACGAGGGGGGTCTTGAGGCGGGCCAGCTCCTCCAGTTCGGCCTCGTCGACGGTGTCGTCGCCGATCGCCAGGTCCCAGCGGAAGTCGACCATGCCCTGGAGGTCGAAACCGGACGAGGCGACGGCGCCGGAGCCCTCGCCGTCCTGGCTGCGGGTGGTGAGCTTCATGCCGAGCTTGGCCTTGCCCGCCCACTGGGGGAGCAGGACGCCGAAGCCCGCGGCCGACAGCATCGGGGCCGCCTGGCGCAGGAAGCGGAACGCCCCGGCGGTGTCGAGCGTCAGCTCGAAGGGGGTGGGGGTGTCGAGGGCCGCGGCCAGGTCGGGGAAGAGGCGCAGGGCCCGGCCCAGGCCGGTGAGGAGCGTCTCCTCGGCGTCGGGGACGGAGGCGGCCTCCCCGGCCCAGAGCATCGCGGCGGGCACGTACAGGCTCGGGTCGTCGGTGCCCTGGAGGGCGAACTCGACCCGCCACGGGTCGCCGGGCCGCTCCTTCTGGTCGAGCGTCCAGGAGGCGGCCGCGTCGAGCACGTCGCCGCCGGGCACGCCGGGGGTGGGTTCGGCGAGGCGGAAGCAGACGCGGAGGGGGCCGGACGGACGGCGCGCGGCGGCGGCCCAGGCGTCCAGCTCGGCGATGAGGTCGTCGGCGTCGTCGCGGGGCTCGCGGGGCACCTCGGGGGACGGCCCGGTGAGCGCCTCGACCCAGCGCTCGGCCAGGGGGACGCGGTCGGGGACCTTGCCGCGCCGGACCGGCAGGAGGGGGTGCGGGACGACGCCGCGCACGGCGGTGTCGACCAGGCCGCACAGCGCCTCGCGCAGGACCTCGGCGGCGGGGCGGCCCCCGTCGGCGGCGCGGCAGGCGGCGGGCATGGCGCGGACGAGGTCGCCGAGGCGGCCCGCGTCGTCGAGGACGGGGTGCCAGCGGGCGACCAGGTCGCCGTCCTCGCGCAGCAGCCGGGGCAGCACCCGGCCGCGCCCGGCCAGGTGCACGGCCTCGTCGGCGAGCAGGCACAGGTAGCGCAGGTCGGAGCCGGGGATCACGTCGGCGGCGTCCTCGGCGGCCTGGAGCAGCGCCATCGCGGGGAACGGCTCCAGCACCAGGGCGGGCACCCGCCAGCCGCGCAGCCCCGGTTCGCCGTCGATCGGGCGCGGGCCCAGCTCGGCGGACGGCGTCGGCAGGCCGCCGTGGGTGGGGAGCGTCATCGTCAGCTCGACCCGTGCGGCGCCCTTGACGAAGGGTTCGTAGGAGGTGCCGGTGAAGTCGCGGGAGGCGAACGGGTGGGTCTCCGAGGCGCCGGTGTCGTAGGGGCCGGTGCGCTCGGCCCACAGGCACAGCGCACCGCCGTGCCATGTGGCGTGCGCGACGAGCATGACGCAGTTCCCCCGGACGTGCAGGTGAGGCGGCCGGTCCTGAAGCTACCAGCGGGGTGTGACAGGCGCGGCCGGTCGGGACGGGCGGCGCGGGCCGGGAAGGGCCGGGAAGTTAGGCTCTGGGGCATCTCGGAAACGGTTCTGTAACGAGTGACCTGTGGAGGGCGTTGTGGCGGAGTTCGTGCGTGTGGAGGTCGAGGACGGCATCGCGACGATCCGGCTGGACCGTCCCAAGATGAACGCGCTGAACGCGCAGATGCAGCGGGAGCTCATCGAGGCGTCCCGGGAGGTCACCCAGGACGACGAGGTCAGCGCGGTGATCCTCTACGGCGGCGAGCGGGTGTTCGCGGCGGGCGCGGACATCAAGGAGATGGCCGGGATGTCGTACGCGGAGATGGCCGGGGGCCACTCGCGGCTGCTGCAGGACTTCGCGAAGGCGCTGGCCGGGATCCCCAAGCCGGTGATCGCGGCGGTGAACGGGTACGCGCTGGGCGGCGGGCTGGAGGTGGCGCTGTGCGCGGACTTCCGGGTGGCGGGCGAGGGCGCCAAGGTGGGCCAGCCGGAGATCCAGCTCGGGATCATCCCGGGCGCGGGCGGCACCCAGCGGCTGGCGCGGCTGATCGGCCCGGCCCGGGCCAAGGACCTGATCTTCTCGGGGCGGCACCTGTCGGCGGCGGAGGCGCTGGAGATCGGCCTGGTGGAGAAGGTGGTGCCGGACGCGGAGGTGTACGCGGCGGCCCGGGAGTGGGCGGCGACGTTCGTGGGCGGGCCCGCGATCGCGCTGCGGGCGGCCAAGCAGGCCATCGACGCGGGCTGGGAGGTCGACCTGGGCACCGGCCTGGAGATCGAGCGGACCCAGTTCGCGGCGCTGTTCTCCACCGACGACCAGAAGAACGGCATGCGCAGCTTCGTCGAGGAGGGGCCGGGGAAGGCGACGTTCACCGGCCGCTGAGCGCGGGGCTGCGAGATCGCTACCGGACATGCCGGATTGATCGCGACAGAGTCCGCCAGTCGCTAGCATCTCGCGCCATGCGACAGGCGTACCGCACGGCGCTGGTGACCGGCGCCTCCAGCGGGATCGGGGAGAGCTTCGCGCGGGCTCTGGCGGGCCGCGGCACCGATCTGGTGATCGTGGCCCGCCGGGCCGGCCTGCTGGACGAGCTGGCGCGCGAGCTGGTCGAGCGGTACCGGGTCGCGGTGGAGGTGGTGGCGGCCGACCTCACCGATCCGCTGGAGCGCGGGGACGTGGAGCGGCGGCTGCGCACCGACCCGGTGGAGCTGCTGGTCAACAACGCAGGTCACGGTGCGTTCGGAACGTTCTCGGACCTGCCCCTGGACGATCATCTGCGGCAGATCGAGCTGAACGTGGCGGCGCTGGTCCGGCTCACCCACGCCGCGCTGCCGGGGATGCTGGAGCGGCGCCGCGGCGGGGTGCTGAACGTGGCGTCGATGGCGGGGTTCGCGCCGTCGCCGGGGAGCGCGACCTACGGGGCGACGAAGGCGTACGTGACGGCGTTCTCCGAGAGCCTGCACGCGGAGGTCGCGGGCAGGGGCGTGCACGTGACGGCGCTGTGCCCGGGGTTCACCCGCACCGACGAGGAGTCGGAGCCCGGCCTGCTGTGGCTGCGCCGCGCGGACGTCGCCAGGGCGGGGCTGGACGCGGTGGCGGCGGGCCGGGCGCTGTGCGTGCCGGGGGCGCAGTACAAGGCGGCGCTGCCCGCGCTGCGGATGATGCCGAGGCCGCTGCTGAGGGCGGCGGCCAACCGGATGTGGCGCCAGGCCGCCGACACCCGCTGACCCCCGCCGGCACTCCTTGACCGTCGGCGGACGATGACAAAAGCGGGACCGGAGTTTCGCTCACGTCTACAAGAAAATGCGCGTGCGCGTTGTGCGTGGGGTGACTTGACGGGGGGCACGGGGCTCGCGAGCATCGAACCTACGGTTAAGTAGGTTGTGTCGTGCCTGCTTGGGAACCGTTTTCCGATGCCGTCGGTCGGTGGCCAGCCGGCCCCGGCCCCCTCGTACAGCGAAGGACGCAGGAATGCCCGTGCCGTTGCAGACCAGGCTGATGCTCGACCTCGAGCCGGTGGTCGAGAAGGAGATCGACCGGCACATGTCGATGGCCAAGGAGTGGTTCCCGCACCAGTACGTCCCGTGGGGGCAGGGCCGCGACTTCGACGGTCCGCTGGGCGGGGAGGGCTGGACGCCCGAGGACTCCAAGCTGGGGACCGAGGCCCGCGAGTCGCTGATCGTCAACCTGCTGACCGAGGACAACCTGCCCGGCTACCACCGCGCGATCGCCGACGTGTTCGGCCGCGACGGCGCCTGGGGCACCTGGGTCAACCGGTGGACCGCCGAGGAGAACCGGCACGGCATCGCCATCCGCGACTACCTCACCGTCACCCGGGCCGTCGACCCGATCGCGCTGGAGCGCGCCCGGATGCACCACATGGAGGTCGGGTACGAGCCGACGCACGGCACCGAGATGCTGCACGGCATCGCGTACGTGTCGTTCCAGGAGCTGGCCACCCGGGTCGCGCACCGCAACACCGGCAAGGCCTCGGGCGACCCGATCTGCGAGCAGATGCTCTCCCGGATCGCGGCCGACGAGAACCTGCACATGATCTTCTACCGGAACCTGCTGGCCGCCGCGCTGGAGATCGCCCCGAACGAGACGATGCGGGCGGTCACCGAGGTCGTCAAGGCGTTCGAGATGCCCGGGGCCGGCATCGAAGGCTTCCTCCGCAAGTCCGTGATCATCGCCAACGCCGGGATCTACGACCTGCGGCTGCACCACGACGACGTGCTGACCCCGGTGCTGCGCAAGTGGGGCGTGTTCGACCGCACCGACCTCACCGGCGACGGCGACAAGGCGCGCGAGGAGCTGTCGGAGTTCCTGGCGCAGCTGGACGCGGCGGCGACCAAGTTCGAGGAGCGCCGCGCGGAGCGCCGCGCCCGCCAGGCCGCCCGCAAGGCCGGATGACCGCCACCGGACAAAGATGATCACGGAAGCATCTCGATAGGAACGACTCCCGCTTTTCCGGCGTCAAAGGGTGTATGGGGACTCAGCGGCGACTGGGTGGGTATCGGTTGCTGGACGAGATCGGCCGGGGGACGACGTCCGTCGTCCACCTGGCCATGGACTCCGCCGGCCGCGAGGTCGTGGTCAAGGAGCTGCGGCCCGAGTACGCGGCCGAGCCGGCGGGGCGCGGCGCGCTGGCCCGTGAGATGGCGGCGCAGTCCAGGGTCGACAGCCCGTACGTGGCGCGCCTGCTGGGCGGGGAGGTGGCCGCCGGCCGGCCGTACGTGGTGATGCAGTACGCGGCCGGCAGCCCGCTGGGCGACCTGGTCGCCCAGTACGGCCCGTTCGGCGGCGAGCGGCTGCCCCGGCTGGCCCGCCGCCTCGCGCTGGCGGTGGCGGCGGTGCACGACGCCGGGGTGCTGCACCGCGACGTGGCGCCCAAGAACGTGATCGTGCTCGGCGACCGGCCCACCCTGATCGACTTCGGGATCGCGCACGGCCGGGACGCCGGGCGGACCACCGTCCGCGGCATGGTGGCCGGGACCCCCGCCTACCTGCCGCCGGAGATCATCGAGGGGGAGCCGGCGACGACCGCGTCGGACGTGTTCTCCTGGGCCGCCACGCTGGCCTACGCCGGCACCGGGCGCCCGCCGTTCGGCGGCGGGACGCTGCACGCGGTGTGCTTCCGGATCCTGCGCGGCGAGCACGACCTGGCGGGACTCGGCGAGCCGCTGGCCTCGCTGCTGCCGCTGGGGCTGCGCCGCGACCCGGCGCGGCGGCCGACCGCGCGCTGGTTCGCCGGCGCGCTGGCGCCCGGGAACGCCGGCGCCGCCGAGGGCGGAAGGGTGATGTTCGCATAGTCACGGGGCGCGGGAAGGGCAGGACCCGACGATGCCGGATACGGCCGCGCCGATCCACTCGGCTCCACTCGGCCATAGAGGCGAAGGTAGGGTTTCGTAAACGATGAAGGGGGTTGCCACGTCCGGGGACCGTATCGGCCACTACCGCGTCCTGAAGACCCTGGGGGAGGGCGGGATGGGCGTCGTGTACCTCGGCGCCGATCCGGAGGGGCGCAACGTGGCCATCAAGGTGCTGCGGCCCGCGGTCGCCGGCGACGCCACCGCGCGCCGCCGGCTGGCGCGCGAGGTCGACTCCATGCGCCGGGTGCACAGCCCGAACGTCGCGGAGATCCTCGACGCCGACGTCACCGCCGACCGGCCCTACATCGTCACCCAGTACGTGCCGGGCCGCACCCTGGAGGAGCTGGTCGAGGAGGACGGCCCGATCTACGGGCACGCCCTGCAGCGGCTGGCGGTCGGGCTGGCCTCGGCGCTGTCGGCGATCCACGGCGCGGGCATCATCCACCGCGACCTGAAGCCCGGCAACGTGATGCTGGTCGACACCGAGCCGGTGGTCATCGACTTCGGCATCGCGCAGGGCGCGGACGCGACCCGGCTGACCGCCACCGGCATGGTGATCGGCACCCCCGGCTACCTGGCCCCGGAGATCATCGAGGGCGAGGACGCGGGCGCGCCGTCGGACGTGCACGCCTGGGCGGGCACGGTGGCCTACGCCGCCACCGGCCGGCCGCCGTTCGGCTCCGGCACCTTCGAGTCGATCTTCTACAAGATCATGTCGGGCACGCCGGACCTGGACGGGGTGCCCGAGGCGCTGATGCCGGTGCTGCGCTCGGCGATGGCCCGCAACCCCGCCGAGCGGCCCACCGCGGTCAGCCTGGGGCAGCTGACCCGGCGGATCCACTTCGAGACCACCATCACCGACACGACCCGCGTCGACGAGCACTTCACGCTGCCCGACCAGGGGTCGCCGGGCGCCTCGCAGCCGGTGGAGCGGCCGCCGACCGACCACGCGCAGACGTTCTCGATGCCGCCGTCGGCCTCGCAGCCCTCGGTGTCGCAGCCGTCGCAGGACGGGCGGGCGTCGCGGCCGGTCGAGACGCCGCCGCCCACCCCGCCGCCGATCCCGGCGGCGGCTCCCGTCCCGCCGCCGACGCCGCCCGCGCCGTCGCAGCCCAAGGACTTCAAGGGCATGCTGCCCCCGGCCGCGCCGCCGCCGGTGCCGCCGCCCGGGCCGAGCCCGTACGAGACCGGGCAGCGGTACGACCAGAGCTGGTACGACCAGGCGTCCTACGCTCCGTACCAGCCCCAGCAGCAGCCGCCGCAGCCGCCGCAGCCGTCGCGCGGCGCGTTGCAGCGCGGTGACCAGGGCGCCCCTCCGCCGGGGCCCGCGCCGTACGACCCGTACGGGCCGGGCACCCAGCCGCGGCCCGACCAGCGGCCGGACCAGCGCTCCGACCGGCGGCCCGACCAGCAGCAGCGCGACGCGCGGCGGCCCGGCGACCGGGAGGCGGCCAAGCCGTACGGCTGGTACCGGGTGCTCAGCTTCCTCGTCCTGGTCGCCTTGCTCGGATTTGCGAACATCGCCCCGGTTCTCTCCCTGGCCGTTACGGTGGTCGGCGTGCTGGTGCTCCGGATGGGCGACAAGGCCGCCAAGGGTATGGAGAACAAGCGGACCCGGCGCGGCCCGCGCTCCGGCGACGCGATGGCGGCGGCGTTCAAGACGCCGCTGCACCTGCCGGGCGCGGTGCTCATGACGCTGCTGCTGGCGGGCCTGGCCGCGCTGGCCGGGTTCATCCTGCTGGTCGTGCTCATGTTCGCCAACCCCGACATGACCGCGTCGAGGGCGATCGCGTACTCGTGCATGGCCGTGATCGTGCTGCTGTGCCTGGCGCCCGGCAGCGGCGCGCCGCGCCGCCAGATGGCGCGGCTGTGGGGCGCCCTGCTGCCGCGCACCGAGGCGGCGCTGGCGGGCGCGCTGATCGTGGGCGTCTTCGCGGTCGTCCTGGTCGCCCTGTCGCAGCAGCAGCCGCCCGACACCACGCCGATCGGCGGCATGAGCCAGAGCCTCGAAGACCTCCGCGTCAGCATCCGTGAACTGGTCTCCGGGCTCCCGCTGATCTGACGACCCCTGCTCCCATGTCCGAGGACTTCCGGCTCCCCCCGCCCATGCCCATGGCGGCGCCCGTGCCCATGCCCGCGCTCGTGGACGCGCCCGTGCGCGGGGCGGCCGCGCTGCCCGAGCGGATCGGCCCGTACCGCCCCGTCGAGCTGATCGGCGCGGGCGGCATGGGGCAGGTGTTCCGCGCCGTCGCGCCCGACGGCTCCGAGGTCGCCGTCAAGACGCTGCACCCGCACCTGGTCGACGCGGGCGACGCGCGCACCCGCCTGCGCCGCGAGGTGGAGACGATGGGACGCGTCACCACCCCGCGGGTCGCGGAGGTCCTGACGTTCGACGTGGACGCGCCTATCCCGTACGTGGTCACCCGCTACGTCGAGGGCCGCCCGCTGCTGGACGAGGTGCGCACCGCGGGCCCGATGACCGGCGCGGCGCTGTGGCGGGTCGCGACCGGCACCGCCGAGGCCCTGGACGCCATCCACCGGGCCGGGGTCGTCCACCGCGACATCAAGCCCGGGAACGTCCTGCTGGAGGCGGGCGAGCCCGTCGTCATCGACTTCGGCATCTCCCAGGGCGTCGACGACACCCGGCTGACGCACACCGGGGGCCGGTCGGGCACCTGGCGCTACCTCTCGCCCGAGTTGCTGGAGGGCGAGGACGCGGGTCCGGCCGCCGACGTGTTCGCGTGGGCGGCGATGGTGGCGTTCGCCGCGACGGGCCGCGACCTGTACGACGCGCCCAACGACGCCGCGGTCTGCGTACGGATCATCCGGGGCGACCACGATCTGGGCGACGTGCCGCAGGAGGTGCGCGGGCTGCTGGCCGAGGCGCTGGCGTCCGACCCGGCGCAGCGCCCGGGGGCGGACGGGCTGGTGCGGCGGCTGCGCGCGCTGCGGCCCGACTCCATCGGCCTGGGGATGCGCGCCTCGGGCGGCAGCGGCCCCTCCACCGGCGGCGGCACCGGCCCGACCGGCGGCGGCACGGGCGGGGGCACGGGCGGGGGCGTGGTCATGCCTGCCGCCGCCCGCGCGGCACGGCCCCGTCCACTCGCCCCGATCGGCCCGTACCGGCCGCTGCAGCGGCTCGGGAAGGGCGGTATGGGCGAGGTCTTCCTGGCCCGCGCCGACGACGGCCGGATGGTCGCGATCAAGACGCTGCTGCCGCTGCTGCCCGCCGAGTTCCAGGCCAAGGACCGGCTGCGGCGCGAGGTCGAGGCGATGCGGCGCGTCCGCGACCCGCACGTCGTCGAGCTGGTCGACCACGGCCTCGACGCCGACCCGCCCTACATCGTCACCCGCTACGTCGAGGGCACCGCGCTGCTGGACGTCGTCCGCCGCAAGGGCCCGCTGGAGCGGGACGCGCTGCTGCGGCTGGCGGGCGGCCTGGCCGGGGCGCTGCAGGCCGTGCACGCCGCGGAGAGCGTGCACCGCGACATCAACCCGGGCAACGTGATGATGGTCGCCGGGGAGCCGGTGGTCATCGACTTCGGCATCGCCTACCTCACCGGCGCCGACCCGCTCACCCGCGGCCCGGTCGGCACGCCCGGGTACGTCGCCCCGGAGGTCGTGGAGGGCAGGCAGGCCGGGCCGGCCGCCGACGTGTTCGCGTGGGCGGCGACCGTGGCGTTCGCCGCGACCGGGCGGCGCGCGTACGAGGCCACCAGCCCCGCCGCGTTCGTCCGCCGGGTGCTGACCGGCGAGCCCGACCTGGCCGGCATCGACCGCGACCTGCGCGAGGTGCTGCAGGACTGCCTGGCCCGCGATCCCGCGCTGCGGCCCAGCGCGGGCGAGCTGAACGCCAGGTTCGTCAATCCCGGCTCCATCGCGCCGCGGCTGCACCGCCCGCGCCCCGAGCCGGCGCCCGCTCCGCCGCGTCCCGAGCCCGAGCCGTCGGCCGGGGGCCGCGAGGCGTTCGCCCGGGCCGGGCTGGCGCTGACCCTCCCGGTGATCGAGGTGACGCTGCAGGAGGTCAAGCGGGAGCTGGCCGTCGCCGAGCGGCTCCGCGCGCTGGGCGGCAGCTGGGCCGACGACTCGGCCGCGTACGCGCGCCGCACGCTGGAGGCGGCGGCGCGGGCGGTGCGCGACGCCGAGGTCGGCACCGGGGTGCCCGCCAACGCGCCCCGCCTCGCCGAGATCATCCGGGCCGCCACGACGTACGCCGCGCACGCCCGCAGCCTGCTGGGCGGCGTCTCGCTGCCGCCGGGCCGGCTCGTCGACACCGGCCGGGTCGCCGCGCTGCTGGCCGGGGCCCGCTTCACCCGGGTCCGCTTCAAGGAGGGGTACGACCCCGCCGAGGTGGACGCCTTCGTCGGCCAGCTGCGGACCTGGTTCGGCGGCGACCATCGCGAGCTCGCCCAGGTGATCGGCGCCGACGACGTGCGGGCCAGGCGGTTCACCGTGCGCCGCATGCGCGAGGCCTACGTCCGGGACGAGGTCGAGGCGTTCAAGGCCACGCTGGAAGCGGAGATGCGCCACCTCGGCTACGCATGATCGGTAAGGTGGCGATCCTTATGAGCAGGGAAACGAGCCACCGGGAGCACATCGGGCCGTACCGGCTGCTGGACCGCGTCGGCGGCGGGGTCGGCGTCGTCCACCGCGCCGCCGATCCCGGCGGGCGCGACGTGGCGATCAGGGTGCTGCCCCCGGGGACCTACGACGTCGCGGCCATGCGCGAGGTGCGCAGCCCGTACGTCGTGGACGTCCTCGACGGGGCGGGCGACGGGGATCGGCCGTACGTCGTCAGCCGCTTCGTGCCCGGCCGGCCGCTGGACGAGTGGCTGACGGCCCCGCTGGAGGGCGCCGGGCTGCACCGGATGGCGCTGGGCCTGGCCAAGGCCGTCGCCGCCATCCACCGGGCCGGGCTGACCCACGGCGATCTGCGTCCCGACCACGTCCTGGTGGTGGACGGCGCGCCGGTGGTCATCGACTTCGCCCTCGTGCCCGGCGAGCCCGCCCGCGACCTGCGCGCGTGGGCCGCCACCGTGGCGTTCGCCGCGACCGCCGACGCGCGGTGCCTGACCGCGCCCGATCCCGTCGCCGTCGCGGGCGAGGCGATTCCCGAGGCGCTCCGGCCGCTCTTGGAGGCGGCGTCCGGGGAACTCGCGACCGGGGACGCCGCGGCCGAAGAGCAGGGGGGCGCTCCGCTCACCGCAGAGCGGCTCGCCGACGAGGTGGCCGCGCTCAAGCCCGTCCTCGCCGAGGGCGCGCGAACGTCCGCGCCCGCTCCTGCCGCGCCCTCGTCCGCGGCCTCCCCGGTGCGAGAGGCGGCGCCGCCGGTGCCGGCCCCCACCGCGCCGAACGCCGCGCCGACCCCCGGGCAGGACCGGCGCGAGGCGCACGAACTGGCGGTGGCGCGGGCCTGGTCCCGGCTGCTGACCGCGATGGTGGTCGTCATCGCGGTCGGGATCGCCATCGCGATGCCGCTCGCCGGGATCGCGCTGTCGCTGGCGGCGGTGACGGTCCTGCGGGCGGGCTCGGACGGCGCGGCCCGCGCCGTGGGCGGCGCGGCCCTCGGCGTCGTGTGCGCGGCGCCGGTGGCGGTGCTGGTCACCCTCGGCCTGGCCGCGATCTCGCTGCTCGGGGTCGAGGTGGATCCGCTGGGCGCGTGCGCGTTCGGCGCGGGCGCGGCCGTCGGCGTCCTCTGGGCGGTGCCGGGCGCCCGGGGCCCGCGCCGCCGCTTGGAAGAGGCGTTCGCCTCCGTGGTGCGCGGCCCCGGCCGCATCGTGCCCGCCGGGATCGTGCTGGGCGTGCTGGCCCTGGGCGCCGTGGTGGCGGCGATCTCCCTGACGCCCAGCCTCGCGCCGATGTACGGCCTGCAGAGCACCCTGGAGAGCAGCGTCGCCCGCTTCCAGCACGCCATCCAGTGACCCCCTCGCGGGCGCGGGCGGGCGAGTGATCCGCGTCACGGGACGCTAAGGCGGGTACCGGCTCTCCGCGGCCGGAGGGCGGGTGGGTAATGTCTCGAACGCTGGGATTTGCCACTAGGCTACCAGCGAGTAACATATGGGGTGCACGGCTTAATCAGGGACCCGGGGCCGAAGCGCGTTCGGGTGTTTGGCAGGCTGTGAGGTGCTAACGCATGTCAGACCGCGTCGACCCGCCCTGGGCGGCGCCCCTCTGCCGCTCACCCCAGCGGCCCAGAAGAGTGCATGGGAGGTCGGCCACCGGCCATGAACATCGTCGTCCTGGTGAAGCAGGTTCCCGACACGGAGAGCCCGCGCAAGCTCAAGTCCGACGACAGCACGCTCGACCGTGCCGCCGCGGACGGTGTCATCAACGAGCTCGATGAGTACGCCATCGAGGAGGCGCTGCGCGTCAAGGAGGCCCACGACGGCGAGGTGACCGTCCTGACCATGGGCCCCGACAAGGCGACCGACTCGATCCGCAAGGCCCTGGCCATGGGCGCGGACAAGGCGGTGCACCTCATCGACGACGCCCTGACCGGCTCCGACGCGCTGCAGACCTCGTACGCCATCCAGCAGGT
Source organism: Actinomadura rugatobispora (assembly GCF_042656285.1). GTDB lineage: Bacteria > Actinomycetota > Actinomycetes > Streptosporangiales > Streptosporangiaceae > Spirillospora > Spirillospora rugatobispora. Next base: position 6,797 of record NZ_JBHSON010000017.1, on the reverse strand, counting down.
CCTCGGCCGCACCGGGTTCGACCTGGTGATCCTCGGCTCGGAGTCCACCGACGCGCGCACCGGCGTGCTGGCCGCGATGCTGGCCGAGCGCCTCGGCGTCCCGCAGCTGTCGCTGGCCAACAAGGTCGAGATCGACGGCACCGCCATCAAGATCCAGCGGCAGACCGACTACGGCTACGACAAGGTCGAGGCGAGCCTGCCCGCGGTGGTGAGCGTGGTCGAGAAGATCAACGAGCCGCGCTACCCGTCGTTCAAGGGGATCATGGCGGCCAAGAAGAAGCCGGTCGAGACCCTCGGCATCGCCGACGCGGGCATCGAGGCCGGCCAGGTCGGCCTGGCGAACGCCGCCACCGCGGTGGTGGACTTCGCCGAGGCCCCGCCGCGGGCCCAGGGCCAGATCGTCACCGACGAGGGCGACGGCGGCGCGAAGATCGCCGAGTTCCTCGCGTCGAAGAAGTTCGTCTGAGCGAGGAAGGGAAGCACGGATAATGGCTGAGATTCTCGTCCTCGTCGACCATGTCGACGGCGAGGTCAAGAAGGTCGCCCTCGAGCTGCTGACGCTGGCCGGGCGGTTCGGTGAGCCCGCCGCGGTCTGGATCGGTCCCGGCTACGAGGGCGCCAAGGACAGGCTGGCCGAGTACGGCGCCGCCAAGGTCTACGTGGCCGCCGACGAGGAGCTGAACTCCTACGTCGTCGCCCCCAAGGCGAGCCTGCTGGCCCAGCTGGTGAGCGAGAAGTCGCCCGCCGCGGTGCTGGTGTCGGCCACCGCCGAGGGCAAGGAGATCGCCGGGCGGCTGGCCGTCAAGACCGGCTCCGGCGTCCTCACCGACGTCGTGGACGTCGCCGAGGGCTTCGTCGGCGAGCACTCCATCTTCGGCGGCGGCATCATCGCCCACGCCAAGGTGAACACCGGCACGCCGATCATCGCGGTGCGGCCGAACTCGGTCGCGCCCGAGGCGTCCCCGGCCACCCCGGCCGAGGAGCAGGTCTCGGTGGCGCTGACGGACGCCGACAAGGCCGCCAAGATCGTGGAGAAGGTCGTCCAGGAGAAGGGCGAGCGCCCCGACCTGACCGAGGCCGCGATCGTGGTCTCCGGCGGACGCGGCGTCGGCGGCGCCGAGAACTTCACCATCATCGAGGGGCTGGCCGACTCGCTCGGCGCGGCCGTGGGCGCCTCCCGCGCCGCGACCGACGCCGGCTGGTACCCGCACCAGTTCCAGGTGGGCCAGACCGGTAAGACCGTCTCGCCACAGCTGTACATCGCGGTCGGGATCTCCGGGGCCATCCAGCACCGGGCCGGCATGCAGACCTCCAAGACGATCGTCGCCATCAACAAGGACCCCGAGGCGCCGATCTTCGAGCTGGTCGACTACGGCGTGGTGGGCGACCTCTTCCAGGTGGCCCCGCAGCTCACCGAGGAGATCACCAAGCGCAAGTGAGCGGTGCCGCGCCCTCCGGGGCGCGGTGCGGCGCGTGCGAGCGGCCGGGACGGGCGACCGTCCCGGCCGTTCCGCGTCTCCGGGTCCGGCGCGTCCCGGCCGCGCCGCCGCCCTGCGCGCGACGCTTCCGCTTCGTGGGGCTTTAGGTGCTTTTTCGGCAGGGGTGGGAAGACTGCCGACGCGGGACGGGGCACACGCCGCCGTCCCGTCTTGCGCGAGCGACGGCATGGGGCGGCCGTGAACGCGGCCCCCGCCCCATGCCGTATGGAACAGTGCGGCGCCTCGTCCGCGTTGTGAGTGCGAGCGGTGACCGCAGACCCCAAGGGAGCCATGGAAGCGATTCCCGAAAGCAACGGACACACCCGCACGGCGCCGCACGGCCGACTGGCCCCGGCGCCGCGCTCCCTGTCGGTCACCCCGCGCGAGCGCGTCCCGCTGACCGTCGACCAGGTCGCCCGGCTCGGCGAGCGGCTGCGCGACGGCATCGGCCGCGCGGTCCGGATGCCCGCCGAGGTGCTGGAGGTCGTCCTGGCGACCGTGCTGGCGGGCGGGCACCTGCTGGTGGAGGACCACCCCGGCGTCGGCAAGACGCAGCTGGCCCGCACCCTCGCCCGCACCCTCGACGGGCGCTTCGCCCGCGTGCAGGCCACCGTCGACCTGCTCCCCGCCGACATCGTCGGCGCCAACGTGTGGCGGGCCGACCGCGGCGAGTTCGAGTTCCGGCCCGGCCCGGTGTTCGCCAACGTGGTGCTGGTCGACGAGATCAACCGGGCCACCCCCAAGACGCAGTCGGGGCTGCTGGAGGCGATGGAGGAGCGGCAGGTCACCGTGGACGGCGACAGCCGGCCGCTGCCCGCTCCCATGATCGTCATCGCCACGCAGAACCCGGCCGCGGGCTACGACGGCACCTACCCGCTGCCGCCCGCGCAACTCGACCGCTTCCTGTCGCAGGTCTCGCTCGGCTACCCGACGCCCGAGCAGGAGATGGACCTGCTCCGGGCCGGGCCCGAGCCGGGCACCGCCGCGGTCACCGACCCCGAGCGGCTGCTGGCGGCGCAAGAAGGCGCCGCGGCCGTGCACGCCGCCGACCCGCTGCTGCGGTACGTCGTCGGGCTGCTGGCGGCGACCCGCGAGCACCCGTTGGCGGAGGTCGGCGCCAGCCCCCGCGCCGGGCTGCTGCTGCTGGCGGCGGCCCGTGCGCGCGCGGCGCTCAACGGCCGCGCGTTCGTGCTGCCCGACGACGTGCAGGCCCTCGCCGTCCCCGTCCTGGCGCACCGGTTGCAGCCCACCGCGGCGGCACCGTCGAGCGCGGCACGGGAGATCGTCGAGGACGCCGTCGGGCAGGTCCGCGCCCGATGACCGGCCCGGTGACCGCCCGCCGCCGGCGGCGGCGGGCCGAGCGGGCCGACCGGATCGGCGGGCGCTGGTGGCTGTGGCTGCTCGCCGCCGCGATGCTCGTCGCGCTCGCGGGCGCGCTGCCCTCCCTCACTCTCTTCACCCTCGCCGCCGGCCTGGTGCTGACCGTGGCCGGCGCCGCCGTCGTGGTGCTGCCGGCGTCCGGGCGGCTGGCGGTCGAGCGCACCGTGCCGGTCCGCGAGGTGCGCGAGGACGAGCCGCTGCCGCTGGAGTTCCGGGTGCGGGCGCCGTCCTGGCTGCCCGTCCGCCTGGAGGTGGACACCGGCCAGGGCATCTGGGTCCCGCTGGAGCGCGAGGGCGGCACCGTCGACCTGTTCGTCGAGCGGCGCGGCGCGTTCGCGGTGGGGCCGTCCCGGATCCGGCTCGGCGATCCGCTCGGGATCGTGCGCCGTCCGCTGACCGCCGGGGTGCCCGAGCCGGTGCTGGTCCTGCCCGAGCCCGGCACCGACGCGCGGGTCGTCCCGCCGCGCGGCGCCCGCGCCGACGACCTGGAGCCCGACGGGCTGCGCCCCTACGTGCCCGGCAGCCCGATCAGCCGCATCCACTGGGCGTCCCTGGCGCGCGGCGGCGAGCTGCAGGAGCGGCGGATGGCCGCGCCCCCGACCGGGCTGCCGCTGGTGATCGTCGACACCGCGGGCGCCGCCGACCCGCGCGCGGTCGACTGGGTGGCGCGGGCCGCCGCCGGATGCGCGCTGACGCTGGCGCGCGGCGGCGGCTGCGAGGTCCTCCTCCCCGGCGCCGCGACCCCCATGACCGTGGTGGACGCGCCGGGCTGGCGGGCGCTGCACCGCCGCCTCGCGCTGCTGGAGGAGGGCGGCCACGGGCAGGCGCGGCGCCCGCCCGGCGGCCGCGGCTCGTCGGTCGTCCACGTGCCGCCGGGGCTCGACCTCGGCCCGCCGCGTCCGCCGCTGCCGCCCGGTGTCGTCCCGCTGCCGGCCGGGCACGGCGAGGCCCTCGCCGTCACCCTGGACGGCGCGCCGCTCAGGCGGCCCAAAGCTTCTGGCGCCGCGCCCAGGGACCGGGAGCCGGTGCGATGATGCGCGCCGCGGGACTGCTGCTGGCGGTCGCGGTCACGGCGGCGGCGTGGGTGCCGCTGCTCGGCTGGAGGGTGCTGTGGGTCGCCCCGGTCGTCGCGCTGGCCGCCGGCGCCCTGGCCGTCGAACGGTTCCCCGTCCGGCTCGCGGCGGCGGCGCAGCTCGCCTGGATCCCCGCGGCGGTGCTGGCGGGCGGCGCCCCGGCCGGCTGGCTGTGGCCGGGTGCCTGGGACACGATCGTGCTCGCGCTGTCGGACGGCGTGCGGGAGCTGGCCCTGCTGGTCCCGGGCGAGCGGGCGGGCGACATCGGCACCCGCTCGGTCTGGCTGCTCGGCGCCGGCGTGCTCTACCTCCTGGCCGCCGCGCTGGCCGCGCCCGCGCCCGCGTCCCGGCTGCGCTCGGGCACCGCCTTCGCGGTCGTCGCCGTCCCGTGGGCGGTGGCCGCCGCGATCCGGCAGACCGACGAGACGGCCTGGCCGGGCGCCGCGCTGCTGCTGGCCGGGCTGCTGTGGTTCGCGCCGCGCCGGGCCGCGCTGCCCGTGCTGGCGCTCGGCACGTCCGCGGCCCTCGTCGCGACCGTCGCCGCGCAGGCGCTCGGGCCCCGCTCGCAGTGGCTGAACGTCGACGACATGGTGGGCCGCGAGGAGCAGTTCCGCACGCTCAACACCACCCAGTCCTACGGCCCGATCACCGACCGGCGCAGCGGCGCGACGATGCTGGAGATCGCCTCGCCGCGCCCCGCGCTGTGGCGGATGCAGGTGCTGGAGCGCTACAGCTGGCGCGGCTGGGAGGTCGGCGGCGGGGTGGTGCGCGACCGGCTGCCCGAGCCGGCCGCCGAGCCGGTGTCCATCGAGGTGACGGTGCGCGGCCTGCGCGACTCCCAGGTCGTCTCGCCGGGGCACATCACCTCGGTCGAGGCGTCCGGGAAGATCGACACGATGCCGGGGGACGCGCAGCGCGTCATCCCGCAGCCCCGGCAGGACGACACCTACCGCGTCCAGGCGGAGATGGTCCGGACCGACCCGAAGGCGCTGCGGGCCGCGCCGCCGCCGACCGACCCGGCCCTGCACGCCTACACCAACCTCATGTACCGGTGGGGCGGCGAGCGGCTCGCGGGCAACCTCGGCCAGTACGGGGCGGCGCCGGACGTGTCGCCCCGGCTCGAGCGCTTCATCCAGCGCGTCCCGGCGATGGGCGAGGTCATCGAGACGGCCCGGCAGCTGGGCAGCGGCGCGCGCTCGCAGTACGAGGTCGTCGAACGGGTCGAGCGCCACCTCACCGGCGGCGGGCGGTTCCGCTACTCCACCGAGGTGGAGCGCGGCGTCGGCTTCCCGATCCTGGACTTCCTGACCGCGAGCCGCACCGGCTACTGCCAGCACTTCGCCGGGGCCGCCGCGCTGCTGCTGCGGCTGGCGGGGGTGCCGACCCGGGTGGTCGCCGGGTTCGCCACCGGCAGGTCCGAGGACGGCATCTACAAGGTGCGCGACACCGACGCGCACGCCTGGATCGAGGTCTACTTCGAGGGCGTCGGCTGGGTGCCGTTCGACCCGACCCCGGCGGCCGACGCCGAGGTGGCCGCGGAGGTCGACCCGCTGTCGCCGCCGCCCGCACCCGACAAGGGCGGCTTCGCCCTCGCCGGCCCGGCCGCGGGCCTGTCGCTGGTGCTGGCCGCCGTCGTCGGGCTCACCCTGCGGCGCCGCTCGCGTCGCGGCGGCGGCCACGACGGCGAGCTGCTGGAACGGCTCGTCGTCCGGACCGGCGGCACGGTCACGCCCGCCACCACCCTCGGCGACCTGCGCGACCAGCTCGGCCGGATCGGCCCGCACGTGGCGGCCGTGGCCGCCGACGCCGAACAGGCACGGTACGCGCCGGGCCCCGCACCGCCCGGCTCGCGGCGGCGGATCGCCCGCGCGCTCGCCGCCGACGTCGGCACGCCCCGGGCGGTGCTGCTGCTGGCCGGGGCCGCGGTCGCCCGGCCGGAGGGCGGCGGCGCGCCGAAACCGGCCGCCGGTCAGGGACGGCCCGAGGGCCGCACCGACGACGGCGGGAACGGGACGGCCTTGACCACCTCGGGCCGCAGCAGCCCGGAGAGCCGGTCGTAGGGGATCTTGACCACGGGCTGGCCGCAGGCCATCTCGTAGGTGCCGAGCCCGGGCGCGTCCAGGGACAGCTCCAGTTCTCCCTTGGTGAGCGCGAGCTGGACGTACGGCCCGTTCAGCTGGGGGATGCCCAGGGACGGCGGGCGGTCGGCGAAGCACGTGCCGGTGCCGCGTTCCCGGATCCGGGCCGTCAGCGTCTGCAGGCCGCTCCCGGTGAGCGCGGCGGGCAGGAACAGGTCTTCGGCGCGCAGCGCGCGGCCGGTCGTGAGGTCGACGGTGACGGTGCGGGCGCGGCTCCAGCTGGAGTGGCCGAGCGCCTGCGAGGCAAGGACGAAGTCGTACCGGACCGAGAGGTAGCGGGGCCCGCCCAGCCGCACCGACGGCGTGACCGTCGTGGACGACGGCTCGCCCCGGAAGTCGGTGAGCGCGCGGCGGTACTCGGCTGCGCGCGTGTCGACCGGGGCGCGCAGCGCTGCGTTGACGCGCTGCGCCAAGGCCGGGTCGGCGCCGCCGCCGACCCGGACGATCCGCCCGTTGACCTGGAACGGGGGAGTGGACGTGGCGTCCTGGTGCGAGGCGAGGGAGAAGGTCAGCGGGGGCGCCTGCGGGCCGTCGTCGGCGGCGACGTACACGGCGGTGCCGCCGCCCGCGGCCACGACCACCGCCGCGCCCGCGATCGCCGCGCCCTTCGCGCCGATCACGCCGCCCGCCCCGGCGGCGCCCCCGCCCGGCACCCGCCACAGCCGCGTCACGCGCCGGGTGGCGAGGTCGAGCGCCGCCACCGTCCCGTCGCCGCCCAGCACGTACAG
>NZ_JBHSON010000016.1:0-141308 GCF_042656285.1 Actinomadura rugatobispora | reverse complement strand
GAAGTTAAGCCCTTCAGCGCCGATGGTACTGCATGGGAGACTGTGTGGGAGAGTAGGACACCGCCGGACACATATTAGGAAAGGGCCCTGCCGGGTTTACCGGCGGGGCCCTTTCTCATTTATCTGCCTTTTTGGTTCGTGTACGACGGCAACCCCCGGCCGGACGGCCTGCCGCGGTGAGAAGGTGGGCTCCTCTCGGCCGGGTCCGTACATCTGGTGTGGGGATGTCGGCGTCGCTGGGGAGGGTCGGTCTGCGGGGATTCGTCCCGGTTGCCGGGCGAGTGCGGAGGCCCGCCGGCCGGGAGCGGCCGCGGCGCTGCGGGTTGGTCGTCCTCCGGGGCACCCGTAGGCTGCTCGGGTGACCGAAAAGGTGTGGGAGATCGAGCCGTCCGGGCCGCTGCGCGGTGACGTCACCGTTCGCGGGGCGAAGAACGCCGTGAGCAAGCACATGGTGGCCGCCATGCTCGGGGACGGGCCGAGCGTCATCCGGAACGCGCCGGACGTCGGCGAGGTCGGGATCACCGCGGCGATGCTGGAGCATCTGGGCACCAGTGTGGAGCGCTCGGCCGACCAGTTGACGATCACCACCGGTCCGGTCGCCGAGCCGAACGTGCCCAAGGCCTTCACCGGTCTCAACCGGATTCCCATCCTGATGCTCGGGCCGCTGCTGCACCGCGCGGGCGAGGCGTTCGTCCCGCTGGTGGGCGGGGACCCGATCGGCCGCCGCCCGATCGACTTCCACGTCGACGCGCTGCGCGCGTTCGGCGCCGAGGTGGAGATCGCGGCCGACGGCATCCACGCCCGCGCCTCCCGGTTGCGCGGCACGCGGATCGAGCTGCCCTACCCCAGTGTGGGCGCCACCGAGACGGTGCTGCTGGCGGCCGTGCTCGCCGAGGGCAAGACGGTGATCCGGAACGCCGCCACCGAGCCGGAGATCATCGAGCTGGCGCTGTTCCTGCAGCGGATGGGCGCCGGGATCTCCTTCAGCCCCGACCGGCGGATCGTGGTGGAGGGCGTGGCGCGGCTGAACGGCGCCGAGACCACCCTGGCCGGCGACCGGATCGAGGCGTTCTCCTACCTGGTGGCCGGGCTGGTCACCCGGGGCGAGGTGCGCGTCCACGGCTGCCCGCAGGACCGCCTGGTCACGGCGATCACCACGCTGGCCCGGATGGGCGCCCGGTTCGAGATCACCGACGACTGGATCATGGCCTCGGCGCCGCAGGGGCTGCGGCCCGCCGCCGTGCAGACCGACACCCATCCGGGGTTCGCCACCGACTGGCAGACCCCGCTGATGGTCCTGTTCACGCAGGCCGACGGCATGTCGGTGCTGCACGAGACCGTCTACGAGAACCGGCTGGCGTACGTGCCGGCGCTCAAGAGCATGGGCGCGGAGATCGAGGTCTACGACACGTGCCTGGGCGGACCCGCCTGCCGCTACCACGACACCAGCGCCCTGCACTCGGCCGTGGTCCGCGGCGTCTCCAAGCTGCGCGGCGGCGACGTGACCATGCCCGACATCCGGGCGGGGTTCTCGGCCGTCCTGGCCGCCGCGGTGGCGGAGGGGCCGTCCACGCTGCGCGGCGTCCACCACATCGAGCGCGGCTACCACCACCCGGTGGAGCAGTTCCAGAACCTCGGCCTCACCCTGAACCCGCGCTGATCAGGCCGCGCTCGGCGGGAGCGGCGCGAGGTCGTGGTCGTAGAGCCAGGCGGTCGAGCGCTCGTAGAAGACGCGGAGGGCCAGCGGCATGACGATGTTCTGGACGCGCCGCGCCACCGGCCCGGCCGTCTTGGCGTCGCGGTTGGCCGCGGCCATCCTGACCAGCTTGGCGGTACGGGCGCGGCGGTCGCGCTCGTAGGCGGCGAGCGCGGTGGGAACCGTCGGCTCGGTGGCGGCGGCGCGGGCGAGCACGACGGCGTCCTCGACCGCCATCGACGCGCCCTGCCCGGCCCCGACCGGGTGCGCGGCGTCGCCGACCAGGACGGTCCGGTCGCCGTGCCAGACCCGCACGGACTCCAGGACGTGGTGCGGTGCGGGCCGGTGCGTCTCGGTCGCGGCGCGCAGGACGGCCGAGGGGTGCTCCTCGTCCCGGTAGAGCCGGGCTGGAGAGTCGGGTGTGATCGTGCCGGGGCCGGGCGGTTCCGGCGCGGTGACCTGCGCGGCCCACCACACGGTGCCGTCGGGGACGGCGATGGAGATGAACGTCCCGGCGCGCGCGAACACCATGTTGAACGTTCCGGGTTCGAGGGTTCCCGGTGCGGCGTCCACGCCCGAGGCCACTCCCGAGACGGTGTAGTAGCCGCCGTAGACGGGCCCCGGCGCGGACGGGGCGAGGATCCGGCGGGTGGCCGACCAGATGCCGTCGGCGCCGGTCAGCAGGTCGCCCTCGGCGGTGCGCCCGCTCTCGAACCTGGCCCGCACGCCGCCGGAGGGCTCGGTGTCCGCGCCGGTGAGCCGCTCGCCGGTGACGATCTCGGCGCCGAGCCGGACGGCCTCGGCGCGCAGTTCCTCGACCAGCCGGCCCCGCCACAGTGTGACGCTGTGCGTCGGGTCGTCCGACAGCCGGCCGCGCGGCAGGTCGCCCAGCAGCTTGCCGGATCCGGCCCACAGCCGCTGGCGGGGGACCGGGAACCCGGCGTCCCGGACGCGGTCGAGGCAGCCCAGCGCCTCCAGCCCGCGCAGCCCGTTGGCGGCGAGGCTGATGAAGGAGCCGACGGGTCCCGCCGGGTCGGCGTGCGACTCGTACACCGTCACCTCGGCGCCGATCCGCCGGAACGCGATCGCGCTCGCCGCCCCGGCCACGCCGCCGCCCGCCACGACCACGCGCATCGGAAACCTCCCCGAATCTACATTCACCGAATCTCTATTCGGCGAATTTCGGTTCAGTATGATGTCGCGACCAGGAGGCGTCAAGCGAGGGCGGAGGACGGGTGGCCCAACGGAAGACGGGAGCCGAGAGGGCGGCGGCCCCCAAGGCGGGGGTCCGGAAGGCGCGGGCGGCCGAGACGCGCGAGGCGCTGAAGGCGGCGGCGCGGCGGCTGTTCATGGAGCGCGGCTATCTCAACACCAAGATCACCGACATCACGGCCGAGGCGGGCCGCGCCACCGGCTCCTTCTACGACCACTTCGCGGGCAAGGAGGAGCTGCTCCAGGCCCTCATGGCCGACATGGGCGCCCAGGCCGACGAGGAGATCGGCGCGCGCGACCGGGAGCGCGGCCCCGCGCACCCGCGCGAGCACGACCTCACCGACCGCGACCAGCTCCGGGAGCATCTCGAGGTGGCCTGGAACGTCTACCGCGACCACCTCCCCGTGGTGGTCGCGCGGATGCAGGCCCTCATGGCCGACGACCCGGGGGCGGGCGGGACGTGGCGGACCCTGGTGCGGGAGACCGCCGACTTCCGCGACCACCTGGAGTACTCGCGCGAGCGCGGGCACCCGCTGCCCGGCGATCCGGCGCTGGTCGCCGCCGCGATGGGCGCGATGATCTCGATGTTCGGGTACGCGGTCCTCACCGCGGGCGAGGACGGCCCGGACGCGGACGACGGCGAGATCGTCGGGACGCTGACCCGGCTGCTGCTGAACGGGCTGGCCGGGCCGCCGCCCTCCGCCGGCCGACCTCCGCCCGCCGAGGTCTGACTTTGGTGACCGTCCGGCGGGCCGCGGCGTTGCGAACGGCCGTCCGTGGGGAGGATGTGAGGGCGCGGCAGCCCAGCCCGCTTCCCCACCGCGACGGTTCTGGAGGTCATCGTGGACACTGGCCCCGCCTACACCCCGCTGACCCCGCTCTCGTTCCTCGAACGGTCGGCGCAGGTGTTCCCCGGCAAGACCGCCGTCGTCTACGGCGAGCGGCGCAGCACCTACGCCGAGTTCGCCGCGCACGCCGTCCGGCTCGCGCACGCGCTGCGCTCCCTCGGCGTCGGCCCCGGCGACCGGGTGGCCTACCTGGCGCCCAACGTCCCCGAGTCGCTGGTCGCGCAGTTCGCCGTGCCGCTGGCCGGGGCCGTGCTGGTCGCGATCAACACCCGGCTCGCGCCCGAGGAGGTCCGCTACATCTGCGACCACTCCAGGGCGAAGGTGCTGGTGGTGGAAGCGGCCCTGCATCCCGCCGCGGCGCCGTCCGCCGCCGGGGGGCTGGCCACGGTCGAGCACATCGTCACCGTGACCGACCCCGAGTCCGGCGCGTCGCCCGACCCCGCGGTGGGCGGCCTCTCCTACCAGGACCTGCTCGAGAGCGGCTCCGACGACCCGCTGCCCTGGACCGTGGCCGACGAGAACGCCCCGATCTCCATCAACTACACCTCCGGCACCACCGGCAAGCCGAAGGGCGTCGTCTACACCCACCGCGGGGCGTACCTCAACGCGCTCGGCGAGATCGTGCACTCCCGGCACACCCCGGACAGCGTCTACCTGTGGACGCTGCCGATGTTCCACTGCAACGGCTGGTGCACGGGATGGGCCCTGGCGGCGATCGGCGGCACCCAGGTGTGCCTGCGGGCGGTGGACGCCGGCAGGATCTGGCGGCTGATCGACGAGGAGGGCGTCACCCACCTCAACGGCGCCCCGACCGTGCTCCGCATGATCGCCGACTCGCCGCGCGCCCACCCGCTGCCGCTGCCGCTCGTCATCACCACCGCCGCGGCCCCGCCCAGCCCCACGATCATCGGGCGGATGGAGGAGCTGGGGGCGCGGCTGGTCCACGTGTACGGGCTGACCGAGACCTACGGGCCGTACTCGGTGTGCGAGCCGCAGCCGGACTGGCCCCGCCTGGACGCGGGGGAGCGGGCCCGGCTGCTTTCCCGGCAGGGCGTGGGCATGCTGCAGACCGACGGGCTGCGGGTGGTCGGCGAGGACATGGACGACGTGCCCGCCGACGGCGCGACGCTCGGCGAGATCGTGATGCGCGGCAACAACGTCATGGCCGGCTACCACGACGATCCCGAGGCCACCGCGCACGCCTTCCGGGGCGGCTGGTTCCACTCCGGCGACCTGGGCGTCCGTCATCCCGACGGGTACGTGGAGCTGCGCGACCGGGCCAAGGACATCATCATCTCCGGCGGGGAGAACATCTCCACGGTCGAGGTGGAGAGCGCGCTGGACTCCCACCCGGCCGTCGCGGAGGCGGCGGTCGTGGCGGTGCCGGACGAGCGGTGGGGCGAGCGGCCCAAGGCGTTCGTGGTGCTGCGGGACGGCGCCGCGGTGGAGATGGAGGAGCTGGCCGGGCACGTCCGGGACCGGCTGGCCCGCTTCAAGGTCCCCGACGTCATCGAGTTCGTGGCGGAGCTGCCGAAGACCTCCACCGGCAAGATCCAGAAGTTTCGGCTGAGGGACAGGGAGCGGCCGGCCGGGGAGGGCCGGGCCCGGGGGTGAGCGCCGTGTCCCGTCCAGGACGCCCTGACGGGACGGGCGCGCAGGTGCGAAACGCGGCACGGTGGGAAGGGTCCCGACCATGGCCGACAAGAGCGAGAGCGACATGGCGCCCGCCGACGTGCTCGTCGTCGGCGCCGGCCCCACAGGACTGCTGCTCGCCGGGGACCTCGCCGCCTCCGGCGTGCGCTGCACGGTGCTGGAGCGACGCACCGGCGAGCTGAACCTCACCCGGGCCTTCGCGGTGCACGCCCGCACCCTGGAACAGCTGGACGCGCGCGGCGTGGCGGACGAGCTGCTGCGCACCGGCGAACGGATCACCACGCTGCGGCTCCCGGGCACGGCCCGGGTGCGGATGGACCGGCTGCCGGGCCGCTTCCCCTTCGTGCTGATCACGCCCCAGTACGAGACCGAACGGGTGCTGGAGGAACGGGCCCTGGACGCCGGGGCGCGGATCGCCTGGGGCACCGACCTGACCGGACTGGAGCAGGACGACGACGGCGTCCGGGCCCGGGTCCGGAGGGCCGACGGCTCCGAGCACGTGCTGACCGCGCGCTACCTGGTCGGCGCCGACGGGGCGGCCAGCACCGTCCGCCGCGAGCTGGGGCTCCCGTTCCCGGGACGCTCGGTGGTGCGCTCGGTGATGCTGGCCGACGTGCGGCTGAACGACGCGCCGCGCGAGGTGCTGACCGCGAACGCGGTCGGCGACGCCTTCGCGTTCCTGGCGCCGTTCGGCGACGGCTGGTACCGGGTGATCGCCTGGAACCGGCGGCACCAGGTCGCCGACTCCGAGCCGGTCAGCATGGAGGAGATCCGCGAGGTCACCCGGCGTGCCCTCGGCACCGACCACGGCATGCACGACCCGCGCTGGACCTCCCGCTTCCACAGCGACGAGCGGCAGGTCCCCCGGTACCGCGCCGGGCGGGTCTTCCTGGCCGGCGACGCCGCCCACGTGCACTCCCCGGCGGGCGGCCAGGGCATGAACACCGGGCTGCAGGACGCCGCCGACCTCAGCTGGCGGCTGGTCGCCGACCTGCACGGATGGGCGCCGCCCGGGCTGCTGGACGGCTACGACGACGAGCGCTACCCGGTCGGCCGCGCGGTGCTGCGCGGCAGCGGCGCCCTGCTGCGCGGCGCGCTGCTGGAGTCGCGGCTGCTGCGCGCCGTCCGCACGGCGGTCGCCCGCGTCGCGACCCGGATCGGCCCGGTGGAGCGGAGGCTGGCCGGGGCGATCTCCGGCATCGACGTCTCCTACCCCGCGCCGCCCGGCGCGCACCGGCTCGCCGGCCGCCGCGCCCCCGACGTGCGGCTGGCCGGCCCGCGCCGGAGGCTGTACGAGGCGCTGCGGGACGGCCGGTTCGTCCTGGTCGTGGCGGCGAACGACCCGGCGGTCACCTATCTGGCGACCAAACGGTGGGCCGATCGCGTGCGCTGCGTCGTCGCGGGCGGGGCGACCCGTACGACCGTGCTGGTCAGGCCGGACGGGTACATCGCCTGGGCGACCGACGAGACCGTGCCCGACCGGCGGGCCGCCGCCATCCGGGAGGCGCTGACCCGCTGGTGCGGGGCGCCCACCGATTTCCCGCAGCACGAGCGGCGGGCCTGACGGGCGCGCTTGAGCGCGTCGAGCCCGGCGGCGGCGCCGCGGGCCGTTAGAAGCGGCGCTCCTCCCGTCCGTAGCCGAGCTCGTCGGCCACGTCGGCGAGGTTCTCGTACGGCCGGTCCGGCAGGCTCTCCAGCGCGGAGATGGCCGTCTCCGGTGTGTCGGCCCCGGAGACGTGCTCGACCAGCTCGTTCGGCCGGGCCGGGTAGCGCACGCCCGTGAGGATCCGGGCCAGCGCGCTGCGCTCCTCCACGTCCTGCGGGCTCATCCCCGGTGGCGAGCCCTCCCGCCGCCCGCCCGGGACGGTCGCCGGATCCCAGGCGGGCTCGTCCGAGGTGGGCTCGGCCTCCCTGAACTCCTCGGCCCGCGTGGAGTGGCCGCCGCGGACCATGCCCTCGGTCTCGTGCTCCATCTCCTCGTCGAGCCGGGCGCCGTGCTTGTCGCTCTTGTCCTGCTGCATGTTCACTCCCCCTTCCCCGCTGGGTCGTTCCCGAGCGTCGCGGGATAAACGGGGCCGTGATCGCGAGCCGGAACGGTTCACGGCGCGTCGCGCAGCCGATCGGGGCCGTTCGGCCGGACGCCGCCGGGACGCCATGTGCGCCCGTCACCGTGAGGCGGTCATCGAAGATCTTGAGAAGGGATCGACATGCCCCTCCCGGGTCGGTCCGGCGCGCTCCGCCGGTTCCCTCACCTGCTCATCGCGCTGGCGGTCCTGGTGGCCGGAGTGGTCGCCGGAGTGGTCGCCGCCCCCGCGGCCTTCGCCGGCGACGCCAAGCTGCGCGTGATGTCCTACAACATCCGGTTGAACGCCGACGCCCCGCCCAAGGACTGGCCGTCCCGCCTGCCCCTGATGAAGAACGTCCTGCGCAAGCACCACCCCGACCTGCTGGGCGTCCAGGAGGCCCTGTGGCAGCAGATGCGCGACCTGGACGGCGCGCTGCCCGAGCACGACTGGGTCGGAATGGGACGCCAGGGCGGCACCCGGGACGAGTTCTCGGCGATCTTCTATCGCAAGGACCGCTTCGAGGTGCTGGACTTCGACCACTTCTGGCTGTCCGACACCCCGCACGTGATCGGATCGAAGACCTGGGGCAACACCATCACCCGGATGGTCACCTGGGCCAAGTTCCGCGACCGCCGCACCGGCACGGTCTTCTACCACGTCAACACCCACTTCGACCACCAGTCGGAGAACGCCCGCGTGAAGAGCGCCGGGCTGATCCTGGAGCGGGTGCGCGGCTTCGAGGCCGGGGTCCCGGTGGTGCTGACCGGCGACTTCAACGCCGCCGCGGAGAAGACCGAGCCGTACCGGATCCTCACCGGCGCCGACGCCTTCGCCGACACCTGGAAGACCGCGGAGAAGCGCGGCCCCGCCTACAACACCTTCGGCGGCTGGAAGGCCCCGGTGCCGGACGGCGACCGCATCGACTGGATCCTGTCGCGGGGCGCCGTGCGGACCCGCTGGACCGAGATCGACCCCTACCAGCAGGGCGGCCTCTACCCCTCCGACCACTACCCGGTGGTCGCGCACGTCACGATCGGGCAGAATGCCTGATCGCGTGACGTCTACACCCTGAGGACGAGGAGCGGGATGGTCCCGGATCCGGACTGGTGGCGGGCCGACCCCGAACACCGGGAGCTGCTGGCCTTCGACGGCGGCACCGACGACCAGGGGCTGCCCTACGACGCGGCCGCGGCCGACCGGCGCGCCGTCCTGGAGGCGCTGCTGGGCGAGGACGGCCCGCCCGCCCGGCACGATCCGGGCCTCCCGCTCTACCTGCTGGAGCAGGAGGCGCTCTGGCACCGTCACTCCTGGGGGTTCGGCCACGGCATCGGCATGGCCGCGCTGCTGGTGGCCGAGCACCGCCGGGCCCGGGACGTGTGGCCGCTGTGGGACGCCAAGACCACCAGCTTCGACACCATGCTCGGGCTGCCCCGCGAGCTGCTGTTCGCCGCGGGGGTCGGGGAGACGGTCGCGTTCGTCGGGGCGGGCGGGGACCCGCGGCGTGCCGACTTCCTCGGGTTCTTCGAGGACCACGGCCTCCCCGACGACGACGAGGTCGCCCGTACGCTGGCGGGTCTGCGCCGCCACTACACCTCCGGGGGCTGACCCTCCGGGCCCGGCCGGGCCCTCAGGATCTGCGGAAGGCGCGGAGCACGCGGCGTGCCAGCGACGGCTCCGAGGCGGTCGGGCCCTGCCGCCCCGCCTCCGGCTCCGCCTCGATCTGCTCGGGCGGCGGGCCGACCGGACGCCGCCCGGCGGCGTCCGGGGGCAGCTCGTACAGCACCGGCAGCGAGCGCAGCGACCGCGACAGCGGTGAGGCGTGCCAGCCCAGCTGCTCCTCGGGGACCGCCAGCCGCAGCGCCGAGAACCGCTCGAACAGCTTCCCGACGGCCAGGGTCGTGACGGTGGTGGCCAGCTCCCGGCCCAGGCAGGCGTGCGCCCCCGAACCCCAGGCCAGATGCGCCCGGGAGCTGTAGATGGCGTCGGGGTCGATGCCGTCGGCGAAGGCCGGGTCGGTGTGCGCGCCGGCGAGCGAGAGCATGACCGGGTCGCCGGCCGCGATCCGGTACCGTCCCATCCGCACCTCCGTCTTCGGCCAGCGCAGGGTGGTGTTGGCCAGCGGCGGGTCGGCGATCACCGCCCGGTTGACCACCTCGGGGAGCATCCCGGCCGACAGGCTCTCCCGCATCCGCACGTCCCCGCCGATCACCTTGACCGCCGTCGTGCAGATCAGGGTGCCGGTGTGGTCGCCGAGCAGCCCGAGCACCAGCGGCAGCTCGTGGGCGATCTCCTCCGGGGTCAGGTCGGGCGCCGCGGCCAGCATGTGCGAGGCCAGGTCGTCGGTCGGCTGGAGCGCCCGCGCCGCGCAGATCTCGGCCGCCGCGGCGGCGATCCGCGCCGTCGCAGCGCCGGCCTCCGGCCCCGCGTCCAGCGCCCGCCACAGGTCCTGGACGAGCTCGTCGCCCTGCCTGCCCTCGAACCCCAGCAGCCGGTTGATGATCAACAGGGGCAGCGGCCGGGCGTACTGCGTGGCCAGATCGGCCTGCCCGGTAAGCCCGCCCTCGCCGATCAGGGTGATGAGGTCGTCGGCGTACCGGGAGACGGCCCGTTCGAGCTCCTTGGCCTGCGGCCGGGTGCGGTCCTGGAACGGGCGCAGGCCGACGCTCCACGCGTTGCGCAGCCGGGTCAGCTCCGCGCCGTCGCGCTGCGCCGAGCTGTCGGCGGTGTAGATGGGCAGCATCGGCCAGTCGGCCGGGACGCGGCCCTCGGCGTGGGCCCGCCAGGACTCGACCCGCTTGCTCCAGACGCCCCGCGGGTCGCGCATCACGTCCAGCACCTGCGCGTAGCCCAGGACGAGCCAGATCGGCACACCGAGGACGTCGACGGGGACGACCGGGCCGTAGCGGGCCCGCAGGCTCTCGTAGAACACCGCCGGGCGGGTCTGGTAGTCGGCGGTGAGGAGGGGCTCGGCGCTGATCGATTCCAGCGGGGGGTGCTCGTCGGGGGTGGGGGCGTCCATCCTTCAGCACTTTAGAAGAGCGGACCCGGACATGATCGCGGATTGGTGCAATCCCACAGAGATCACACCCGTCCCGCGGCCACCGGACGTGCGGCTTCCCACCGGGCATGCGACGCTAGGAGTGTCCCAAGGAGAGCGGAGGTCCCCATGAGCGACTCGGATGGAGAGCCGGCGGGCGGCGATCGGGAAGGCGCCGAGGACGAGGTGAAGCGCAGGTTCCGGGAGGCGCTGGAGCGCAAGCGCGGCGCGTCCGCGGCCAAGGGCGCGGGCGGCGGTGGCAGGGGCTCCAAGGTCCGCGGCGCCCACGACCGCGCCGACCACCAGCGCCAGTTCCGCCGCAAGAGCGGCTGACACCGGTTCCGCCGCGAGGGAGACCGGATGACGGCCGGACGGGAGTCCGGCCGTCAGCCCGTCAGCCCGCGTAGAGCTTGGCGGCGTACTGGTCGCCGTAGTAGGTCTCCAACTGCTCCACCGTCTCCTCCACGCGCTGGACGTCCTTGACGATGCGCGCGTGCGAGGGCAGCGCGTCCGGCTCCCAGCTGCCGGGCCGCCACAGCTCCGAGCGCATGAACGCCTTGGCGCAGTGGAAGAAGATCTGCTCGATCTCGACCACCAGCGCCAGGACCGGCCGGTGCCCCTTGACCACCATCCGGTCGAAGAACGGCGCCTCCCGGACCAGCCGCGCCCGCCCGTTGATCCGCAGCGTCTCGCTCCGCCCGGGGATCAGGTGGATCAGCCCGACGTGCGGGTTGGACAGGATGTTGCGGAACCCGTCGGCGCGCCGGTTGCCGGGACGCTCGGGGATCGCGATCGTGTGCTCGTCCAGCACCAGCGTGAACCCGGGCGGGTCGCCCTTGGGCGAGACGTCGCAGTCGCCCGCGGCGTCGCTGGTGGCGATCAGGCAGAACGGCGAGCGGGCCAGCCATTCGCGGTCCCAGGCGTGCAGGCGCACCCGCTCCTTGGCGACCGCCCTGGGCATGGGCGCGCCGAGCAGCTCCCGCAGCTCGGCCTCCGATGTGATCTCCGTGGACTCGTGCGACACCGCGACCTCCGGCGCTCGGGAACCGCCAGATTATCGCGGCGGTACGTGCCGGTGGTGACATGCCGACAATTTTTTTCGTCAGGGAAGCTCATGTGTTCGGAGGAACGTGTGGCGGGTCCGGTTCGTCAGAGTCCCCATGGGGAGTCGGATCCGCACGGGGAGCGGTATGCGCGCTGACACGAGGACCGGCGGGGGCGACGCGGACGGCGCCGCCGAGCCGGTGTTCCGGTACGCCTGGGCGGAGGACGGCCTTGCGCGGCACCTCGCGCTCGGCTGGGACGGCGACGGCTGGTGGTTCGAGAGCCTGCCCGGCGGGCGCGTCCCGCTGGTCGACGGCGCCGCCCACCTGGCCGCGTTCGCGCGCTGGGTGCTGGAGCCCCGTCCCGGCGGCGCGTACGAGACGGGGTTCCCGCTGGTGCGCGGTGCCCCCGACGGCACCATCGCCGAGCAGGGACGCGACGGCGGATCCCTGATCCGGGAGACCGCGCTGGACGTCGACGTCTACCTGTGCCGCGACGAGCCGGGCGGTCCCGAGCGGCTGCTGGCCTTCCCGTCGGCGTCCGTCGTCGGCACGCGGACCAGCTACCCCGTCGCGGCGGAGCTGGTCGCCTCCCCGCTGGACCGGGAACGGCTCCGGCAGGCCGCCCGCGCGCTGCTGGCGGTGACGCAGCCGTCGATCTGCCTGATCCCGGCCGCCTCCGCGGCGGCGCGGCGGCGCCCCCGGACCGATCCGGCGGGCCGGGGCGATCCGGGGGCCGCGCGCAGGGGCTGAGCCGCCGGTCCGGGCGTCAGGCGGCGCGGAACGCGGCGGCCGCGTCCATCGACTCGATCCCGAAGGCGATCGTGCCCACCGGGGCGCCGCCGGCCGCGGCGTGCACCCGGGCCGCGGCGTCGGCGCCGAACCCGCCGAACAGCTCGATCAGGCCCACCTTCTCCTGCGCCGCGACCCGTTCCGCGGCGGCGATGTCGGGCACCGCCACCGCCGTGAACCGGGCGCCGCCGCCGTGCTCCCGGACGATCCGGTCCCGTTCGGGATCGGCGCCCGGGACCAGCAGCAGGAACAGCTCCGACTGGAGCTCGCCGGCGAGGAAGGCCAGGTGGAAGCGGGAGATCGCGGCCAGCGACTCGGAGTCGTAGCCGATCGCCCCGACCGGGGCCCGGTCGCCGACCGCGGCGATCACCCGGGCGGCGCCGACCGGGCCGAAGCCGCCGCACAGCTCCACCAGCCCGGCGCCCTCGCCGACGAGCCGCTCGACCACCGGGGCCGCCTCGTCCAGATCCGGCACCCCGACCAGCGTCACGCGGCGGCCGCCGCCCTCGAACTCGACCAGGTCGCCGGCGGGGCCGGCGTCCGGCCGCGGGTAGATGACGATCGTCCGGGGCAGCGTCGTGTGGGACATCGTTCGCTCCTTCGTTCGGCTCTCGGCGGGTACGTCGGCGACGCTACGGGGGCCCGCTGATGACCGGCTGACGGTCCGCTTACCATCGCGGCATGCGATTCGGGGTGCTGGGGCCGCTGGCCGTGTGGACGGACACGGGCGAGGAGGTCGCCGTGCCGGGGGCCAAGGTGCGGGCGCTGCTGGCGGACCTGCTGGTCCATCACGGGCGCACGGTCCCCGCCGGGACGTTGATCGAGGACGTGTGGGAGGGGGCGCCGCCCGCGCAGGCCACCGGGGCGCTCCAGTCGAAGGTGGCGCAGCTGCGCGGCGCCCTGGAGCGTGCCGAGCCGGGGGCGCGCGCCCTGGTGGAGACGGCGCCGCACGGGTACCGCCTGAGGGCCGAGCCGTCCCAGGTGGACGCGGCGGTCTTCGCCGACCTGCTCGCAAGCGCGCGCTACGAGGAGGCCCTCGCGCTGTGGCGGGGGCCCGCCTTCGCGGAGTACGCCGGGACGCCGTTCGCCCGGGCCGCCGCCGAACGGCTGGAGGAGCAGCGCGTCACCGCGTTCGAGGGCCTCGCCGAGCAGCGCGTCGAACGCGGCGAACACCGGGCGCTGGCCGACGAGCTCCCGGCGATGCTGGCCGCCCATCCGCTGCGCGAGCGGCTGCACGCCGTCCGGATCCGCGCCCTCTACCTGGACGGGCGGCAGGCCGAGGCGCTGGAGGCCTACCGCGAGATCAGGGAGCGGCTGGCCGAGGAACTGGGCGTGGACCCCGGCCCCGAGCTGGCCGCCCTCCACCAGGCCGTGCTGCGTCAGGACCCGGCGCTGGCCGGGCCTCCGGAGCCGCCCGCCACCAACCTGCCGGTCCCGCTCACCGCGCTCGTCGGGCGGGAGGAGGCGGTCTCGGAGGTCCGGGAGCTGCTGCGCGCGCACCGCCTCGTCACCCTGACCGGGCCCGCCGGGGTCGGCAAGACGCGGCTGGCGCTGGAGGCGGCCGCCTCGCGGGCGGACGCCGCCGACGGCGCCTGGCTGGTCGAGCTCGCCGGGGTCGACGCGGCCGGGGCGCGCGCCGACCCCGCCGTCCTGGCGGAGCGGATCGCTGCGGCGCTGGGCGTGCGGGGCGCGCTGTCGGAGGCCCTGCGCGGCCGCCGGACGCTGCTGATCCTGGACACCGTGGAGCATCTGGCCGCACCGGCCTCCAGGCTCGTCGTGGCGCTGCTGGGGGCCGCGCCGGGGCTGCGCGTCCTGGCCACCGGGCGGGAGCCGCTGGCCGTGCCCGGCGAGCGGCTGTGGCCGGTGCCCCCGCTGGGGCGCGAGGCTGCGGTCCGGCTGTTCCGCGAGCGGGTCGCCGACGCCTTTTCGGGATTCGCCGCCGAGGCCGGGGACGGCGACACCGAGGAGATCGCCGCGCTCTGCCGGCGCCTGGACGGGCTGCCGCTGGCGATCGAGCTGGCCGCCGCGCGGGTGCGCACGCTCGGGCTGGGCGAGGTGGCGGCCAGGCTGGACGACCGGTTCCGGCTGCTGGGCTCGGGCGCGCGCACGCTGCGCGCCGCGTTCGACTGGAGCTGGGACCTGCTCGACGACCGCGAGCGGGCCGTCCTGGGCCGCCTGTCGGTCTGCGCGGGCGGCTTCGACCTGGCCGCGGCCGAGGCGATCGCCGCGGGAGAGGGCGTGGCGGCGGGGGAGGTCGCGGGCGCGGTGGCCGCCCTGGCCGACCGCTCCCTGCTTTCCGTGGACGGCTCGGGGACGCGCCGCTTCGGCATGCTGGAGAGCGTCGCTGCGTACGCGCGCGAACGCCTGGCCGAGGCGGGCGAGGCGGAGGAGTGCGCCGACCGCCACGCCCGGCACTTCGCGGGGGTGGCGGCGGAGGCCGACCGTCATCTGCGCGGCCCCGCGCAGCGGGAATGGCTGCGGCGGCTCGACACCGAGACGGGGAACCTGCGCGCCGTGCTGGACCGCCTCCTGGACCGGGACGCGGGGCAGAGGGCGCTGCGGATGTGCGGGGCGCTCGGCTGGTACTGGTTCCTGCGCGGCCGCTACCGCGAGGCGCACCGCGCGTTCGGCAGGGCCCTCGGCGCCGCCGGTCCGGCCGGCGGCGCCGAGAGCGGGGCGCGGTCCGGCGCGCTGGTCTGGCGCGCGGCCCTGGAGGCGTGGGAGCGGATGCCGGCCGACCCGGTGGAGCCGCCGGACGAACTGCCCGCCCGCGAGCGCTGGCTGCTCGGCCTCGCCCGCGCCGACGGCGGCGACCTCCCCGCCGCCATCGCCCTGGTGAACGCCGCGCTGGAGGAGTTCCGGCGGGCCGGCGACCGCTGGGGCACGGCCGCGGCGCTCAGCGTCCTCGGCTGGGAGTCCCTCCGGCTCGGCGACCTGCCCGCCGCGCGCCGCGAGGGCGAGGAGGCGCTGGCGCTCTTCCGCGAGACGGGCGACCGCTGGGGCGGGTCGCGGGCCCTGCGGCTGCTGGGCGTGCTGGCGGAGGTGGACGGCGACTACGGCCGGGCCGGGCGGCTGCACCGGGAAGGTCTGGCCTCCGCCGAGGAGCTGGAGCTGTGGCCGGTGGTGGTGGAGGAGATCTCGCAGCTGGGCAGGCTCGCCGCGCTCGCCGGGGACCACGCCGCCGCCGACGCGCACTACGAGCGCGCGCTGCGGGTGGCGCGCGAAGGGTCGTTCCACCACGGCGTCGTCCACGCCCGCGTGGGGCTGGGGGCCTCGGCGCGCAGGCAGGGACGGCTCGAGGCCGCCGAGGAGCACCTGCGCGCCGCCGAGGAGGCGCACCGCGCGGACGGCTACCGGTCCGGCCTCGCCTACGTGCTGGCCGAGCTCGGCTTCGTCGCGGAGCTGCGCGGCGACGCGGCCACGGCGCGGGCCCGCCACGAGGAGAGCCTCGCCCTGGCCCGCGACGCCGCCGACCCGCGCACGGTGGCGCTGGCGACCGAGGGGCTGGCCGGTGCGCTGTCGCTGGAGGGCGACACCGGGACGGCCGCCCGCCTCCTCGCCGAGGCGTCCGCGATCAGGCCGCTGCCGCCCGCCGAGCGCGGCGACGTCGACCGCATCGCCGCGCGCCTCGCCGCCGCCGGCGGGCCTAGCGGAAGGTGACGGCCCCCGGGTAGTGCCCGGCGGCGCAGGTGAAGCGCAGCCGGCCCGGCCGCGGGGTGCCCAGGTCGATGCGGGTGTCGCCGGTCACGGGCAGCATCCGCTCCAGGTTCCGGGACGGGATCGTGAACGCGCGCGTGCACCCCCGGTTGCCGTGCGTGCGGACGACCAGGACCGTCCGCACCCCGGAGCGGGCCGTGACCAGCGCGGGCCGGTAGCCGCGGTCGGCCGCGCCGATCGTGATGACCTGGGCGCCGGTCGCGTCGGTCGTGACGTTGCGCGTCACATCGCGGGTCGCGGCCGTGGCCGTCGTTCCCGGGCCGGGCAGCCAGCCGCCCAGCCGCAGCCCCGACATCAGCGTCCAGCCCGCGACCGCGACCAGTCCCACGCCGACGAGCGCGGTGAGCCGCCCGCGCAGCATCCGCATGCCGCGTCCCAGCCCCACCCCGAGCAGCCCCGAGAGCGGCGCGGTGCCGAGCACGAAGCCCGCCATGACGGCGGCCCCGGCGACGGGGGAGCGCGAGGTGACGGCGAGCAGCTCGGCCGACAGCGTCACGCCGCAGGGCAGCAGCACCGTCGCCGCGCCCAGCGCCGCCGGCCGCCGCAGGCGCCCGTACCGCGGACGCGTCGCGGACGTGCCGTCCACGAGGTCCGCCTGGGTGGCGCAGTGGTCGCCGTCCGGGCCGCCGAGGCGCCGGAGCAGGCGGCGGGCGGGCGGGAAGCCCATCAGGTCCAGCGCGAAGACCAGCAGCACGGCCGCGGCGGCCACCATCAGCGCCGCCCGTACGCCCGGCCCCGGCTGGACGGCCGCGCCCGCGATCCCCAGCAGCGCGCCGAGCGCCGTGTGCACCGCCAGCTTGGCCGCCAGGAAGGCCGCGACCGGGGCGGCGGGACGCGGCGCGTGCCGCACCGCCCCGGTCAGCAGCCCCAGCTGGACCGCCGCGCACGAGCCGCCCCCCGCCAGCAGTCCGGTCCCGGCGCCCGTGAGGAAGAGCACGGCGGCGTCGTCCACCAGGGTCTCCCACCCTCGTCGTCGTGGGCCCCGGCGTACGGCTTCCGGACACGGGGGCCGCCTTCAGTCATTTCCCCCGCGGGACTGACTCAGACGCCACACATGCCGCGCTCGCGCGTGCGGGGAAGGTGTCCTGAAGGTCTTTCCAGGGCCGCCGCGCGATGACTTCGCCCCGTTTCCACGGTCGGTACGGGCGAAGGGAGAACCCCCATGACGGCTTTGGAGAAGGCATTGGAGAACGCCGGGAACGCCGAGGACGCGGAGGCGCTCCAGCGGTATGGCTCGCGGCTGCTGCGGCACGCCGCGGGATTCGCGCTGGAGACCCTGGACGCGCTCCCCGCGTTCACGGGCGACGACCTGCGCCGCCCCACGCCCTGCGCGGGCTGGGACCTGTGGATGCTCCTGCGGCACCTCGACGACTCGCTCGCCACCCTGCACGAGGCCGTCGCCCTGGGGACGGTACGCCTGGACGATCCCGGCACGGCCACGCCGGCGGCGGGGGAGCCCGGCGGCCTGGTCGCCGGGCTGCGGGAGCGGACGCGGCGGCTGGCGGCCGCCTGGTCGGACGCCGACCGGGACGGCCGCGTCGTCATGGTCGGCGGCTGCCCGGTCATGGGCGGGGTCGTGGCGGGCACCGGCGCGGTCGAGCTGGCCGTGCACGCCTGGGACGTCGCCCGGACGTCCGGGGCCGCGTGCGAGATACCGGCCCCGCTGGCGGAACGGCTGCTGCGCCTGGCGCCCCTGCTGGTGCCGGAGCACGCCCGCCAGGGCCTGTTCCGGCCGCCGGTCGCGGTGCCGGACGGCGCCGCCCCGGGCGACCGGCTGGTGGCCTTCCTGGGCCGCGACCCCGGCCGGTCCGTTCAGGCCCTGGGCGCGTAGCTCCGCACGCCGCCGTCGCTCACCTGGGAGTCCAGGACCCCCTGGTCGACCAGCACGTCGAGGTGGGCGTCGATCTCCAGGACGGCCAGCATGCGGCTGAAGACGTCCAGGTCGTCCAGCTTGCGCTGCCGCCGGGTCCACGGCATGGCACGTGCCACCTCGAACGCGGTCGAGTGGCCGGAGCGGACCTGCGCGGCGGCGATGTCCAGCCGCTCCCGGTGGTGCTCGATCAGCTCGTCGATCCGCGTGTGCACGCTGCCGGTGACCTGGCCGTGCGCGGGCAGCAGCAGCGTGTCGGGCATGTCCCGGACCACCCGCAGCGACTCCAGGTAGCTGCGCAGCGGCTTGGGCTCGGGCGCGGACTCCAGCCCGATGGAGGGCGAGATGTGCGGCAGCACGTGGTCGCCGGCGAACAGCAGGCCCGCCGCGGCGTCGCGCAGCACGACGTGGCCGCGGGTGTGGCCGGGCGTGGCGAACACGTCCAGGCCCCGCCGGCCCAGCGCGACCCGCTCGCCGTCGTCCAGCCAGGCGTCGGGGGCGGTGTCGAGCACCACGCCCTCCCCGCCGTCGCCGTCCATCGCCTCGACCTCGTCGGCCAGCGCCGGGGCGCCGCAGCCGCGCAGCAGCCGGGCCTGGCTGAGGTGCGGCCGGCCGCGGGCCGCGACCATCGCCTCGATCGAGAGGCTCTCGCCGCGCCCGATCCGCACCCGGGCCCCGAACGCCTCGCGCAGCGCCAGCGCCTGCCCGTAGTGGTCCCAGTGCGCGTGCGTGACCAGGAACTGGGCCACGTCCTCCAGCCGGTGGCCGAGCGTGCGCAGTCCGGCCGACAGCGCGGCCCTGCTGTCGGGCAGCGGCCAGCCGGAGTCGACCACGACCAGCCCGTCGGGGTCCTCGATCACGTAGACGTTGACCGAGTGCAGGCTGTCGATCGGCAGTTTCAAGGGGATCCGGTGCACGCCGGGGGCCACCGGGTGGGCCCCCGGCTCGGTCCAGTCCGCCGGTTGCTCCAAGGCCGGTACCGCCACCGCTGCCCCCTCCATTTTTAGAATCAGGTTCGGCCCGACGGTACTTCATGAATGTTTCCGGTTCGTACACCGGGGCCTGAACACAGGGGTTCCGGGAACGTGACGCTCAGCACGCGCGGGCGGCCTCACCGGCCCGGCGGTGCGCGTCGCCGGCCGCCTCCGCGGCCTTGTCGCGCAGCCGTTCGGCCTTGTCCACGCGCCGCGCGGCGGACTCCTGACGGGCGACCGCCCGGTCCAGCTCGCGGCGCAGCCTGCCCACGTCCGCGTCGGCCGACTCCAGATCATCGTGGGCCTCGCCGAGCTCCGCCTCACGGGCCGCGAGGTCGCGGTCGGCCTGCTCGGCCTTGCGCTGGGCCGCCCGGTGCGCCTTCTCCCGCTCGGCGCGCACAGTCTCGGCCTGCTTCTCGGCGGCACGGGCCGCCGCGGCCCCGCCGCCCTTGGCCGCCCTGCGCTTCTTCGGGGCCGGTGCCTCCTCCGGCTCCACGGTGGGTTCTGCGGGCTCGGCCTCTTCCCTGGGGGGCGGGAACCCCGTGAGGACGAATCCAGCGTGGCTGCGGGGCTGGGCCAGCCGGCCCTGCCGGACCTCCTCGGCCACGTCCGCGTCCACGGTGGCGGCCTGCAGGGTGTCCTCCACCTCCCGCACGGCGGGCTCGCGCAGCGGATGCCCGGCCTCTTCGGCCAGCTCCCGCGCCCTGCGCACCAGCAGCCGCACCAGCTCGCCGCGGCGCTGCTCCAGGCCGCCGATGCTCCCGCCCGACGCCCACGCCCCGCGCAACTGCTCACCGACGTCCAGGAGCCATCCCAGCTCCTCCCCGGCCGACCGGCCGAGGAGGTTGACCGCCCACGCGGACAGCGTCGGGCGGCGCAGCGTCCCGATCCGCTTGGCCAGCGCGGCCTCGCCCTCCGCACGGGCCTCCTGGACGAGGCGCTTGCGCGTCTCCATGAACGCGTCCGGGGCGACCCCGTAGAGCTCGTGCGCGGCGCTGGCGAAGTCCACGCCTGATCTCTACCCGCGCAGGGCGTCCAGCACGAGTCCGAGCAGCCGCTCCGGCCGCCCCGGGTCGGCCGGGTCCGGCTCGCCGGCGGCCAGCGCGACCCCGACCACGAGATCGATCATGTCCGCGGGGGAGACGTCGGGGCGGGCCGCGCCGGCGCTCCGGGCCCGGTCCAGGACGCTCGCCGCGGCGTCCCTGATCATCTGGTGGCAGTCGATGCCCAGACCGCCGCGCCCGTCCACCATCAGCTGCCCGGCCAGGCCGTGGTCGGTGCGCGCGTGCGCCAGGAAGGCCCGCAGCCAGAGGGCCAGGGCCTCGTCCGGCGACGCGGTCTCCCGCAGCTCCGCGGCGCGCGCGCACAGCCGCTCGATGCGGTCCTGGAGGACGGCGGCCTGCAGCGCCGCCCGGTTGGGGAAGTGGCGGTAGAGCGTGCCGGGGCCGATCCCGGCGCGGCGCGCGATCTCGTTCAGGGACGCGCCGGGGCCCTCGGCGGCGAAGGTCTCGCGGGCGGCCTCGACGATCCGCTCCCGGTTGCGCCGCGCGTCGGCGCGCGGCGCCCGCCCGTCCTGCGCTGTGGTCATCGCCCCATCCTCGGCGCCCGCCTCCGGCTGGCCAAACGGAGAAGTTCTCCGTATTGTAGCCCGGGACTAAGCGGAGAGGTTCTCCGGAAAGCTGTGAGGAGTGACCGATGACCGAAGACGCACGCCGGGCCCTGGGCCGGGTCGGGCTCTGGACGTTCGCGCTGGAGGGCCGGCCCGCCGGATGGGTCCGCGACGCCGCCGCCGAGATCGAGGACCTGGGGTACGGGGCGATCTGGTTCGGGGAGAGCTTCGGCCGCGACACCTTCGGGCAGGCCTGGCTGCTGCTGACGGCCACCAGCCGGGTGGTCGTCGCGTCCGGGATCGCCAACATCGCGGTGCGCGACCCGATCGCCATGGCCACCGCCGAACGCACCCTGGGCGAGGCGTTCCCCGGCCGCTACCTGCTCGGCCTGGGCGGCCACCGGGTCGACGACACCCCCATGCGACTGGACGGGTACACGATGCCCGTCGTCGGCCGCGCCGTGGCGTCCATGACCGACTACCTGGACCGGATGGACGCGGTGCCGGTGCACTCCGTGCCGCCCGCGACGCCGCCGCGCCGCGTCCTGGCCGCCCTCGGGCCCAGGATGCTGGACCTGGCCGGGCGCCGCACCTGGGGCGCCCACCCCTACTTCGTGCCCGTGCGACACACCGCGCAGGCCAGGGAGATCATGGGGCCGGACGCCTTCCTCGGCGTCGAGCAGGCCGTCGTCCTGGACACCGACACCGCCCGCGCCCGCGAGGTCGCGCGCGAGCACGTCGCCGGGTACGTGGGCCTCGCGCCCCACCAGGAGGCCAGCATGCGGCGCCTGGGCTACGGAGACGCCGACCTGGCGGGCGGGCCCAGCGACCGCCTGGTGGACGACATCGTCGCCTACGGGGACGCCGGCGCGATCCTCGAGCGCGTCCAGGAGCACCTGGACGCCGGCGCCGACCACGTCTGCGTGCAGGTCCTCACCGCCGACCCGGCCGAGCCGCCGCTGCCGCAGTGGAGGGAACTGGCCCCCGTCCTGCTGTGACGGCCCCGGCGCCGTCCAGAAGTTTCCGTTCACCCTCCCGCCGCGTGACGTTTCACCGCCCGCCGGCGCTGTCCTTACCAAAGGGCGAGGAGGGGCTCCAGGGATGCGCGACGGCGCGGGCGGTTATCTCGTCGTGGGCCGGAACGATCGGCCGTTACCGGAACTGTACGTGCTGCGCCCGTTCCTGCCCGCGGTCGCCGGGCACCGGGCGCTCGGCGACGGTTGGCAGATCTGGGAGCTGGGCGCCGACGCCGCCGTGGCCGACAGCGTGGCGCTGCTGGTCGACATCGCCGCCGCGACCCGCGCACCGGCGCTGCTGGGGTCGTTCCTGAGCGCCGGGCGCGCCGCGGTCGAGGGGTTCAGCGGTGCGGGCGGCTACTGGCGCGCGCTGGTCCCCGCCGGGCCCGGCGCCGCGCCGTGCGCCGCCGAGGAGATGGCGGGGCGCGCGGGGCTCTGGGCCGCCGCCGCGCGCCGCGCGGTCGCCGGCCGCCCGATCGCCGACTGCCTGCGGACGCCCCCGCGCACCCGTGCGGACGGGGTGGTCGAGGACCTGCTGTCCCTGCTCGGTCTCCCGGGCCCGGCGGAGGCCGTCCCGGAACCGGCCGCCGAACGTCGGTGACCGCCTCCGGCGCCCGCCCCCGCAGGCGCCGGCGGGCGTCTCAGCGGCTGTCCAGGAAACGGTCGAGGACGCGGGTGCCGAACCGGAGGGCCTCGACCGGGACCCGCTCGTCCACGCCGTGGAACATCCCGAAGTAGTCCAGCTCCGGGCCGAGCAGCAGCGGGGCGAAGCCGAAACTGCTGATGCCGATCCGGTTGAACGACTTGGCGTCGGTCCCGCCGCCCATCACGTACGGGACGGGGTGCGCCCCCGGGTCCTCGGCCCGCAGCGCGGCGGCGAGCGCCGCGAAGGTGGGCCCGGCGGGATCGGCCGCGGGGGCCTCCTCGTAGTTGACGAACTCGCGGGTGACCTTCGGGCCGAGCAGCCGGTCGACCGTGGCCAGGAACTCCTCGCCGGTGCCGGGCAGGTAGCGGCCGTCGACCTGGGCGTACGCCGTCCCCGGCACCACGTTGATCTTGTACCCGGCGTCCAGGCGGGTCGGGTTCGCCGAGTTGCGGATCGTGGCCTCGAACAGCCGCCCGGGCGCGCCCAGCCGCCGCGCCTCCTCGTCCAGGCGGTCGTGGTCGATGGCGGTGCCGAGGGCCTCGGCGAGGCCGTCCAGCAGGGCGCGGACGCCCGGGGTCAGCCGTACCGGCCACTCATGGGAGGCGAGCCGGGACACCGCGTGCGCGATCTCGGCGACCGCGTTGGCGGGCGCGGGCTTGGAGCCGTGCCCGGCCTTGCCGCGCGCGGTCAGCTTCATCCACATCGTGCCGCGCTCGCCGGTCGCGATCGGGTAGATCCGCCGGCCGCCGCCCGCGGCGACGCTGAACCCCCCGGACTCGCTGACGGCCTCGGTGCACCCGGTGAAGAAGTCGCGGTGCTCGCGCGCCACGTACCGGGACCCGTAGTCGCCGGTGCACTCCTCGTCGGCCAGGAACGCCAGGACGAGGTCGCCGCGGGTGCGCCGCCCCTCGCGCAGCCGCTGCCGCACCACGGCCAGCGTCATCGCGAGCGTGCCCTTCATGTCGACGGCTCCGCGGCCCCACACGCACCCGTCCCCGGCGATCTCGCCGGAGAACGGGTGCACGCTCCACTCGGCGGGGTCGGCGGGCACCACGTCCAGGTGGCCGTGCATCAGGAACGCGGGGGCGGACGGGTCGGTGCCGGGGATCCGGGCCAGCACGTTCGCCCGGCCGGGCGCGGACTCCACCACGACGGGGTCGGCGCCGGCCTCGTCCAGCAGCGCGGCGACGTGCTCGGCGGCGGGCCGCTCCGGGTCCGCGTCGCCCTCGCCGCGGTTGACCGTCTCGAAGCGGATCAGGTCGGCGCACAGCCGCGCGACCTCGTCGCCGGCCGCGGCCGGCCGGTCCCGTTCCCGCACCCGCGGTCCGGTCACCATCCCCGTCCTCTCGGCGCCGAACCGGCGCTATCCGAAGGGTTCCTTCGTTTCTGACGCGCGCTGACCTGTCGCTATGGCGATGGCCGTTGCCGGCATGGTCTCGATCCGATGAAGAATCGCCAGTCGCCGTACCGAAAACACGCCAACGGTACAACGCTGCGTGCAGCGCGCCGGGACGCCTCGCCCGGCGCGGGGCTCCCCGACACTGAGGAGGATCATGACCATCCTGAGGGGTGTGCGACCGGGCCTGGCCGCGCTCGCCGCGATGGCGCTCGCGGCGACGGCGGGGGTGGCGGCCTGCGGCGGCGACGGCGGATCCGGCGACGGGACCTTCACGGTCGGGCACAGCGAGCCCGACCACCTCGTCCCCGGCAACACCACCAGCAGCTACTCCTTCGACGTGCTGAGCGGGCTGTTCGAGAACCTGGTGGGGCTGAGCAAGGACGGCAAGCCGGTCAACCTCGCCGCCGAGTCGGTGGAGACCAAGGACCAGAAGGTCTGGACGGTCAAGATCCGGGCCGGGCAGAAGTTCCACAACGACGAGCCGGTCACCGCGGCCAGCTTCGCCGACGCCTGGAGCAACGCCGCCTACGGGCCCAACGCCTACGAGGCCAACGACTACTTCTCCCAGATCCAGGGGTACGACGAGCTCAACCCCGAGGACGAGAAGGCCAAGCCCGAGACCGACAAGCTGTCCGGGCTGAAGGTGGTGGACGACACCACCCTCGAGGTCACCCTGAAGGAACCGTTCAACCAGTTCCCGCAGCTGCTCACCTACCCCGCCTTCGCGCCGATGCCCAAGGCCGCCTACAAGGACCTCAAGGCCTACGAGGACGCGCCGATCGGGAACGGGCCGTACCGGATCAGCGGCAAGTGGGAGCGCAACCGCCAGGTCAAGCTGGTGCCGTTCAGCGGCTACACCGGCACGCGCAAGCCCAGGAACAAGGGCGTGACCTGGAAGAGCTACGCCAGCGCCGACACCATCTACACCGACCTGCGCGCCGGCCGGGTCGACGTGCAGCAGACCATCCCCGCGGCCAAGGTGCCCGAGGCCAAGCGGCTGCTGGGCGACCGGTTCCTGCCGCGCAAGACGGGCACCATCGACTACCTCGGCTTCCCGCTGTTCGACAAGCGCTTCGCCAGCCCCGACCTGCGCAAGGCCATCTCCATGGCCATCGACCGCAACGGCATCAACAAGGCCGTCTACAACGGCGACTACCTCGTGGCCGACTCGCTGCTGCCGTCCATCATCACCGGGTACCGCAAGGGCGCGTGCGCGGAGGCGTGCACCTTCAACCCGGCCGAGGCCAAGAAGCTGTACGACAAGGCCGGCGGATTCGAGGGGACGCTGGAGCTGTACTTCTCCAACGCCCAGCCGACCTACTACCAGTGGATGCAGATCGTCGCCAACTCCCTGAAGACCAACCTCGGGATCAAGGACGTCCAGTTCCGCCAGGTGCCCGCCGCCGACTACTTCGGGCTGCTGTCGCGGCGCGAGGAGAAGGGCCCGTACCGGCAGAACTGGGAGGCCGACTACCCCAGCGCCCAGAACTACCTGCAGAACATGTGGGGCAGCGCGGGCAACAAGATGGGCTGGGAGGGCACCCCCGAGAACAAGGAGTTCGACGGGCTCATCGCCAAGGGCAACGCCGCCGGCGACGAGCAGGACGCGCTGAAGTTCTACAACCAGGCCGAGGACCTCGCCCTCCGCGAGATGCCGCAGATCCCGCTGTGGACGTGGGCAGGGCAGGGCGGCCGTTCCGACAAGGTCGGCGACGTGACCATCACCCCGTACGCGGGCGGCCTGGTCGTCCACGAAGTGACGGTGAAGTAAGCGCAGATGTGGCGTTACGTCCTCCGGCGGCTCCTGCAGGCGATCCCCGTCTTCATCGGCACCACGCTGCTCATCTACGCGATGGTGTTCGCGTTGCCGGGCGACCCGATCCAGGCGCTCGCCGGGGACAAGCCGATCCCCGAGACGGTGCGGCAGACCCTCCGGGAGCGCTACAACCTCGACGACCCGCTGCTGGTCCAGTACGGCAAGTACATGCTGGGCCTGCTGCAGGGCGACCTCGGCGAGAACTACACCGGCCAGAAGGTCTCGGAGATGCTGAGCGGGCGGTGGGGCGTGACGATCCAGCTCGCCCTCACCGCCTGGATCTTCGAGCTGGTGGTCGGCATCGGGCTGGGCGTGTGGGCCGGGCTGCGGCGCGGGAAGCTGGCCGACACGCTGGTGCTGGGCGGCACCACCCTGATGATCGCCGTCCCGGTGTTCGTGCTCGGCTACACCGCGCAGATCCTGCTGGGCGTGCACTGGTCGATCTTCCCGACCGCCGGGACCGACGACGGCTGGCCGCTCAGTTATCTGCTGCCCGGCATGGTGCTGGGGTCGCTGGGGCTGTCGTACGTGGCGCGGCTGACCCGCACCAGCCTGGCGGAGAACCTGCGCGCCGACTACGTCCGCACCGCCCGGGCCAAGGGGCTCACCCGGGCCCGGGTGGTGGGACGGCACACGCTGCGCAACTCCCTGATCCCCGTGGTGACCTATCTGGGCGTCGACTTCGGCACGCTGATGGGCGGCGCCATCGTCACCGAGGGGATCTTCAACCTGCCCGGCATCGGCCAGCAGGTGTTCCAGTCCATCCAGCTGAAGGAGGGGCCGGTGGTGGTCGGCGCGGTCACCGTGCTGGTGCTGATCTTCCTGCTGGTCAACCTGGTCGTGGACCTGCTGTACGGGGTGCTGGACCCCCGGATCCGCTACGAGTGACGGCCGGCGACGAATGATGGTGAAGATGAAGGACGCGGACGACGGGCCCGCCCAGGGCGCCGCGGCGCCGGCCGTCCCGGTGGCGGGCGGCCCCGTGGTGGTCGGCGCGGTCGGCGGCGGCCGGCCCGCCTCGCTGTGGCACGACGCCTGGCAGGACCTGCGCCGCCGCTGGGTGTTCTGGTGGGCGGTCGCGGTGCTGCTGCTGGTCGGCGCGATGGCGGCGGCGCCCTGGCTGTTCACCGGCCGCGGCAGGAACGAGGGCTGCGACCCCAACCTGGCCCGGCTGGCGCCCGGCGGCGACCACCCGTTCGGCACCGACCTGGCCGGGTGCGACTACTTCGCGCACGTGGTGCACGGCGCCCGCCCGACGCTGTTCATCGGCGTCGCGGTGACGCTGTTCGCGCTGCTGATCGCGATGGTGTTCGGGATGCTGGCCGGCTACTACGGCGGGCTGCTGGACACGGTCGTCGCCCGGATCACCGACGTGTTCTTCGGGCTGCCGTTCGTGCTGGGCGCCACCGTCATCCTGGTCGCCTTCCCCGGCCACGGCGTCGGCGCGATGACGCTGGTGCTGGTGCTGCTCGGCTGGACCACGATGATCCGGATCATGCGGGCCCAGGTGATCGCCGTCCGGGACGCCGACTACGTGCAGGCGGCCCGGCTGCTGGGCGCCTCGGACCGGCGGATCATGCTGCGCCACATCCTGCCGAACGCGCTGGCCCCGGTGATCGTGGTGGCGACCCTGAACGTGGGCAACGTGATCTCCGGCGAGGCGACGCTGGACTTCCTCGGCGTCGGCCTGCAGTACCCGCAGGTGTCGTGGGGGCTGCAGCTGAACCTGGCGCAGTCCTACTTCGTCGACCACCCGCATCTGCTGATCTTCCCGGCGGTGTTCCTGTCGGCGACCGTGCTGAGCTTCCTGATGCTCGGCGACGCCGTCCGGGACGCCCTCGACCCGAAACTGCGGTGATGATGGCCGAGCCGAAGAAAGCCGGACCGGGCGCCGGGGTAGACGCCCCGCTGCTGGAGGTGGCGGACCTGCACGTGCGGTTCCGCGTCCGCGACCAGGACGTCCGGGCCGTCAACGGGCTGTCCTACACGCTGGCCGAGGGCGAGACGGTCGCGATCCTGGGCGAGTCGGGCTCGGGCAAGAGCGTGGCCGCGCAGGCGGTGATGGGCATCCTCGACAGCCCGCCGGCCCGGATCACCCACGGGTCGGTGCGGCTGCGCGGCGAGGAGCTGCTCGGCCTGCCGGAGCGGCGCCGCCGCCGGTACCGCGGCGACCGGATCTCGATGATCTTCCAGGACGCGCTGACCGCGCTGAACCCGGTGTTCACCGTCGGCGACCAGATCTGCGAGATGTACCAGGTGCACCGCGGGATGCGCCGGAAGGAGGCGAAGGCCAGGGCGGTCGAGCTGATGGAGCGGGTGCGGATCCCCTCGCCCCGCGAGCGGCTCGGCGACCACCCCCACCACTTCTCCGGCGGCATGCGCCAGCGCATCATGATCGCGATGGCGCTGGCGCTGGAGCCCGACGTGCTGATCGCCGACGAGCCCACCACCGCGCTGGACGTGACCGTCCAGGCGCAGATCATGCGGCTGCTGGCCGACCTCCAGGACGAGCTGCGCATGGGCCTGGTCCTCATCACCCACGACCTCGGCGTGGTCGCGGGCGTCGCGGACCGGATCGTGGTCATGTACGCCGGGTCGGTGGCCGAGCAGGCCCCGGCCGGGGCGCTGTACGCGCGGCCCGCCCACCCGTACACCAAGGGCCTGCTGGCCTCGGTGCCGCGCCTGGACCGCAGCGGCGAACGCCTCGTGCCGATCAAGGGGGCGCCGCCCAACCCGGCCGCGCTGCCCCCGGGATGCCCGTTCCGGCCCCGCTGCCCGCGCGCCGAGGACGTCTGCGCCGAGGAGCGCCCGCCGCTGGTCGAGGTCGCCCCCGGCCACGCGGCCGCCTGCCATTTCGCCGAGGAGGTGCACGGTGGCTGACGCCCCTTCGGGAGCCCCGTCCGGGGAGGCGCCGATCCTGCGGGTCGAGGGCCTGGTCAAGCACTACCCCGTCACCCAGGGCGTGGTGTTCAAGCGGGAGGTGGGCCGGGTCAGGGCCGTGGACGGCGTCGACCTGGAGCTGCGCCGCGGCGAGACCCTCGGCGTGGTCGGCGAGTCCGGCTGCGGCAAGTCCACGCTCGCCCGGCTGCTGCTGGCCGCCGAGCGGCCCACCTCCGGCACGGTCCGGTTCGAGGACCGCGACATCTTCGCGTTGCCGCGCCGCGAGCTGAGGGCCCTGCGCCGCCGCGTCCAGATGGTGCTGCAGGACCCTTACTCCTCCCTCAACCCGCGGATGACGGTCGGCGACATCGTCGGCGAGCCGTTCGCCGTCCACCCGGAGGTCGCGCCCAAGGGGGAGCGGCGCGCCCGCGTGCAGGAGCTGCTGGAGCTGGTCGGCCTCGACCCCGGCCACGCCGACCGCTACCCGCACCAGTTCTCCGGCGGGCAGCGGCAGCGCGTCGGGATCGCCAGGGCGCTCGCGCTGCGGCCCGACGTGATCGTGTGCGACGAGCCGGTGTCGGCGCTGGACGTGTCCGTGCAGGCCCAGGTGATGAACCTGCTGGAGGAGCTGCAGGACGAGCTGGGGCTGGCGTACGTGTTCATCGCCCACGACCTGGCCGCCGTGCGGCACATCTCGGACCGGATCGCGGTCATGTACCTCGGGAAGATCGTCGAGACGGGCGACGAGACCCGGATCTACGAGCACCCCACCCACCCGTACACGCAGGCCCTGCTGTCGGCGGTGCCCGTGCCCGACCCCGAGCGGGCGGGCCTGGACGGGCAGATCGTCCTGGAGGGGGACCCGCCGTCGCCGCTGGACCCGCCGTCGGGGTGCCGCTTCCGCACCCGCTGCTGGAAGGCGGAGGACGTGTGCGCCGAGCGGGAGCCGGCCCTGGAGGAGCGGGAGGGCTCCGCGCACCCGAGCGCCTGCCATTTCGCCGCCGAGCGGGCGGCCACGACCGGCTGATCTCCGGCGACCCTCCCAAAGCCCTAAAGTGGGGAGACATGGCACGGAAGGCACGGGGGGCGCGGCTCCGCTCCGATCTCCACAAGATCGACGGCGGTGAGGCCGAGCTGCTGCGCGACGCCGACCGCGACGGCGGATGGATGCTGTGCGTGGGCGGCGTGCCGCAGTCCTACGTGGACCTGTCCGACCCGACCTATCTCGACTTCGAGTACATGCAGTTGATGGGCGACGTCGTCGACTGCCTCGACGTCCGCGAGGACGCCGAGCCGGGGAGCGGGCCGGGGCCGGAGCGGCGGGCGCTGGACGCCGCGCACATCGGCGGCGCCGGCTGCACGCTGCCCCGCTACATCGCCGCCACCCGCCCCGGCTCCCGCCAGGTGGTCTTCGAGCCGGACGGGCGGCTGGTCCGGCTGGTGCGCGAGCGGCTGCCGCTCCGGCAGGTCCCCGGCGTCAAGATCAGGATCACCGACGGGCGGACCGGCATGGCCGCGCTGGCCGACGCGGCCGACGACCTGGTGGTCCTGGACGCGTTCGCGGAGGCGTCCATGCCGGTCGAACTCGCCACCCGCGAGTTCACCCTGGAGGCCGCGCGGGTGCTGCGGCCCGGCGGCGTCTACCTGATGAACGTGGCCGACGGCTTCCGGCTGCCCTTCGCCCGCCGGGTGGTCGCGACCGTCCGCTCGGTGTTCCGGCACGTGCTGCTGATCGGCGAGCCCGGCGTGCTGCGCGGGCGCCGGTTCGGGAACCTGATCGTGGCCGCCTCCCGGCACCCGCTGCCGGCCGCCGAGCTGACCCGGCGGGCCGCGGGCGGCGCCTTC
This sequence comes from Actinomadura rugatobispora, assembly GCF_042656285.1. Classification (GTDB taxonomy): domain Bacteria; phylum Actinomycetota; class Actinomycetes; order Streptosporangiales; family Streptosporangiaceae; genus Spirillospora; species Spirillospora rugatobispora. Next base: position 111,189 of record NZ_JBHSON010000016.1, on the reverse strand, counting down.
CGGGCCCGGGTGATGGCGGGGGACGAGCTGGCCGGGTTCTGCGCGGGCGCCGCGCCGCTGAGCGACGGCGAGGACGTCGAGGCGCCCGTCCCCCCGCCGGAGGTCTTCGGCCGCTCGTGACCGAGCAGGGCGGTCCGGAGCCGGTGATGAGCCGTTCCACCGCATATTCCGTGCGGTAAGCCGCGGACCGCGCAGTTCCGCGAACCGATTCCCATTGGAACCGGCCCGGAGCTACCCGAACGCGACCGGGCGCCGCCGGAGAGTAACGGCCGTCAGGCTGCCCGGACGCGTTTCACGCGGATTCCGGGACGGCCCCCGCGACGCCCCCGAGCATGTCGCGGGCAAGGTGACCTGGGCCGATTTCCCGGCCGCCCGCCAAGGCCGAGTAACGTCCTGTCGGGTGCGCAGTCATGACCTGAGTGCGCCTTCGCGCATCCGCCTTCGCGGACACGCGCAATGTCCCATAATTGAGCGATGCAGTCGTCCACCCGAATTCTCATTCTCGGCATGGATGCGTCGGGCAAAATCCTCCAGTTCGATCGCAACGCCGCCGCCGTGCTCGCCGAGAATCCCGAGGACCTGCTGGGCGCCCGGCTGGGCGAGGTCATCGCCGGCGCGCAGGACCCGCTGGACGAGGCGCTGCGCTTCGAGCGGGAGCGCACCACCATGCTCACCGTCGAGACCCGGCAGGGCGCCACCTACGACGCCGTGGTCACCGTGCACCCGATGAGCGGCGGCCCGGCCCTCGCCGGCGGGCCGTCCCGCCAGGGCGACGCGGCCCCGGCCGCCCTGGCGGTCATCCGCGTCCCCGTCCCGCTGGCCGACCGCTTCCTGGACCCGGCGGTGATCAGGCGCGCCCTGCTGGAGGACTCGCTGCCCCGGCTCGGCGCCACCCTCGACCTGGAACTGCTGGCGCGCGGCCTGATGAGCGTGCTGGTCCCGCACTTCTGCAACTCCGGCGGGCTGCTGCTGATGGAGAGCCTCGTCGACGCCGACGAGGACCCGCCGCAGCAGCAGGCCGGCGGGTCGCCCGCGCTGCGCCGCATGGCGGTCGCGTTCGACGACGGCGACCAGGCCTGGGACGCCACCTTCCCCACCGGCGAGGTGCTCAGCTACCCCGAGGGCACCCCCTACGTGCGCTGCCTGCGGACCGGCGCCCCGGTGCTGGTGGGGCTGGGCGGCGAGGGCGCGTCCAGGATCGCCGACGCCTGGCGCCGGCCGCCGGTGTCCGACCTGCTCAAGGGCGCCTCGATGCTGATCCTGCCGATCTTCGCCGACGGCGCGATGCTCGGCTTCTTCGTCTGCACCCGCAACGTGGCGCACCGCCCGTTCGACGCCTACGACATCGAGATCGGGATGGAGTTCGCCAGCCGCGCGGCGATCTTCATCGAGAGCGCCCGCCGGTACGGCCGGGAGCGCGCCACCGCGCTCACCCTCCAGCGCAGCATGCTCCCCACCGGCCTGTCCGCGCCGTCGTCGGTCGAGGTGCACCACCGCTACCTGCCCGGCAGCCGGCTGATCGAGGTCGGCGGCGACTGGTACGAGTCCATCGCGCTGCCCGGCGGCCGGGTCGCGCTGGTGGTCGGGGACGTGGCCGGGCACGGCGTGCGGGCCGCCGTCACGATGGGCCGGCTGCGCACCGCCATCCACACCCTGGCCGCGCTGGAGCTGCCGCCCGCCGAGGCGCTGGAGCGCCTCGACTCCCTGATGCGCACCCTCGGCGAGCGCGAACCGCACTTCGCCACCTGCGCCTACGTGGTGTACGACGCCGTCAGCGGGCGGTGCGAGGTGGCCAGCGCCGGGCACCTGCCCCCGCTGCTGGCCCCGCCCGACGCCGACGCGCGGTTCCTGGACGTCCCGCCCGCCCCGCCGCTGGGCGTCGGCGACGGCCCGGTCGTGACCCGCGAGTTCACCGTCGAGGACGGCACGCTGCTGTTCCTCTACACCGACGGGCTGGTGGAGAACCGGGCCCGCGACATCGACGACGGCCTGGCCCGGCTGCGCCGCACGTTCGCGCGCGGCGCCGCGGCCCGCCCGCTGGAGGACCTCTGCCAGGCCACCCTCGACGGCGTCTTCGACGACCAGCACCGCGACGACATCGCCATGCTGGTCGCCCGGCTGCGCCGCATCCCGGCCGACGACCACGTCTCCTGGGAGCTGCCCGCCGACCCCGCCGCCGTCCGCCGCGCCCGCGGCCTGATCCGCGCGCGGCTCGGCGAGTGGGGGCTGGGCGACCTGTCGCCGACCACCGAGCTGCTGGCCTCCGAGCTGGTCACCAACGCCATCCGGCACGCGGGCGGGCGGCTCACCCTGCGCCTGGTCCGGGAGGGCGGGCTGGTGTGCGAGGTGTTCGACTCCTCCGACGGCCGCCCCCGCATCCGCCACCAGGAGGACGCCGACCCCGCCGAGTCGGGCCGGGGCCTGCACGTGGTGGGGCGCCTGGCGCAGCGCTGGGGCGTCCGCCGCACCGCCCGCGGCAAGGCCGTGTGGTGCGAGCAGGAGCTGCCCTGAACCTTCCGGGGGCGCCGGCGCGGGCGGTCAGCGCAGCACGGAGATGTGCACGTGGTCGTAGTGGTTCTGGGTGATGCTGCCGCGGTCGGCCATCGGCCGCCAGCCGCCGCCCCGCACGTTCCAGATGTGCTGCTTCCAGATCACGTAGGAGATGCCCAGGCGCCGCGCGTTGGAGACGGCGTACTGCGCGACCTGGTCGCCGTGCCGCGCCGCGCTGGAACTGGGCATCCGCCCGCCCACGCTCTCCATGAAGTCGCACGCCCGCCCGTGCGCGTGGTCCTGCGCGTCCGCGCCGCTGCGGAAGCAGCCGATGGTGGGGAACGGGCCGTACATCTGGTCCAGCTCCATCACCAGTGAGCGCATCGTCGGCGTCATCAGGTTGCCGGTGATGAGCGACCGCGTCCCGCGCACGCCGTCCGGCCGCCCCGTCACCTGCGGCTGCCGGCGCGCCGACCCGCCCCTGGACGGCGTGTTCGCCGGGGCGTTGAGCTGCGCTATCCGGGTGCCGCGCGGCAGGATCCGCTGCAGCTTCTTGGTCAGGGCCTTGGCGTCGGTCTTGGGCGCGCTCACCACCAGCGCGTTGCCCTGGGGCATGCCGAGCGCGCGGGCCTGCGACCGGGACACCACCGCGTCGACGTCGCCGATGCCCATCGCCGCGTAGGCGCCCACCCGCACCTGGCCCGGCCGGTCGCTGCGCCCCGCCTTCACGACCCCGCCCAGCGGCAGCGACCCGTCCTGGCTCATCGAGAACGACACCGCCAGCCCGCCCGTCGCGATCGTCTGCCACAGCTGGTCGGACTCCGCCGACTGCGCCGGGACGAACGAGCGGAACGACGACGGGTCCACGCCCAGCAGCCCGACCCGGCGCCCCGCCACCTGGGCCCGCGCCGCGTCCACCACGGTGACCCCCGCGACGCCCTTCACCCGCTTCGCCCGCTCCACCGCGTCCGGCGGGAGCGTTCCGGTGCCCGCGATGAGCAGATGGGGGGTGTAGCGCTTGGTCAGGGGCGCCACCGGAGGCGCCTGGTCCGCCGCGCCGCCGGTGACGGAGACCAGGCGGTCGGTGCCCGCGGGCTCGTCGCCCCCGGACCGCTTGGAGACGACCACGACCAGGTCGGCGACCAGCGTGACGGCCAGCGCCGCCCCGATCACGGTGGGCAGCGCCCTGCCCGTCCTCCTCCCGGACCCGCCGATGCCCGTCCCGCCCCTTCGTGACCCGCGCGTCCGCACCCAGCCTCCTGTCATCGCGGGGGCGACCCCCCAAGCCCTCCACGCCCCACGCAGGGGCACCCCCGCGCACCCGAACCGCACCGGGGAAGCGCGGCCCTCGGACATCGCCGAGAGGGCGCCTTCGGGCAGGGAGGGGCGTCCGGGGGCCGGGTCGCGGCGAGGAGGGGCTCGCCGGCGGTCGGTCCCGTGCGCCGCATATTAGACAGCGAGGCGAATGCCCCGCCACCCGAGGCCGATCAGCGGACCGCTCGCACCGGTCAGTCCCACCAGAAGGACCACCAGGTCTTGCCGCGGATCTCCTCGGCGTAGCCGGTCAGGGTGCCGGGGCCCTGGAAGAGGATGTCCGGGCAGAAGGCCCAGTGCTCGGCGGCGACGTGCACCGCCTGGCGGGTGGTGACCGGCGGGGCGGCCACGCTGAGCTCCAGCGTGTTGAAGCCCAGCCCGATGACACGGGCCCCGAACCGCTCCTCCCAGCTCCGCACGACCGCCGCCAGGGGAGCGGTCCACTCGTTGTGGTTGAGCGCCCCCTGCCACCCCAGCGCGGCCAGGGCGTCGGCGCCGCGCTCCACGGCGGCCAGCCCCAGCGACATGCCGCGCCGCGCGAGCACGCGCGCGTGGCGGTCGGCCAGCGCGTCGGGGTCGTCCAGCAGGTGGGCGGGCTCGGCGGGCCCCGGGCAGTGCAGCCCGAACGGCGCGAGGTCGTCGACGTCGTCCTCGGACGCCTGCTCCGCCCAGTCGCCCCACACCTCGTACATGAACGCGCCCGGCGCGTAGTTGTCGATGTCGGCGACCGGCTCGGGGGCCACCTGCCCGGCCGCCCACGGCTGGTCGGACTCGTCCAGCAGCAGCGGCCACAGCCCCGACCCCGGGTGCTCGGTCCGCAGCCGCGACCACAGCTCGCCGCTCACGGGGTCGTCGCTGAGCCAGAACGCGGGGCGCAGCACCAGCTGGTGCTGCGGGTATCCGGGGTCCGGCCAGACCACGTCCCCCTCGGGCAGGCCCGCCGACAGCGTCCGCTCGACGGTGGCGTCGGCGAACAGCTGGGGCAGGTTGCCCGGCAGGGCCGGCCGGAGCTCTAGGTCGTCCATCTCTCGCCGTTCGGGTGCGCGTCGTGCCAACGGGGATCTTGGCACTCCCGAGATGTTAACGGCGTCGGCCCCGCCAGGGGGACCAGCCGCCAGGTTCGGTCGGCCCGCCGCGCCGGTCACCGCGCGGATCACGATCTGGTAGCGGGGGACGAGGGGTCGGGTCAGGGGGTTCCGGGGGAATCCCCGCGCAGCAGCGCGCGGGCGGGCAGGAGCATCGCGGCGGCACCGGAACCGGCCACCAACAGCAGGACCAGCGCCGCCGGGACCGGCGGCACCGAGGGGAGCGGCAGCCCGGTGACGGCGGTCGCGAACACCAGCAGCGTCACCGCCGCGATCAGCGCCCCCGTCGCCAGCCCCGTGCCGAGCACGACCACCGCCTCCAGGCGCAGCGACCGCAGCACCTGCCGCCGGGTCGCGCCCGCCAGCCGCAGCAGCGCGAACTCGCCGCGCCGCGCCGCCGTCGCCGTCGCCAGGGTGGTGACCAGGCCGATGACGATGAACCCGCAGATCGCCGCCACCACCACGCCGCTCAGGAAGCCCTGGAGGCGCAGCTCCTCGGAGACCCGGGCGCCGAACGCCCCGGCGGTGACGACCCGGGCCCCGGCGTAGCGGGCGGCGACCGGCCGCAGGTCGGCCTCGCCGGACACCAGGACGTGGTCGTCCAGGGGGGACGTGGCGTGCGCGGCGACCAGGTCGCGGGGGAGCAGCACGTCGCCCAGGCCCAGCCCGCGCTCGTAGATCGCCACCACGCGCGGCCTGAGCCGGGTGCCGTCGCCGAGCCACAGCGGCTTGATCGCGCCGACCCGCGTCCCGCCGGCCACGTCCCGGCTGAGCGCGACCGTCTCGCCGCGCAGCTCGCCGAGGCGGCCGGAAACCACGCCGGGATCGGTGGTGGCGGCGAGCCCGCCGGCGCCGACGCCCCGGGCGGGCAGCGAGCGCAACTGCTTCTCTCCCAGCTCGTTGACCGCCATCACCACCGTCGTGCGCTTGACGGCCGTCGCGGCGGTCACCCCGGGCGTCGCCCGCACGGCCGCCGCGGCCTCGGCGGGCAGCCCCGGCCCGGCCGAGACCAGGACCTGGGTCGCGCGCGTGGCCTCCCGGGCCTGCACCTCCGTCGCCCGCACCATCGTGGACTGGACGAACAGCTGCACGCCCGCGAACGCCACCGCCAGCGCCACCGGCGTCAGCACCGCACCCGCCCGCAGCGCCGCCGCGCCCGCCGCGTGCGCCGCCAGCCCGCCCGCGACCGGATCGAGCCGGCGGACCGTGCCGCCGAGCACCCGCACGCCGATGCGGGCGATCAGCGGGCCCAGGAACGCCGTCGCGATGATCAGGGAGATCACCAGGCCGCCCACCGACACCGCGGCGGTGGCGCCGGAGGTCGCCGCCGACGCGCCCAGCGCGCTCAGGCCGAGCACCAGGAACAGCCCGCCGGCGCCCACCCGCCAGCGCGGCAGCCCGGGGCGCTCCACGGCCGCCTCACCCAGGGCCTGGACGGGGCGGATCCGCGCCAGGCGCAGCGACGCCAGGAGCGCGGACACCGCCGCCGTGAGCACCGCGATCAGCAGCGCCGCCAGCGCGGGGAGCGGGCTCAGGGACAGGCCGAGGCCGCCGGGCAGCACGCCCCTGCCCGCCATCGCCGCGTGCATCGCGGCACCGGCGGGGAGCGAGAGCGTCCCGCCGAGCAGGCCCGCGGCGACCGCCGCCCGCACGTTCTCCCGGACGATCTGGGCCCGCACCTGCCCCGGCGTCGCGCCGACCGTCCGCAGCAGCGCGAACTCGCGGGCGCGCTCGCGGATCGACAGCGCGATCAGCCCGCCCGCCACCACCAGCGTCGTCATGACGGCCACGGAGCCCAGCGAGGCCCCCATCTCGACGACGTCGGGGCGCGCCGTGGCGACACTGAGGTCCTCGGCGTCCCCGCGCGCCGCGCCCGTGAGGACCTTCAATCCCGGGACGGCCTCGCGCAGCGCGGCGGTCTCCGCCCCGCCGCCCGTGTAGACCAGCAGCGCGTCGGCCTCGGACGGGCGGCCGCTCAGCGCGACCGCCGTCTCCGGGGCGAAGTACGCCCCCTCGGCGACCAGCCCGGTCACCGTGTACGGCCGCGGGGCCCCGTTCACCTGCAACATCACGCGCCGGCCGACCGCCGCTCCCGACGCCTGCTCCAGGGCGACCTCACCGGCCGTACGGGGAGCGCGTCCGGTGCGCAGCGAGGCCAGGCGGCTCCAGTTGTGCCCGGTGAACGCCCTGCCGTCCGCCGCGGCCACGGGGAACGACACGTCCGCGACCACGTCCCGGACGCCGGGCACGCTCCTGAGCCGCTGCGCCGCCGCGACCGGCACGCGCGCACGCTCGGTCAGGGGCCGCCGCTGGGTCTCCGGCTCCGACCCCGGCTGCTTGATCAGCATCGAGACCGACTGCGGGGCCGTGACGACCGCCGCGGCCTCCCCGTACCGCGCGACCGGGGCGTGCGCCCGCAGCGCCGACTCCAGGAGCACCCCGAACGTCCCGATGAGCACCGCCGCGAACGCCAGCGCGACGAAGATGCCGTGACGCGTCTTCACAGCGACTCCCAACGCCGCGAAACCTCGGCGGCCGTGGGCGAGGCCAGCTCGTCCACGATCCGGCCGCCGCTCAGGAACACCACCGAGTCCGCCCAGGACGCCGCCACCGGGTCGTGCGTCACCAGCACGACGGTCTGCCCGGCGGCGTCCACCGCCTCCCGCAGCAGGCGCAGCACCTCCCGCGCCGTGCGCGGGTCCAGCGCGCCCGTCGGCTCGTCGGCGAACACCACCTCCGGCTCGGTGATCAGGGCCCGGGCGATCGCCGCCCGCTGCTGCTGGCCGCCCGACAGCTCCGAGGGACGGTGCGCGGCGCGGTCGGACAGCCCCACCCGCCGCACGATCCCGGCCAGCCGCGCCGGGTCGGCCTCGCGGCCCGCCAGCCGCAGCGGCAGCGTGATGTTGTCCGCCACGCTCATCGTCGGGATCAGGTTGAACGCCTGGAAGACGAACCCGATCCGCTCCCGGCGCAGCCGCGTCCGCTTCGCCTCCCTCAGCGCGCCCAGGTCGACGCCGCCGATCCGGACCGTGCCCGAGGTGGGCCGGTCCAGTCCGGAGGCGCAGTGCAGGAACGTGCTCTTGCCCGACCCCGACGGGCCCATCACGGCGGTGAACCCGCCGCGCGGGAACGCCCAGGAGACCTCCTTCAGCGCGGTGACCTCGCCGTAGGTCCTGGTCACCGCCTCCAACTGGACCGCGCAGGCCGTGCCCGTGCGCGCCGCCATCGTCTGCATCACCTCGTCCACCCTTCTCACCTGCATGAACGTAGGCCGAGGGGCGGTGCCGGCACATGGGCGCGCGCCCCCGGATCGGTGGTGTAGCCCGCTACACCATGGATCCGGGGGTGCGTGACAGCGACGTCCGGGCCTGCCGTGCCTTACGGTTTCGGGGGAGATGAGACGAACCGTGAGACAGGCCCTCAGACGCAGCGGCGACGCCACGCGCTATCTCGCCGCCGGGCTGCGGACCGCGCTGCCCGCGCTGGCGGGCATGGCCGCGCTGCCCGTCGTGCTGTTCCTGTCCGTCACCCTGATCGCGCTGCCCTGGCTGCCCGACGCGCTGCGGCCCGTGCGCACCCTCGCCCGCGCCGAACGGCGCCGCGCGGGGAAGGCGCTCGGCCGCGAGATCCCCGAGCCGTACGAGCCGACCCGGGGCACCGGTCTGGTGCAGAGTCTCAGGCTGCTGCGCTCCTCCGCCACCTGGCGCGATCTCGCCTGGATGCCGCTGCACGGCGTCACCGGCCTGGTCATGGCCGTACTGGCGATCTTCATGTGGCCGGCCGTGCTGTACTCGCTGAGCCAGCCGCTCTGGTGGTGGGCGGCGCCGGAGGGCTCGCAGTCGGCGTTCATCGTGCTGGACAGCTGGCCCAAGGCGCTGACCATGCCGTTCGTCCAGGCCGCGGTGGAGATCGCCATCCTGGTCTGGGGGGTGCCGAGGCTGGCGCGCGGGCAGGCCAGGCTGGCCGAGCTGCTGCTGCGCCCCACCCGCCGCTCCAGCCTGACCGAGCGGATCGAGGAACTCGCCGAGACCCGGGCCGAGGCCCTGGAGGCGCACGGCGCCGAGCTCCGCCGCATCGAACGCGACCTGCACGACGGCACCCAGGCCCAGCTCGTCGCGGTCGCGCTCCGCCTCGGCCTGGCCGACCGCCGCTTCGACGCCGACCCCGACGCGGCCCGCACCCTCTTCCTGGAGGCCCGGGACGGCGTCGAGGAGGCCCTCACCCAGCTCCGCACCGTGATCCGCGCCATCTACCCGCCGATCCTGTCCGACCGCGGCCTGCCCGGCGCCATCCGGGCCCTGGCCGCCGGGCAGCACATCCCCGTCCACCTGGACGTGCCCGACCCGGGCCGCGCGCCCGCCGCCGTCGAGGCCGCCGCCTACTTCGTCGTGGCCGAAGCGCTCACCAACATCGCCAAGCACAGCGGCGCGGGCCGCGCCGAGGTCTCGCTCCGGCGCACGGCGGGGTCGCTGCGCGTCCTCGTCCGGGACGACGGCAAGGGCGGCGCCGACCCCGCGGCCGGCAGCGGACTGGCCGGGATCCGCCGCCGCGTGGCGGCCCTGGACGGGACCACCCGCCTCGACAGCCCCGCCGGGCGGGGAACGACCCTGGAAGTGGAGCTGCCGTGCGGATCGTGATCGCCGAGGACAACGTCCTGCTGCGCGAGGGCCTGGTGCTGCTGCTCACCTCCGACGGCCACGAGGTCGCGGCGGTCGCCCACGACGGCCCGGCCGTGCTGCCCGCGCTGCTGGAGCACCGGCCCGACGTCGCCGTCCTGGACGTGCGCCTGCCGCCGGGCTTCCGCGACGAGGGCCTGCGCGCCGCCATCGCCGCCCGCAAGGAGATCCCCGGCCTGCCCGTCCTGGTCCTGTCGCAGTACGTCGAGGAGACCTACGCGGCCGAGCTCCTGGCCGGGGGCGCCGAGGGCATCGGCTACCTGCTCAAGGACCGCGTCGGCCGGGTCGAGGAGTTCCTGGACGCCCTGCGGCGGGTGGCCGACGGCGGCACCGCCCTGGACCCGGAGGTCGTCTCCCAGCTCATGTCCACGCGCGGCGACCCGCTGCGCGCCCTCACGCCGCGCGAGCGCGAAGTGCTGGGGCTGATGGCCCAGGGCCTGGACAACGCCACGATCGCGAGCACGCTGGTCATCACCGAGCGGTCCGTGAGCAAGCACATCGGGGCGATCTTCACCAAGCTGGGGCTGCCGCACACCGACTCGGGCCACCGGCGCGTGCTGGCGGTGCTGGCCTACCTCAACTCCTGAGGCGGCGCCCGGCGCCGGCCGCGGCGTGCGGCGCCATGCCGTCCAGGAGGTAGGCCAGGCCCTGCGCGAACGCGGCGTCCCAGTCGCTGCCGCTGAGGTGGCCGTGCTCGGCGAGGCTGGGGTAGCGGTCGCGCTCGCGCCGCAGCAGCGCGTCGGCCGCCTCGCGCTCGGCGGCCTCGTCGCCGCCGCCCGCCTGCGTCAGCGCCGCCCCGATCACGTAGTTGGACAGGCCGGAGGCGGCGGCGACCAGATGCGGGCCGCGGAAGCCCGCCGCGACCAGCGTGGCGTGCATGAACTCGGTGCGGGCCAGCACGTTCGGGCCCAGCAGGGGGCGGCTGAGCAGGGCCGCCGACCAGGGGTGGCGCAGCATCGCGGCGCGCCACTCGCCGAGCAGCGCGGTGACGGCCTCCCGCCAGCCGGTGCCGTCCGGCGGGATCCGGGCCTCGCCGAAGATCGCGTCGAGGGCCAGGTCGAGCACGTCGTCCTTGGTCTTCACATGCCAGTAGAGGGTCGTGGAGCCGGTGCCCAGGCGCTCGGCGAGGCGGCGCATGGTCAGCCGCTCGTGTCCCTCCTCGTCCAGGAAGGCCACGGCCTCGCCGACGATCCGCTCGCGGGTCAGCGGCGGGGACTCCCGCCGCGGCCGCTCCTCCCGTAGCCACACGCTGCCGCTCATGGGGCGGGAGTCTAGTACATTGGCCCGGTAGTGGATCGTCGGTCTAGAAACTCGAACACTGTACGAGGAGGTCGCCGTGGGGCATGTCGACGTGAGCCGCCTGACCTATGCGCTGCCGGACGGGCGGCCCCTGCTGAACGAGGTCTCCTTCCGCGTCGGCGACGGCGTGAAGGCGGCCCTCGTGGGGCCCAACGGGGCCGGGAAGACCACGCTGCTGAGGCTGATCGCCGGTGATCTGCGCGCGGCCGGGGGAACGGTCTCGACCTCGGGCGGGCTGGGCGTGATGCGGCAGTTCATCGGGAGCGTCCGGGACGGCGGGAGCGTGCACGACCTGCTCCTGTCGGTGGCCCCCGCCCCCGTCCGCGCCGCCGCCGGACGCCTCGCGCGGGCCGAGCGGGAGCTGGCCGAGGACGAGCGGTCGCAGCTCGCCTACGCCCAGGCCATGGCCGACTACGGCGACGCGGGCGGCTACGAGATCGAGGTCGTCTGGGACACCTGCGCCACGGCCGCCCTCGGGCTGCCCTACGACGAGGTGAAGGGCCGAGCGGTCACCACGCTGTCGGGCGGCGAGCAGAAGCGGATCGTGCTCGAGGCGCTGCTGCGCGGCCCCGACGCGGTGCTCCTGCTGGACGAGCCGGACAACTACCTGGACGTTCCAGGCAAGGAGTGGCTGGCCGAGAGGCTGCGTGGCGTGCCCAAGACCGTGCTGCTGGTCTCCCACGACCGCCGCCTCCTCGCCGACGTCGCCGACCGCGTCGTCACCGTGGAGTCGGGCGACGTGTGGGTGCACGGCGGCGGCTTCGCCGGCTACGCGCAGGCGCGCCGCGAGCGCACCGAACGCCTGCACGAGCTGCGCCGCCGCTGGGACGAGGAGCACGCCAGGCTGAAACAGCTCGTCCACACGCTGCGGCAGCGGGCCACCAACAACGACGCGGTGGCCTCCTCCTACCAGGCCGCCCGCACCAGGCTGAAGCGGTACGAGGAGGCGGGCCCGCCGCGCAGCGCCCCCAAGGAGCAGAACGTGCGGATGAGGCTGCGCGGAGGCCGGACGGGCAAGCGCGCGCTGGTGTGCGAGTCGCTGGAGCTGACGGGCCTGCTGCGGCCCTTCGACTTCGAGGTCTGGTACGGCGAGCGGGTGGCGGTGCTCGGCTCCAACGGGTCGGGGAAGTCGTCGTTCCTGAGGCTGCTGGCGGGGGAGGACCTCTCTCACTCGGGCGTGGCGCGGCTGGGCGCGCGCGTGGCGCCGGGCCTCTTCGTCCAGACGCACACCCGGCCCGACCTGCACGGGCGGACCCCCGCCGAGATCGTCATGAGCGAGTACGCGCTGGTCCGCAACGACGCGATGGCGGCGCTGGCCCGGTACGAGCTGGCGCCCGCCGGGGCACGGCCGTTCGAGACCCTCTCGGGCGGCCAACAGGCCCGGCTGCAGATCCTGCTGCTGGAGCTGTCGGGCGCGACGCTGCTGCTCCTGGACGAGCCCACCGACAACCTCGACCTGGCCAGCGCGGAAGCCCTGCAGCAGGGGCTGGAGTCGTACGAGGGCACGGTCCTGGCGGTCACGCACGACCGCTGGTTCGCCGACGACTTCGACCGCTACCTCATCTGCGGCGCGGACGGGCGGGTGCGCGAGTCCGCCGAGCCCGTCTGGCGTGACGAGGCCCTGGCCGGGGGATCCTGACGGCGGAGGCGGAAGGCGGGAGGGCGATGGATCTCAACGAACGGGATATCGACGACTGGCCCGGGCACGGGCTCACCGACGCGGAGCTGGACGCGGCTTACAACGTGCGGGCCCTGGCGGGCGAGGAGCGGTTCGGGCACCTCATGGCGCGCTACCGCGCGATGTCCGATGCGGCGGTCGAAGGGCTGCCCGGGCATCCGGGGATCGTCTACGACGAGACCGGCGGGGAGCGCCTGGACGTCTGGGGCCCCGGGCGGGACGGCGAGGCGCGGCCGGTGTTCGTCTTCCTCCACGGCGGCTACTGGCGGGCGCTGTCGCGCGCGGACTCGGCGTTCATGGCCCGGACGCTGCACCGCAACGGGGTGGCGACGGTCGTTCCCGACTACACCCTCGCGCCCGCGGCGACGCTGGAGGAGATCGTCCGGCAGGTGCGGGCCGCGGTCGCCTGGGTGCACCGGCACGGCCGCGCGCACGGCCTCGACCCCGGGCGCGTGGTCGTGGGCGGCAGCTCGGCCGGCGGGCACCTGACGGCGATGACCATGCTGGACGGCTGGCAGGCGGAGTTCGGCCTGCCCGGCGACGCGGTCAGGGCGGCGATGCCGTTCAGCGGGCTGTTCGACCTCCGGCCGCTGACACGGGTCTACGTCAACGAGTGGCTGGGCCTGGACGTGCGGCGCGCCGCCGCGCTCAGCCCGGAGCTGCTGCCGGCCGGGCGCAGCCTCCCCGCCGTGGTCGCGGTCGCCGAGCACGACGGGCCCGGCTTCCTGCAGCAGTCGCGCCGCTTCGCCCGGCACTGGGGCCGCGCGGCCGAGCTGATGGTCGTCCCGGACCGGGACCACTTCGACGTGGTGCTCGACCTCGCCGACGAGCGCTCAGCGGTGAGCCGGGCCCTGCTCGCCCTCGTCCACTCGCTCTGAGCCCTCCGCGAGCCGCGCCGAGAGGCCGGCGGCCTCCCGGCGGAGGTGGTCGAGCATCAGCCGCGCCGAGGGCGTCGGCGGGCGGCGCGCGGGCAGCGTGACGCCGACCCGCCGCCGTACCGGGTCCAGCGGCACCGGCAGCGGCGCGATCCCGTCGCCGGCCCGGGCCACGAGCTCGGGCATCGCCGCGATCGCGTCGGTGTCGCGCACCAGCGTCCGCACGGTCAGGATCGAGGTGCACTCGACCAGGTCGGCGGGCAGCGGCAGCCCCTGGTCCCGGAAGACCTCCTCCAGTTCCTGCCGCAGCGCCGTGCGCTGCAGCGGCAGCACCCACGGGTAGCCGAGCAGGTCGGCCAGGCCCGGATCCGGCCGGGACCGGACGGGGTGGCCGGCCCGCGCGACCAGCCGCACCGGCTCGCTGTAGAGGCCGATCTGGCGCAGCTCCGGGGTGCCGCCGATCGGGTTGAGACGGCCCAGGATGAGATCGATCTCGCCGTCCATCAGCCGCGGGACCTGGGCGTCGAACGTGGCCTCCTGGACGATCACGGTGATCCGCGGCCGGTCCCGCTTGAGCGCCGCGATCGCCCGCGGCAGCAGCACGTTGGACCCGGCCAGCAGGGTGCCGATGGTGACGGTGCCGACCTCGCCGTCGGCCAGCCCGGTGATCCGCTCGCCGGCCCGGCGCAGCTCGGCCAGCACCGCGCGGGCGTGCTCGACGAACGCCTCCCCGAACAGCGTCGGCGTCATCCCGCGCGGCCCCCGCGCGAAGAGCTCGACGCCGAGGATCTGCTCGACCTCCCGCAGGCTGCGGGTGACCGCGGGCTGGGCCAGCCGCAGGTGCTCGGCGGCGCGCAGCACGCTGCCCTGGTCGGCGACGGCCACCACCAGGACCAGGTGGCGGAGCTTGAGCCGCCCGTTGAGCAGGTCGATCGGCCGCATGGCCGCACCCTATAACGACTTTGCGATATCTCTGATGGCAGGAGGTATTGGACAGGTATAGCGCACGGGATGAAGATGATCGTACGGGCGGCGAGCGGACGAGAGAGGACGTGGCGTGGTGAGGGGTTCATGAAGCCGGCCCACTACGTCGGCGGGGCCTTCCTCGCGGAGGAGCCCGGCGCGGAGACCTTCGCGCTGCTCGACCCGTGCGACGGCAGCGAGCGCGGGCGCGTCCCCGAGGCCGCCCGGGAGACCGTCGACGCCGCCGTCCGGGCCGCGCGCGGCGCGCTGGAGGGCGCTTGGGGCGCGACCGGCGACACCGGGCGGGCCGCCGCGCTGCGCCGGATCGCCGACGGCGTCGAGGCGCGGTTCGAGGAGTTCGTCGACGCCGAGACCGCCGACACCGGCAAGCCGCGCGAGCTGGCCGCCACCGTCGACGTCCCGCGCGCCGCCGGCAACTTCCGCGCCTACGCCGACCTGCTGTACGGGCGGCCCGAGCGCGCGTACACCACCGAGATCCCCGGCTGGTCCGCGGGCGCGGGCGGCCGGGCGCTCAACTACACCGTCCGCCGCCCGCTCGGCGTCGTCGCGGTCGTCTCCCCGTGGAACCTGCCGCTGCTCCTGCTGACCTGGAAGGTCGCCCCGGCGCTGGCCGCCGGCAACGCGGTGGTCGCCAAGCCCTCGGAGGAGACCCCCTCCACCGCCACCCTGCTCGCCTCGGTGATCGACGAGGCCGGGCTGCCCGCCGGGGCGTTCAACCTCGTGCACGGGCACGGCGCGGGCGCGGCGGGGGAGTTCCTCACCGGGCACCCGGGGGTGGACGCGATCGCGTTCACCGGCGAGTCGGCGACCGGTGCCGCGATCATGCGCAACGCCGCCGACCACGTCACGCCCGTCTCGTTCGAGCTCGGCGGCAAGAACCCCGCGCTGGTGTTCGCCGACGCCGACCTGGCGGGCGCCGTGGACGGCACGGCCCGGTCCTCCTTCACCCACTCCGGCCAGATCTGCCTGTGCACCGAGCGCGTGTACGTGCAGCGCCCGGTCTTCGAGGAGTTCGTGGCGGCGCTGGGCGAGCGGGCCCGCGCCCTCGCCGGCTACGGCCCGATGATCTCGGCGGAGCACCGCGACAAGGTGCTGTCGTACTACCGGCTGGCCCGGGAGGAGGGCGCCGCGGTCGTCGCGGGCGGCGGCGCGCCGCGGTTCGGCGACGCCCGCGACGGCGGCTTCTACGTGGAGCCGACCGTGCTCACCGGGCTGCCGGAGACCGCCCGCACCGTCCGCGAGGAGATCTTCGGGCCGGTCTGCCACGTCGCCCCCTTCGACACCGAGGAGGAGGCGGTGCGGCTGGCCAACGACAGCCCGTACGGCCTGGCCGCCACCCTGTGGACCACCGACCTGTCGAGGGCGCACCGGGTGGCGCCGCGCGTGCGGACCGGCATCGTGTGGGTGAACTGCTGGAACCTGCGCGACCTGCGGACCCCGTTCGGCGGGGTCAAGGCGTCCGGGATCGGGCGCGAGGGCGGGGAGTACTCCCTGGACTTCTTCTCCGAGCCCGTCAACATCTGCGTCCAGATCTGAGAGGCACATGGCCATCGAGACCGCCGCCCGGCGCATCCTGGAGGCGTACGCGACCGGCGTCCCGTGCGCGCCCGTCCGCGACCTGATCGGCCCGGACGAGGCGTACGACGTGCAGCGGCACCTCGCCCGGCACTGGGCCGCCGAGGGCCGCCGCCCGGTCGGCCGCAAGATCGGGCTGACCTCGGCCGCCGTCCAGGCCCAGCTCGGCGTGGACAGCCCCGACTTCGGCACGCTCTACGCCGACATGGCGGTGCCCGACGGCGCCGAGATCCCCGCGGGCGCGGTGCTGCAGGGCCGGGCGGAGGCGGAGGTCGCGCTCGTCCTGGAGCGGGACCTGCCGCACGAGCGGCACACCGCCGCCGACCTGATCCGGGCGACCGCGTTCGCGCTCCCGGCGATCGAGGTGGCGGGCAGCCGGATCCGCGACTGGGACATCACGCTGGCCGACACCGTCGCCGACAACGCCTCGTCCGGGATGTTCGTGCTGGGCAACCGCCCCGTCCCGCTGGCGGAAGTGGACCTGCGGCTGTGCGGCATGGTGCTGGAGCGGCGCGGCGAGCAGCTGTCCACCGGCACCGGCGCAGCCTGCCTCGGCCACCCGCTGAACGCCGCGCTCTGGCTCGCCGACACCCTGGCCCGCGCCGGTGACCCGCTGCGCGCCGGCGACATCGTGCTGACCGGCGCGCTCGGCCCGATGGTCCCGGCGGTCCCGGGCGAGGTGCTGGAGGCGCGCATCGAAGGGCTCGGCGACGTCCGCGTCGCCTTCGCCGAGGACCGCGAGAGCGGGGAGGACGCGTGAGCGAGCGGCAGGCGGCGGGCGGCGCGGCGGACGTGGACGCCGGCGCGCTGGCCGAGACGCTGGAGCGGGCCAGGGCGGAGGCCCGCGCGATCCCGCGCCTGACCGACGGCGCCGACCTGGACGTGGACACCGCCTACCGGGTGCAGCGCGCCGGGATCGATCTGCGGCTGGCCGGCGGCGAACGGCTCGCCGGGGTCAAGATGGGCTTCACCAGCCGCGCCAAGATGGTCCAGATGGGCGTGGACGACGTCATCTGGGGGCTGCTGACCGACGCCATGCTGGTCGAGTCGGCGGTGGACGCCGGGCGGCTGATCCACCCGCGGATCGAGCCGGAGATCGCCTACCTGATCGGCCGCCCGGTGCGCTCCGCGGCCGACGTGGACGCCGCCGTCGCCGGTGTCGCGGTCGGCTTCGAGGTGCTCGACTCGCGCTACCGGGACTTCTCGTTCACGCTCCCCGACGTGGTCGCCGACAACGCCTCGGCGTCCGGCTACGGCGTCGGCGCCTGGCACGACCCGAGCCGCGTCGGGAGCACGGCCAACCTCGGGATGCTGATGGAGATCGACGGCCGGGCCGTGCAGACCGGCTCGTCGGCCGCGATCCTAGGCGAGCCGGCGCGGTCGCTGCCCGCCGCCGCCCGGCTCGCCGAGGAGGCCGGGATCGTGCTGGAGCCGGGCTGGGTGGTGCTGGCGGGCGCCGCGACGGCGGCCGTGCCGCTGCCCGCGGGCGCCCACGTCAGGGTGACGGCCTCCCGGCTGGGCTCGGTGGAGGTGACGACATGACCGGCGACATCACCGGCGACATGACCGGCGGCCGCCGGGACGCGCTGCTGGTCGAGGGGAAGGCCAGGCCCCGGGGACGGTTCCCGCACGTGAAGCGGGCCGGCGACCTGCTCTTCGTGTCCGGCACCAGCTCGCGCCGCCCCGACGGCACCTTCGCCGGCGCGTCGGCCGACCCCATGGGCGTGACCGACCTGGACATCCGCGAGCAGACCCGCGCCGTCATCGAGAACGTCCGGGACCTCCTGCGGGCCGCCGGCGGCGATCTGGACGACCTGGTCAGCGTGACGGCCTACCTGGTCAGCATGAACGACTTCGGCGGCTACAACGAGGTCTACGGCGAGTACTTCGACGAGACCGGCCCGGCCCGCACCACCGTGGCCGTCCACCAGCTCCCCCACCCGCACCTGCTCATCGAGATCGCCTGCGTGGCGCACATTCCGGGCGAGCCAACGAAAGGGGCCGGATCGCCATGAGCCTGCCGAAGCTGTCCTTCGGGCGCTCCTTCAACCTCTCCCGCTGGGTCGACGAGCACCGCGACCTGCTCAGGCCGCCGGTCGGCAACGTCCAGGTGTGGAAGGACGCCGGCATGATCGTCATGGTGGTCGGCGGCCCCAACCAGCGCACCGACTTCCACGACGACCCGATCGAGGAGTTCTTCTACCAGCTCGAAGGCAACATGGTGCTGCGCGTCATGGAGGAGGAGGGCAGGCCGCCGGTCGACGTGCAGATCAACGAGGGCGACGTCTTCCTGCTGCCGCCGCACGTGCGGCACTCCCCGCAGCGGCCCGAGCCGGGCAGCATCGGCCTGGTCGTGGAGATCGCCCGGCCCGAGGGGACGCGCGAGGCGTTCGAGTGGTACTGCCTCGAATGCCACCACCGCGTGCACCGCGCCGAGCTGCACGTGGGCTCCATCGTGGACGACCTGCCGCCGGTCTTCCAGAGCTTCTACGACGGCGACCGCACGTGCGGGAACTGCGGCGCGGTCCACCCCGGCAAGGAGTGGCCCGAGCAGGCCCGCCCCAGGACGCGGGCCCGCGCGTGAACCGGCCCGTCGTCGACGTGCACGCGCACGTCTTCCCCCGGATCTCCCGCGCCGAGGCGCGGGTGCTCGCCGGCGCCGGCGAGCCGTGGCTGCGGGAGGGCGGCGACGGCGCCGGCATGATGATGAGCGGCGACGCCGAGTACCGGCCGGTCCGCGCCGAGCTGTGGGACGCCGCCGCGCGGGTCGCCGCGATGGACCGCTCCGGCGTGGACGTGCAGGCGGTCTCCTCCACCCCGCTGATGTTCGGGTACGAGGCCGACCCCGCCCGCGCCGCCGACTGGTGCGAGCTGGTCAACCAGCGGATCCTGGAGTACTGCGCGCAGGCCCCCGGCCGGCTGCTGCCGCTGTGCCAGGTTCCGCTGCAGGACGCCGAGCTGGCGTGCGCGGCGGTCACCAAGGCGGCGGCGGCCGGGCACCGCGGCGTCCACATCGGCAACCACGTCGGCTCCCGCTACCCCGACGACCCGGGCGTCGTGGAGTTCCTGGCGCACTGCGCCGCCGAGGGCGTGCCGGTGCTGGTCCACCCGTGGGACATGCTCGGCGGCGACCGGATGGGCGGCCGGTACATGCTGCCGTGGCTGGTCGGGATGGCCGCCGAGACCCAGCTGTCGATCCTGTCGCTGATCCTGTCCGGCGCGTTCGAACGGCTGCCCGCCTCGCTGCGGCTGTGCTTCTGCCACGGCGGCGGGTCGTTCGCCTACCTGCTCGGGCGGGCCGACAACGCCTGGCGCAACCGCGACATCGTGCGCCGCGACTCGCCGCGTCCGCCGTCGGCCTACACCGACCGGTTCCACGTCGACTCGGCCGTGTTCGACCCGCGCGCGCTGCGGCTGCTGGTGGAGGTCATGGGCGCGGAGCGGGTGATGCTCGGCACCGACTTCCCGTTCCCGCTGGGCGAGCTCGAGCCGGGCGCGACGGTCCGGGCGTGCGAGCAGCTGAGCGAGCGGGAGTGCGCGGCGATCCTCGGCGGGAACGCCCGCCGCTTCTTCGACATCGAGGACGTGGAGGCGTGAACGGCGGCGTGAACGGCGGCGTGGACGACCGCCTGAACGACATGGAGGCCGAGGCCCTGCGGCTCGACGCGACCGACCCGCTGCCCGCGCTGCGCGGCGACTTCCACATCCCGCCCGCGCCGGGAGGCCCGTACGCCGAGTCCGCCTACTTCGCGGGCAACTCGCTCGGCCTCCAGCCCAGAAGCGCCGCCCGCTGGGTGAACGAGGAACTGGACGACTGGGCGCGGCTTGCCGTCGAGGGGCACACCCAGGGCCGCCGCCCCTGGGTCGACTACCACGAGCAGGCCCGCGAGCCCCTCGCCCGGCTGGTGGGAGGGCTGCCGCACGAGGTCGTGGCGATGAACTCGCTGACGGTCAACCTGCACCTGATGATGGCCAGCTTCTACCGGCCCGCCGGGGAACGCACCCGCATCGTCATCGAGGACACCGCGTTCCCCTCCGACTCCTACGCGGTGCGCAGCCAGGCCGTCCACCACGGGCTCGACCCCGAGCGGACCGTCGTGCGCCTGCGCCCGCGTCCCGGCGAGGAGCATCTGCGCACCGGCGACGTCCTCGGCTACCTCGAACGTGAGGGACGGCACGTCGCCCTGCTCATGCTCGGCGGCGTCAACTACCTGACCGGCCAGCTCATGGACATGCCGGCCATCACCGAGGCGGGCCGCGCCGCCGGCGCCGCGGTCGGCTGGGACCTCGCGCACGCCGCGGGGAACGTCCCGCTGCGCCTGCACGACTGGGACGTGGACTTCGCCGCCTGGTGCTCCTACAAGTACCTCAACAGCGGACCGGGCGCGGTCGCCGGATGCTTCGTCCACGAGCGCCACGTGCGCGACCCCGCGGTGCCCAAGCTGGCGGGCTGGTGGGGCACAGACCCGGCGACCCGCTTCAGGATGGCGCCCGAGTTCAGCCCGCCCGCCACCGCCGACGCCTGGCAGCTGTCCAACCCGCCCATCCTGGCGCTGGCGCCCGTGCTGGCCTCGCTGGAGCTCTTCGACCGGGCCGGGATGGACGCGCTGCGCGCCAGGAGCGAGCGCCTCACCGCCTACCTGGCCGCGCGCCTGTCACGGGTCGCCGGGCTGGAGGTCGTCACGCCCGCCGACCCCGCGGCGCGCGGCTGCCAGCTGTCGGTCCGGGTGCCGGACGCGGCCGCGGTCGCCGGCCGGCTCGCCGCCGCGCACGGCGTCGTGGCCGATACCCGCGAACCCGATGTCGTCCGGCTCGCGCCGGTGCCGCTGTACTCTACGTTCCACGACTGCCACCGCGCCGGCACTGCCCTGAGGGCCGTGCTCGATCACCGGCCGGACGGCTGATACGTTCCCCGTATGTTGCTCCGGGGGCTGGATCGGCTCCCGAGGTGAGAAGATGGCGACGGAAACGGCACCGGCCGTCCTGCGCGTGGCGGACCTGCTGGCCCAGGGCGACCTGGCGCTCTCGCTGGTCGCGGGGCACGGCTCGCTCGGCCGCCGGATCAGGCGCGTGCGCGTCACCGACCTCCCCGGCCCCGGCGCCCAGGTGCGCGGCGGCGACCTGGTCCTGACCACCGGGCGGTGGTACCGCAGCCCCGCCGAGTGCGCGGCCTTCGCCGCCTCCCTGGCCGGACGCGGCGCGGCCGCGCTGGTGGTGGGCCCGGCGGCGCCGGACGGACCGCCCGTCTCCCTGGTCGTGGAGTGCGAGCGGCGCGGGCTGCCGCTCATCGCGGCCGCCGACGACCGCGCGTTCGCGGCCATCGCCGAACGGGTCGCCGAGGCGCACTCGCCCGCGGGACTGCGCCGCCGCCTGGCCGCGGCCGCGCACGGCGCCGGAGGGGTGCGCGGGGTGGTCCGCCTGCTGCGCGAGGAGACGGAGCTGGACTGCTGGGTGCTCTCCCCGCTGGCGACCGTCCTGGCCTCCGCCGGCGACCCGCCCGCCCGCGAGGACGTCGAGCGCGCCTGGCTGCACGCGACCGGCGCCGCGCCGCCGCCCGCCGCGGCCCTGGCCGTGCGCCCGATCCGCGGGGCGGACGGCGGCGTCCAGGGGCACCTGGTGTGCCCGGGCGGCGACGCCCCGGGCGCGGCGGGCGGGGAGAGGGCGATGCGGGCGGCCCTGCCCGTCCTCGGCGCCGAACTCGACCGGATCGACGCGGGGCGCCGCCGCGAGCAGCGCCGCGTCCGCGACCTGCTCGACGCCGCCGCCCGCGGCGCGGACCACGAGGCCGTCGCGGGAGGGCTCCGCTCGCTCGGCGCCGACCCGGGCGCGCCGACCGTGGCCGTCGCGGTCGCGCTCGACGCCGCGCTGCCCCGCGCCTGGATCGTCGGCGGCGCCCTGGCCCGCACGGCGGCACCCGACCGGGCCGGCCGGGTCCTGCTGTGCGAGCGCGACGACACGGTGATCGCGCTGGTCAACGGGCCGGCCGGCGCGGAGCGCGTCGAGGCGGCGCTGAGGGACGTGGCCGGCCGCTACCCGCTCGTCCTGCGGGGGCGCACCGTCGCCGCCGGGGTGAGCGAGGCGACGGGCGACGCCGGCGGCCTCGCCGCGGCGGTGGAGGCCGCGCGGCGCGTACTGCGGCACGCCCGCGACAGTGCCGGTCCGGTGACCGTCGTGCGCGAGGCCGACCTCGGCTCGCACCGGCTGCTGCTGGCCGTCCTCCCCGACGACGTGCGGCGCTCGTACCGGGAGCGGTTCATCGGACCGCTGGAGGACCACGACGCCCGGCACGGCTCGGAACTGGTCCGCACGCTCGACCTCTTCCTGGAGACGAGCGGGTCGTGGCAGCGCACGGCCGACCTCCTGCACGTCCACGTCAACACGCTGCGCTACCGCGTCCGGCGGATCGAGATGCTGACCGGGCGCAGCATGGGGTCGATGAGCGGCCGCGCCGACCTCTACCTCGCGCTGCGCTGCCCGCCGCCGTCCTGAACGGCCCGGGACGCCCCGCGGGTCAGCAGCAGGACGGCCATGACCGCGGCCGCCAGCACCCCCGCGAAGCTCGCGGCGCCCAGCTCGCCGCGCACCGCGTACGACGACACTGACGCCGTGAACACCCCGGTGCACATGGCGAAGGAGAAGGCCAGCGCCGGCACGGCGTGCCGCCGGGGGAGCGCGGCGGCCACCAGTAGCAGCCCGCACAGGATGAGGTCCGGCACGAGGAAGAGGTTGTCGCCGCGCCACGAGTCGTGCAGGAAGAGGAACGCGAACGTGCCCGTGCTGAGGATGACGGCGAGCACGCGGCCCGCGGTGATGAGCTCCATGCGTCCCATCTGAGCGGGCCGGGCGGCGCGGCGTATCCGCCCGCGGGCCGGAACGCCGCCGCCGCCCGGCCCGTCCTCGCCGGTCCGCCCGGACGGTGCGCGGCGGCCGGGTGGAGGAGGCGGCCTCCTGCTCGCGGCGGAGGGCGGGGCCGCGTGCCCGGCCTACGATCGGTACGTGTTCGCCGACCGGGTGGAGAACCTCGTCGGGCGCTGGTTCGCCCCGCTGCGCCTGGTGCTGGTCGCCGTGCTCGCGGCCGGGGACCTGGCCCTGATGCACCGTCCCGGGTCCGTCGGCGACTGGGCGGTGGTGCTGGCCGCGTACGGCGCGTACGCCGCCGCCGTCCGGCTCCCGATGCCCGCCGTGGCCGTGCTGTCGGTGCTGCTGGCCACCGCCGAGGTCGCCGCGTCCGCCGTCATCATGCCGGTGAAGGGGATGCTCGCGATCGCCCTGTTCGAGCTGGCCGTCCGCCGTCCGGCGCGCGAGCTGTCGGCGGGCGCGGCCGCTTTCGCGCTGGCGGTCGCCTGCGGCCGGATCGGCGACCCGGCCGCCGAGGTCGTGCCCGCGCTGTTCCGGGTCGCGGTCTTCGCCGCGGTGCTGCTGCTCGGCGGCGCCTACATCCGCTCGGTCCGCGCCGTCGCGCGGGAGGCCCGCGAGCGCGCCACCGAGCAGGAGCGGCGCCGGCTCGCCGAGACGCGCGCGGCCCGCGCCGCCGAGCGCACCGCCATCGCCCGCGAGCTGCACGACCTGGTCGCCCACCACGTGTCCTCGATGGTGCTGCGGGTCGGGGTGGCCCGGCACGTGCTGCCCGACTCCGGCCCGCGGGTCGGCGAGGTCCTGGACGACCTGCACGCCACCGGCACCGCGGCCCTGGCAGACCTCGGCCATCTGGTGGCGGTGCTGCGCGACCCGTCGACCGTCCACGACGACCAGCCGCCGGTCGAGCCCGCCGCCCTGCCGGCGGCGCTGGAGCGGGTGGTCGAGCAGGGGCGCCGCACCGGCCTGGCGGTGGAGGCGTCGGTCGACCCGGCCGTCGCCGGGCTGGACCCGGTCCGCGGCGTCACGGTGCTGCGCCTGGTGCAGGAGGGCCTGGCGAACGCCGCCAAGCACGCCGGTCCGGGCGCCCGTGTCCGGCTGACCGCACGGGTGGACCCGGACGCGGTACGGCTGATGATCCGCGACGGGGGAGGCGGCGGCCGCGACCGTCCCGCCTCCCCGCCCGGGTACGGGCTGGTCGGCATGCGCGAACGCGTCGGCCTGCTGGGCGGCACGCTGGAGGCGGGCCCGGCCGGCCCCGGCTGGGAGCTGTCCGCCGAGCTCCCCCTCGACGGGCGGCCGGACCCGCGGCCGGGGGCCGAGCGGCTGGAGGCGCGGCCGTGATCCGGGTCCTGGTGGCCGACGACCAGCACCTGGTGCGGGCCGGTCTGCGGATGCTCTGCGAGTCCGCCCCCGATCTGGAGGTCGTGGGCGAGGCCGCCGACGGCCACGAGGCGGTGGCGCAGGCGGAACGGGTCCTGCCCGACGTGATCCTCATGGACCTGCGGATGCCCGGCCTGGACGGCACCGCCGCCACCGAGCGGATCACGGCCGCCCGGCCCGCGGCGCGGGTGCTGGCGCTGACGACGTTCGGCGACGACGACCACCTGTACCCGGCGCTGGCCGCCGGGGCGTGCGGCTTCCTGGTCAAGAGCGCGCCGCCCGGGGAACTGCTGGAGGCGGTGCGCCGCGCCGCCGCCGGCGGCACCCCCTTCAGCCAGGAGGTGCTCGGACGGCTGGTGGACCGGGCCGTCCGCGCCCGCGACGAGTCCGCCCGCGTCCCCGACCCCGGCCCGCTCACGCCGCGGGAGCGGGACGTGCTGGCCCTGGTCGCCGCCGGGCTGTCCAACCAGGAGATCGCCGCGCGGCTGCATCTGGGCGTCACCACCGTGAAGACCCACATCGCCGCGCTGCTGTCCAAGACCGGCTGCCCGAACCGGATCCGGCTGGCCGTGTACGCCGTCCGCGCCGGGCTGGCCGGCGACTGACGGCCAGGCCAGGCCGGGCGGCGCTAGTCGGCGGGGCCCGCCAGGCCGTGGCGCGTGCCCTTGGGCAGCAGCGGGAACTGGCTCAGCGGCATGGGCGATCCGCCGCCCGCCGTGATGAGCGCGGCCAGGCGGTCCGGCGGCAGGCCGCCCGCCGCCAGGCTGCAGGGGGCCCGCAGCCGCACCGCGGCGGCCCGGGACGCGGTCCCGGCGGGCGTGCCCGCGACCGCCACACCGGCCTTGATCGCGACGCTGGCCAGCGACACGACCAGCGCCACGTCCGAGCCGGTGTCCAGCCGCACCGAGATCCACTCGCCGCCGGGCTGGATCGTGATCCGGCCCGAGTCGGCCAGCGCCGCGCCCATCCGGTCCACCACCGGGCGGGTCAGCCGCAGCTCGGCCTCCGCGCCGGTATGGAGATGGATGACCTGGACGCCCTTGGCGGCCAGGGCGACCCCTATGCCGCAGTCCGCCCGGACCTTGGAGACCCCCGGCCAGGCGCTGAGCCGGTCCGCGATGCGACCGGCATGGGAAGTCCCGCCACTTCCGTCGGCTGCCACAGCGTCATCGTTGCGCCGGTGAGGCGGCTTGCGGAACCGGTAGAGGCGGAATCGTTACGGGATGGTGCCGTGACCGTCTTGCGGACGGTCCGATGGCCCTCTGACCGACTGTCCTCAGGGGCTTCGGCACGGGCCACGCCCGGATCGCCGCGTTCGCCGCCGGGCCCGCCGCCCCGCTTCGCCGCCCGCCTCAGTCCTCGGCGCCGGGGGGCGGGAGGCGCTCCCCGGACCGCAGCCGGTCGAGGCCCAGCCAGATGAACTCGTAGGCCATCTGCTCGGCGCTCGCCCGCTCGGTGTCGGGATGCTCCAGCCACCACGACACCATCGACAGCATCGAGCCGTACATCAGCGGGACCAGCAGCCGCGCCCGCCGCTCGTTGACCGCCAGCGCGGCGGGCGACAGCGCGGGGTCGGCGCGGCGGCGCCGCAGCAGCAGGTCGGCGAACGCGGTGCCGAGCCGGTCGCGGAGCTCGCGCAGCTCCCGCAGCCCCAGCCCCACCTCGGGCTTGTCCAGGTGCCGGATCACCAGCGCCCAGGCGTCCGGCTCCTCGGTGGCGTAGTCGAACAGCACCCGCACCATGGCGCGGATGCCCTCGCCCGAGCCGCCCCGGGCGGGCACCGTCGCGTTGAGCCGCCCGGTCAGGTCGGTGACCACCGAGTCGGTGACCGCGGCGAACAGCTCCTCCTTGGACGCGAAGTGCTGGTAGAGCAGCGCCTTGGAGACCTGGGCGGCCGCCGCCACGTGCTCCATCTGGGTGAGGTGGTAGCCGCGCCGCCCGAACTCGCCCAGCGCCACCCTCAGCAGCTGCTCGCGGCGCTGGGCGTGCGGCATCCTGCGCCGCACACCCGGAACGGCCTCCCCCGTCTCACGCGTCATTTGCCGAGGTACTTACCCAGCTCGGCGCGCGCCACGGAACGCACGTGCACCTCGTCCGGCCCGTCGGCCAGCCGCAGCGTGCGCAGCCCGGCCCACATCGCGGCCAGCGGGGTGTCGTCGCTGACCCCGGCGGCGCCGTGCACCTGGATGGCCTTGTCGACCACGTCCAGCGCGACGCGGGGCGCGATCACCTTGATCGCCGCCACCTCGGAGCGGGCCGCCTTGACGCCCTGCTCGTCGATCAGCCAGGCGGTCTTGAGAGTGAGCAGCCGCGCCTGCTCGATCGCCATCCGCGACTCGGCGATCTGCTGCTGGACGACGCCCTGCCGGGCCAGCGGCTTGCCGAAGGCCACCCGCGAGGCGGCCCGCTCGCACGTCAGCTCCAAGGCCCGCTCGGCCATGCCGATGGCGCGCATGCAGTGGTGGATGCGGCCGGGGCCCAGGCGGGCCTGGGCGATGGCGAACCCGCCGCCCTCCTCGCCGACCAGGTTCTCCACCGGCACCCGCACCTCGTTGAGGTGGATCTCGCAGTGGCCGTGCTGGTCGGAGTAGCCGAACACGGGCAGCGGCCGGACGATCTCCACGCCCGGGGTGTCCAGCGGCACCAGCACCATCGACTGCTGCCGGTAGGGGTGGCCGTCCGGGTCGGTCTTGCCCATCAGGATCATGATCTTGCAGCGCGGGTCGGCGGAGCCGCTGATCCACCACTTGCGGCCGGTGATGACGTAGTGGTCGCCGTCGCGCTCGATCCGGGTGGAGATGTTGGTGGCGTCGGAGCTGGCCACGTCCGGCTCGGTCATCCCGAACGCGCTGCGGATCTCGCCGTTGAGCAGCGGGGTGAGCCACCGCTCCTTCTGCTCGGGCGTCCCGAACAGGTGCAGCACCTCCATGTTGCCGGTGTCGGGCGCGGCGCAGTTGATGGCCTCTGGGGCGAGGTTGGGGGAGCGGCCGGTGACCTCGGCCAGGCTGGCGTAGTCGGTGACCGACAGGCCGTGGGCGGGGTCCTGGCTGTCGGGGAGGAAGAGGTTCCACAGGCCGCGCTTGCGCGCCTCGACCTTGAGCTCCTCCACGATCGGGGGGACGGTGTGCTCCTGGCCGGCCGCGCGCAGCTCGCGCCGCTGCTCGGCGTAGAGCGGCTCGGCGGGGTACACGTGGGAGTCCATGAAGTCCTGCAGCCGGGCGAGGTAGTCCTGGGCCCGTTCGCTCAAACCGAAGTCCATTCGGCTATAGTAACTGACGAGTCAGTTACTTGGGGAAAGGCAGTCACATGGCGGCTTTCGACGGTGCGGGCAAGGTGGCGCTGATCACGGGCGGGTCCAACGGCATCGGCGCGGCGGTCGCCCGCCGGCTCGCCGCCGGCGGCGCGCGGCTGGTGCTCGCCGACATCGACGACGAGCGGGGCGGCGCGCTCGCCGAGGAGCTCGACGGCCGCTACGTCCGCTGCGACGTGCGCGAACCCGCCGACAGCCAGGCCGCCGTGACCGCCGCCGTCGAGGCGTTCGGCGGCCTGGACGTGGCCTTCCTCAACGCCGGGATCGTCGGCGGGGGCGACCTCGGCGAAGGCTTCGACCCCGACCTGTACCGCCGGGCCATGAGCATCAACCTCGACGGCGTCGTGTACGGCGTCCACGCAGCCCTCCCCGCCCTCCGCGCCCGCGGCGGCGGCGACATCATCGCCACCGCCAGCATGGCCGGCCTCACCGCCACCCCGTTCGACCCCGTCTACGGGGCGAACAAGGCCGCCGTCATCGGCCTCGTCCGCGCCCTCGGCCCCGCCTACGCGCCCGAGGCGATCCGCGTCAACGCGCTGTGCCCCTCGTTCGCCGACACCGCCATCCTCGGCGGCATGAAGGCCGAGCTGGAGGAGCGCGGGTTCCCCATCCTGGAGGTCGAGGACGTGGTAGGCGCGTTCATGGCCATCCTCGACGGGGAGGATTCCGGCGAGGCGTGGTTCGTCGTCCCCGGGCGCGAGCCGGGCCCGTTCAAGTTCCGCGGCGTCCCGGGTCCCCGCTGACCCTCGGGCCCGCCCCGATCCAGACCGTCCATCCGAGGGAGAGAGCGTGCGCGCGATCCAGATCACCGAGTTCGGCGGCCCCGAGGTGCTGAACGTCGCCGACCTGCCCGACCCGGTCGCCGGTCCCGGGCAGCTCCTGGTCGAGGTGTCCCGGGCCGGCGTCAACTTCGCCGACACCCACCAGGCCGAGGACAGCTACCTTTCCAAGACCGAGCTGCCGCTGGTGCCGGGCGGCGAGGTCGTCGGCCGCACCGCGGACGGGCGCCGCGTCGTCGCCCTCACCGGCAGCGGCGGGTACGCGGAGAAGGCCGTGGCCGCGGCGGGCATGGCCTGGGACGTCCCCGAGGCCGTCGACGACGTCACCGCCCTCGGCATGATCATCCAGGGCGCGTCCGCCTGGGTGCTGCTGCGCCGCAGCACCCACCTGGAGCCGGGGGAGACGGTCGTCGTGCACGCCGCCGCGGGCGGGGTCGGCACGCTGGCCGTCCAGATCGCCAAGGCCTGGGGGGCGGGCCGCGTCATCGCCACCGCCTCCTCCAAGGAGAAGCGCGAGCTGGCCCTGGAGCTCGGCGCCGACGTGGCGGTCGACCCCGCCGAGCCCGACCTGACGGCCGCCCTGATCGAGGCCAACGGCGGCAGGCGCGTGGACATCGTGCTGGAGATGACCGGCGGCCGGGTCACCGACCAGAGCCTGCGGGCGCTCGCCCCGTTCGGGCGGCTGGCCTTCTACGGGATGGCCTCCCGGGAGGCGCCCTCGCCCGTCCAGCCCGCCACCCTCCTGGCCCACTCCACCACCATCGCCGGGATGTGGCTGGCGCACGTCTTCCAGATGCCCGGCGACGTCATGGGCACCGCCCTCCGGGAGTTGTTCGGCCTGGTGGCCGACGGCCGGCTGCGGGTGGTCTCCGGCGGCGAGTACGGCCTGAGCGAGGCCCGCCGGGCCCACGAGGACCTGCGCGCCCGCCGCAGCACCGGCAAGCTCGTACTCGACCCCGCCCGCTGATGCGCCCCCGGCGGCGCGCCCGCGTCCCGGGCCCGCCGGGCGGGCCCGCCGGGGTCAGCCGCCGACCAGGCCGTTCTCGTAGGCGTACACGACCGCCTGGGTGCGGTCGCGCAGCGCCAGCTTGGTCAGCACATGGCCGACGTGGGTCTTGACCGTCTGCTCGGCCAGCACCAGCTCGGCCGCGATCTCGGCGTTGGACAGGCCCCGCGCGATCAGGCGCAGCACGTCCAGCTCGCGCGGGGTCAGCGACGAGGTCGCGCCCGGGCTGGGCCGCTGGTGGCGGCGGCGCCGGGCGAAGTCGCCGATCAGCCGCCGGGTGATGGACGGGGCCAGCAGCGCGTCCCCGGCGGCCACCACCCGCACCCCGTTGACCAGGTCGGCCGCCGAGGCGTCCTTGAGCAGGAACCCGCTGGCCCCCGAGCCCAGCGCCTCGTACACGTACTCGTCGAGGTCGAAGGTGGTCAGCACCAGCACCTTCGGCCTGATCCCGGCCGGGTCGACGTCGTCGCCGGGCGGCTCGCCGACCAGCTCGGCGGTCGCGGCCAGGCCGTCCATCTCCGGCATCCGGATGTCCATCACGATCACGTCCGGGTCCAGCTCGCGGGCCATCGCCACGGCCTCCAGGCCGTTGCCCGCCTGCCCGATCACCTCGATCTCCGGATCGGAGGACAGCAGCGCGGCCAGCCCGTCGCGGATCATCACCTGGTCGTCGGCGATAAGCACCCGAATCGTCACGACAGGAACACTAGCCGGGCCCGCTCACCGCTCCGGCGCGATCACTCCGAGTCGCCGTACGGCAGTTCGGCGACCACCGACCAGCCGCCCTCCGCGCGGGCCCCGGCGGTCAGGGCGCCGCCGAGCATCGCCACCCGCTCGTGCATGCCCACCAGGCCGTGCCCACCGCCGTGCGACTCCTCGGGGGTGGTGCGCGGGCCGTCGTCGGTGACGGCGACGTGCAGCCGGTCATGGCCGTACCGGATCTCGATCGCCACCCGGGCGCCGGGCGCGTACCGGGCCGCGTTGCTCAGCGACTCCTGCACGATCCGGAACGCCGACAGGTCAACCCCGACCGCCAGCGGCCGGGGCAGCCCGACCACGGTGACGCCGACCGCCAGCCCGGAGCGGCGGGCGGTGGCGACCAGGTCGTCCATCCGGTCCAGGCCCGGCTGCGGGGCGCGCTCGGCGCCCTCGTCGTCGGAGCGCAGCAGCCCCACCACCCGGCGGGTCTCGGTCAGCGCCTCGCGGGCGGCGTCGCGCACCACGCCGAAGGTGTGCCGGGCCGCGTCCGGCAGTTCGGGGATCTTGTACGGGGCCGCCTCCGCCTGCATGGCGATCACCGACATGTGGTGGGCGACCACGTCGTGCAGCTCGCGCGCGATCCGGGCGCGCTCCTCCAGCACCGCCTGGCGGGCCAGGTCCTGGCGGCGCAGCTCCTCCTGCTCGCGCAGGATCGCCTCGGCGGTGCGGCGCCCGCCGACCGCGTCGCCGAAGGCCAGCACCATCAGCACGATCCCGCCCAGGATCGCGCCGAACCAGCCCGGCATCCCGAACAGCACCGCGGGCCCGATCAGCCCCGCGATGGTGACGGCGCCGACGCCGACCAGCGTCTCGCGGTCGCAGGCGAGCGCGACGAAGAAGAGGATGACCAGGTGGGCCAGGAACGCGGTGACCGGCCACGGCCAGAAGGCCGTGTCGTGCACCAGCAGGGCCCCCGCCAGCAGCCCGCCGGCGGCGATCCGCCAGGCGGCCAGCGGCCGCCGCACCGCGAACAGCAGCGGGCCCGCCTGCAGCACGCCGAACAGCGCGCTGAGGCCCGGGGGCCGGCCGTCGACCTCGATCGGGATGGCGATGGAGCCCGCCGTGAACCCGATCGTCATGGCCAGCATGAGCAGCAGGATCGGCACGCGCAGCCACATCGGCGGCGGCAGCATGGTGGCCCGCGGGTCGTGCGGGCCCGGGATCAGCGCCGCGCGGACGCCCTGCACCAGGCGCACGTGGTCGTGCCGCGCCGGCTCGGGCCGGAGGGGGCCGTGGGGCGCGGGCTCGTCGCGCGGGGGAAGGGGAACATCGGTCATCGCACCTTGGAGCCTAAGGCGCGGCACCGACGGTCCGCCTGCCCCGGGGGAGGGAGATCGCGACCGGGCCCTGGGTAGCGGTCAATGTCCTACTTTATTAATATTCCCGATTGACTTAATAGGGATTTTGGTTCAGGGTGAAGATCGTGAGCCGCCCCGCCCATCCCGCAGCGCGCCTGCACGTCGTCCTCCGGCGGCAGGCCGGCTGCCTGTGTCGCCCCGCCTAGCGGGCGCCTCCCACGGCCCCGCACGCCGCGTCCCCTGAACGTACGCCGTCCCCCGAACGAACGCCGCGAAGGGCTCCTTCACCGTGTCCACCTCCTCCCTCGATCTGGCGCGCGCCCCCGCCCGGGCCCGCCCGAAGATCCTCTCCGTGCGCCTCCCGCGCTCCGCGCTGGCCCGCGCCGTCAGCCCGCTCGTCCTGCTGGTGCTGTGGCAGCTGGCCTCGTCCACCGGCCTGCTCTCCGAACGCCTCCTGGCGGCGCCCACCACGATCGCCGCCACCGGCGTGGACCTCCTCCGCGACGGCACGCTGCCCAGCGCGATCGGGGTCTCGGTGCAGCGCGCCGCGCTGGGCTTCCTCATCGGCGGCGTCGCCGGCGTCGGGCTGGCCGTGATCGCCGGGCTCAGCAGGCTCGGCGAGAACTCCGTCGACCCGCTGATGCAGATGCTGCGGGCACTGCCGCACTTCGGCCTGATCCCGCTGTTCATCCTGTGGTTCGGGATCGGCGAGACGCCCAAGGTCGCACTGGTCGCGCTCGGCGTCGCCTTCCCGCTCTACCTCAACACCTTCGCCGGGATCCGCGGCGTGGACGGCAAGCTCGCCGAGGTCGCGCACACGCTGCGGCTGGGCCGGTTCGCGCTGATCCGGCACATCGTGCTCCCGGGCGCGCTGCCGCAGGCCCTGGTCGGGCTGCGGCAGAGCCTGGGCATCGCCTGGCTGGCGCTCATCGTGGCCGAGCAGGTCAACGCCTCCTCCGGCCTCGGCTTCATGATCAACAACGCCCGCGAGTTCCTGCGCACCGACGTGGTCGTGCTGGGGCTGGTGGTGTACGCGGCGCTCGGCCTGATCACCGACGCGCTGGTCCGGCTGCTGGAGAGGAGGGCGCTGACATGGCGCAAGGACTTCCTGACGTGATCGCCGCCGGGACGCCCGGCCCGGCCCCCGCCGAGCCCGTCGCGACGGTGGAGGGGCTGACCCGGCGGTTCGGCGACCGGACGGTCCTGGACGGCATCGACCTGACCATCGAGCGCGGCGAGTTCGTCGCCCTGCTCGGCCGCAGCGGCTCGGGCAAGTCGACGCTGCTGCGCGCCCTGGCCGGCTTGGACCGTGACACCGAGTTCACCGAGGAGGGCGGCCTGACCGTCCGCGGCACCACCGCCGTGGCCTTCCAGGAGCCCCGCCTGGTGCCCTGGAAACGGGTCCGGGCCAACGTCGCGCTCGGCCTGGACGTCCCCGAGCCGCGGGCGGCCGCCGAGAAGGCGCTCGAGGAGGTCGGCCTGAGCGAGCGCGGCGGCGCCTGGCCCCTCACGCTGTCCGGCGGCGAGGCCCAGCGCGCCTCGCTCGCCCGCGCGCTCGTCCGCGAGCCCCGCCTGTTCCTGCTGGACGAGCCGTTCAGCGCCCTGGACGCCCTCACCCGCATCACCATGCACCGGCTCGTCCTGGACCTGTGGGAGCGGCACGGCCCCGGCATCCTCCTCGTCACCCACGACGTCGACGAGGCGCTGCTGCTGGCCGACCGGGTGCTCGTCCTGGACGGCGGCCGGATCGCGCACGAGTCGCGCGTCACGGTCCCCCGGCCCCGGCACCGCGACAACCCCGAGCTCACCGCGCTGCGGGACGTCCTCCTCGACCGCCTCGGCGTCACGCCCACCTGAGCACGCCCTCCCGAGTCCCCTCGAAGAGCGAGGAACCACCCATGACGATCGGAAGACTCCGCACGCTGCTGGCGGGCGTGGCCGCGCTCGTCCTCACCGCGTCGGCCGCCACCGGCTGCGGCGGCGGGGAGGACGCGCAGAACGCCGCGATCCGCCAGGACGGATCGGTCGACCTGTCCAAGGTCACGCTGCGGATCGGCGACCAGAAGGGCGGCCAGCAGGCCCTGCTCACCGCGGCCGGTGAACTGGGCAAGCTGCCGTACAAGGTCACCTGGAACCAGTTCACCTCCGGCCCGCCGCTGCTGGAGGCGGTCAACGCCGGGGCGCTGGACTTCGGCGCCGTCGGCAACACCCCGCCGGTGTTCGCCGCCGCCGCCGGATCCAAGATCAAGATCGCCGCGGCGGCCGACCTCGGGCTGACCGGCCAGGCCGTCCTGGTGCCCGGGAACTCGGCGATCAAAGCCCCGGCCGACCTCAAGGGCAAGCGGATCGGCGTGGCCAAGGGCAGCTCGGCCCACTACCACCTGCTGGCCGTCCTGAAGCGGGCCGGGCTCGGCTTCAAGGACATCCAGCCGCAGTACCTCGCGCCCCCCGACGCCCTCGCCGCCTTCAGCCAGGGCAGGCTGGACGCCTGGGCCGTCTGGGACCCCTACACCGCGCAGGGCCAGAGCCAGGCGGGCGCCCGCGTCCTCGTCGACGGCCGGGGCTACACCACCGGCTACAACCTCATCGTCGCCGCCGAGAAGGCCCTGGACGACAAGGCGAAGACGGCCGCGCTGCGCGACTACCTCGCCCGGCAGCGCCGCGCCCTGGTCTGGGCCGCCGAGCACCCGGAGAAGTGGGGCGAGGTCTGGGCCAAGGACACCGGGCTGCCGCTCCCGGTGGCCGTGCAGGCGGCCCGCCGCCGCGCCGCCAGCCTGATCAAGGTCGACGACGCGCTGGTGCGGCACGAGCAGCAGGTGGCCGACACCTTCCTCGGCGAGAAGCTGATCCCCGGGAAGGTCGAGATGGCCGAGTTCGTCGACCGCCGCTTCAACGACATCGAGGTGAGCCGATGACCGCGGGCGTCCCGCGCTTCCACTGGTTCCTGCCCACCACCGGCGACAGCCGCGCCCTGGTCGGCGGCGGGCACAGCGTCCCGGCGGGCGTCGGGCGCCCCGGCGACCGTCCCGGCAGCGCCGACCGGGTGCGCCCGCCGGACATCGACTACCTCGCCCAGATCGCCCGGTCCGCCGAGCAGCTCGGCTTCGAGGCGGTGCTGACCCCGACCGGCACCTGGTGCGAGGACGCCTGGCTGGTCACCGCGGCGCTGCTGCGCGAGACCTCCCGGCTGAAGTTCCTGGTGGCCTTCCGGCCGGGATTCGTCGCGCCGACGCTGGCCGCCCAGATGGCCGCCACCTACCAGCGGATCTCCGGCGGGCGGCTGCTGCTGAACGTGGTGACCGGCGGCGAGTCGGCCGAGCAGCGCCGCTTCGGCGACCACCTGCCGCACGCCGACCGGTACGCTCGCACCGGCGAGTTCCTGGAGATCGTCCGCGGCGCCTGGAGCGGCGAGCCGTTCGACTTCGAGGGCGAGCACTACCGCGTCGAGGGCGCCGTCGCGCCGCGCCCGCCCGACCCCCTCCCCGAGATCTACTTCGGCGGCTCCTCGCAGGCCGCGGGACCCGTCGCGGCCCGCCACGTCGACGTGTACCTGACCTGGGGCGAGCCGCCGGAGCAGGTGGCCGCGAAGATCGCCTGGATGCGCGGGCTGGCCGCCGCCGAGGGCCGCGAGCTGCGGTTCGGGATCCGGCTGCACACCATCAGCCGGGACACCTCCGAGGCGGCCTGGGGCGAGGCGCGGCGGCTGCTGGACGGCGTCGACCCGTCCCACGTCGAGCAGGCGCAGCAGGCCCTGGCCGCCAGCGACTCGGTCGGGCAGCGGCGGATGCGCGAGCTGCACGAGTCGTACCGCGCGGGCGCCCGGGGCCCGGCGCGCGACCTGGAGATCTACCCGAACCTGTGGGCCGGCGTCGGCCTGGTGCGGGGCGGCGCGGGCACCGCGCTGGTCGGCAGCCACACCGAGGTGGCCGAGCGCATCGAGGAGTACGCGGCGCTCGGCATCGAGGAGTTCATCATGTCGGGCTACCCGCACCTGGAGGAGGCCTACTGGTTCGCCGAAGGGGTGATCCCGGAGCTGCACCGGCGCGCCGCCGCCGCGTCCGCGGCGTCCGTCGTGTCCCCCGTGTCCGGAGAGCCCCGGCCCGCCGTCGCGGAGCGCCACGCCGAGGCCACCGCCGCCTCGACGGGTTAGACGCGCGTGGCGGAGACTGCTGGGATGACCGATGATCTCAGGCACCCCGTCTTCGCCCGTCTCTACCCCCGGCTGGACGCGGCCGCCGCGCGGATCGGCGGTGACGCGCACCGCGACGAGCTCCTGGCCGGCGCCTCCGGGCGCGTCCTGGAGCTCGGCGCGGGCCACGGCGCCAACTTCGCGCACTATCCGGGCGGCGTGACCGAGGTGGTCGCCGTCGAGCCGGAGCCCGCGCTGCGCGCCCGCGCCGTCGCCGCCGCCGCGCAGGCGCCGGTGCCGGTGGCGGTGCGGGCCGGGGTGGCCGAGCGGCTCGACCTGGACGACGCCTCCTTCGACGTGGCGGTCGTCTCGCTGGTGCTGTGCTCGGTCCGCAACCCGGTCCGGGCGCTGGCCGAGCTGCGCCGCGTGCTGCGTCCCGGCGGGGAGCTGCGCTACTACGAGCACGTGCGGGGCGACACGACCGGGATGGTGACGTTCCAGAAGTACGCCGACGTGGTGTGGCCGTACGTCGCGGCGGGCTGCCACGTCTCCCGGCCCACCGACGAGTGGATCGCCAGCTGCGGCTTCACCGTGCGCCGCGAGCGCCGCTTCGCCTTCCCCGCCTCGCGTCTCCCCAACCCGGCCTCCCCGCACGTGATCGGCGTGGCTGTGCGCGAGTAAGGACTTGCTTAACGTGCTTTTCATCGGGAAAGGCACGTTCATGGCTCAACACGGGGTACCCGGACAAGGCGACCTGGGACCCGCCCACCCGGAGGGGCCGTCGCATTCGGCGGCGACCGCGGCGATGCTGGCCGGCGCGGCGGCACTGGGCGGATTCCTCTTCGGTTACGACTCTTCGGTCATCAACGGCGCCGTGGACGCGATCAAGGCCCAGTTCGGCCTCAACCCGGTGGTCGTGGGCCTGGTGGTGTCGTCGGCCCTGCTGGGGTGCGCCGCCGGGGCCTGGTTCGCCGGGCCGCTGGCGGACCGGATCGGCCGCGTCCGGGTGATGCTGATCGCCTCGATCCTCTTCATGGTCAGCTCGCTGGGCTCGGCGCTGGCCTTCAACGCCTGGGACCTGACGTTCTGGCGCCTGGTCGGCGGGCTGGCGATCGGCGCCGCGTCGGTGATCGCGCCCGCCTACATCGCCGAGATCGCCCCGGCGGAGCTGCGCGGGCGGCTCGGCTCGCTCCAGCAGATGGCGATCGTGCTGGGCATCTTCGCCGCGCTGGTGGTCGACTACGTCATCGCCCGCGCCTCCGAGGGCGGGGCGTCCGGGCAGTTCCCCTGGGGCGGCACGGCCTGGCGCTGGATGTTCGCCAGCGCGATCGTCCCCGCCGTGATGTACGGGGTGATCGCCACGACCATCCCCGAGTCGCCCCGCTACCTGGTCAAGAAGCACCAGCCGGCGAAGGCCCGCGCGGTGCTGGCCCGGGTGATGGGGCACGGCGACGTGGACCTCAAGATCCGCGAGATCGGCCGCTCGCTGGCCCGCGACCGGCCCGTCCACCTGCGCGACCTGCGCGGCCACCGGCTCGGGCTGCTGCCGATCGTGTGGGTGGGCATCCTGCTGTCGGTCTTCCAGCAGTTCGTCGGCATCAACGTGATCTTCTACTACTCGTCCTCGCTGTGGCAGGCCGTCGGGTTCAGCGAGAACGACGCCATGCTCACCTCCGTGATCAACTCGGTGGTGAACGTGCTCGCCACGCTGCTGGCGATCGCGCTGGTCGACAAGATCGGCCGCCGCCCGCTGCTGCTGGCCGGGGCCGCCGGGATGACGGTCACGCTGGGGATCATGACGATCTGCTTCGCCACCGCCCCGGTGGTGAACGGGGAGCCCGTGCTCGGCGGCGCGGCCGGGCCCGTCGCGCTGGTCGCCGCCAACGTCTACGTGCTGTCGTTCGCCGCCACCTGGGGCCCCGTGGTCTGGGTGATGCTCGGCGAGATGTTCAACAACTTCATCCGGGCCTCGGCGCTGGCCGTCGCCGCCGCCGCGCAGTGGATCGCCAACTGGCTGATCACCACGACCTTCCCCGGGATCTCCGGCGTCTCGCTGGGGCTGGCGTACGGCATGTACACCGTCTTCGCGGCGCTGGCCTTCATCTTCGTGATGCGGGCCGTGCCGGAGACCAAGGGCCGCGAGCTGGAGGACATGGACCAGCTGGCCACGCCGGCGCGGACCTGACCGCACGGCGCCCCCGGCCGACCGCACGGCGGCCCCCGGCCGCGTCGGCTACCATGGGGCGCATGGCAGGCATGGGCGCGCATCACGCGCCGGCGACGACGACGCCGGGGACTCCCGGCGCGACCGCCGCCTGACCTGACGAGCCAGCGGCGAGGCCCCGGGAGCGATCCCGGGGCCTTTCGCCTTTGCCAGGGCCGTTCCCCGGGGCCGCTCCCACCGATACGACGAGACAGGAGCGAACCATGGGACAGGAACCGGCCCCCGGACGGGAACGGGCCGAGGGCCCTGGGGAGGATGCGTCCGGTGACCTGCCGGACTCGGTAGCATCGGACCCCGGTCCTGGATCGGACCCCGTGCACATCCCTTCATCATCGCCTTCATCATCGCGAGGAGTACCCGTGTCCACCGTGCCTGAGCTGCGCATCACCCTCGACGGAAGCGAGCGGGTGGTGGAGCCGGGGTCGACCGCCGGGACCGTGCTGGACGCCGACGGGCGCACCGTCATCGCCGCCCGGGTGGACGGCGAGTTGCGCGACCTGGCCTACCGGGTCCGCGAGGGCGAGAGCGTGGAGCCGGTCGAGATCGGCTCGGCCGACGGGCGGGCGATCATGCGGCACTCGGCCGCGCACGTGATGGCGCAGGCCGTCCAGGAGCTGTTCCCCGAGGCCCGGCTGGGCATCGGCCCGCCGGTGGAGAACGGCTTCTACTACGACTTCGACGTGCCCGAGCCGTTCACCCCCGAGGACCTCAAGCGCATCGAGAAGCGGATGCGCGAGATCGTCAAGCAGGGGCAGCGGTTCTCCCGCCGCCCGGTCTCCGACGAGGAGGCCCGGGAGGAGCTGGCCCGCGAGCCGTACAAGCTGGAGCTGATCGGCCTCAAGGGCTCGGCCCCCGAGGCGGGCGAGGGCGCCGACGTCGAGGTGGGCGCCGGCGAGCTGACCATCTACGACAACCTCGACGCCAAGTCCGGCGAGCTGCGCTGGAAGGACCTGTGCCGGGGCCCGCACCTGCCGACCACCCGCGTCATCCCCGCCTTCAAGCTGATGCGCTCGGGCGGCGCGTACTGGCGGGGCAGCGAGAAGAACCCGCAGCTCCAGCGGATCTACGGCACCGCCTGGGAGTCGCGGGAGAAGCAGGACGAGTACCTCAAGCTGCTGGAGGAGGCCGAGAAGCGCGACCACCGCAGGCTGGGCGCCGAACTCGACCTGTTCTCCTTCCCGCCCGAGATCGGCAGCGGCCTGGCCGTCTTCCACCCCAAGGGCGGCGTGGTCCGCCGGGTGATGGAGGACTACTCGCGGCGGCGGCACGAGGAGGCGGGCTACGAGTTCGTCAACACCCCGCACATCACCAAGCAGAACCTCTTCGAGGTCTCCGGGCACCTGGGCTGGTACAAGGACGACATGTTCCCGCCCATGGAGGTGGACGGCGGGGACTACTACCTCAAGCCGATGAACTGCCCGATGCACAACCTGATCTTCCGGGCGCGCGGGCGGTCGTACCGCGAGCTGCCGCTGCGGCTGTTCGAGTTCGGCAGCGTCTACCGGTTCGAGAAGTCCGGCGTGGTGCACGGCCTCACCCGGGTGCGCGGGATGACCCAGGACGACGCGCACATCTACTGCACCCGCGAGCAGATGGTCGGGGAGATCAAGAACCTGCTCGGCTTCGTGCTCGACCTGCTGCGCGACTACGGGCTCGACGAGTTCTACCTGGAGCTGTCCACCCGGGACGACTCGGAGAAGTTCATCGGCGTCGAGGAGGACTGGGCGGAGGCGACCGCCGCGCTCAAGGAGGCCGCCGACGACTCCGGGCTCGACCTGGTGGACGACCCGGGCGGCGCCGCGTTCTACGGCCCGAAGATCTCCGTGCAGGCCAAGGACGCGATCGGCCGCACCTGGCAGCTGTCGACCATCCAGGTCGACTTCAACCAGCCGAAGCGGTTCGAGCTGGAGTACCAGGCCGCCGACGGGTCGCGGCAGCAGCCGGTCATGATCCACCGGGCGCTGTTCGGGTCGATCGAGCGGTTCTTCGGGGTGCTGCTGGAGCACTACGCGGGTGCGATGCCGCCGTGGCTGGCGCCGGTCCAGGTGGTCGGGATCCCGATCGGCGACGCGCACGTCCCGCACCTGCAGAAGGTGGCCGAGCGGCTGCGCGAGCGGGGGATCCGGGTGGAGGTCGACGCCTCCGCCGACCGGATGCAGAAGAAGATCCGCAACGCCCAGAAGCAGAAGGTGCCCTTCATGCTGCTGGCCGGGGACGACGACGTGGCCAAGGACGCGGTGTCGTTCCGCTACCGCAGCGGCGAGCAGAAGAACGGGGTCTCCATCGAGGAGGCGGTCGAGGAGGTCGTGGCGGCCGTCCGGGACCGCGTCCAGGTCTGAT
Organism: Actinomadura rugatobispora; assembly: GCF_042656285.1. Classification (GTDB taxonomy): domain Bacteria; phylum Actinomycetota; class Actinomycetes; order Streptosporangiales; family Streptosporangiaceae; genus Spirillospora; species Spirillospora rugatobispora. The sequence goes on along the minus strand of NZ_JBHSON010000016.1, from coordinate 71,130 downwards.
CCCCGCGGTCCGCTCCTCTCTGCTCCTCTGTGGTCATCGGTGCCGTCCGCGGGCATGGCGCTCCGAAAGTTGTTACCGTTCGGTAGTGTCGGGCGCTGCAGCCTCGACGCCCACTGGTTTGGAGTCCACGGCGGTATGAAGTCCACGCGCAGGGCGGCCGGGCGCCGCGCCCCGGCCTGGAGCCGGTTCGCCGGGTACGGCGGGGCGCTGGCGCTCGTGGCGGCGGCCGTGGCGGTCCTGCTGGTGCCGCTGCTCGGCGACGAGCCGCGCGGGGCGGCCGGAAACGGCCGCGCCGCCTCCGGCACGGGGACGACCCCCGCCGCGCCCCAGCCCGTCCAGCCCCTTCCCGGCGGGACGGGCGCCGTCGACCCCGAGCCGCAGCAGAGCCGGGGGAGCACGCCCGGGCAGGGCGGCGGGCAGGACCAGGGCGGCGGCGGCCCGGCGGGGCCGGGCGGGGGCGGCGGCACCGTCACCTGGTGCCCGGCCGGCACCGCGTTCTACCGGGCCGCGGCCGGCGGCCTGGAGGTCACCGTCAACGTCGCGGCCAGCGGGCTCGTCCGCGCCGAGGTGTCGCTGCGCGGCCGGGCGCCGCAGTCCCGGCAGGGCACCGCGACCGGCGGCCGGCCGCACTCGTTCCGGTTCGCGGGCGTCACGGAGCCGATGGTGGAACGGGTGAAGATCACCACGGTGTCCGTCGGCGTGGCGATGCAGACCTGCTACGCGCGCGCCGGGCGGTAACCGGGCGAAACCGCTTCGTGCGGATCCTCGCGCTGTCTAGAGTGCGTTCCTGGTCGCGATGGCGGCCCGAGGGATCGTCGGGGTCGTTCCCGTGGGCGGGAGGGGAACGACCCCGATCTCTCTCCGCCGGGTCAGGCCGGGGCGCGTCCGTCGCGCCCGGCCGCGGCGGGCAGGACGACGTCGTCCACGGAGATGTTCACCGCGACCACGCGCATCCCGAGCATCTGGCTGACCACCCGGGCCACGTTGGTCTTGACCTCCTTGGCCACGTCCATGACCACCCGGCCGTACTCGACGGTGAGGGTGAGGTCCAGCGAGATCTCGTTGTCGTGCGCGGGGCCCCGGCCGCCGGGCCGCCCCGTCCCCTCGGGCGGTGCCCCGCCGGCCGGCCCGCCCGGGGAGGAGGGCCGCACGGACGACGCGGCGACCCCCTCGACCTCCAGCGCGGCCAGTCTCGCGATCTTCTCGATCACCTGATCCTCGATGGTGATTCGGCCCTTGACGACCGCGGCGGAGGTGGCGGTCGGGATGGCGGGCGCCTGGCGTTCCTCGGGCGCGGGAGCGGCGGGGGGAGCGGCCGGGGGAGTGCTCGGGGGAACCGGCGCGGGGGCGGGCAGCGGGACGCCGCCGGTCGACGACGGTCCCGAGGACGGCCCCGGGGCCGGCGGCCCCGGGAAGAACGGCATGGACCTGACCTCCGGACGCGGGTCCTCCGCTCCGCCGCCCGGGAATTCCTTGTCGAGGTCGGTCATCGTTCGGCTCCCCACGGTCGTTGCCCGTCCCGTTTCGCCCCCCATGGTGTCGGAGTGACGACGGTGGCGGGGGACGACTCGGGTGAAGTCTGGTGATGTCTGGTGAACTCAAGCCAACTCTGCACGTTCTGCCGAGTACGGAGCGAATCGGGGTCGCCGAAGGGGGCGTGCCAGGGCGGCGCCGGGGCCGCGCCGGAGGCATCCCGGCTTCATGGCCTCCGGCTTCTCTCTCTATGCTGCTGGTCAGGCCGTGAACAAAAGGAGACCGCCGCCTTGAGCGTAGAGCCGGAGGAGCCTGTGATGCCGGAGGTGCGCGAGGAAGCGCCCGAGCCGGGGGCGCAGACCGCTCGCCAGCCCCGTTTCGAGGAGGAACGGGGCGGCGCCGGAATGCCCGACAACTTCCAGCGGCTGTGGACGCCGCACCGGATGGCCTACATCAAGGGCGAGGGCAAGCCGACCGGCGCGGGCGCCGACGACGGCTGTCCGTTCTGCGAGATCCCCGAGATGAGCGACGAGGACGGCCTGATCGTGGCCCGCGGCCAGTGGGTCTACGCGGTGCTCAACCTCTACCCGTACAACTCCGGGCACCTGATGGTGGTGCCGTTCCGGCACGTGGCCGACTACGCCGAACTGGACCCGGCCGAGTACGACGAGCTGGCCAAGCTGACCCGCCGCGCCCTGACCGCGCTGCGCAAGGCCAGCGGCGCGCAGGGGTTCAACGTCGGCATGAACCTCGGCCACGTCGCCGGCGCCGGGATCGCCGCGCACCTGCACCAGCACGTGGTGCCGCGCTGGGGCGGCGACACCAACTTCATGCCGGTGGTCGGCCGCACCAAGGTGCTCCCGCAGCTCCTGCGCGACACCCGCCAGATCCTGGCCGACGCCTGGCCCGGGCACGACTGACCGGCACCCGGAGCGGAGCGCCGGCGGAGTGGAGGGTGACGGTCAGTCCCGCTCTTGCCGGGGAGTCTGAGGGGTCGCCCCCTCAGGGTGAAACGACCGGCACCCGGAGCGGAGCGCCGGCGGAGTGGAGGGTGACGGTCAGTCCCGCTCTTGCCGGGGAGTCTGAGGGGTCGCCCCCTCAGAGTGTTACTACCGGCACTCGGCTTGGGACGCCGGCCCCGCGGGCAGGACGGGGGAATGACGAAGCGAGACCGGCCCGTGCTGCTGTACGACGGCGACTGCGGTTTCTGCACCGCCTCCGTGCGGTTCGTGGAGCGGCGCGTCCCCACCTCGGCCGAGCCGGTGCCCTACCAGGTGGCCGATCTGGACGCGCTCGGCACCTCTGTCGAGCGGGCCTCGCGCGAGGTCGTCTGGGTGGCGCGCGACGGCCGCCTCTACGGGGGCGCGCAGGCCGCCGCGATGCTGCTGGTCGACGCCGGGGGTCCGTGGCGGCCGCTCGGGCTGCTGATCCGGGTGCCGCCGCTGCGCTGGGCGGCGCACGGCGTCTACCGCCTGGTGGCCGGCAACCGGGGCCGCCTGCCGGGGGCCACGCCCGCGTGCGCGCTCCCCGCCGAGCAGAGACCCGGACCGGGCCCCGCATCCCGCTGACCCGTACCGGGCGCCGTGCCGAACCCGCACGCCCCCGCGAGAGCGGCGGCCCCGGGGCGCCGCGGGCTCGCGCGCCCCGGGGCCGGGCGGCCCGCTCAGACCGTTCTGGCCTCGGCCGACACCTTGTCGGCCATGGTGCTGGGCAGCGGCTCGTACCGCAGGAACACGCGGTTGAAGGTGCCGGTGCCCTGCGACAGCGAGCGCAGGTCGATCGCGTACCGGATGATCTCCAGCTGCGGGACCTCCGCCCTGATCAGCGTCCGGCCGCCGGGCACCGACTCCGAGCCCAGCACGCGCCCGCGCCGCGAGGTCAGGTCGGACATGACCTGGCCCACGTAGTCGTCGCCGATCAGCACCGTGACCTCGTCGACCGGCTCCAGCAGCAGGATCGGGACCTTGGCCGCCGCGTCCTTGAGGCCCTGCGCGCCGGCGGCCTGGAACGCCATGTCGGAGGAGTCGACCGAGTGGGCCTTGCCGTCGTGCAGGGTGACCTTGATGTCGACCATGGGATAGCCGGCCGACACCCCGCGCGCCATCTGCTGCTTGACGCCCTTCTCCACCGAGGGGATGAACTGGCGCGGCACCACCCCGCCGACGATCTTGTCGACGAACTCGAAGCCCTCGCCCGAGGGCAGCGGCTCCACGTCGATGTGGCAGATGCCGTACTGGCCGTGCCCGCCGCTCTGCTTGACGTGCCGTCCCAGGCCCTGGGCGGCGGCGCCGAACGTCTCGCGCAGCGGCACCCGCAGCTCGATCCGCTCGACCTCCACGCCGTAGCGGGTGCGGAGCCGCTCGATCAGCACGTCGGCGTGGGCCTCGCCCATGCACCACAGCACCAGCTGGCGGGTCTCGGAGTTGTTCTCCAGCCGCAGTGTCGGGTCCTCGGCGACCAGCCGGCCCAGCGCCTGGCTGAGCTTGTCCTCGTCGGCCTTGGAGTGGGCCTGGATGGCGACGGGCAGCAGCGGGTCGGGCATCGACCAGGGCGCCATCAGCAGCGGCTCGCCGGGATCGGACAGGGTGTCGCCGGTCTCGGCCCGGCCCAGCTTGGCGACGGCGCAGATGTCGCCGGCGGCGCACGAGGAGATGATGCGCTGCGCCTTGCCCAGCGGGGATGTGAGCGCGCCCACCCGTTCGTCGACGTCGTGGTCCTCGTGGCCGCGGTCCTCCAGGCCGTGCCCGGACACGTGCACGGTGCTGTCGGGACGCAGCGTGCCGGAGAAGACCCGGACCAGCGAGATCCGGCCGACGTAGGGGTCGGAGGTGGTCTTGACGACCTCGGCGACCAGCGGGCCCTCGGGGTCGCACGCGATGTTCCTGGCCGGTCCGCCGTCCACGCCGGTCACGGTCGGGATGCCGTGCTCGGGCGGCGAGGGGAACGCCTGGGTGATGACCTCCAGCAGCTCCAGCATGCCGATCACGGGGCCGGGATGGTCGCCGTGCGGGACGGAGGTGGCCAGCACCGGGTAGAAGCTGCCGCGCGCCACCGCGGTCTCCAGGTCCTCGATGAGCTCCTTGACCGGGAGCTCCTCGCCGGACAGGTACCGGTCCATGAGGGTCTCGTCCTCGCTCTCCTGGATGATCCCCTCGATCAGCGCGGCGCGCTGCTCGGCGATCTGGTCCAGGAACTCCGGGTCGGGGGCGCACTCGACGCGCTCGCCGGAGGAGTAGTCCAGGCAGCGCTGGGTGAGCAGCCCGATCACGCCCTTGAGGCCGTCGCCCGAGCCGACCGGGAAGTAGCAGGGGAGCACGCCCTCGCCGAAGGCGTCCTGGCAGGCCAGCACGACGTCGTCGAAGTCGCCGCGCTGCTGGTCGATCTTGGTGACGACGACCGCGCGCGGCATGCCGACCGCCGCGCACTCCTCCCACAGCAGCCTGGTGAGGCCGTCGATGCCGTCCACCGCCGAGATGACGAACAGGGCGGCGTCGGCGGCGCGCAGCCCGGCCCGCAGGTCGCCGACGAAGTCGGCGTACCCGGGTGTGTCGATGAGATTGACCTTGACGTCGCCGAAGGTCAGCGGTGCCAGCGCCAGGTTGACCGAGCGCTGCTGGCGCACCTCCACCTCGTCGAAGTCGCTGACCGTGGTGCCGTCCTCCACGCGCCCGCGGCGCTGGACGGTGCCGGTCGCGGCCAGCAGCGCCTCGACCAGCGTGGTCTTGCCCGCCCCCGAATGGCCGACCAGCGCGACGTTGCGCACCCTGTCGGGCCGGCCGGCCTCCGGTGCCCTCCCGGAGCCTCCCGGATGGCCTCCCTTGTCCGCCATGACTACCTCCTCGGACGGGCCCCGCGGGGCCGTGTGCGGCTGAGGGCCCGGCCCCTGGCGGGGCCCGGTCCTCACGTCCGAGTGCGGCGCCAGGCCACCTCCCGACGGCGTGACCGACGTCACACCCGTGTCAATACCTTTTCCCGTGACGGCGAGGATCACAAGAGGTGAACGGCAAACGTCCGCCATCACTTCTCAGGTGAACCTGCCCACGGCGCGCCGCCTTGACCCCCGGCGACGAGCGCTCCCACTACGATGGGCGCGCTGCGCGGCCCGCGGGCGTCGTTCGCCGCGGGCCCGGTGCGGACCCTGGAGCGATCCCGGCGGGACCTCCACCACGACTTCACAGGATCGGACGCGATGCTCAACAAACTGCGGCCCGCGCTGGGACGCGTTCTGACCCCCATCGGCCAGACCGTCGCGCGGACCGGGGTCTCGCCCAACGCCATCACCGTCATCGGGACGGCGGGCGTGCTCGCCGGGGCGCTGGGGTTCTTCCCGCGCGGCGAGTTCTTCTGGGGCACGATGGTCATCACCGCGTTCGTGCTGTTCGACATGCTGGACGGGGCGGTGGCCCGGGTCACCGGCAAGATCTCCAAGTGGGGCGCGTTCCTCGACTCCACGATGGACCGGGTCGCGGACGCGGCGATCTTCTCCGGGCTGATGATCGGGCTGTACCGGGACGGCCAGGAGGGCCTGGCCTGGCTGGCGCTGTACTGCCTGGTCGCCGGGGCCGTGGTCTCCTACGCCAAGGCCCGCGCCGAGGGGCTCGGGTACACCTGCGACGTGGGGATCGCCGAGCGCGCCGAACGGCTGATCGTGGTGCTGGTGGCGGCCGGGTTCGACGGCCTCGGGGTGCCGTTCATCCTGGCCCTGGCGCTGTGGGTGCTGGCCGCGCTCAGCACGGTCACGGTCGGGCAGCGGTTCGCGACCGTGCGGGCCCAGGCGCTGGCCGCCGACGCGTCCGGCGCGTCCGGGGAGGCCGAGGAGTCCGAGGAGTCCGAAGAGGACGGGACCGGGCCCGCCGCCGGTCAGAACGGCGCCGCGGCCGCCCCGGAGCAGAAGGATAAGGAAGGGGCGGCGCCGGCGGTCCCGCGCGCCGAGCCGAAGAACGTCCCCCGCGGCCGTGACGGCGGCGGCCGCTCCGGTCGCCGCAGCGGCGGCGCCAAGCAGCGGGCGGAGCGCCCCGCGTGACCGCGGGCGCCGCGCCCTCCAAGCTCGCGTCCGTCCGCGACGAGGTGATGGACACCGCCTACGCGCTCGGCTGGACGATCGTTCGCAAGATGCCCGAACGGGCCGCCAGGGCGGCCTTCACCGCCCTGGCCGACCGCACCTGGCAGCGGCACGGCCACGGCGTGCGCCAACTGGAGCGCAACCTGTCCCGGGTGCTGGGCAAGGACGCCGTCGACGACGAGGTCAGGATCCTCAGCAAGAAGGTCATGCGGTCCTACTTCCGCTACTGGCTGGAGGTGTTCCGGCTGCCGGAGTACGACCGCGAGCGCGTCGTCGGCCGGATGCGGGTCACCGGCCACGAGAAGATCTTCTCCACCCTCGACTCCGGCCGCGGCGTCATCCTGGCGCTGCCCCACATGGGCAACTACGAGCACGCGGGCGCCTGGCTGGCCCACCAGGGCCAGACCTTCACCACCGTGGCCGAGCGGCTGCGGCCCGAATCCCTCTTCGACCGGTTCGTGGCGTTCCGTGAGAGCCTGGGCATGGAGGTGCTGGCGCACAGGGGCGCCTCGGCCTACGGGCGGCTCGCCCAGCGGCTGCGCGGCGGCGGCATGGTGTGCCTGGTCGTCGACCGCGACCTCACCGAGAGCGGGATCGAGGTGGAGTTCTTCGGGTCCGCCGCCCGGATGCCGGCGGTGTCGGGGGCGCTGGCGGTCCAGACGGGGGCCGCGCTCCTCCCGGTCACCCTGTGGTACGAAGGCGAGTACTGGGCGGCGCGTGTCCACGACGAGATCCCGGTTCCGGCCGGGGGCGTCAGACAGGAGAAGATCCAGGCCATGACGCAGCAGCTCGCACGCGTGTTCGAGGAGGGCATCGCCGCGCACCCCGAGGACTGGCACATGCTCCAGAAGGTGTGGGTCGAGGATCTGGAGGAGGCGGGCCGGTGAGGATCGGCATCGTCTGCCCGTACGAGTGGGACGTCCCGGGCGGCGTCCAGCAGCACATCCGCGACCTGGCGGAGGCGCTGATCGGCCTCGGCCACGAGGTGTCGGTGATCGCGCCCGCCGACGACGACGTCCCGCTGCCCCCGTTCGTGGTGCCGGCGGGCCGGGCCGTGCCGGTGCCCTACAACGGCTCGGTGGGCCGGGTCGCCTTCGGGTTCCTGTCGGCCGGCCGGGTCCGGCGGTGGATCAACGAGGGCGGCTTCGACGTGCTGCACGTGCACGAGCCCGCGGCGCCGTCGCTGGGCATCCTGGCCTGCTGGGCGGCGGACGGGCCGATCGTGGGCACGTTCCACGCCTCGTACCAGAAGTCGCGGCTGGTGTCGGTCACGGCGCCGATCCTGCAGAGCGCGCTGGAGAAGATCACCGGTCGGATCGCGGTGTCGGAGGCGGCCCGCAAGACGCTGGTGGAGCATCTGGGCGGCGACGCGGTGCTGATCCCCAACGGGGTCGCCACCGAGCGGTACGCGATGGCCGAGCCGCTGCCCGGCTGGCCGGGCCGGGCCGACGGCGGCGAGGAGGCCGGGACCGGCCGCGGCGCCGGCGGCGCGCTGGGCTTCCTGGGCCGCATGGACGAGCAGCGCAAGGGCCTGCCGGTGCTGCTGCGCGCGTTCGAGATCCTCGGCCGCGAGCGGCCCGGGCTGCGGCTGCTGCTGGCCGGGCCCGGCGACGCCGACGACGCGGTCGCCAAGGTCTCGCCCGAGCTCCGCGACCGGGTGGTGGTGCTGGGCATGGTCAGCGAGGAGGACAAGGTCCGCGCCTACCATTCGGTGGACGTCTTCGTGGCGCCCAACCTGGGCGGGGAGAGCTTCGGCATCGTGCTGGCCGAGGCCATGTCGGCGGGCGCCCCGATCCTGGCCAGCGACATCGAGGCCTTCGACCGGGTGCTGCTGGGCGGCCGCGCCGGGGCGCTGTTCCCGGTCGGCGACCACGAGGCGCTGGCCGCCGCGGCGGGCGAGCTGCTGGACGACCCGGCCCGGCGCAAGCAGCTGTCGGCCGAGGCGCGCGCCGCCGTCCGCCGCTACGACTGGTCGGCGGTGGCGCGCGACGTGCTGCGGGTGTACGAGACGGTCGCGCTGGACGGCGCCGGTGTCGTCGAGTCCGGTCGCGGGGCCTGAGAGGTTTCGATCACATGTTCCCCGACTGGATCATCGACGTCCTGTTCTGGATCGCGGTCGTCTTCCTCGTCGGCGTGTACGTCTCCTGGCGTGCCACCCGGCTGGACCGGCTGCACGTGCGCGTGGAGACGGCCCGCGCCGCGCTGGACGCGGCGCTGGTGCGGCGCGCGGCGGTGGCGCTGGAGCTGGCCGCCTCGCGGCTGCTGGACCCCGCGACCAGCCTGGTGCTGGCCACCGCGGCGCACGAGGCGCGCACCGCCGACGCCGAGTCCCGGGAGTTCGCCGAGAGCGACCTGTCCCGCGCGCTGCGGGCGGTGGTGGACCAGCCCGACTTCTCCGACACCCTGAAGGAGAAGGGCGGCGGGCAGCCGGTGCTGGACGAGATGGGCGGGGCGGCGGCCAAGGTCGTCTACGCCCGCCGGTTCTACAACGACGCGGTCGCGCAGGCCCGGACCGCGCGCCGCAAGATGCTGATCCGGGTGCTGCCGCTGGCCGGGCGGGCGCCGCTGCCGGGCTTCTTCGAGATCGACGACGATCCGCCGGAGGCCCTGCGCGGCTGACCTGACCGGAAGACCCCGGGATGCCCGGGATTGAACCGGACCAATGCGGTAATTCGTATTCGCTACCCTCGGGCAGGTTGCCGACTGGAGGGTGAGAACGTGCGAAACGCATGGGCCGGAGGGGTGCGCGGACGGCTGGCCGCCGGAATCGGTGCCGCCGTGCTCGGCGGCGCCCTGACGGCGTGCTCCGGCTCGGACGGGCCCGAAACGGCCGCGCCCCCCAACGCCGCCGCCCCCGGCGGGGGCGCCGACCGGCCGTCGGCGCCCGCCACGCATCCCTTCACCGGCGGGCGGGCCGGAGTGAACAACCCGGTCCTGGCCGTGAAGATCGAGAACACGCAGATGGCGCTGCCGCAGACCGGGGTGGGCTCGGCCGACATCGTGTACGTGGAGCAGGTCGAGGGCGGCGAGACCCGGCTGATGGCCGTCTACTCCTCCAAGCTGCCCGCGCGGGTCGGGCCGGTGCGCAGCGCCCGGATCTCCGACCTGCACCTCCTCCCGCAGTTCGGACGGCCCGCGTTCGCGTTCTCCGGCGTCCAGAGCAAGATGAAGAAGTACATCAAGCAGGCGCCGGTGTACGACATCTCGCAGGACAACGGCGGCCGCGCCTACTTCCGCTACGGGCCCAAGCCCATCCCCTACAACCTCTACGCCAACCCGAGGACGCTGCTGAAGCAGGCACCCAAGGCGGAGGGGCCGCGCGACATCGGGTTCCGGTTCGGCCCGGCGCCCGAGGGCGGCAAGCCGACCGCGACGTTCACCGCCCGCTGGCCGTCCACGCGGATGTCCTTCACCTGGTCGGCCAAGCAGAAGCGGTGGCTGTCGGCCCACAACGGCCGGACCAACACCGCGGCCGAGGGCGGGGTCCTGGGCGGGCGGACGGTGGTCGTCCAGTACGCCGAGACGACCCGTTCGCAGTTCCACGACTTCCTCGGCAACTACACGCCGCTGATCAAGACCACCGGCACCGGGCGCGCCGTGGTGCTGCGCGACGGCAAGGCCTACGACACCACGTGGTCGCGGCCGTCGGAGGACAAGGGGACGACCTTCACCACCGCCGGCGGCGAGCCGATGACGTTCGCGCCCGGTCAGGTGTGGATGGTGCTCGTCAACAACGGCAGCCCCCGCATCCCCTGAGGCCCCGGTGCCCCCTGCAGGCGCGGGCACCGCGGTGCAAGGCTCCACTCCGTAAGGAAGGCGCCCGCGATCTTGACACCATGGCGGGTCCAGGGCCGTGTCGAGCAGGCAATATCATGGATTCATACCCGTCGTCCGTCCACGTGAGGAATGCCCGTGTCCACTGCGAATCCCGCCCCCGAGCCGACCAACGCTCCCGCCACCGGGACCGCCCGGGTCAAGCGCGGCATGGCGGAGATGCTCAAGGGCGGAGTGATCATGGACGTGGTCACGCCCGACCAGGCGAAGATCGCCGAAGACGCCGGCGCGGTCGCCGTGATGGCGCTCGAGCGGGTGCCCGCCGACATCCGCGCCGAGGGCGGCATCTCCCGGATGAGCGACCCCGACATGATCGAGGGCATCAAGGCGGCGGTCTCCATCCCCGTCATGGCCAAGGCCCGGATCGGCCACTTCGTCGAGGCCCGGGTGCTGCAGGCGCTGGGCGTCGACTACGTGGACGAGTCCGAGGTCCTGACCCCGGCCGACTACGAGAACCACATCGACAAGTGGGCGTTCACCGTCCCGTTCGTGTGCGGGGCCGTCAACCTCGGCGAGGCGCTGCGCCGGATCACCGAGGGCGCGGCCATGATCCGCTCCAAGGGCGAGGCCGGCACCGGCGACGTCTCCAACGCCACCACCCACATGCGCAAGATCCGGGGTGAGATCAGGCGGCTACAGGGGCTGCCCGAGGACGAGCTGTACGTGGCCGCCAAGGAGCTGCAGGCGCCGTACGAGCTGGTCAAGGAGATCGCCGAGGCGGGCAGGCTGCCGGTGGTGCTGTTCACCGCGGGCGGCATCGCGACCCCGGCCGACGCGGCCATGATGATGCAGCTGGGCGCCGAGGGAGTCTTCGTCGGCTCGGGCATCTTCAAGTCCGGCGACCCCGCCAAGCGCGCCAAGGCCATCGTCGAGGCCACCACCTTCCACGACGACCCGGACGTGATCGCCAAGGTCTCGCGCGGCCTCGGCGACGCCATGGTCGGCATCAACGTCGCCTCCCTGGGCGAGGACCAGAAGTTCGCCGGCCGCGGCTGGTGACCCCGGGCCGGGGCCGGCCAGGCCCCGGCCGCTCCGGGCGGCGGGCCGGTGACCCGCCGGTTACTTGCGGCGCCCCCTCCCCAACCCGCGCCCCAGGGTTTACGCTGGCCGCGCGGTCGTTGGGGGAGGAGCGGGCCCCCGGGCGGCAGGCGGCCGCGGGAGGGGACGATCATGGGGTGGTCGGTCGCGCTGGCCTGTGCGAGCGCCGGTGAACCCGCCGAGGTGTTCCGGCCGGGCCTGGACCCCCACCCCGATCCCGAGGCCGCCGCGACGCTGGCCCGCGGGCTCTATCCCGCCGCGACCCTCACCGAGACCGGCGACACGGTCCTGGACTTCGCGCTGTGGCCGTACGAGGACGAGCTGTTCGTCGGCGTGTTCGGCGACGGCCCGGGGCGCGCGCTGCTGCTGTGCGACCGGCGGCTGTTCTGCCTCGACGACGACGCCCGCCGGATCGCCGACAGCGTCGCCGCGACCCTGCCCGGCGCGCGCTGCGGCGTCCTCGTCCTGCACAGCGTGATCTCCGGCTGCTGGTTCCGCTGGTACGAGGGGGGCCTGCTGCGCCGCGACGTGTTCGTCACCGCCGAGGACGGCGTGGTGGTCGACCAGGGCGGGCGGCTGCCGGTCGAGGCGCCGTTCTGGAAGCCCGTCGACGACGGCGCCCCGGACGTGCCGCTGCCCTTCGACCCCGAGGAGTTCGGGCTGGCGCTGGCGGGCGCCCACATGTTCGGCCGCGGCATCACCGACCGCGGTGAGGACGGCTTCCTGCCGCTGGAGCTGCCGGTGCGCCGCTTCAAGCTCTCCTGAGGGCCCGGCCAGGGGGAAGACGTGCCAGGTCCGGGAACGTTGTACTTGAACGTCTAGGGTTGTCCTGAGGGGCGCCCGCGCCCCTGCACTCTCCCCGGAAGGTTCCACGTGACTGCTGCCGTGCCCACCATCGGCGTCCTCGCCCTCCAGGGCGACGTGCGCGAACACGCCAGGGCCCTCGAGGGCGCCGGGGCGCGGACCGTGCGGGTGCGCCGCCCCGAGGAGCTGGAGCGCGTGGACGCGCTGGTCGTCCCCGGCGGGGAGTCCACCACGATGTGGCGGCTGGCGCGCACCTTCGAGCTGCTCGAACCGCTGCGCAAGCGGATCGAGGCGGGCATGCCCGCCTACGGCTCCTGCGCCGGCATGATCATGCTGGCGGACCGGATCCGGGACGGCGCGGACGGCCAGGAGACGATCGGCGGCATCGACATGACGGTGCGCCGCAACGCCTTCGGCCGCCAGGTCGACTCCTTCGAGGCCGAGGTGCCGCTGGAGGGCGTCGGGGACACGCCGTTCCACGCCGTCTTCATCCGCGCGCCCTGGGTCGAGTCCGTCGGCGCGGGCGTCAGCGTCCTCGGCCGCGCCGAGAGCGGCCCGAACATCGGTAGGATCGTCGCCGTCCGCCAAGGGCGCCTCATGGCGACCGCGTTCCATCCTGAACTGACGGGCGACCACCGAGTGCACCACTACTTCGCCGATCTGGTGCGCCGGGCGATGGAGGAGGAGTAAGAGGATGTCCGGCCATTCCAAATGGGCGACGACCAAGCACAAGAAGGCGGCCCTCGACGCCAAGCGGGGCAAGCTCTTCGCCAAGCTGATCAAGAACGTCGAGGTCGCGGCGCGGACCGGCGGCGGCGACCCCGACGCCAACCCGACGCTGTACGACGCCATCTTCAAGGCGAAGAAGAACTCCGTCCCCAACGACAACATCGAGCGCGCGCGCAAGCGCGGCGCCGGTGAGGAGGCCGGGGGCGCCGACTGGCAGAACATCACCTACGAGGGCTACGCCCCCGGCGGTGTGGCGCTCCTGGTCGAATGCCTGACCGACAACCGCAACCGCGCCGCCTCCGAGGTGCGCGTGGCGCTCACCCGCAACGGCGGCTCGCTGGCCGACCCGGGCTCGGTGTCGTACCTGTTCAACCGCAAGGGCGTCGTGATCGTCCCGAAGGCGGGCACCACCGAGGACGACCTCATGCTGGCCGTCCTGGACGCCGGCGCCGAGGAGGTCAACGACCTCGGCGACAACTTCGAGGTCGTCTCCGAGGCCGGCGACCTGACCGCCGTGCGCACCGCGCTGCAGGACGCCGGGATCGACTACGAGTCGGCCGACTCCAGCTGGCTGCCCAGCGTCTCGGTCCCGCTGGACGAGGAGAACGCCAAGAAGGTGTTCCGCCTGATCGAGGCCCTGGAGGACTCCGACGACGTCCAGGACGTCTACGCCAACTTCGACGTCTCCGACGAGATCATGGCCTCCCTCGACTAGCCGCGGTCCGCGTCCGGACTCCGCCCGCCTCTCGCGGCGGCGTCCGGCCGCGCGTCCCGTAGGGTCGGGATCATGGAGATCCGGTCGTTGGACGCCGCAGGGCTGGACGCCGTCCGCGACCTGCGTTCCCAGGGGTTCGGGCCGCTGTCGGACGGCCAGTGGGCGCAGGGCATCCGGCTCGCGGGCCACACGCTGCGCGGGGGCCGCCAGCTCGCCTGCTACGAAGGCGGCCGGCCGGTGGCGATGGCGCGGATCCACGACCTGGCGCAGTGGTGGCACGGCCGTCCCGTCTCCATGGGAGGCGTCGGCGCGGTGGCGGTGGCCCCCGAGGCCCGCGGCAGGGGGGTCGGCCGCCGTCTGATGACCGAGGTGCTGGAGCGCTGCGCCGCGTTCGGGCACCCCCTGTCGGTGCTGTATCCCGCGACCACGCCGCTGTACCGTTCGCTGGGCTGGGAGCACGCCGGTTCCCTGCACCGGGCCGCGCTCCCCGCCGAGGCGTTGCGCGAGGTACGGGCCGACACCTCCGTCTCTCCGCGCCGTGCGGGCCCCGACGACGCCGCCGAAGTGGCCGAGACCGTCCGCCGGGTGCACCGCGACGCCGGCCACTGCGGGCCGATCGACTGGGGAGAGACGGCCTGGCGGATCTACCTGGCCGACCGCGACGTCTACCACTACCTGGCCGAGGACGGCTTCCTGGACTACCACTGGGGCGACGGCAACACGTCCCTGGAGGTCGAGCGGGTGGTGGCGGGCTCGGAGGCGACGCTGCGGGCGCTCTGGGCGCTCGTCGGGTCCGGCTCGTCGATCGTTCCCACCGTGTACGCGAACGTGGCGCCGCACGACCCGGTCTTCTGGCTGACCCGGGAACGCACGTTCGAGGAGGTCCGGCGGACCCGCTGGATGCTGCGCGTGATCGACGCCCCGGCCGCGGTCGAGGCGCGCGGCTTCCCGCCCGGCGTGTCGGCCGAGGCCGCCCTGGAGATCGACGATCCGCAGCTCCCGGCCAACTCCGGGTCCTGGTGGCTGAGCGTGCGGGACGGCGCCGGCCGCCTGGAGCGCGGGAACGCGGCGGGCCGTCCGGCCGTGCGGGTCGGGGCCCGCGGCCTCGCCGCCCTGTACGGCGGGGTGCCGACCTCCACGCTCCGCTCCGCCGGGCTCCTGGAGGGCGACGCGCCCGCCCTGGACGCGGCCTTCGCCGCCACGCCGTTCGCGCTCGACCACTTCTGACCCGGTGGGACGACACGTCCCCGGGATACGCGACGATTGTCCGGCGGGTTTAGTAGCGTGGCGACCCGTCGAACACAAGATCGAAGGAGCGGCGTTGCGGGTGATGGGCGTGGACCCCGGGCTCACCAGATGCGGGGTCGGCGTGGTCGACGGCGCCCCGGGCACACCGCTGCGGCTGGTGCGCGTCGAGGTCGTCCGGACCGCGCCCGACGCCGACATCGCCACCCGCCTGCTGGGCATCGAGATCGGCATCGAGGCCCTGATGGACGAGCTGCGGCCCGACGCGGTCGCGGTCGAGCGGGTCTTCTCCCAGCACAACGTGCGCACCGTCATGGGCACCGCGCAGGCGGCCGGGGTCGCCATGCTGGTCGCCGCCCGGCGCGGGCTGCCGGTGGCGATGCACACCCCCAGCGAGGCCAAGGCCGCCGTCACCGGCAACGGCCGCGCGGACAAGGCCCAGGTCACGAAGATGGTGACGCGGCTGCTGCGGCTGGAGACCGCGCCCAAGCCGGCCGACGCGGCCGACGCGCTGGCGCTGGCGATCTGCCACGTCTGGCGCGGCGGCGCGCAGGCGCGGCTGGCCGCCGCCCGTACCAGGAGCGACCGCACCAGCACCCGAGGGGGAACGAGCCAGTGATCGCCTTCGTCAGCGGCACGGTGGCCGCCGCCGGACCGGACGCCGCCGTCATCGACGTGCACGGCGTGGGCCTGTCGGTGCAGTGCACCCCGGCGACGCTCGCCGGGCTGCGGGTGGGCGAGGAGGCCAGGGTCCCGACCTCGCTGGTCGTCCGGGAGGACTCGCTGACGCTCTTCGGGTTCGCCGACGACGACGAGCGGACGGTGTTCGAGCTGCTGCAGACCGCCAGCGGCGTCGGCCCGCGGCTGGCGCTGGCGATGCTGGCCGTGCACAGCCCCGACGCGCTGCGGCTGGCGGTGTCCGGCGAGGACCTCGCGGCGCTGACCAAGGTGCCCGGCATCGGCAAGAAGGGCGCCCAGCGGATCGTGCTGGAGCTGAAGGACCGGCTCGGCGGCCCGGTCGGGGGCGGCGACACGCGCGCCCCCGTGCGCGCCGAGCCGTGGCGCGAGCAGGTCCAGAACGGCCTGATCAACCTGGGCTGGTCGGCCAAGGACGCCGACGCCGCCGTGGACGCGGTCGCCGCCGACCTCGACGGCGGCGACCCGCCGCCGGTCGCCGTGCTGCTGAAGTCCGCGCTGAAGAAGCTCAGCAGGTGACGGGGCCGATGGACCAGCCCGAACGGATCGTCTCGGCCGACGCCGACGGGCCCGAGGAGCAGGTCATCGAGGCCGCGCTGCGCCCCAAGCGGCTCGACGACTTCATCGGCCAGGAGCGGGTGCGCGAGCAGCTGTCGCTGGTGCTGCACAGCGCGCTGCGGCGCGGCCGCACCCCCGACCACGTGCTGCTGTCGGGCGGGCCCGGGCTGGGCAAGACCACCCTCGCGATGATCGTCGCGGCGGAGCTCGGGCAGCCGCTGCGGATCTCCTCAGGGCCCGCGATCGAGCGGGCCGGCGACCTGGCGGCGGTGCTGTCCACCCTCGCCGAGGGGGAGGTGCTGTTCCTGGACGAGATCCACCGGATGGCGCGTCCCGCCGAGGAGATGCTCTACATGGCGATGGAGGACTTCCGCGTCGACGTCGTGGTGGGCAAGGGCCCGGGGGCCACCGCGATCCCGCTCGACATCGCCCCGTTCACGCTGGTCGGCGCCACCACCAGGGCGGGCATGCTGCCGGGGCCGCTGCGCGACCGGTTCGGGTTCGTGGCGCACATGGACTTCTACGAGCCCGCCGAGCTGGAAGTGATCGTCAAGCGGTCGGCCCGGCTGCTGGAGGTCGACATCAGCGACGAGGGCGCCGCGGAGGTCGCCGGGCGCTCCCGCGGCACGCCCCGGATCGCCAACCGGCTGCTGCGCCGCGTCCGCGACTACGCGGAGGTGCGCGCCGACGGCGCCGTCGACCGCGAGCTGGCCCGGGCCGCGCTCAGGCTGTACGAGGTCGACGAGCGCGGCCTCGACCGCCTCGACCGGGCCGTGCTGGCCTCGCTGATGCGCAAGTTCGGCGGCGGACCGGTGGGGCTGTCGACGCTGGCGGTGTCGGTGGGGGAGGAGCCCGAGACGGTCGAGGTCGTGGCCGAGCCCTTCCTGGTCAGGCAGGGTCTGCTGGCCCGCACGCCACGGGGCAGGGTGGCCACCCCGGCGGCGTGGGCGCATCTGGGGCTCACCCCGCCCGCCTCCGCGCCGATGGCGGGTACGCTGTTCGCACTGGACGACGACGGCGACCCGCCGGAGCAGTGATCGTCGCCGATGATCACGGAGTGGCGTGCGGGCAGTAACGGCTTGGGAACTTCACGCCGCTCCCGATCGTCACGTCGTTGCCGGTGTCTGGCGTACTCTCTAGACTCCGGGACTTGGTCACCCGTTCCCGGCCGACCGCTCCATCGGATGCCGCCACACCGGCGACAGGCTGGGCAAACCACATCGGAAGGATGCCCCAGTGATGGGCAGCGACATGATTATTGCGGCAGAGCAGGGCGGTAGCGGGGCCTTCAACCTCCTGCTGCTCCTGGCCGTTCCCCTGGTCTTCTACTTCCTGCTGATCCGCCCGCAGAGCAAGCGGCGCAAGGAGCAGATGCAGATGCAGAGCGCCCTGGCGCCCGGGGCGCGGGTGATGACGACCAGCGGGATGTACGCCGACGTGGTGTCGGTGGACGACGACGGCCTCGTGCTGGAGATCGCCCCCGGTGTCCAGGCCCGGTTCGTCAAGCAGTCCGTGATGCAGGTCGTCACCGAGGCCGACAAGCCCGCCGAGGAGATCGACCTCACCGAGGACGACGACGATGACCTCGGCGAGGAGACCGCCAAGACCGACCTGAAGAAGGACGGCAAGGGCGAGTCCGCCGACGCCGAGGACGGCGGGGCCGCCGCCGGCGAGGACGAGGACGGCAAGGACGGCAAGCCCGCCGCGCAGGGAGCCGGCGCGGGCAAGGGCCTGAAGAAGTCCTCCGGCTGATTCCGGCGATCCGCCGACCACGGCCGGGCGCGGCGCCCGGTCGCCGACCCACGACGACTACGGGAAGTTAGACGACCAGTGGCTCCGCCTCGCAGCAACATTCCCAATCCAGGGCGTACGCTCCTCGCGCTGTTCGTGGTCATGGCGGCCCTCACCGGCGTGATGTTCCTGCAGGGTCAGCCCACCCCCAAGCTGGGGCTGGACCTGGCCGGCGGGACCACCGTCACGCTGACCGCCAAGACCGCCGACGGGCGGACGCCGCCGTCCACCCAGATGGACCAGGCCGTCAAGATCATGACCCAGCGGGTCAACGGTCTGGGGGTCTCGGACGCCGAGGTGGCCAAGCAGGGCTCCAGCAACATCGTGGTGAACGTGCCGGGCGAGGGCCAGGACCGGGTCGTCCAGCTCATCGGCACCACGGCCAAGCTGCAGTTCCGCCAGGTGTACGCGGTGGCCGACGGCAAGCCGACGGGGGCGGCGCCGAGCCCGGCGGCCACGCCCACCCCCAAGAGCTCGGGCAAGCCGAGCCCGTCGCCGAGCGGCTCGCCCAGCGCGTCGCCGTCCTCGCGGGGCCGGGCCATGTCGGAGGCGTTCGCGGCGCCGACGCCCACGCCGTCCGGCTCGGGCGGGGCGTCGCCGTCGGCGTCGCCCTCCGCCCCGGCCTCGCAGGCGCCGACGTCGCTGCCGTCGAACCTGGTGCCGCCGGGCGCCGCCGGCGGCGCCCCCGACTACACCGGCATCGACGACAAGAAGGTCATCCAGCAGTTCGAGGAGCTGAACTGCTACGTGCCCGACAAGCGGGTGCAGGGGTCCAACGACCCCAACCGCAAGTGGGTCGCCGCCTGCGACCAGAAGGAGGAGCGGGGCCAGGTCGCCAAGTACATCCTCGGCCCGGTCCGGGTGCTGGGCGAGCAGGTCTCCGACGCCTCGGCGATGCCGCCGGACGCCACCCAGGGGCAGAGCAGCTGGTGGGTCAGCATGAAGTTCAAGTCCCTGGGCGGCCGCCAGTTCGGGCAGGCCACCACCGAGGCGTACCAGGCCTACCAGCAGGACCCCAGCTCCCCGCGCTCCCAGATCGCGATCGTCCTTGACGGCCAGGTCGTGTCGGCGCCCAGCATCAGCCGGGGCGCCATCACCGGCGGCACCGCCCAGATCGACGGCCCGCCGGAGAGCTTCAACCAGGTCTACGCCACCGACCTGGCCAACGTGCTCAAGTACGGCGCGCTGCCGCTGGAGTTCACCCAGAGCTCGATCGACGAGGTGTCCTCCACGCTGGGCTCCGACCAGCTGCGCGGCGGCATGATCGCCGGTGCGATCGGGCTGGTGCTGGTGGTGCTGTACTGCCTGCTCTACTACCGGGGCCTGGGGCTGGTGGCGGTCTCCAGCCTGCTGGTGGCCACCGGGATCACCTACGTGTCGGTGGTGATCCTGGGTGAGAACATGGGCTTCCGGCTGTCGCTGCCGCACATCATCGGTCTGATCGTCTCGATCGGCATCACCGCCGACTCGTTCATCGTCTACTTCGAGCGACTACGCGACGAACTGCGCGCGGGACGCACGCTGCGGCCCTCGGTCGAGGTGGCGTGGAAGCGGGCGCGGCGCACCATCCTGGTCGCCGACGCGGTGACCTTCCTGGCCGCCCTCGTGCTGTACTTCCTCGCGGTCGGCGGGGTCCGGGGCTTCGCGTTCGCGATGGGCCTGACGACGCTGATCGACGTGGTCGTGGTGTTCTTCTTCACCAAGCCGCTGGTGGGCCTGCTGTCGCGGACCAGGTTCTTCGGCCGCGGCCATCCGCTGTCGGGGCTTGACGCCAAGCGGCTGCGCAAGGCGGCGGCGCGTACCGCCGGTGCCGCGGTGCCCGCCGCCGGCCCGGCCAAGGCCACCGCGACCGCCGGCGCCGGTTCCGCCCGCTCCACGAGCCCGAAGAGCCAGGAGGCCTGATGCTGGGGCTGCGCGCAGTCATCTCCCGGATCTACCGGGGCGAGATCAGCGCCGACATCGTCGGCAAGCCAAAGGTGTGGTACTCCATCTCGGGGCTGCTGCTGGTGGTGTCCATCGCCGGCCTGCTGATCCAGGGCCTGAACTTCGGCGTGGAGTTCAAGGGCGGTTCGGTGTTCACCTTCAGCGCGCCCAGCGCCTCGATCGAGCAGGTGCGCGGCGCCGTCACCGGCGGCGGGGCGCACCAGGCGATCGTGCAGAAGGCGGGCGGCGACTGGCGGGTCACCACCGAGAGCCTCAGCTCCGGCAAGGTGACCGAGGTCAAGAACCACGTCGCCGAGGAGCTGAACGTCCCCGCCCAGCGGGTCAGCACCCAGGTGGTGGGGGCGTCCTGGGGCGGTGAGATCTCCGAGAAGGCCTGGCAGGCGCTGCTGGTCTTCATGATCTTGATCATCGCCTACCTGTCGGTGGCGTTCGAGTGGCGGATGGCGCTGGCCGCCGTGGTGGCGCTGGTGCACGACCTGGTGATCACGGCGGGCGTGTACGCCTGGTCGGGGTTCGAGGTCACGCCCGCGACGCTGCTGGGCTTCCTGACCATCCTGGGCTACTCGCTGTACGACGCCGTGGTGGTGTTCGACATGATCAAGGAGGTCACCAAGCCGCTCGGCCCCACCTCCAAGATCACCTACAGTGAGGCGGCCAACCAGGCGCTCAGCAGCACCCTGGTGCGCTCGCTGAACACCTCGCTGGTGGCGATCCTGCCGGTCGCGGCGATCCTGTTCATCGGCACCACGCTGTTCGGCGCGGGCACGCTGAAGGACCTGTCGCTGTCGCTGTTCGTCGGCATGATCGTCGGTACCTACTCCTCGATCTGCGTGGCCACGCCGCTGCTGGTGCAGCTGAAGGAGCGCGAGCCGAAGTACCGCGAGCTGCGGGCCAACATCGCCCGGCGGGAGAGCAGCGCCAAGCGGCAGGCCAAGGTGGCCAAGGCCGAGGCGGCGGTGGCCGTCGGCGGAGGCGGCGGCTCGGGCGACCCCGGTGACGACGCGGAGCCCTCCGACGACGTCCCGGCGGACGAGCTCCCGGCCTCGGTGAGCGTGCGCAAGGTCGTCCAGCAGGGGCCGCGCCAGCAGCCCAAGCGGGGCTCCCGGCAGCAGCGCCGGGGCAAGTAGCGGCGGACAGCGAACGAACGGAAGCGCCGGCCGTGCCCACCGTCCTCGGGACGGGGGCACGGCCGACGCATGACCAGGGAGCATCAGGTGGACCTCGACAAGCTGATCCAGGACCGGATCCGGGACGTGGCCGACTATCCCAAGGCCGGCGTCGTCTTCAAGGACATCACCCCGCTGCTGGCCGACCACGTGGCGTTCGCGGGCGTGGTGGACGCCATCGTCAACCACCACGGCCGCGGCACCGTCGACAAGATCGTCGGGATCGAGGCGCGCGGGTTCATCCTGGCCGCCCCGGTGGCCTACCACTTCGGTGCAGGGTTCGTCCCCGTGCGGAAAAAGGGAAAGCTGCCCTCGCGCTCGTACGAGGAGACCTATGATCTCGAGTACGGGACCGAGACCATCGAGATGCACGTGGACGCGTTCGGTTCCGGTGAACGGGTGCTGATCGTCGACGACGTCCTGGCCACGGGCGGCACCGCCCGGGCGGCGGCGGAACTGGTCCGCCGGGCGGGCGGCGAGGTCGTCGGGATTTCGGTCCTGATGGAGCTGTCGTTCCTGCACGGACGGGACAAGCTCGGGAATCTGGACGTTCATTCACTGGTTACGGTCTAGTACGAAATGGGTGGCGGATACACTGACGCCATCGGGTCCGGCGGGGGACGGGCGCATCCCGCTCGGCGAGGAGGCTACGGCGCCCCGAGGTCAGAGGAGGCTGGGTGCCCGGTGAGGTGGTATCGACCGACGCGGTGACCGAAACGGTGGCCGAGGGAACGGCGGGCCCGGCGACGCAGCCGGGGACCAGGCGGGACGCGCACGCGTCCCGGACCAGGGCCGCCGGCACGGCCTCCGCGCCCTCCGCGCCCTCCGCCCCCGAGCCCGCCCCCGGTGAGCCCGGCGGCCCCGCTCCGGCGGGCGGATCACCCGACGGCCAGGCCACGTCCACCGGTTCCGGATCCCAGGCACCCGCCGCCGCGGCCGCCAACGGCCCGACCGAAACTCCTCCCACCCGCTCCGGTCCCGCCGCCGCACCGTCCCGGTCCGGCAGGCCGAATCCGGCGGGCTCGACGCCCCGGATCGCCGAGGTCACGCCGGAGGCGGCGGACGCCCTCGCCGGCCGGCCCTCCCCGGAAGACGCGACCACCGGACCCGGCAGCGGGTCCGATGTGACGAAGATCACCCCCGAGGAGCCCCGGGCGAAGGGCACGTCCGCCAGGCCCGCCTCCGCAGAGCCCTCGTCCCCACAGCCCGCGTCCTCCTCCGGCGGGACGGGGAGCCCCCCGCCGGGGCGCTCCTCCGGTGGGGCGCCGCCTGCCAGAGCCTCCGACCGGCAGGGAACGAGGCCCACCAGGGCCTCAGACTCCGGACACAAAGGGCCGGGAGGCCCGTCCACCAGTACGTCCTCGTCCAGGTCCGGCCGGGCCGCGAGCCCGTCCCAGACCACGATCCCGCCGTCCGCCGCCCGGGTGCGCCGCAGGCTCGCCCGCCTGGGCTCCCAGCGCGGTCCCACCATGAACCCGGTACTCGAACCACTGATCAAGACCGTCCGCAACACGCATCCGAAGGCGGACCTGCGGCAGATCGAGCGCGCCTACGACGTCGCGGCGCACTACCACCGCGATCAGAAGCGCAAGAGCGGCGACCCCTACATCACCCACCCGCTCGCCGTCACCGCCATCCTGGCCGAGCTCGGGATGAACACCGAGACGCTGTGCGCGGCGCTGCTGCACGACACCGTCGAGGACACCGCCTACACCCTCGAGGAACTGAGCTCCGACTTCGGCGACGAGATCACCGCGCTGGTCGACGGGGTGACCAAGCTCGACAAGGTCAAGTACGGCGAGGCGGCCGAGGCCGAGACCGTCCGCAAGATGGTCGTGGCGATGTCCCGCGACATCCGGGTACTGGTGATCAAGCTCGCCGACCGGCTGCACAACATGCGCACGCTGCGCTACATGCCGCGGCACAAGCAGGAGAAGAAGGCCCGCGAGACGCTGGAGGTCTTCGCGCCGCTGGCCCACCGGCTGGGCATGAACACGCTGAAGTGGGAGCTGGAGGACCTCTCGTTCGCCACGCTCTACCCCAAGCGGTTCGACGAGATCGCCCGGCTGGTCGCCGAACGCGCCCCGCGCCGCGACGACTTCCTGCAGGACGTGATCGAGAACGTGTCGACCGACCTGCGCGAGGCCAAGATCAAGGCCAGCGTGACCGGCCGACCCAAGCACTACTACTCGATCTACCAGAAGATGATCGCCCGGGATGTCAGCTTCGACGACATCTACGATCTGGTCGGCATCCGGGTGCTGGTCGACAGCGTCCGCGACTGCTACGCCGCCCTCGGCTCGATCCACGCGCGATGGAACCCGGTCCCCGGCCGGTTCAAGGACTACATCGCGATGCCGAAGTTCAACATGTACCAGTCGCTGCACACGACGGTGATAGGGCCCGAGGGCAAGCCGGTCGAGCTGCAGATCCGCACCTGGGGCATGCACCGGCGGGCCGAGTACGGCGTCGCGGCGCACTGGAAGTACAAGGAGGAGACGGTCGGCGGCCGGAAGGCCGGCGACATGCAGTGGCTGCGGCAACTGCTCGACTGGCAGAAGGAGACCGCCGACCCGGCCGAGTTCCTGGAGTCGCTGCGGTTCGACCTGTCGGTCTCGGAGGTGTTCGTCTTCACCCCCAAGGGCGACGTGATGGCCCTTCCGCAGGGGGCGACGCCGGTCGACTTCGCCTACGCCATCCACACCGAGGTCGGGCACCGATGTATCGGCGCCCGCGTCAACGGGCGGCTGGTGCCGCTGGAGTCCACCCTGGACAACGGCGACACCGTCGAGGTCTTCACCTCCAAGTCCCAGGACGCCGGGCCCAGCCGCGACTGGCTCAACTTCGTCAAGAGCGCCCGCGCCCGCAACAAGATCAAGCACTGGTTCTCCAAGGAGCGGCGGGACACCGCGATCGAGTCCGGCAAGGACTCCATCGCCCGCGCGATGCGCAAGCAGAACATGCCGCTGCAGCGGATGATGTCGGGAGAGGCGCTGCTGGCGCTCGCCCGCGACATGCGCTACCCGGACGTCTCCTCGCTGTACGCCGCCGTCGGCGAGGGCCACATCTCCGCGCAGAACGTCGTCCAGCGGCTGGTGGAGGCCCTCGGCGGGGTGGAGAGCGCCGACGAGGACCTGGCCGAGATCGCGCTCCCCACCAAGCGCAAGCGCACCCGGACGACCGGCGACCCCGGCGTGGTCGTGGCGGGCGACTCCGACGTGTGGGTGCGGCTGTCGCGCTGCTGCACCCCGGTGCCCGGCGACGACATCGTCGGCTTCGTGACCCGCGGGCACGGCGTGTCGGTGCACCGCTCCGACTGCGCCAACGTGGCCAGCCTGAAATCCCAGCCGGACCGGCTGATCGACGTCAAGTGGTCGCCCGGCGAGGACTCGGTCTTCCTGGTCGCCATCCAGGTGGAGGCGCTCGACCGGCCGCGGCTGCTGTCGGACGTGACGCGGGTGCTGTCGGACCAGCACGTCAACATCCTGTCCGCGTCGGTCACCACCACCCGCGACCGGGTCGCCGTCAGCCGCTTCACCTTCGAGATGGGCGACCCCAAGCATCTGGGGCACGTCCTGAAGGCGGTCCGCTCGATCGACGGCGTCTACGACGTCTACCGCGTCACCAGCGGCGCGCAGCGTTGATTGTCGGCGCGAGCTGCGCTCGTCGCTGGCGCTCCTCGCTTGTCGCGCCGACGGCGATCGCTGCATCGCTCCGAACTCGCCTTGACGGCTCGCTTCGCGATCAGGTTCTCGCTTCGCTCGAACCTGGCTTCGCACGCGATCGCGACGCCTGAGGTCGTCGCGGGGTTGCTCAGCGGGCTTGGGTGGTCTTTCCACGAGGAAAGGGCCGGTCCGTTGGGACCGGCCCTTTTGCGCACGCTCAGTTTTCGGGGGTGTCCTCGGGGACGGCGTCGACGCCGGCCTCCGCGCGCTGCTGCTCGGTGATGGGGGTGGGGGCGCCGGTCAGCGGGTCGTGCCCGGAGGCGGCCTTCGGGAAGGCGATCACATCGCGGATGGTGTCGACCCCGGCCAGCAGCATGACCATGCGGTCCCAGCCGAAGGCGATGCCGCCGTGCGGGGGCGGGCCGTACTTGAACGCCTCCAGGAGGAACCCGAACTTGGACTCGGCCTCCTCCTTCGACAGACCCAGCACGTCGAACACACGCTGCTGCATCTCGGCGCGGTGGATACGGATGGAGCCGCCGCCGATCTCGTTGCCGTTGCAGACGATGTCGTAGGCGTCGGCGAGGGCCTCGCCGGGGCGCTCCTGGAAGTCGCCCCAGTACGCGGGCTTGGGCGCGGTGAACGGGTGGTGCACCGGCGTCCAGCCGATCTGCTCGCCCTTCTCGTCCTCGGCGGGCTCGAACACGGGCGCGTCCACCACCCAGCAGAACGCCCACGCCGACTCGTCGATCAGACCGCACCGGCGGCCGATCTCCAGCCGGGCGGCGCCCAGCAGCTCGCGCATCGCGTGCGGCTTCCCGGCCGCGAAGAAGACCGCGTCACCGGGCGCGGCGCCGACCTTGGCGGCCAGCCCGGCCTTCTCGTCGTCGGAGAGGTTCTTGGCGACCGGGCCGCCGAGCGTGCCGTCCTCCTGGACCAGGACGTAGGCCAGGCCGCGGGCGCCGCGCGCCTTGGCCCAGTCCTGCCAGGCGTCCAGCTCCTTGCGGGTCTGGGAGGCCCCGCCCGGCATCACGACGGCGCCGACGTAGGGGGCCTGGAACACCCGGAACGAGGTGCCGGAGAAGTACTCGGTCAGCTCGGTCAGCTCGTTGCCGAAGCGCAGGTCGGGCTTGTCGGAGCCGTACCGCGACAGGGCCTCGGCGTAGGTGAGGTGGGGGATCGGCCGGGGGACCTCGTACCCGGCGATCTCCTTCCACAGCCGTGCCACCAGGTCCTCGGCGACCCGGATCACGTCGTCCTGCTCCGCGAACGACATCTCGATGTCGATCTGGGTGAACTCCGGCTGCCGGTCGGCGCGGGAGTCCTCGTCGCGGTAGCAGCGCGCGATCTGGTAGTAGCGCTCCAGGCCGGAGACCATCAGCAGCTGCTTGAACAGCTGCGGGGACTGCGGCAGCGCGTACCAGCTGCCCGGCTTGAGCCGGACCGGCACCAGGAAGTCGCGGGCGCCCTCGGGGGTGGAGCGGGTCAGCGTCGGGGTCTCGACGTTGACGAAGCCGTGCTCGCGCATGACCTCGTGCACGAGGAAGGAGCCCTCGGAGCGGACCCGCATCGCCTTCGCGACGGCGTCGCGGCGGATGTCGAGGTACCGGTACTTGAGCCGGACCTCCTCGTTGACGTTGACGTCGCCCTCGATCGGGAACGGCAGCGGCGCCGCCTCCGACAGCACCTCGATGTCGGAGGGGGCGACCTCGATGTCGCCGGTGGGCAGCTCGGGGTTCTCGTTGCCGGCGGGCCGCACCCGCACCTCGCCGGTGATCTTGACGCAGTACTCCGACCGCAGGTCGTGCGCGGTGTCCTCTTCCCGGAACACCACCTGCGCGGTGCCGGAGGCGTCGCGCAGGTCGATGAACGTGACACCGCCGTGGTCGCGCCGGCGGGCCACCCAGCCGGCCAGCGTGACCTGCTGACCGGCATGCTCCTTGCGGAGCGTCCCCGCCTCGTGCGAGCGGATCATCCTGAAAGCCTTTCCTTCAACGTGGAGACGATCTGGGGGAGCGGCACGGCGGCCTGGTCACCGCCTTCCAGGTCCTTCACCTGCGCGGACCCGGCGGCGATATCTCGCTCGCCCAGGATCACCGCGTACCGTGCCCCCGACCGGTCGGCGTCCTTCATGGCGCCCTTGAGCTTCTTGCCCCCGTAGGCCATGTCGGCCGCGATCCCGGCCTGGCGCAGCTCGTTCACCAGCGTGAACAGCCTGCGGCCCGGCTCGTCGCCGAGCGCGACGCCGAACACCTGGCAGCGCGGCGGGGCGGTGAAGCCGGTGCCCTCGGCCTCCAGCGCCAGGACGGTGCGGTCGAGGCCGAGCCCGAACCCGATGCCGGGCAGCGGCGGGCCGCCGATGTCCTCCGACAGGCCGTCGTAGCGGCCGCCTCCGCCGATGCCCGACTGGGCGCCGAGCAGCGGGTGGTCGAACTCGTAGGTGGTGCGGGTGTAGTAGTCCAGCCCGCGCACCAGCGTGGGGGTGTCCTCCCAGGCGATGCCCAGGTCGGCGAGCAGCTCGCGGACCCGGTCGTGGTGGGCCTTGCAGTCGCCGCACAGGTGGTCGGCCATCAGCGGGGCGCCGTCCAGCTGGGCCCGCACCGCGGGACGCTTGTCGTCCAGCACCCGCAGCGGGTTGATGTCGATGCGGGCGCGGGTGGCCTCGTCCAGGTCGAGGCCGTGCAGGAAGTCCTGCAGCAGGGCCCGGTAGGCGGGACGGCACTCCTTGCAGCCCAGCGAGTTCAGCAGCAGCCGCACCTGGGTGAGGCCGAGGGAGCGGTACCAGTTCCAGGCGATCGCGATCGTCTCGGCGTCGACCTGCGGGTCCTCGCTGCCGATGGCCTCCAGGTCGAGCTGGTAGAACTGCCGGTAGCGGCCCTGCTGGGGCCGTTCGGCGCGGAACGCCGGGCCGGTCGTCCAGATCTTGACCGGCAGCCCGCCCTGCTTGTGCAGGCCGTGCTCCAGCACCGACCGCAGCACCCCGGCGGTGAACTCCGGGCGCAGCGTCAGCGACCGGCCGCCCCGGTCCTCGAAGGTGTACATCTCCTTGCTGACCACGTCGGTGGACTCCCCGACCCCCCGTTTGAAGAGGTTGGTGTCCTCGAAGACCGCCAGCTCCAGATAGCCGTACCCGGCCAGCCTGGCCTGCTCGGCGAACGCCTGGCGGATGGCCGAGAACAGGTCCGCGCGCGGCGGGACGTATTCGCTGACCCCCTTGGGGGCCTGAAAGCTCGAACTCATGATCGTTAAGGTCAGAATCCCTGTCGTGGACCGTCTGCGGGCACTTCCGCCAGGAACGGATTGGTGGCGCGCTCGCGGCCGATGGTGGTCTGCTCGCCGTGGCCCGGCAGGACGACGGTCTGGTCGGGCAGCGTCAGGCACACCCGGGCCAGGCTGGCGAGGATCTCCTCGTAGGAGCCGCCCGGCAGGTCGGTGCGCCCGATCGAACCCGCGAACAGCAGGTCCCCGCTGAACATCACGTCGGGGATCTCCCCCGCGGGCGGCGTCCTGAACGTCACCGACCCAGGCGTGTGGCCCGGGGCGTGGTCGACGGTGAAGCTCAGCCCCGCCAGCTCCAGCGCGGCCCCGTCGGTCAGCTCCTTCACATCGTCGGGCTCGGACAGCTCCAGCCCGCCGAACAGCTGCTGGCCCGCGTTCAGCGAGAAGCCCTTGGCGGGATCGCTGAGCAGGTCGCGGTCGTCGGGATGGATGTAGGCCGGGACGTCCTTGGCGCCGCAGACCGGCGCGACCGACCAGACGTGATCGAGATGGCCGTGGGTGAGGAGCACCGCGACCGGCTTGAGCCTGTGTTCGCGCAGGATCTCCTCGATTCCGGCCTCGGCGTCCTGGCCGGGGTCGATGATGACGCACTCCTCACCCGCGGCGGGTGCCACGACGAAGCAGTTCGCGGCGAACGATCCTGCGGGGAACCCGGCGACGAGCACGGTCGTCCTTCCTTCAGGCCATGGTTGCGGCGGTGCGGTTCGTCAGCGCGTCCGGGAAGCGGCGTTCCTGAAACTTCGCTGGATGGAGCTGTGGGTCCGGTGCGCGCCGTGGCCGGGCCACACCCGGCCAATCGCGCGGTGCCTCCGAGGGTACCGGCGGGGCCGTGGCCACCGCGAACGGGATTCACTGATCGTCGTGTCGCGGCGGCGGCGGCCGGGCACCCGCGGTGGCGGGCCGGTCCGGCCGGGTGACGGCGGACCCGCGGCTCGCCGTGGACCGCTACTATGCGCTGCACGTTCACCTGATCTGATCACACCGGAGGCTAGGCACGTGGCGGGGAAGGACCGCAAGAAGGAGCTCGCTCGGCAGCGTTACGAGCGGCAGCAGGCGCGTAGGCGCGCCCAGGAGGCCCGTGCCCGCCGCATCCGGATCATCGGGGTGGTGGCCGCGGTGGCGATCGTCGCGGGGGGTGCCGCCGGGACCGTGGCCCTGGTGGGGCGGGACGACTCGTCCAACGCCGAGGAGCCGCAGGCCAAGGCGGGCGACTGCACCTACACCCCGGCCCAGGAGGCGGGGGCGCCCAAGGACCTGGGCACCCCGGCCGCGACGCCGCAGCACAAGGGCCCGGTCAAGGCGACGATCAAGACCACCCAGGGCGACGTGGGGATCGAACTGGACGGCGCCAAGGCCCCCTGCACCACCAACTCCTTCGTCTTCCTGGCGGCGAAGAAGTTCTTCGAGAAGACCTCGTGCCACCGGCTGTCCACCAGCGAGGGCCTGCGGATGCTGCAGTGCGGCGACCCGACCGGCTCCGGCTCCGGCGGCCCGGGCTACCAGTTCGCCGACGAGAACCTCGAGGGCGCCAAGTACACCAAGGGCACCCTCGCCATGGCCAACTCCGGCCCCGGCACCAACGGCAGCCAGTTCTTCCTCGTCTACGGCGACTCGCAGCTGCAGCCGAACTACTCGGTGTTCGGCAAGATCACCTCGGGTCTGGACGCGCTGGAGAAGGTCGCCAAGGGCGGCGTCGACAAGCCCGGCGAGGACGGCACCGGGCAGCCGAAGAAGAAGGTCACGATCCAGAGCGTCTCGATCGCCGGGAATTAGGCGAACGGGATACTAAGGTGTGGAGGGTCCGGTGGTTGTGTACACGATCGGGCCCGTGATTCAGGAGGCAAGGGTGTCCAGCGCGACCGATCCCTGGGGCCGGGTGGACGAGGACGGCACCGTCTACGTGAAGACGTCGGACGGCGAGCGCGTCGTGGGTTCCTGGCAGGCCGGTGCACCGGAGGAGGCCCTGGCCTACTTCAAGCGCAAGTACGACGCGCTGGCCACCGAGATCGGCCTGCTGGAGCAGCGGCTGCGCACCACCGACCTGCAGCCCGCCCAGGCCCAGCAGAGCGTCGCCCGGCTGCGCGAGGCCGTCACCGACGCGCACGCCGTCGGCGACCTCGACAGCCTGGTGCGGCGGCTGGACGGCCTCACCGAGCAGGTCGGCCGCAAGCGCGAGGAGGTCAAGGCCCAGCGCGAGCACGCCCGGCACGAGGCCCGCGAGATCAAGGAGCGGATCGTCGCCGAGGCCGAGCGGATCGCGGCCGAGGAGACCCACTGGAAGAACGGCGGCGAGCGGCTGCGCAGGCTGGTGGAGGAGTGGAAGGCGGCCGACCGCATCGACCGTCCCACCGAGACCGCGCTGTGGAAGCGGTTGTCGGCGGCCCGCAACGCCTTCACCAAGCGCCGCAAGGCCTACTTCGCCACCCTGGACGACCAGCGCGAGGAGGCCCGGCGCGACAAGGAGCGCCTGGTCGCCGAGGCCGAGGCGATGCAGGGGTCCACCGACTGGGGCGACACCGCCGCCGCCTACCGCGACCTGATGCGCCGCTGGAAGCTGGCGGGGCGGGCCTCCCGTGAGGTGGAGGAGGACCTGTGGGCCCGGTTCAAGGGCGCCCAGGACGTCTTCTTCGCCGCCCGGTCCGCCGCGTTCGCCGAGCGCGACGCCGAGCTGCGGGTGCACGCCGAGGAGAAGGAGAAGATCCTCGCCGAGGCCGAGCGGCTGCTGCCCGTCCGGGACGTGCGGCAGGCGCGGCAGGCGCTCCGCGCGATCCAGGAGCGCTGGGAGGCCGCCGGTATGGTGCCGCGCGACCAGCGCGACCGGCTGGAGGGCCGGCTCCGCAAGATCGAGGAGACGGTGCGGGGCGCCGAGGAGAAGGAGTGGCAGCGCACCAACCCCGAGGCGCGGGCCCGTGCCGAGGCGACGGTGGCGCAGCTGCGCGGCTCCATCGAGAAGCTGGAGAAGGACCTGGAGAAGGCCCGCGGCGCGGGCCGGGACAAGGCCGTCAAGGACGCGGAGGAGGCGTTGACGGCCCGCCGCGCCTGGCTGGAGGAGGCCGAGCGCACCCTCGCCGAGTTCTCCTGACCCCTTCCCTCCGGGACGATCTCAGTCGGCCGGGCGCGTGGCGGCCGGTTCGGCGGCGCGGCCGAGGAAGGCCAGCAGCCGGGTCTGCTCGTCGGCGCCGCGCGGCGGCGTCAGCGCCGGGCCCAGCCGCCCGTCCCTGCGCAGGCCGGCGGCCACCACCTGGGCCGTGGCGAACGCGTGGTGCACCAGGCCGGGGTCGAGCCGGGCCGGCTGGCCGGTGGCGCGGGCCAGATCCCAGGAGTGCACCAGGGGCTCCAGCACGCTCGCGCCCAGGAAGTCGATCAGCGGAACCTCTCCCAGCGTCCCGAACGGGATCGGCCGGCGCAGCGCCTCCGGCGTGAGCGCGGCGTCGCACTCCTTGCGCGCCGTGCGCCAGGCCTGGAGCGCGTCGTCGGCGGCGAACACGCCGGGCCGGCAGGGCGCGTCCGGGGCCGGCCGCCCGGTGGCCAGCGCCAGGATGGCGTACTGACCCGCGATGACGTGCCCGGTGACGTCACGGGCCGTCCACTCAGGGCACGGCGAGGGCGCGGACCAGCGATCGCCGGGCACGCCGCCGACCATGTCCTCGAAGAGGTCCAGTGCCCGGTGGTATCCGCTGAGGTTCGGAGCCATGGTGGCCAGTGACCCGCGAACCGGGTTCGGTGTCAAGCGTTATCGGCAGGTTGGCCTTCCCGCCCGTCCGGTCACCCCTGCCCCGGGCTCACCGGCCCGCGGTCGCGCCGCGCTGCCGGAGCATGTCGGTCATGAGCGCGATCTCCGAGCCCTGGCCGTTCACCATGGTGCGGGCCAGCCGCCGTACGCGTTCGTGGCCGGTGCGCGCCAGGACGGCCTCGGCCATCTCCACCCCGGCCCGGTGATGGGTGATCATGAGCTGGAGGTAGAGCACCTCGGCGTCCCTGCCGGAGGCGCGCTCGAGCCGGTCCAGCTGCTCCCGGGAGGCCATGCCGGGCATGGCCGCCGCGCCGCCGGGCCGGGCCGCCCCGGACCCGCCGTGGCCGCCGTGCCCGGCCATCCAGCGCATCGGGCCCGCCGGGTCGGTCTTGGGCAGCTCCCACTCGTCCAGCCAGGCGGTCATCATGCCGATCTGGGCCGACTGGGTGTTGATGATGTCGTAGGCCAGCAGCCGGACCCGCTCGTCCTCGGTCCGGTCCCGCACGATGAACGACATCCGCACCGCCTGGGCGTGGTGGACGCTCATGTCGCGGGCGAACCCCGCCTCGGGGCCGTCGCCGGCCGGACGTCCCGACCGCAGTCCCGCCAGCGCGGCCAGCACGCCCGCGACGGCCAGGACGAGCACCGCGAGGGCGACGGTGACCCGCCGCCCCCGCGATGCCCCTGTCACGGCGCGTCCTTGGCGCCGTTGCAGGCGGCGCCGGGTTCGGGCGTCTGCTCACCCTTCACGAAGGCGCGCAGGAAGGCGTCCACCCGCGCGTCGGAGGCGTTCTGGAGCTTGAGCTGCTTGCCCCACGCGGTGAGGATGACCGGCGCGTCCTGGCCGGGGTAGGGGCTCATGAGCGTGTAGTCGGTGTTCTCCACCTTGCCCTTGAGCTTGTCGATCTGGTCGGCGGCCAGGCCGGGCGTGTAGGTGATCCACACGGCGCCGTGCTCCAGGGAGTGGACGGCGTTCTCGTTGCGGAGCTGGCGGTCGTAGATCCGGGAGTCGCAGTTCTGCCACACCGGGTCGTGGTCGCCGCCCATCGGGGGCGTGGTGTCGTACTGGACGGGACTGGAGGTGTGGCCCTGGGCGAGGTCGTCCTTCTGGATCAGGCCCGCGATCGAGGAGTCGGCGGAGGACGGGCGGCTCTGGACGAAGGCGTAGCCGATCGCGACGGCCGCGACGAGGCCGATCACGGTGAAGAAGGCGATGCTCCCCCAGGGCACCTGGCGCTGGTTGAGGACGCTGCGCTGCGCTCGGTTGCGTGCGCTCTTGGACATGATGGAACTCCCTCTCGGGGTGCTGTGCTCGGGGACGGGTGACTGGGACGGCCGTGGACCGGGCATGGCCCGGCCTCACGGCCGGCGCGTCACAGCCGGAGCACCTGCAGGCAGGAGAGGGAGCGCGCCAAGGGCGCGGGAAGTGCGGGAGGCGCGAGGAACCAGCCCGAGCGGCGCGGGCGCCGCGCGCCCGTTGGGCCGGGGTGGGCGGCCACGCTGAGGACCAGGAGGGCCAGCAGCACCGCCAGGCTCAGGCAGGCGTCGTTCGGGCCCATGGGAGGCAGGTGCACGGGCTCGCTGAACGCCGCCGCCCCGGAGGCCGCGAGGGGCCCGGTGGCGGGGGCGCCCGCGTGCTGGGCGGCCGCCGCGTCGGCCAGACCGGCCGGGACGCTGGTGGCGTGGGCGGTGCAGACCCGCGGCGGCGGCGCGTGCCCGAGCCCGTAGCTGAAGGTGAGGCCGGCCACCAGGAACAGCGCCATGAGCAGCCCTGCGGGCCCATGGCGCGGTCGCGGGTCTGTACGGCCCACCGTCACGCTCCGATTCAACCTCCGGGCGAACCAACGCCGCGGGCGGGGTGCGGAGTTCCCGGACAAAGCCCGCGAATCGCGATACTAGCGGCGCCCGCGGGCCGTCAGGGACGTCCGTTCGCCGAGATAGTGTCGGAGCGTGACCAGCAGGGCTGAACCAGGGCAACCGGAAGGGCTCTTCGACCATCCCGGGGCCCCAGGGCCGGCGGAGGCGTCGCCGGGCGCCCCCAGCGCGGCCGCGGGCGGCGGGCGCGCGGGCGGCGGGGCCGAGCAGCCCCTGGCCGTGCGGATGCGGCCGCGCGCGCTCGACGAGGTCGTCGGCCAGCAGCACCTCCTCGGCCCCGGCACCCCCATCCGGCAGCTCGTCGACCGCGACGTGCCCATGTCGCTGGTGCTGTGGGGCCCGCCCGGCACCGGCAAGACCACCCTGGCCACGGTCGTCAGCCAGGCCACCGCGCGCCGCTTCGTGGAGGTCTCGGCGGTCAGCGACGGGGTGAAGCGGGTCCGCGCCGAGATCGACCTGGCCCGCCGCGAGCTCGGCATGACCGGCCGGCAGACCGTGCTGTTCGTCGACGAGGTGCACCGCTTCAACAAGGCCCAGCAGGACGCGCTGCTGCCCGCGGTGGAGAACCGCTGGGTCTCCTTCATCGGCGCCACCACCGAGAACCCGTTCTTCTCGGTGATCAGCCCGCTGCTGTCGCGCTCGCTGCTGCTCACCCTGGAGCGGCTCGGCGAGGACGACCTGCGCGAGGTCGTCCGGCGGGCGCTGGCCGACGAGCGCGGGCTCGGCGGGCGGGTGGCGCTCGACCCGGCCGCCGAGGACCACCTGATCCGGCTGGCCGGCGGCGACGCCCGCCGCACCCTCACCTACCTGGAGGCCGCCGCCCTGGTCGCCGACGGCGGCGCGGCGATCGACGTGGACGTGCTGGAGAAGGCGGTCGACCGGGCCGCGGTCCGCTACGACCGCGAGGGCGACCAGCACTACGACGTCATCAGCGCGTTCATCAAGAGCATCCGCGGCAGCGACGTCGACGCCGCGCTGCACTACCTGGCCCGGATGATCGAGGCGGGCGAGGACCCGCGGTTCATCGCCCGCCGGCTGATCGTGCACGCCAGCGAGGACATCGGCATGGCCGACCCGACCGCGCTGCAGACCGCGACCGCCGCGGCGCAGGCGGTGGAGTTCGTCGGGCTGCCCGAGGCGCGGATCAACCTGGCCCAGGCGGTGATCCACCTGTCCCTGGCCCCCAAGTCCAACGCGGTGATCATGGCGGTGGACGCCGCGATCGCCGACGTGAAGAAGGGCGAGGCGGGCCCGGTGCCCGGTCATCTGCGCGACGCCCACTACAAGGGCGCCGCCAAGATCGGGCACGGCCAGGGCTACCGGTACGCCCACGACCATCCGGGCGGCGTCGTGCGCCAGCAGTACGCGCCCGACTCCGTCCACGGCCGCGAGTACTACCGGCCCACGCGGCACGGCGCCGAGGCCCGGTTCTCGGAGGTGCTGTCGCGCATTCGTTCCGTCCTGCGGGGCAGGAGCGAGCCGAGGGACGGCTGAGCCGCTAGAAGACCGAGCCGCCGGAAGGGAGGCGGGCGGCGGATTCGATCTTTGCGGCCGTTGCTCCCGCCATCGGCCGCGCTCGCCCGATAGCCTGCCCGGGGACGCCCCTGGGATCGCGGGGCGCCGCCGTCGGCGCGGGGTCCGCGACCCGGCACGGTCAGGGCCGGTGGCCAGGGTAAGGTCTCTCTCCAGACCGGGCCCGGCACGCCGGCCCGGCACGGACCCGACAGGTACCCGAGATCATTCGACGGCACCCGACTCGTACACACTGCGGACACACAGCGGAACGGAAGCCCTGATGCTCACTGGTGGACAGCTGGCAGGTCTCATCGTGGCCGTGTTCTGGGCGGTGCTGGTCTCCTTCCTCGCCCTGACGCTGCTGAAGCTCGCCCGCGTCCTGACCGAGGCGAGCAAGGTCCTCTCGGAGATCGGCGACCAGGCGCTGCCGCTGATGGAGGACATGAGCCGCACGGTGCGCCGGGCCAACGAGCAGCTCGGCCGCACCGACGTGATCACCAAGCAGGTCGCGGGCGTGACGCAGAACGTCTCCGCGGTCACCACCGTCATGACCTCCGTGATGGGCGGGCCGCTGGTGAAGGCCGCGGCGTTCTCCTACGGCGTGCGCAAGGCCCTGGGCAGCCGGGCCGAGGAGGCCCGCGACGTCCGCGAGTCCCGCGAGGGGCGCTCCGGCGGGGGCCGCTCCGGCGGGGGCGCCTCGCGGCCGCAGCTGCAGGCCCGGTCCGGCGGCAGGGGGCGCGGCAGATGATCCCCGGTCGAAGCGAGGCACAATGAGAAGACTGTTCTGGCTCTCGGTGGGCGCCGGCGCGGGCGTCTACGCCACGCACCGGGTCAAGCGGCGGGTGGAGCGCTTCGCGCGCAGCCTGTCGCCCGAGGGCGTGGCGGCCCGCGCGGTGACCGCCGGGCACGGCGCGGGCGACCGGTTGAGGAACTTCGCCGACGACGTGCGTACCGAGATGCGGGCACGTGAGGCCGAGCTCCGGGAGGCCGTCGAGATGGACCAGGCGCCCCCGGAGCCGGACGGCCCCGCGCGCCGCCGGATCCTCCGCGCGCCGCGTTACACGATCATCGACGACGACAAGGATGGCCACTGATCATGGAGTCGGCAGAGGTTGCGCGCCGCTTCCTCGGGTTCTTCGAAGAGCACGGGCACACCGTGGTTCCCTCGGCCAGCCTGATCGCCGAGGACCCGACCCTGCTGCTGGTGAACGCCGGGATGGTCCCGTTCAAGCCGTACTTCCTCGGCCAGCGCACGCCGCCCGCGGTGCGGATGACCAGCGCGCAGAAGTGCGTGCGGACGCCCGACATCGAGGAGGTCGGCAAGACCACCCGGCACGCCACCTTCTTCCAGATGCTGGGCAACTTCTCCATCGGCGACTACTTCAAGGAGGGGGCCATCCCCTTCGCCTGGGAGCTGCTCACCCGCCCCCAGGCCGACGGCGGGTTCGGCTTCCCCGAGGAGAAGCTGTGGGTCACCGTCTACGAGGACGACGACGAGGCCGCCGGCATCTGGCACGACAAGGTCGGCGTCCCGCTGGAGCGCATCCAGCGGCGCGGCCTGGCCGACAACTACTGGCACATGGGCGTGCCCGGCCCGGGCGGCCCCTGCTCGGAGATCTACTACGACCGGGGCCCCGAGTACGGCCGCGAGGGCGGCCCGGTCGTCGACGAGGACCGCTACCTGGAGGTGTGGAACCTCGTCTTCATGCAGTCGCAGCTGGCCGAGGTCCGCACCAAGATCGACTTCGATGTCGCGGGCGACCTGCCGGCCAAGAACATCGACACCGGCATGGGCCTGGAGCGGATGGCCGCCATCCTCCAGGGCGTCGACAACATCTACGAGACCGACACGCTGTGGAAGGTGCTGACCCGGGCGGCCGATCTCACCGGCACCGGGTACGGCCGCGACCACCGCGCCGACGTGTCGCTGCGGGTGATCGCCGACCACGTGCGCAGCGGCACGATGATGGTCGCCGACGGCATCCGCCCCGGCAACGAGGGCCGCGCCTACGTGCTGCGCCGCATCCTGCGCCGCTCCATCCGCAACCTGCGGCTGCTGGGCGGCCAGGACGCCGGGCTCATGCACGAGCTGACCGCGGCCGCGATCGGCGCGATGGGGGAGCAGTACCCCGAGCTGGTCCGCACCGCCGCCACCATCCACACGGTGATCGACGCGGAGGAGGAGTCGTTCCTCCAGACGCTGCGCACCGGCAACACGATCTTCGACCAGGCGGTGGCGGAGGCGCGCCGCGCCGGGACCCCGCTGTTGGCCGGCGACCAGGCGTTCAAGCTGCACGACACCTACGGCTTCCCGATCGACCTGACCCTGGAGATGGCCTCCGAGCAGGGCCTGCGGGTCGACGAGGAGGGCTTCCGCCGGCTGATGGCCGAGCAGCGCGAGATGGCCAAGCGCGACGCGCGCGAGAAGAAGACCGGCAACCTGGACGTCTCGGTCCTGGACGAGCTGCTCGTCGGCGCCGGCGGCGCGGTCGACTTCATCGGCTACGGCGAGGTGCTGGGCGAGGCCCGGCTGGCCGGGCTGCTGGTCAACGGCGCGAACGTGCCCGCGGCCGGCGAGGGCGCCGAGGTCGAGGTGGTCCTCGACCGCACCCCCTTCTACGCCGAGGGCGGCGGCCAGCTCGCCGACCACGGCCTGATCCGGCTCGGCGGCGGCGCGGTCATCGAGATCGACGACGTGCAGTCCCCGCTGGCCGGGCTGGTCGTGCACCGCGGCCGGGTCCGCTCCGGGGAGGCCCGGGTCGGCGACACCGCCTACGCCGAGATCGACGTGGAGCGGCGGCGGGCGATCTCCCGCTCGCACACCGCGACCCACATGGTGCACGCCGGGTTCCGGCGGGCGCTGGGCGAGTCGGCGGCGCAGGCGGGCTCGGAGAACTCCCCCGGCCGCTTCCGGTTCGACTTCACCGCCTCGGGCGCCGTCCCGCCCAGCGTGCTGCGCGACGTGGAGGACGAGGTCAACGAGGTCCTGGTGAACGACCTGGACGTGCGGGCCTTCCACACCTCCATCGACGAGGCCCGGGCGATGGGCGCGCTGGCGCTGTTCGGCGAGAAGTACGGCGACGAGGTCCGGGTCGTGGAGGTCGGCGACTACTCCCGGGAGCTGTGCGGCGGCACCCACGTGGCCCGCTCCGGGCAGCTCGGCCTGGTCAAGGTGCTGGGCGAGCAGTCGATCGGCGCCGGCGTGCGCCGGGTCGAGGCGCTGGTCGGCATCGACGCCTTCCGCTTCCTGGCGAAGGAGAGCGTGCTGGTCGCGCAGCTGTCGGAGCAGATGAAGACGCGCAAGGAGGAGCTGCCCGAGCGGATCTCCGGGGTGGTGGCCCGGCTCCGCGACGCGGAGAAGGAGCTGGAGCGGCTGCGGTCGCGCGAGGTGCTGGCGGTCGCCGGATCGCTGGCCGAGGGCGCCCGCGACGTCGGCGGGACGGCGTTCGCCGCCTACCGCGCGCCCGACGGCACCGGCGCGGACGACCTGCGCAAGCTGGCGGTCGACGTGCGCGGCCGGCTCACCGCCCGGCCCGCCGTGGTCATGGTCGTGGGCGTGCCGAAGGACCGTCCGGTCGTGGTGATCGCGGTCACCGAGGGCGCCCGCGAGCGCGGCCTGAAGGCCGGGAGGCTCGTCGGCGTCGCGGCCAAGGCGCTCGGCGGCGGCGGTGGCGGCAAGGACGACCTCGCGCAGGGCGGCGGCTCGAACCCGGGCGCCGTCGACGAGGCGCTCGCCGCCGTGGAACGGGCGGTGGGAGCGTCATGACAGGGCGGAGCGAGGGCATGAGCGCCGGTCCCGCGGGGGTTTGCGGGGGGCCGTTCCCCCGCCGGGGGGTCGTGTGAGCCTGCCGGTGAGCGGGGCGGGGGCCGCGGACGAAGCAGCCATGGACGGAGCGGGCCTATGAGGAACGGCGTCCGGCTCGGCGTGGACGTGGGTACCGTGCGGATCGGGGTCGCGCGCAGCGACCCCGCCGGGATCCTCGCCTCGCCACTGGAGACCGTCAAGCGCGGCAAGGGCGACCTGGACCGGCTGGTCGCGCTGGCCGGCGAGCACGAGGCGGTGGAGGTGGTCGTCGGGCTGCCGACCTCGCTGTCGGGCCGCGAGGGGCCGGCGGCGGAGGGGGCGCGCAAGTTCGCCGCCCGCCTCGCCGGGCGCCTCCCCGCCGAGGCCGTCCGGCTGTACGACGAGCGGCTCACCACCGTGACGGCCGAGAGCGGCCTGCGCGCGGGCGGGGTGCACGGCCGCGACCGCCGCAAGGTCGTCGACCAGGCCGCGGCGGCCGTGCTGCTGCAGGCGGCGCTGGACGGCGAGCGGTTGACGGGACGACCCCCAGGCGAGATCGTCCGGGGAAGCTCATGAACGACTTGGACCTGTTCTCCGACTCCGATCCGCACGGCGACCGCGGGTACGCCAGAGGGCCCGATCCCCGGCGGGGGCGGCGCGCCGGGCGCCAGCGCCAGCGGCGGCGGCGCCGCAGCGGCAGTGCGGCGTTCCTGTTCGCGATGGCCTTCCTGGTGGCGGTGGTGGGCACCGGCGGCGTGCTGGGCGTCGCCTGGGTGGACCAGCGGCTGCACCCGCCGGACTACGAGGGCCAGGGGAGCGGCGCTGTCACGGTCCAGATCAAGGACGGCGACAGCGGTTCGACGATCGCGGCGACGCTGCTGAGCCACGAGGTGGTCAAGAGCACCCGGGCGTTCGTGTCGGTCTACGGGAAGAACCCCAAGGCCGCCGGCATCCAGCCGGGCTTCTACCAGATGCGCAAGCGGATGTCGTCGTCGTCGGCGATGGCGCTGCTGCTGGACCCCAAGGCGCGGGCCGGCAACCAGATCATCATCCCGGAGGGGCTGCGGGCCGTGCAGGTGGCGCAGCAGCTGTCGAAGAAGACCGGGATTCCGGTGCGCGAGTTCCAGCGGGTGATCACCAGGCCGACCGGGCTGGGGCTGCCCCCCTACGCCAAGGGCAAGATCGAGGGCTACCTGTGGCCGGGGCAGTACAACCTCAACCCCAACGCCTCCGCGCGCGAGATCCTCAAGTCGATGGTGGACCGGTTCAACCAGTTCGCCCAGCAGTCGGACCTGGCCGGCCGGGCGCAGCGGGCGAAGCTGCAGCCGGGCACGGTGATCACCATGGCCTCCCTGATCCAGGCCGAGAGCGGGCGGCCCGATGACATGCCGAAGATCTCCCGGGTGATCTACAACCGGCTGCGGCACAAGCCGGTGCCGATGTTCCTGAAGTTCGACAGCACCACGCTCTACGGGCTGAACAAGTACGGGATCGTGGCCAGCAACGAGGACATCAAGTCCAAGAACCGCTACAACACCTACAACTACGGGGGGCTGCCCCCGGGCGCGATCTCCAACCCCGGGGAGAAGGCGATCGACGCGGTGATCGAGCCCGAGGAAGGCGACTGGCTGTTCTTCGTGGCCACCGACCCCAAGAACCGGATCACCGAGTACGCCGCCGACGAGCAGGAGTTCAACCGGCTGCGGCAGAAGCTGAACCAGTACCTCGCCCAGAACGGAGGCAACTAGTGGCGCGGGCGGCGGTGCTCGGCAGGCCGATCGAACACTCGCTGTCGCCGGTGCTGCATCGCGCGGCGTACGCGGCGATGGGCCTGGACGACTGGGTGTACGAGGCGTACGAGTGCGACGAGACCGGCCTGTGGGGCTTCCTGGAGGGGCTCGACGAGGAGTGGGCCGGGCTGTCGCTGACGATGCCGCTCAAACGGACCGCGCTGAAGCTGGTCGACACGGTGTCCGACCTGGCGGTGGCGGTGGGCGGCGCGAACACGATCGTGCTCCGCGAGGGGCGCAGGCACGGCGACAACACCGACGTGCACGGGATCGTGGCCGCGCTGACCGAGGCGGGGCTGGGCGCCCCCGCGTCGGCGCTGGTGCTGGGCGGCGGGGCCACGGCGGCCTCGGCGCTGGCGGCGCTGGCCGACCTCGGGCTGACCAAGGCGGGGCTGGCCGTCCGCAACCCCGACCGGGCGGCCGAGTCGATGGCGGCGGGGGAGCGGTTCGGGCTGGCGCTGCGGATCGGCGCGCTGGACCGGCTGCCGGACCTGCTGGGCGTCGAGCTGGTGATCTCGACCCTGCCGGGGATCGCGGCCGACCCGTACGCCGCGCAGGTCGCCGCGTCCGGGGCGTCCCTGTTCGACGTGGTGTACGCGCCGTGGCCGACGACGTGCGCGGCGGCGGTCGAGGCGGCGGGCGGCACGGTCGTCGGCGGCTTCGAGATGCTGCTGCACCAGGCCGCGCGGCAGGTCGTCCTGATGACGGGCCGTGAGGACGTCCCGGTCGAGGCGATGCGCGCCGCCGGGGAGGCCGAACTGGCCCGCCGCGCGTCCGCCTGACGCCCCTGGTGCGTCGCAGTCCCCCCAGGTCAGACCGACGAGCGCTGGCTCGGTTCCGGGGCCGGGGGGACGGCCGGCGGGGACCGGCGGCGTTTCACGGCCTCGTGGGTGAAGGTCAGGACGATCGGCAGGATGACGCTGAGCCAGAAGTCCTTCCACTCCCACAGGCCGACCGCCACGCCGCCCAGGCTTCCGCCCGTGACCAGGGTGAGCACCAGTACCGTCCAGTGCCGCCTGACCAGCCGGACCAGGTCGGTGCGCGGGCGTGCCGGGATGAGGGCGGGCAAGGGGCGGTCGCGTGCGTGCGCGCGCTGCACGACCGTCGCGTCCGGCGTCAGGTGCAGCATGTCCCTCGGGCGCAGCAGCGGCAGCCGCAACAGTTCGGTGAGCCCTTCCAGCCGCCACCACAGCGTCCACAGTGACGTGCGGCCGCTGCCCGGGTAGCCGTTCCAGCGCGGGTTGGTCACCTTTCCCTGGACGAGGGTGTGGAAGGCCCGCGCGACCGTGGCGCCCGACGGTCCGCGCGGGTCGCCCAGCAGCGCCATGAGCGCGATGGGCAGCCCGAAGTGCCACAGGGCCAGCCGCCAGACGGGCTTGGACCCGGTGCCGTGCGGGGAGACGTCGTAGGTCTCGATCCAGGTGTGCTCGTCCTCGGGGTCGAAGTGCTCGATCAGCCAGTCGTGCGCGGCCAGGATGCGCGCGTCGCTGTGGCCGGGGCGGGCCTCGGCCAGCGTCACCAGCGCGAAGGCGGTGTGCGTCACGGTCGGCGCCGCCATGGACGTCGGCCCCCAGCCGGGCCGCTCCCCGGTGCGGTCGGCCGTCAGCCACTCCACGCCCCGCACGATCGCCGGGTCGTAGGGGTTGAGCTGGGTGAGGGCGCGCAGGGCCAGGCAGGTCAGCCACACCCGCGACTGGCAGCCCAGCAGCGAGCCCCAGCCGCCGTCGGAGTTCTGGTTGCGCAGCAGCCAGTGGTAGGCGCGCCGCACGTCGGGGGCGTCGTCCCGCAGGTCGCAGCGGGAGCGGGCGAGGAACCGGGCGATCCACGCGGTGGCCTCGACGACGGGCATGCCCAGGCTCGTCTTGGTCGACCATCCTCCGTCGCGCAGCACGTCGCCCGAGGCGGTCTGCCGCGAGGTGAGGAAGGCCAGGCCGTCGTCGAAGTGCTCGAACGGCCGTCTCGCCTCGGCGAAGGCCAGCAGGCCCAGCGCGGTCGCGGTGGTGCCGGGCTCGGGCCTGGTCAGGTCGTGGTACCAGCCGCCGCCGTCGCCGTCGGCCACCGCGTAGGCGTCGCGCAGCACGTCGAGCGACTCGTCGAGGCGTGCGGTGAGCACGGCCATGTCAAGAGCCGGAGTCCGGGGCGCCGCCGGCGCCGTCCTGCGGGAGTGGGGGGAGAGGTGCACGGTTACCGCCTTCTCCTGGCTATGTGCCCGTTCAGCCAGGTTCTCTACCCCGCCGGTTTGGTGGCTGTGTCCGCGACCGTCCAGAGGGATGCCCGTGCGCGGGCACGTTTCAGTCAGGGGGTTCCAGTTAGGGCGAGTAGTCAAGAAACGGGAGAGTGGCGGTCCCGCCACCCTGGCGCGGAACACGAGGAGGACGGGATGGTGCGGCGACCTGTGGAGCGGGGACCGGGGCAGGAGGTGGACGAGGCGAGCCGACAGGCGGGAGAGGACTGCGTGCTGTGCCCGCCGTTGCGGTTCCGGCTCAACGCGATGGCGGACCTTCCGGGTGAGCGGGCGGTGCTCGCCGCCGACGGCGACTTCTTCCTCATGCCTGACCTGGCTCCGCTGGCCGAGGGGCATGTGCTGCTGGTGACGTCCAGGCATCTCCAGTGTGCGGGAGCCTTCGGGAAGGGGCTGTGGGCACGGGCGTGGCAATGGCGTCACCGTGTCGCCCGTCTTTACAGAGACGCCTATGGCGGAGACGGCCTGCTGATGTTCGAGCACGGGCCCGGGACCTCGCAGGGCGGGGGCGCCTGCATCGACCACGCGCACTGGCACCTGCTGCCGCGCGGCAGCGGGGCAGGGGGCGGCGTGCGCGACAGACTGGAGGCGCACGGGCTTCCCGGCGCGTGCGCCACACGCGACACCGTGCATGGCCTCTTCCTTGCGGGGCGCTCCTACCTGCTGGTGGACGAGCAGGGGAGGGCGACCGTCCACCCGGCCGACGGCGTGCCGAGCCAGTACCTGCGCGGGGTCGCCATGCGCGTCTTGGAGGGCGACGCGGGGGAAGAGCGGTCCTGGCGCTGGCAGGAGTCGTTCGGCCTTCCCGAGAGCCGGGCACGGTTCCTGCGCACTCTGGAGGACCTGCGCACGGCGGTGGCGGCCGACGACGCCCGTCAGCGTTCCGAGCGCGCGGCCAGCCACCAGTAGAGCTCACCGGCGGCCAGCCGGTCCCCGAACCCGGCGCGCTCCACGCCCTCGCCGAACCCGGTGGGGTACTCCAGCAGCAGCTCGTCGCGCCGGTGGGCGAGCACGTGCTCCAGGGAGGTGGCGCCGAAGCGCAGCAGCCACAGGGGCCGCCGCCCCTCGACGGCCGCGTCAA
The DNA here is from genome assembly GCF_042656285.1 of Actinomadura rugatobispora. Classification (GTDB taxonomy): domain Bacteria; phylum Actinomycetota; class Actinomycetes; order Streptosporangiales; family Streptosporangiaceae; genus Spirillospora; species Spirillospora rugatobispora. The sequence continues at coordinate 27,111 of NZ_JBHSON010000016.1, read as the reverse complement.
GGACGGGCAGCAGCTCCCGCGCCTCGGCGGAGCCGGTCACCGTCGCGGTCCCTCCGAGGAGCCGGGCGAGCGTCGGCGCCTCGCTGATGACCACGTCGGCCTGGCGCAGTAGCGGCACCACGTCGGCGGCGGGGAGCCGGGCGTCGATGTCGTGCGGGACGAGGTCGAAGGCGACCAGGGTGCCGTGCCGCCGGGCGATCGCCGCGGCCCGGTGCAGCGCCGCCCGCGACACCGGCGACAGCAGCGCGTACCCGTCCAGGAAGAGCGCGTCCGCCCGGCGGATCTCGGCGGCCGCCGAGCGCACGTCGTGCTCCGACAGCCGGCGCGAGGGCGCGTCGTCGTCGGCCACCAGCAGCCGCGCGCCGCGGCGTTCCGGGGAGGGGCCGTCGCGCAGCATGACGGTCACCCCGTTGGGCGTGCCGTGCTCGACCCGCAGCCGGTCGCGCAGCCCGAGCCGGCGCAGTTCCCGGCGGATCACGGGGGTGTAGTCGTCGTCGCCGACCCGGGCGAGCACGCCGACCCGGCGGAAGTAGCCGGCCGCGCGCCGGGCCATGTTGACCGCGGTGCCCGCGACGATCGCCCGGGCCGGGGCGTAGGCAAGCCGGTCGTGGGTGACCTCGGTGAAGCGCAGCCCGGGCAGGGTGGCGCGCACCTCGATCCGGACGTCCCCGATCGCGAGCAGGCGGAAGCGGCGGTCGGCGACGCCCTGGAGGCCGGGCCAGTCCACGGGCGATCGGGTGGGAGTCTCGGTGATGTCCATGGCGGGGCCGGCGGCGGGGTTCAGCCCGGCGCGGGGAGGTCCGGAAGGTCTGGGAAGTCGGGCGAGAACCAGGCGGGCTGGGGGTGGGACGGGGACGAGTACCGCGTGGGCAGGGACTGCGCGGGGCACATCTGCCGGAACGCCCTCATCACCGGACGCAGGCTGGGGATTAGGTCGTACCCGTCGATCTCCCGCAGCGGCACCCAGGCGGCGTCGGCCAGATGGTCGGTGGCGGTCTGGTTCTCGACGCTCACCTCGTGCGTCACCGGGCTGCACAGCCGCGCCGCCGCCACCACCCGGACGGGGCGGGGAAGGATGGCCTTCCGGCCGCGCGGCCGGCCCGGCATGTACCACTGCCAGAGGTGGAACGGCGGTCCGGGCGCGATCTTGAGGCCGACCTCCTCCCAGACCTCGCGGCGGATGTGGTCGTCCAGATCGAGGTCGCCGGCGACCTCGAGCCGCCCGCCCGGAACCTCCCAGCGGCCCGGATGGTACGGATCGGACGCGGACTTGCGCACCATGAGCAGGCGGTCCTCGTCGAGGATGAAGGCCTTCTGGGCGAACTCCAGTTTGGGGCGGGCCTCGCCGAAGGCGGCGGGCAGCGGGGCATCGGTCCTGAATGCGGGCATAGCTGGGGGTCTTTCCGTGCTACCGACCCTGGCGGTCCGTGCTCGGCACCACGGTAACAACCGGCGGCGGGCCGGGGAATGAACGGTGACGGCGGGGTGTTGAGACTGTTTGCGTACCTCAGTCAGACTCCGATGCGGGTGTGCCGCCCGCGGCCGGGCATGCCGGTCTTGACGCCGGCATGCCGCAGGTCACGGTGTGGCCCCGCAGGTGATAAGCTGAACAACCGACCGGCCCTGTACGGATGCCCGCACGGCAGACCGCACGGGGCGCTCAAGCGGAGGCCACCTCCCACCTGACCGGCCAGAAGGCTGGTGGGTCTCGGTCCGGCGTACGGGCGTCACGACGCCCGTTCCGTCGGCGTCCTCGGCCGCTCCGGCGTCCGAGGCGACCGAAGGTGGCCCCGCATGCGAGTCGTGCGGGGCTTTTCGCATGGAAGGCCTGGGGTACGACCGGTCCACAAGACGTTGAGAACGACGTGAGAACGGCCCCAAGGAGGTCCCATCAGCGCCGAACCGCGTATCAACGACCGCATTCGCGTGCCCGAGGTCCGGCTCGTCGGCCCGAACGGCGAACAGGTGGGCATCGTGCCCATCGCCAAGGCCCTTGAAATCGCGCGTGAGTCGGATCTCGACCTCGTCGAGGTGGCGCCCACCGCGCGCCCGCCCGTCGCCAGGCTCATGGACTACGGCAAGTTCAAGTACGAGTCCGCGATGAAGGCGCGTGAGGCGCGGAAGAACCAGGCGCACACGATCATCAAGGAGATCAAGCTCCGGCCGAAGATCGACCCGCACGACTACGAGACCAAGAAGGGTCACGTGGTGCGGTTCCTCAAGGCCGGGGACAAGGTCAAGGTCACGATCATGTTCCGCGGTCGCGAGCAGTCCCGGCCCGAACTGGGCCGCCGGCTGCTGCAGCGGCTGGCCGAGGACGTCGAGGATCTCGGCTTCGTCGAGTCCCGGCCCAAGCAGGACGGCCGGAATATGATCATGGTGATCGGCCCGCACAAGAAGAAGGCGGAGGCCAAGGCGGAGCGCGCGGAGGCCAAGGCGCGCGCCCAGCAGGACTCCGGTCCCGCCTCCGTCTGACGGGCCCGGCCCGCCGGGCCCGGGCCGGACGGGGCGGCCGTCACAGCGACCGCCCCGGCCCGATCCTGCGCTCGCCGCGCTTGCGCTCGCAGGGTCGTGACGCACGTACATCAGCCTGACAGGCGCTCACCGCCACCGGCGGCACGCGTCCGCTCAGGCACGCCTCCGTGCCCGAGCGGAGGCACCCGAGGGATCCAGTGAGGGAGACGACGGCGACCATGCCGAAGACCAAGACCCACAGCGGTGCCAAGAAGCGTTTCAAGCTGACCGGCTCCGGCAAGGTGATGCGCCGCCGCGCCAACCGCAACCACCTGCTCGAGCACAAGCCGTCCAAGCGCACCCGCCGGCTGGACGGCCAGGCCGTGGTGACCCCGGCCGACGCCAAGAACATCAAGAAGCTGCTGCGCAAGTAGCCGGCGCCCCAGACCCCGTACGACCGGCCGAGGCCCGGAGGCCCCGGCCCCCACGAAGGAGTTCGAAACGTGGCACGCGTGAAGCGGGCGGTCAACGCCGCCAAGAAGCGTCGGGTCGTCCTGGAGCGGTCGAGCGGCTACCGCGGACAGCGCTCGCGGCTGTACCGCAAGGCCAAGGAGCAGCAGCTCCACTCGATGACCTACGCGTTCCGGGACCGCAAGGACCGCAAGGGCCAGTTCCGCCGCCTGTGGATCCAGCGGATCAACGCCGCCGCCCGCGCCAACGGGATGACCTACAACCGGTTCATCCAGGGCCTCAAGGCCGCCGAGGTCGAGGTCGACCGGCGCATGCTGGCCGAGCTCGCCGTCAACGACGCCCCCGCCTTCGCCGCCCTGGTGAAGGTGGCCAAGGCCGCGCTGCCCGCCGAGGGCAGCCAGGCCGCCTGACCGGCGGACGGGCGATTCACCGCATGGCGGGCCGCGAGCTGACCTCTGTCCGATCACCCAGGGTGAAGGCGGCTCGGCGGCTCGCCAAACGCGCCTTCCGGCGCCGCGAGCGCCGCTTCCTCGCCGAGGGCCCCCAGGCCGTCCGGGAGGCCCTGGAGATCCCGGGCGGGCTGGCCGAACTGTTCACCACGGCCGAGGCCGAGACACGGCACGGCGACCTGGTGCAGGCCGCCGAGCGCGCCGGGGTCCCGGTGCTCCGGGTCAGCGGCGAGGTCATGGCCGAGCTGGCGCAGACCGTCACCCCCCAGGGGCTGCTGGCGGTCTGCGAGTTCGTCGACGTCCCCCTGGGCACCGCGCTGGAGACCGCCCCCCGGCTGGTCACGGTGCTGGCCCACGTCCGCGACCCGGGCAACGCGGGCACCGTCCTGCGCACGGCCGACGCCGCCGGGTCGGAGGCGGTGGTGTTCACCGACGCCTCGGTCGACCCGTACAACGGCAAGTGCGTGCGGGCCTCCGCGGGCAGCCTGTTCCACCTTCCCGTGGTCGTCGGCCCCCGCTTCGAGGAGCTGGTCGCCGACCTCAAGGGCGCCGGGCTGACCGTCCTGGCGGCCGACGGCGCCGGCAAGCGCACCCTGGACGAGGCGATCGACGACGGTCTCCTCGCCCGTCCCACGGCCTGGGTGTTCGGCAACGAGGCCTGGGGGCTGCCGGAGGAGATCCTGGCCCACGCCGACGAGGTGATCCGGGTTCCCATCTACGGCCGCGCCGAGAGCCTCAACCTCGCCACCGCCGCGGCCGTCTGTCTCTATGCCTCGGCGCGCGCCCGGCGCGCCGGCGCCTGACTCGCGGTTCCCAGGCGACACGCCGTCACCTGGGGTTTCACGCGCGGCCGCCTGTGTTCCCGCAAGGCTGGCCGCAAACGGCCGGTTCGGATCATGCTTCTCCCGTGCTGACCTGCAAGGATGAACGGACATCGGTGGGATGCGCACGGGGCGCGCGGGTGGTGGGGTCGTTCCTGAGGAGGAGCGTGATAACCGACCCGCGAGGGATCCGCGAGGCGGGCCGCGATCCCTACGGTGTTCACCAGGACGGCGACGAGGCCGTGCGATTTGGGGGCGACATGATGACCGACGATGGCAGGACCACCGGCAGGACGGGCCGCGGCGTGCAGCGGCACGCCCGGCGGGCGCCCGAGCTGCGCTGCCGCTCCGGCGGAGCACGGCCGGTCCGCGACCCCGCCTGCCCCGGCGGCGGGCTCCTCCTGGAGGTGGAGGCGGTCGAGACGCGCGGCGCCGCGGTCCTGGCCGAGGTCCGCGGGGAGATCGACCTGCAGACCGCCGACCTGCTCCGCACCCGGCTGACGGCACTGCACGCCGCCGGCCACCGCCACCTGGTGGTCGACTTCGCCGCCGTGCCGTTCTGCGACGCCGCGGGACTGGGGGCGCTGGTCGCCGTGCACAACCGCGTGTCCGCGGACGGCGGCGAGGTCCGGCTCGCCCGGGTGCGCCCCGCCCAGCGGAAGCTGCTGCGCATCACCGGCCTGCACCGGGTCTTCCCCGTCTACGAGGACGTCGAGGACGCGCTGGCGGCCCAGCCCGCCCCCACGGCCTGACCCCGCCCACCTACCCGCACCTTGGCCGCGCCTGCCCGCGGCGGCCTTCGCGCGTCTGGCGCGGGTTTCCCGCGCCCGCAGCGGTTTTCGCGTGTGCGGGGCGGCTTTCGCGTGTCTGGGGTGGCTCTTGCGTGCGCGGGGTGGCCTTCCGTGTCTGGGGTGATCTCCGTGGCTCCGGGGCGGCTCTCGCGGGGGGCGGGTGTGTTGGGGGTGGTTGTATGGGTTGCTGTGGTTTTGGGGTGCTTTGACGGGGTGCCCGGGCCGTTGGGGCTGCCGGGGGCCCGACGGTGCGTGATGGGCGGGGCGGGAGGGGGAGGCGGCTTTCCCGTACGGCCGGATCCTGGGCGGTGAGGCCACAAATGCCTAGCCGCAGGGAGTTCTGCGGGTCCCGTAAGGTGGCCGTCTCCGGCTAGAGTCTCTTCTCGACAGTCCGCGTTCTACCGCGTTCTACCGAGTCTCTACCGTGTCTGGAGGCCGTTGTGGGCGGAGACGACTCCCCGCACGCGCCTCGCCGCGTGCCCTCGCGAGAGGGCACGTCCCGCCCCGCACACGAGTCCGTACAAGAGGACATGACCGACGATCTGCCCGACGGGCTGGTGGTGGCCGACGGTGACGCCCGCGTCATCACCTTCAACGCCGCCGCCGCACGGATGACCAAGATCTCCGCCGCCTCGGCCATCGGCCGCGACTTCCGCGACGTGCTGCCGCTGCACGACGCCGAGGGCCGCGACTGGTGGAAGTGCCTGGCGCCCTACGACGGGCTGGCCACCCGCACCCGCCACCCCGAGCGGTCGCTGTTCCTGCCCGGGGGCTGCGAGCTGCTGGTCACCGCGGCCTACCGGCGGGACGAGCGGGGCCGGGTGCGGCGCTTCACGGTGTGCCTGCGCGACGCCGCCCACCGCGCCCGGCAGGAGCGCGACCGGGCCGATCTGGTCTCCACCGTCGCGCACGAGCTGCGTTCCCCGCTGACCAGCGTCAAGGGCTTCACCGCGACCCTGCTGGCGAAGTGGCACCGCTTCAACGACGACCAGAAGCGGGTGATGCTGGAGACGGTCAACGCCGACGCCGACCGGGTGACCCGGCTGATCACCGAGCTGCTGGACGTGTCCCGCATCGAGTCGGGCCGGCTGGAGATGCGCCGCCAGGTGGTCGACCTGATCGAGGAGACCCGCAAGGTCATCGCCGGCCGGATCGCGGCGGGCGACCCGGAGGACCGGTTCCGGTTCGAGTCGCGCGGCGAGTTGCCCGAGATGTGGCTGGACCCGGACAAGATCGACCAGATCCTGGGCAACCTCCTGGAAAACGCGGTGCGGCACGGCGCTGGTACTGTCACCATCGTGGTGGAACCGGACGCGCACAAGGAGGGGGCCGCCGTGTCGGTGCGCGACGAGGGCGAGGGCATCCCGCCCGAGGCCGTCCAGCGCGTGTTCCGGCAGTTCTGGCGCGGCCCCGGCGGCAACCGCCGCGGCGGTACCGGGCTCGGCCTCTACATCGTGAAGGGCCTGGTCGAGGCCCATGGCGGCACCATCACCGTGCGGCGCGCCCCCGGCGGCGGCGCCGAGTTCCGATTTACCATGCCCGCCGGCGCTCCGGACTACGCCTCCTGACCGAGGCGCCCCTCCTCCGAGCGCCCGCGCGGGCTTTCCCCCGGCACCACCGGGCCGAGCGCGCCGCGCCGACGGCCGGCCCGTCCTTTCCGGATCTTTCCCGTCCGCCCACTAGACTGCGGGCGTTCCACGCCGACCGGAGTTGTCACACCACCATGTCTGCACCCAACAAGTCCTACGACCCCGTCGAGGTGTCCGCGTTGCAGCCCGAGGAGCTCGACCGGGCCCGCGACGAGGCCCTCGCGGCCATCGCCGCCGCGTCCGATCTCGACGGGCTGAAGCAGGTCCGGCTGGCGCACGCCGGCGACCGCTCCCCGCTGGCCCTGGCCAACCGGGAGATCGGCGCGCTGCCGCCCGCCGCCCGCGCCGACGCCGGCAAGCGGATCGGGGCCGCCCGCGGCGCCGTCGCCCAGGCCCTCAAGAAGCGCCAGGCCGAGCTGGAGGAGGAGCGCGACCAGCGCGTGCTGGTCGAGGAGACCGTCGACGTCACGCTGCCGTGGGACCGCGCCCCGCGCGGCGCCCGGCACCCGCTGACGACCCTGCAGGAGCGGATGGCCGACGTCTTCGTCTCCATGGGCTTCGAGATCGCCGAGGGCCCCGAGGTCGAGGCGGGCTGGTTCAACTTCGACGCGCTCAACTTCAAGCCCGACCACCCGGCGCGCACCATGCAGGACACCTTCTTCGTGGAGTCGGAGGACGCCGACCTGGTGCTGCGCACGCACACCTCGCCGGTGCAGGTGCGCTCGCTGCTGACGCGGCCCCTCCCGGTGTACGTGGTGGTGCCCGGCCGCACCTACCGCACCGACGAGCTGGACGCCACGCACAGCCCGGTCTTCCACCAGCTGGAGGGCCTGGCGGTGGACGAGGGCCTGACCATGGCCGACCTGCGCGGCGCCATCGACGCGTTCGTCAACGGGATGTTCGGGGAAGGGCTCAGGACGCGGTTCCGGCCGTCCTACTTCCCGTTCACCGAGCCGTCGGCCGAGGTCGACATGCAGTGCTTCGTGTGCCGGGGCGCGTCGGTGGAGCCCGGCGCACCTCATTGCCGCACCTGCGGCTCGGAGGGCTGGATCGAGCTGGGCGGCTGCGGCATGGTCAACCCGCGGGTGCTGGTGGCCTGCGGCATCGACCCCGAGCGCTACAGCGGCTGGGCGTTCGGGCTGGGCGTGGAGCGCTCGCTCATGTTCCGGCACGGGGTCGAGGACATGCACGACATGGTGGAGGGCGACGTGCGCTTCGCCCTTCCGTTCGGGATGGAGATCTGATGCGCGCGCCGCTTTCGTGGCTGCGGGAGTACGTGGCGCTCCCGGCCGACGTCACCGGCCGCGAGCTGGCCGCCCGGCTGATCGACGCCGGGCTGGAGGTGGAGACGGTCGAGCAGGCCGGCGCCGACCTCACCGGCCCGCTGGTGATCGGCCGGGTGCTGGCGATCGAGGAGCTGACCGGGTTCAAGAAGCCGATCCGCTACTGCCAGGTGGACGTCGGGCGGGCCAACGGCACCGGCGAGCCGCAGAACATCATCTGCGGCGCGACCAACTTCGCGGTGGGCGACCGGGTCGTGGTGATCCTGCCCGGCGGCGAGCTGCCCGGCGGGTTCAAGATCGGTTCACGGAAGACCTACGGCAGGCTCTCCGAGGGCATGATCTGCTCGGTGCGTGAGCTGGGCATCGGGGACGACCACGACGGCATCCTGGTGCTGCCGCCCGTCCCGGACGGGGCCGAGCCGCCCGGCACCGACGCGGTCGAGCTGCTGGGCCTGCGCGACGACGTGCTCGACATCGCGGTCACCCCCGACCGGGGCTACGCGCTGTCGATCCGCGGCATCGCCCGGGAGGCCGCCATCGCCTACGGCGTGCCGTTCACCGATCCCGCGGGCGTCGATCTTCCCGCCGGCGACGCGGCGGGCGAGGCGTACCCGGCGAGCATCGCCGACCCGACCGCCTGCGACCGGTTCGTGCTGCGCGAGGTGCGCGGCTTCGACCCTGCGGCGCAGACGCCCATGCCGATGCGGGTGCGGCTGCACCGCGCCGGGATGCGCCCGGTGTCGCTGGCCGTCGACGTCACCAACTACGTGATGCTGGAGCTGGGCCAGCCGCTGCACGCCTTCGACCGGGAGAAGCTCACCGGTCCCGTCGTGGTGCGGCGCGCCGAGCCCGGCGAGCGGCTGGAGACCCTCGACCACGTGCGGCGCGAGCTGCACCCCGAGGACATCCTGATCACCGACGGGTCCGGGCCGATCTCGATGGCCGGGACGATGGGCGGCCTGACCACCGAGATCGACGAGAAGTCCGCGGACATGGTGATCGAGGCCGCGCACTTCGACGACATCGGCACCGCCCGGATGGGGCGGCGGCACCGGCTGCACAGCGAGGCGTCCTACCGGTTCGAGCGCGGGGTCGACCGCGAGCTGCCGCTGTACGCCTCGTACCGCGCGGTGCGGATGCTGGCCGAACTGGGCGGCGCGGAGATCGTTCCGGGCGTGACCCACGCGCAGGCCCCGGTGGAGCCGGGCACGGTGACGATGGCGGCCGCGCATCCCGGCCGGGTCGCGGGAGTGCCGTACGACCGGGCGGCCGTGGTGCGGCGGCTGGAGCAGGTCGGCTGCGCGGTGGCCGGGGACGACACGCTGACGGTGACGCCGCCGTCGTGGCGCCCCGACCTGACCGACCCCAACGACCTGGCCGAGGAGGTCATCCGGCTGGAGGGCTACGAGGCCATCCCGGCGCGGGCGCCGCGGCCGGTCGCCGGGCGCGGTCTCACCCCGCGGCAGCGGCTGCGCCGCCGGGTCGGCCGCGCGCTGGCCGGCGCCGGGTACGTGGAGGTGCTGAGCTTCCCGTTCGTCGCCGAGAAGGACTGGGACGCGCTGCAGTTGCCGGCCGGCGACGCGCGCCGCCGGGCGCTGCGGCTGGCCAACCCGATGTCGGAGGACGAGCCGCTGCTGCGCACCACGCTGCTGCCGGGCCTGCTGAAGGCGCTGGCCCGCAACGTGGGCCGGGGGTTCGGCGACGTGGGCGTCTACGAGACGGGCCTGGTCTTCCGGCCGCGTTCGGAGTCGCCGCTGCGGTCGCCGCGGCTTCCGGTGGACCGGGGGCCGACGGCCGAGGAGATCGCCTCGGTCGAGGCGGCGCTGCCGGACCAGCCGGAGCGGGTGGCCGTCGTCCTGGCCGGTGAGCGGGAGCCGTCCGGCTGGTGGGGCGAGGGCCGTCCGGCGGACTGGGCGGACGCGATCGAGGCCGCCCGCACGGTGGCGCGCGAGGCCGGGGTGGAGTTGACGGTGCGGGCGGACCGGCACGCGCCGTGGCATCCGGGCCGCTGCGCCGCGCTGTACGCGGGCGAGACGCTGGTGGGGCACGCGGGCGAGCTGCACCCGCGGGTGATCAAGGCGTACGGGCTGCCGGCGCGCACCTGCGCGATGGAGCTGGAGCTGCGCCGCCTCGGCGAGCCCGGGGTGGTGCGGGCGCCGCACGTGTCGCCGTACCCGATGGCCGCGCAGGACGTGGCGCTGGTCGTCGACGCGGCCGTTCCGGCGGCGGAGGTGGAGGCGGCGCTGCGCGAGGGCGCGGGAGAGCTGCTGGAGTCGATCCGGCTGTTCGACGTCTACACCGGCGAGCAGGCGGGGGAGGGGCGCAAGTCGCTGGCCTACAGCCTGCGGTTCCGGGCACCCGACCGCACGCTGACCGCCGAGGAGCTGAGCGCGTCCCGGGACGCCGCGGTGGCCGCCGCGGTGGAGCGCACCGGGGCGGTGCTCCGGAGCGGCTGACCGCCCGTCCGGCATTCAGGCGAGGGGAGCGGTCCCGGTGCGCGCGCCGCACCGGGGCCGCTCTCGCGTTTTCAACGCGACTGATGCCACTCAATAGCTCTTGTGTCGCGTTGGTCGTCCGGGTATGCTCGCTCGGTCACATCGTCGCCCGGCTGGGGAGTCCGTTGGAGAACTGAGGTCGCAGACACCGCGCGGTGGGCTTGGCCCGCGCGCGTTTCTTGACCTTGGTGGACCCTCCGTCCCGGGCTTTTCGCATGCCCGCGCGGCGGCCCGGCCCCAGATGCGCGTTCCCGCGGTGTCTCCACGTGTCCTGATCGATTCGACGCGTTCTGGAGGTCCGCGCATGTCTTCCGCATCCCCTTTCTCCGTGGTCTGCTCGGAGCTGTCGTTCTCCTGGCCGGACGGCACCGTCGTCCTGGACGGCCTGGACGCCGCGTTCGGCACCGGCCGCACCGGCCTGATCGGCGTCAACGGCTCCGGCAAGTCCACGCTGCTCAAACTGATCGCGGGCGAGCTGCGCCCGGCGTCCGGCTCGGTCGCGGTGGCCGGTGAGATCGGCCACCTGCCGCAGAACCTGCCGCTCGGCACCGCCCAAACCGTGTCCGACCTGCTCGGCGTCTCCGCCGTGCGCGCCGCGCTGCACGCGATCGAGCGCGGCGAGGCCACCGAGCAGAATTTCACCGCCGTCGGTGACGGGTGGGACGTGGAGGAACGGGCCCGCGCCGAGCTGGCCCGCCTCGGCCTCGCGTCCCTGGCCGAGGAGAAGGACGGCCTGGACCGCACCGTCGGCACCCTCTCCGGCGGAGAGGCGATCATGGTAGGGCTGGCCGGGCGGTTCCTGGCCCGTCCCGGCGTGCTGCTGCTGGACGAGCCCACCAACAACCTCGACCTGGACGCGCGCCGCCGCCTGCACGAGGCGGTGTCGTCCTGGCCCGGCGTGCTGATCGTGGTCAGCCACGACCGGGAGCTGCTGGAGCGGGTGGACGAGATCGCCGACCTGCGCGACGGCGCCGTCCGGTCCTTCGGCGGCGGTCTCACCGCCTACGAGGAGCTGCTGGCGGTCGAGCGGGAGGCGGCCGAACGGGCCGTCCGCGCCGCCGAGGGCGATCTGCGGCGGCAGAAGCGCGAGCTGGAGGAGGCCCATGTGAAGCTGGCCCGCCGGGTCCGGTACGGCAACAAGATGTTCGAGAGCAAGCGCGAGCCGAAGGTCGTCATGCAGGAGCGCAGGCGGCAGGCGCAGGTGTCGGCGGGCAAGCACCGGATCATGCACGAGGGGCGGCTGTCGGACGCCCGGGACCGGCTGGCCGAGGCGGAGGAGGCGGTCCGGGACGACGCCGAGATCCGGGTGGCGCTGCCGGCCACGCGGGTCCCGGCCGGGAGCACGGTGCTGACCGTCACCGGACTCGCCGTGCCCGCGTCCGGGCCGTCCGACTCGCCGGCGCCGGAGTCCGGGGCCGGCGCCCTGGGGGAGCTGGTCGTCCGCGGCCCGGAGCGGATCGCGCTGGTCGGGCCGAACGGCGCCGGGAAGACCACGCTGCTGCGGGCGATCCTCGGCGAGGACGGCGTGCCGGGCGCGGACGGCCTCTCGGTCAGGGTGGGCGTGGAGGGCGTCCGGTACCTGCCGCAGCGGCTGGACGTCCTGGACGACCGGCTGAGCGTGGTGGACAACGTCCGCGCGTACGCGCCGTCGGCGCCGGTCAACACCGTGCGGGCGGGGCTGGCGCGGTTCCTGTTCCGCGGCGCGCGGGCGGAGCGGAGCGCCGGGGCCCTCTCCGGAGGGGAGCGGTTCCGGGCCGTGCTGGCGGCGCTGCTGCTGGCCGAGCCCGCTCCCCGGCTGCTGATGCTGGACGAGCCGACCAACAACCTCGACATGGCCAGCGTCCGCCAGCTCGGCCAGGCCCTGGACGCCTACCAGGGCGCGCTGCTGGTGGTCAGCCACGACGTCCCCTTCCTGCGGACCATCGGGATCACACGGTGGCTCCGCCTGGACCGGGACGCCGGGCTGACCGAGGTCGACCCGATGTAGCCGCGGCGCCCGTTCAGCGGCCGAGGGCCTGGAACCAGCGGAGGGTGTCCGGCAGGCCCTTGAACACCGTCGCGTCGTGCCCGGCGTCCGGCCCGTAGTCCACGACCTGCGGGCGGGCGCCGTGCGCGCGCAGCGTGCGCGCGCAGCTGCGCGCGTTGGCGAACGCGACGTGCTCGTCCCCGCTCGCGCCGTAGATGCGGACCGGGACGCGGGGGCGCCAGTCGCAGGTGCCGTCCGCCGACCGGATCGCCCGCAGCAGCGCCCCGGACGGGTGCTCCAGCTGCCGCAGGTACCGCGGCGTCGCGAGCTCGCGGATGGTGCCGGGCAGCCGCGTGACGATCTCCTCCTCGCCGGTGGTGCCGTTGAACAGGCCCTCGACGGCCTTGTCGTGCGGGGCGTTGAACACCTGGGAGGGGGAGTCGTAGATGTGGTGCAGCCGGTTCCAGGCCACCGAGACGTAGGACAGGTAGAACACCGAGGCCCTGGGGGCGAGCGGGCCGTCCTCCGACAGGGAGGCGGGGATCTGGGCGTCGCGGATGTCGTAGGGGCCGCTGATGGGGGCGAGCGCGCCCAGGCGCAGGTGCCGGTCGGCGCCGTTCTGCAGCTCGCGGCCGAGCGCCATGGCCGCGTGCCCGCCCTGGGAGAAGCCCGTGACCAGGACGCGCGGGTTCAGGACGCGGCCGTGCGAGGCGGCGACGGCGCGGGCGGCGCGCAGCATGTCCAGGGACGCCGAGGCTTCGGACGCGGCGTCCATGTAGGGGTGGTGCCCGGGGCCGAGGCCCAGGCCGAGGTAGTCGGGGGCGACCCCGGCGTAACCCGCCGCCGCGTAGTAGATCGCCGCGACCCGGCTCTGCCCCTGCTCGTCGACGGACCCGGCCATGTCGCGGGAGGCGTGCGTGCCGTGCGCGTAGCTGACGGCGCGCAGGGTCCGGCCGGCGGTGCGGGCCGGCAGGGACACCACCCCGCTGGCGGTGGTCGGGGCGCCCGTCGCCGAGATCGTCCGGTAGACGACCCGGTAGGTGTCGACGCCGTGGCGGGGCGCGGGGGTGCCGAAATCGGGGCTGATGGCGGTGAGGTAGCGGCCCGCCTCGTCGCCGGACATGTGCGCGACGCGGGTGGCCGACACCACCGTGCCGCGCGGGTCCGCCTTCTTCCCGGGCGCGGCGGGCGGGCGTTCGGGGGAGGTGAGGGCGGCGGCCGCGGTGGGCACGGCCGTCAGGGCGAGGCCCGCGCCGAGCAGCGCGGTGCCCGCTCGCCGGGAGGCATTCCGGAAGGTGTTCTTCGTCATGCCCATGACGCTAGGAAGCGGGCCGGGCGGGCCCCATGGGCCTGAACACCCGAAGCGGGGTGTACCTGACGACACCGCCGTGGCCGCCGGGCCGGGCACACTCCGCTCTGCCGCCCGCGGCTCAGGTCAGCACGCGCTTGGTGAACGTGCGCGTCGACACCCAGGTCAGCACCGCCGTGCCGCCGATGACCGCCAGCATGAACGCCCACGTGGGCATGTGCCCGACGTCGGGCGTGAGCGCCGCCCGCAGCCCCTCGCTCACGTACACCAGGGGGTTGAACAGGCTGGCGATCTGCAGCCAGCGGATCTCGTCCAGCGCCGACCACGGGTAGTAGACGCAGCCGAGCATGGTGACCGGCAGCAGGATCACCGCGAAGAGGATCTGCGCCTTCTGCGGGTCGATCAGCGTGCCGAGCAGCAGCCCGCCCGAGGCGGCCAGCAGCGACCCGGCCACCATCATCACGATCAGCACCGCCCAACTGCTGACGTGCACCTGCGGCGCCTGGCCGTCGGCGTGGATGAACAGCACGGCGGGGAAGACCAGCAGCCCGCCGATCAGCCCCTGCAGCCCGGCCGCGGTGATCTTCTGGATGGCCAGCATCGGCACCGGCAGCGGGGCCAGCGCCCGGTCGGTGATGGAGCGCTGCCAGGTCAGCTCCATCATCAGCGGCATGATCGCCGCCATCATCGCCTGCATCAGGATCGAGGAGGCCACCAGCCCCGGCACCAGGACGGTGGTGAAGTTGGCGCCCTGCGCCGCGGCGCCGCCCGCCCCCATCGTCGCCGCACCGCCGCCGATCTTCGGCAGCACGTAGGCGAACACGAACACGAACATCAGCGGCTGGGCCAGCACGCGCAGGAACGTGGCGATGAAGTTCTTGCGCATCACCCGCACCTCGCGGGCCATCATCGCCAGGAACGTCCGCGTCACGGTCGGGCGCATCGCCGGCGGCTCCAGCAGCACCCGCCCGGCCTGCGCGACCTGCCCGGACTGTTCGTCCTGTGCGGCCTGCTCGGTGCTCATTCGCGGTACTCCCGTCCGGTCAGGGTGAGGAACACGGTCTCCAGGCTGGGCCGCAGCTGCGCGGCGTCGGTGACGCCGACCCCGGCCGCCGCGCCGATCGCCACCAGGTCGCCGAGCACGCCGTCGGCCTCGCGGGCGAACACCCGCACCTGCCGCCCGGTGATCTCGACCCTGCCGACGGCCGCGTGCTCGCGCAGCGCCGCGACGCCGTCCGGCGGCGGCCCGTCGTAGGTCACGGTGATCACGGTGTCGGCGCCCGCGGAGGACTTGAGGCCGTCCACGGTGCCGCTGGCCAGGACCTTGCCGTGGTCGACGACCGCGACCCGGTCGCAGAGCGCCTCCGCCTCCTCCATGTAGTGCGTGGTGAGGACGGTGGTCTGCCCGTCGGCCTGCAGCGTGCGCAGCACCTCCCAGAGGTTGACGCGGGTCTGCGGGTCGAGGCCGGCGGTGGGCTCGTCCAGGAACAGCACCTGCGGGCGGTGCACCAGCGCGCGGCAGATCATCAGCCGCTTGGCCTGGCCGCCCGACATCTCGAACGGGTTGCCCTTCCGCCGGTCGGTCAGGTTGAACATCTCCAGCAGCTCGTCGGCGCGGCGCCGGGCGTCCTTGCGCCCCATGCCGAAGTAGCGGCCGCGGAACTCCAGGTTCTCGAACGCGTCCAGGTCGTTGTCGAGGGTGTTGTTCTGCGACACCATCCCGATGCGGCGCTTGACCTCGACCTGGTCGCGGACGACGTCGAGCCCGCACACCTCGGCCCGTCCGGACGTGGGCACCACCAGCGTGGTGAGCATCCCGATGGTGGTCGACTTGCCGGCGCCGTTGGGGCCGAGCAGGCCGAAGAACTCGCCCTGGGCCACGTCCAGGTCGACGCCCTGCACGGCGCGAACGTCGCCGCGCGGGCTGGAGTAGGTCTTGTGCAGATCGACCGTGCGGACGGCCACGGGGCGCTCGTCGCCGCCTGCCGCGGCCGCGGCCGGGGCGGCCCCGGCCACCTTCGCCGCCGCGTCCTCGGGCGCCGTCGCGCCGGAGGACCTGGCGGTCTCCTGGGGTGGGGACACGTGCTCGGTCCTTTCGTCGTGGTCGGGTGGCCGCGTGCGGGGTCAGCGAGGCGGGGCGCAGCCCGGGATGCCGCCCCGGGCCCCGTCCTCGGGGGAGCGCGGGGGATCGTCGTCGGGGAACCGGTCGAAGCGCTCGATCAGGCGGAGCAGGAACCGGCGGACGGCCGGCTCGTCGGCCTCGTCGACCACGTCGTAGAGCTGCCAGAGGTCGTCCTGGAGGGCGTGCCCCGTCTCCGAGACCAGGCTCCGGCCCGAGTCGGTGATGTGCACCAGGACGGCGCGGCGGTCGCGCGGGTCGCGGCGGCGTTCGGCGTGGCCGTTGCGCTCCAGGGTGTCGACCACCGAGGTGACCGTCGCGGGGGTGATCATCAGGCGCTTGGCCAGCTCCCCGGCGCGCAGCCCGTTCTCCAGCATGAGCGCGCGCAGCAGGAAGAAGCCCGCCGGGCTGGCACCGTGCCGCTCCACCAGCCGGTACATGACCGGGCCGGAGAGCCGGGCGGCCGCGGCGAACAGGCGTCCGACGGGCCACTCCTCGACGGGGCCGAGGGCGCTCAGGTCGCCGAAGCCCAGGTTGGGTTCCTCCTGCATGACCCTATTCTTAGGCACCCGAAATTTAGCTGTCAAATGATTAGTTCTCGAAGTATCCTTGAGATCGACTTGAATATCCATCCAGTCTCATGCATACTCTTGCCGTTCGTTCATCGGGGAAGGGGCGGAGACCATGGGAGTCAGGGCGGCGGTCGCCGGCGCCAGCGGATACGCGGGCGGCGAGGTGCTGCGCATCCTCGCCGGCCATCCCGGATTCGAGATCGGCACGCTCACGGCCGGCTCCAACGCCGGCACCGAACTCGGCGCGCACCAGCCGCACCTGCGATCGCTGGCCGGCCGCACGCTCGCGCCGACCACGCCGGACGCCCTGGCCGGGCACGACGTGGTGTTCCTGGCGCTGCCGCACGGCCAGTCCGGGCCGCTGGCCGAGAAGCTGGGCGAGGACGTGCTGGTGGTCGACTGCGGCGCCGACTTCCGGCTCGCCGACCCCGCCGACTGGACCGACTTCTACGGCACCCCGCACGCGGGGACCTGGCCGTACGGGCTCCCCGAGCTGCCCGGCCAGCGCGAGGCCCTCGCCGGGGCCAGGCGCATCGCCGTCCCCGGCTGCTACCCGACCGCGGTCACGCTGGCGCTCTACCCCGCCTTCGCCGCCGGACTGGTCGAGCCCGACGTGGTCGTCGTCGCCGCCTCCGGCACCTCCGGCGCCGGCCGCAGCCTCAAGCCCCACCTGCTGGGCAGCGAGGTCATGGGCTCGGTCAGCGCGTACGGCGTCGGCGGCGTCCACCGGCACACCCCCGAGATGATCCAGAACCTCAGCGGGGTCGCCGGTGAGCCGGTCACCGTGTCGTTCACGCCCACGCTGGCGCCGATGAGCCGCGGCATCCTGGCCACCTGCACGGCCAAGACGCGGCCCGGCGTCACCCTGGAGACCCTGCGCGACGCCTACGGCCTGGCCTACGACGGCGAGCCGTTCGTGGGCCTCCTGCCCGAGGGGCGGTGGCCGGCCACGTCCATGACGCTCGGCGCCAACACCGCCCTCGTCCAGGTCGCCCACGACGAGCGCGCCGGCCGCGCCGTCGTGGTCGCCGCCATCGACAACCTCACCAAGGGCACCGGGGGCGGCGCCGTGCAGAGCGCCAACCTCGCCCTCGGCCTCCACGAAGAACTCGGTCTCACCACGATCGGAGTGTCCCCTTGAGCGTCACCGCCCCACAGGGGTTCCGCGCCGCCGGCGTCGTCGCCGGGCTGAAGGACAGCGGAGCCCGAGACCTGGCCCTGGTCGTCAACGACGGGCCGTCCCGCGCCGCGGCCGGCGTCTTCACCCGCAACCGTGTGAAGGCCGCCCCGGTGCTGTGGTCCGAGCAGGTCCTCAAGGGCGGCAGGGTGCGCGCGGTGGTGCTCAACTCCGGCGGCGCCAACGCCTGCACCGGCCCCGCCGGCTTCCAGGACACCCACGCCACCGCCGAGAAGGTCGCCGAGGTCCTGGACGACTCCGCCGGCGAGATCGCGGTCTGCTCCACCGGACTGATCGGGGAGCGGCTGCCGATGGACGCGCTGCTGTCCGGCGTGGACGCCGCGGGCGGCGAGCTGACGCGCGGCGACGGCGGGCTGGCCGCCGCCGACGCCATCCGCACCACCGACACCGTCGCCAAGATCGCCTTCCGGCAGGGCGCGGGCGGCTACATGATCGGCGGGATGGCCAAGGGCGCCGGCATGCTGGCCCCCTCGCTGGCCACCATGCTCTGCGTGATCACCACCGACGCCGACCTGGACGCCGCCGCCCTGGACCGGGCGCTGCGCGCCGCCACCGGCGTCACCCTGGACCGGCTGGACGCCGACGGCTGCATGTCCACCAACGACACCGTGCTGCTGCTGGCCTCCGGCGCCTCCGGCGTCACGCCCGACGAGGCCGCCTTCACCGCGCTGCTCACCGAGGTCGCCGCCGACCTGACCCGGCAGCTCCTGGTCGACGCCGAGGGCGCGTCCAAGGCGATCACCATCGAGGTCGTCGGCGCCGGCAGCGAGGACGACGCGGTCACCGTCGGCCGCTCCATCGCCCGCAACAACCTGCTCAAGTGCGCCATCCACGGCGAGGACCCCAACTGGGGCCGGGTGCTGTCGGCGGTCGGCACCACCGACGCCGTCTTCGAGCCCGCCCACCTCAACGTCGCGATCAACGGAGTGTGGGTCTGCCGGAACGGCTCGGTCGGCGACGACCGCGACAAGGTCGACCTGCGCCCCCGGGACGTGACGATCACCGTCGACCTGTCGGCGGGCCCGCACAGCGCCACCGTCTGGACGACCGACCTCACCGCCGAGTACGTCCACGAGAATTCGGCGTACAGCACATGAGCCCGGCCGAGGAGCGGAGCGACGGGGTGAGCACGGTCTCCGGGGCGCGGATGCGCAAGAACCGGGCCGGGGTCCTGGAGAAGGCCGGGACGCTGGTCGAGGCGCTGCCCTGGCTGCAGCGGTTCCACGGCACCACCGTCGTGATCAAGTACGGCGGGCACGCGATGACCGACGAGGCGCTGCGCGCCTCGTTCGCCGACGACATCGTGTTCCTGCGCTACGCGGGGCTGCGCCCGGTGATCGTGCACGGCGGCGGCCCGCAGATCAACGCCGCGCTGGACCGGGCCGGGATCGAGTCCAGCTTCACCGCCGGGCTGCGGGTGACCACCCCCGAGGCGATGGAGGTCGTCCGGATGGTGCTGGTCGGCCAGGTCAACCGGGACGTGGTCGGGCTGGTCAACCGGCACGGCGCGTTCGCGGTGGGGATGTCGGGCGAGGACGCCAACCTGTTCACCGCCGAGCGCAAGCACGCCGTGGTGGACGGCGAGCCGGTCGACATCGGCCAGGTCGGGGAGATCGTCGAGGTGCAGGTCGGCGCGGTCCGCGCGCTGCTGGACGACGGCCGGATCCCGGTGGTCTCCAGCGTGGCGCGCGGCGACGACGGCCAGATCTACAACGTCAACGCCGACACCGCCGCGGCCGCGCTGGCGGTGGCGCTGGACGCCGAGAAGCTGGTGGTGCTCACCGACGTGGAGGGCCTGTACGCCGACTGGCCCGCCAGCGACGACGTGATCGACGGCCTCACCACCGACGAGCTGGCGGGGCTGCTGCCCGAGCTGTCGTCGGGGATGGTGCCCAAGATGGAGGCCTGCCTGCACGCGGTGCGGGGCGGGGTCCCGCAGGCGCACGTGCTGGACGGCCGGGTGCCGCACTCGCTGCTGCTGGAGATCTTCACCGACGAGGGCGTCGGGACGATGGTGCTGCCCAGCGTGCCGGGCGCCGCCGCCGTCCCGGCCGGGGCCGCGGGGACGGCGAGCGGAGCGGAGGACACGCCATGACCGGGACGAACGGCACGAACACCACGAACACCACGAGCGCGAACGACGATCTCAGGGCGCGGTTCGGGGCGGCGTTCATGCCCAACTACGGCGTCCCGCCGCTGGCGCTGGCGCGCGGCGAGGGCAGCCGGGTGTGGGACGTCGACGGCAACGTCTACCTCGACCTGATCTCCGGCATCGCCGTCAGCAGCCTCGGGCACGGCCACCCGGCCCTGGTCGAGGCGGTGTCCGCGCAGGTCGCGCGCCTCGCCCACACCTCCAACCTCTTCCTGCACGAGCCCGAGGTGCTGCTGGCCGAGAAGCTCCTGGAGCTGCTCGGCGCCGACGCCCGGGTGTTCCTGGCCAACAGCGGCACCGAGGCCAACGAGGCCGCGCTCAAGATCGCCATCAAGTACGGCAAGACGCACGGCCGGTCCTACTTCGTCGCCGCCGAGAACGGCTTCCACGGCCGCAGCATGGGCGCGCTGGCGCTGACCGGCAAGGCCGCCATCCGCGACCCGTTCGGCCCGTACGCGCTGGACGTGCGGTTCGTCCCGTACGGGGACGCCGCGGCGCTCGAGGCCGCGGTGACCGACGAGTGCGCGGCGGTGTTCCTGGAGCCCGCGCAGGGCGAGGCCGGGGTCGTCCCGCCGCCCGAGGGCTACTTCGCCGCCGCGCGGCGGATCTGCGACGCCACCGGGGCGCTGTTCGTGGCCGACGAGATCCAGTCCGCGGTCGGCCGCACCGGGGCCTGGTTCGCCTTCCGGCACGAGCTGGGCGAGGCCGCCCCCGATGTCCTCACCCTCGCCAAGGGGCTGGGCGGCGGCCTGCCGATCGGCGCGTGCGTCGCGTTCGGCCCGCACGGGGACGTCTTCGCCAAGGGCGACCACGGCAGCACGTTCGGCGGCAACCCGGTGAGCGCCGCCGCCGCCCTCGCCGTGATCGGCACCATCGAGAAGGAGGGCCTGCTCGACCAGGTCACCGCCGTCGGGGAGCGCCTGGCCGCCGGGATCGCCGCCGTCGGCCACCCCCTGCTGGCCGCCGGGGACGCCGGCGTGCGCGGCCGCGGACTGTGGCGGGCGCTGGTGCTGACCGCCGACCGCTCCGCCGCGGTCGAGGCCGCCGCCCGCTCCGCCGGGTTCCTGGTCAACGCCCTGCAGCCGGCCGCGGTCCGGCTCGCCCCGCCCCTCATCCTCACCCCCGACCAGGCGGGGTCGTTCGTGGACGCCCTCCCGGCGATCCTCGACGCCGCCGCCGAGAAGGAGAACTGACCGATGGCCAGGCACTTCCTCCGGGACGACGATCTCACGCCCGCCGAGCAGGCCGAGGTGCTGGAGCTGGCCGCCGCCATGAAGCGCGACCGGTTCGCCCACCGGCCCCTGGAAGGCCCCCGGACGGTGGCGGTGCTGTTCGACAAGCCGTCCACCCGCACCCGGATCTCCTTCGCCACCGGCATCGCCGAGCTCGGCGGCCACGCCCTGGTCCTGGACGCCGGCACCAGCCAGCTCGGCCGCGGGGAGAGCATCTCCGACACCGCCCGGGTCCTGGAACGGCAGGCCGGCGCGATCGTGTGGCGGACCGCGGGGCAGGAGCGGATCGAGGAGATGGCCGCGGGCACGACCGTCCCGGTGATCAACGCCCTCACCGACGAGTTCCACCCCTGCCAGGTCCTCGCCGACCTGCAGACGGTCCGGGAGTCCAAGGGAGCCCTCGCCGGGCTGACCCTCGCCTACTTCGGCGACGGCGCCAACAACATGGCCCACTCCTACCTGCTGGGCGGCGCCACCGCCGGGATGCACGTGCGGATCGGCGCCCCCGAGTCGCTGCCGCCCGACGCCGCGGTCGTGGCCCGCGCCGCGGAGATCGCCGCGTCCACCGGCGGGTCCGTGACCGTCACCGCCGACGCCAAGCGGGCCGCCGCCGGCGCCGACGTGCTGGCCACCGACACCTGGGTGTCGATGGGGCAGGAGGGCAAGGACACCTCGCTGTACGAGCCGTACGCCGTCGACGAGGCGCTGCTGGCCCAGGCGGACGACGACGCGATCGTGCTGCACTGCCTGCCCGCCTACCGCGGCAAGGAGATCGCCGCCGCCGTCCTCGACGGCCCCCGCAGCGTGGTCTGGGACGAGGCGGAGAACCGGCTGCACGCGCAGAAGGCGCTGATCGCCTGGCTGCTGGAGCGCTCGGCGGGCGGCGCGCGATGACGATCCCGATGACCAAGACCGCGCGCCAGGCCAAGGTCGTCGATCTGCTGTCCCGCAACCACGTCCACTCCCAGGCGGAGCTGGCCAAGCTGCTGGCCGACGAGGGCGTCGAGGTCACCCAGGCGACGCTGTCGCGCGACCTCGTGGAGATCGGCGCGGTCCGGCTCCGCGGCGACGACGGCAGCCTGATCTACGCCGTCCCGGGGGAGGGCGGCGACCGGATCCGGCGCGCCCGCACCGGAGGCGACGCCGAGTCGTTCACCGGCCGGCTCGGCCGGCTGGCCGCCGAACTCCTGGTCTCCGCCGAGGCGTCGGCCAACCTGGTCATGGTGCGGACCCCGCCGGGCGCCGCCCAGTACCTGGCCTCGGCCATCGACCACGCCGAGTGGCCCTCGGTCCTCGGCACGGTCGCCGGCGACGACTCCATCCTCGTGATCGCGCGCAGCCCGGACGGCGGCGAGGAACTGGCCCAGGCGCTGCTGAAGCTGGCCGCCGGGCGGGAACGGCGCGGCTGACCGGCCCTCGGGGCCGGGCTCGCGGCCGTGCGTTGATGCCGGATGCCCGGGTGGCAGTACGGTTGGACGGGCACCTGCGCGCCCGGGCCGAGCCGGACTCCGGAGACAGCAGGAGACCCCGGCGCCCGCGCGGTGACGCGGCACCGAGGAACAAACCCCTAGCGGTGGGAAAGAGGATTTTCGTGACGAAGGCACCGACGCGACTGTGGGGCGGCCGGTTCGAGGGCGGGCCGTCGGACGCGCTCGCGCGGCTCTCGGTGAGCGTCCAGTTCGACTGGCGGCTCGCCCCGTACGACCTGATGGGCTCGCGCGCGCACGCCCGCGTGCTCAACCGGGCGGGGCTGCTCACCGGCGACGAGCTCGAGCGCATGCTCGGTGCCCTCGACGACCTGGAGACGGCCTGCCGCAACGGCGAGTTCCGTCCCACCGTCGCCGACGAGGACGTGCACACCGCGCTGGAGCGCGGCCTGCTGGAACGCCTCGGCGCCCTCGGCGGCAAGCTGCGCGCCGGCCGCAGCCGCAACGACCAGGTCGCCACCGACCTGCGGCTCTACCTGCGCGACCACGTCCGGCAGATCGTCAGCCGGCTGGTCGAGTTGGAGACCGCGCTGATCACCCAGGCCGAGCACAACATGGGCGTCGCCGCCCCCGGCATGACCCACCTCCAGCACGCCCAGCCCGTGCTGTTCTCCCACCAGCTGCTGGCGCACGTTCAGCCGCTCACCCGCGACATCGACCGGCTGCGCGACTGGGACCGCCGCGCCGCGGTCTCCCCGCTCGGCTCGGGCGCCCTGGCCGGCTCGTCGCTGCCGCTGGACCCGCAGGCCACCGCCGCCGAGCTCGGCTTCGACGCGGCCGCCCCCAACTCCATGGACGCCGTCGCCGACCGCGACTTCGTCGCCGAGTTCCTCTTCGCCGCCGCGCTCACCGGCGTCCACCTCTCCCGCCTGGGCGAGGAGATCTGCCTGTGGGCCTCGCAGGAGTTCCGGTGGATCGAGATGGACGACACCTACGCCACCGGGTCGTCGATCATGCCGCAGAAGAAGAACCCCGACGTCGCCGAGCTGGCCCGCGGCAAGGCCGGCCGCCTCATCGGCCACCTGGTCGGCCTCCTGACCACCCTCAAG
Organism: Actinomadura rugatobispora; assembly: GCF_042656285.1. Lineage (GTDB taxonomy): Bacteria > Actinomycetota > Actinomycetes > Streptosporangiales > Streptosporangiaceae > Spirillospora > Spirillospora rugatobispora. Next base: position 3,674 of record NZ_JBHSON010000016.1, on the reverse strand, counting down.
GGCCTGCCGCTGACCTACAACCGCGACCTGCAGGAGGACAAGGAGGGCGCCTTCGACGCCGTCGAGACGCTGCTGCTCGTGCTCCCCGCCATGTCCGGCCTGATCGCGACCATGCGGGTCAACACCGAGCGCCTGGAGTCCTCGGCCCCCGACGGCTTCGCCCTGGCCACCGACCTGGCCGAGCTGCTGGTCCGGCGCGGCGTCGCCTTCCGCGACGCGCACGAGGTCGTCGGCCACCTGGTCGTCTGGTGCCAGGTCAACGACAAGGACTTCGACGACCTCACCGACGAGGAGCTGGTCAAGGTGTCCCCGCACCTGACCCCGGACGTCCGCGAGGTTTTCAACGTCCAGGGCGCCCTGGCCAGCCGCAAGGCGCACGGCGGCACCGCCCCCGACCGCGTCCGCGACCAGCTGGCCTCGCTGCGCGCCCTCGTCGACGGCCACGCCGCCTGGGCCGCGGGCTCGGACGGCACCGACACCGACTCCTGACCCCTCCTGGACGCGACCCGCACGATGGCACCCACACAACCCCCCGGGGGGCCCGAGGTCTCCGCCCAGGCCCTCACCCGCGAACCGCTGCCCAGGGAGTTCTTCGACCGGCCCGTGGAGGAGGTCGCCCCGGACCTGCTCGGGCACGTCCTCGTCCACGGCGACGTCGCGCTGCGCCTCACCGAGGTCGAGGCGTACGCGGGCATGCTCGACCCCGCCTCGCACGCGTACCGCGGGCTCACGCCCCGTACGGCGGTGATGTTCGGGCCTCCGGGGCACGCCTACGTGTACTTCACCTACGGCATGCACTTCTGCGTGAACCTGGTCTGCGGCGAGGACGGCACGGCCTCGGCCGTCCTGCTGCGCGCCGGCGGGATCGTCGCCGGGATGGGCACCGCCAGGGAACGCCGCCCGAACTCCACCGAACGCGACCTGGCCCGCGGCCCCGCACGGCTGTGCACCGCCCTGGGCATCGGGCGCGACCAGAACGGCTCGGACGTGTGCTCCCCGGACCGCCCGCTGAAGATCACGGCGGGGGAGCCGGCCGACCCGTCCCGGATCAGGTCAGGACCCCGCACCGGCGTGAACGGGGGCAAGGAGACGCCCTGGCGCTTCTGGATCGACGGCGACCCCACCGTCTCCCCGTACCGCGCCCACGTCCCGCGCAAGCGGAAACCGACCGCATGACCCCCGGACTGGAAGAGGAGGGCGCAATGCCCCGCAAAGCGGCCCGCGGGAGCTCCCGCGGGATCGCCCTGGCCGCCTCCCTCGTGCCGGCCGTGGTCATCCTCGCGGTCCTCTTCCTGGACCTGACGCTGCAGCGCACGACCACGCTGAAGCAGCTGCAGCAACCGTCGACCATCCAGTACCCGGACGAGTCGCAGCACTACATAGGCTTGCAGGAAGGACGCAGCCTGATCTTCGGCCGGGTCGTGGAGCACCAGATCTACGCCGGACGCGACTCGGGCCTGGGGTACGGGCACTTCGTGGAGATCGAACTCCCGGTCGGAGACCGGCCCGTGCTCAAGGACGCCGTCTGGGAACCCGCCGGCGTCCGGGCCCGGTTCGCCTCGGGACACGAACTCTTCGTGCCCGCCCGCTCTTTCATGTATGGCCGCTGAAAACCGTTACGGTGAACGGCGGCCCATCAGGCAACCTGGTAGACGTACCACCGGCAATGCTGGAACGAGGGAGAACGTGACCGACATCCTCGACGATCTCGCGTGGCGCGAACTGATCGCGCAGTCCACCGATCTGGACGAACTGCGGGCACTGCTCGCCGCGGGGCCGGTCACGCTCTATTGCGGATTCGACCCGACCGCGCCGTCGCTGCACCTGGGCAACCTCATCCAGATCCTGCTGCTGCGCCGCTTCCAGCAGGCCGGGCACCGTCCCATCGGCCTGGTCGGCGGCGCCACCGGACTGATCGGCGACCCCAGCGGCAAGAGCGCCGAGCGGGTCCTGAACTCCGAGGAGACCGTCGCCGGCTGGGTCCGGCGGATCCACGGGCAGATCTCCCGGTTCCTGGACTTCGGCGACGCCCCCGAATCGGCCACCATGGTCAGCAACCTCGACTGGACCGGCGGGCTGTCGGTCATCGAGTTCCTGCGCGACATCGGCAAGCACTTCCCGGTCAACCGCATGCTGGCGCGCGAGACGGTGAAGACCCGCCTCGAGACCGGGCTGAGCTACACCGAGTTCAGCTACGTGCTGCTGCAGTCGATGGACTACCTGGAACTGCACCGGCGGTACGGCTGCCTGCTCCAGACCGGCGGCAGCGACCAGTGGGGCAACCTCACCGCGGGCGTCGACCTGATCCGCCGGGTGGAGGGGGCGTCCGCGCACGCCCTCACCACCCCGCTGCTCACCAAGGCCGACGGCAGCAAGTTCGGCAAGACCGCCGGCGGCGAGACCTACTGGCTCGACCCCGAGCTGACCTCGCCGTACGCGTTCTACCAGTTCTGGTTCAACGCCGACGACCGCGACGTGGAGAAGTTCCTCAAGGTGTTCTCCTTCCGCTCGCGGGAGGAGATCGAGGACCTGGTCAAGCAGGGCGGCGACCGTCCGGCCGCGCGCATCCCGCAGCGGGCGCTCGCGGAGGAGATGACCACGCTCGTCCACGGCGCCGACGAGACCGACCGCGCCGTCGCGGCGTCCCGCGCCCTCTTCGGCCAGGGGGCTCTGGAGGAGCTGGACGAGCGGACCCTCCGGTCGGCGCTGGCCGAGGTCCCCCGCGTGGAGATCCCGACGGGCGAGCTGCCGCCCGTGGCCGACCTGCTGGCGTCGTCCGGGCTGTGCAAGAGCAAGTCGGAGGCGCGGCGCGCGATCGCCCAGGGCGGCGCGTACCTGAACAACACCAAGGTCGCCGCCGAGGACGCCGTGCCGTCCGCGGACGACCTGCTGCACGGCCGCTTCCTCGTCCTGAGGCGGGGCAAGCGCAACGTGGGCGGCGTAGAGGTCAAGCGAGACTGACCTCCACGCGGCCATGAGGCACAAGGAGCCCGGGTCCCGGTCCGTTCGCTGACGCGGGGCCCGGGCTCCTGCCGTGCGGCCGTGGACGCGCGTCTGGGCGTCCACCTGCGCGGAAGCGCGCCGACCTCGGACGGCCGGCACGGAAAAGCTCGGTAGATTCACGTCACAGTGCGGTCACGGGACGGGTGTTACGGGCATGTTCCAACGCCTGAAAACGCCCTGTCACCTGGGGTTTCAGGTCCTCCGATCCCCGATTTGACGCTGTTGCGGGACCGACCTAATGTTCTACCTGCCCCAAGGGGAGCGGGACGCCGACAGGCGGCTGGCCCGAGGGGAACCTCCCAGACCGCAGGCGTGAAGATTCTTCACGTCCTTCGGACCTGGGAGGTACACCGAACCGGACGAAGTTTGACAAATCGGTCGAGTCGGGTAGGGTAGAAGGGTTGCCCCGGAGGACGGGCTCGCGAGAGTGGGCGCGAACGCGGTGGGTGTCCGTTTCTTGAGAACTCAACAGCGTGTTAAAAGCCAGTGCCTTTATAGGTCCGGCCGTTTAGGTCGGACCACCCCGTGGCCGCGGTCCCTTCTTGTGAGGGTTCGTGGTGGGGATTTCTTTGAGGCAGTGCACCGGCCCGTGTACGGGTTGGTGTTTTGCTGGGATTTTTTCCTGAGGTTTGGCGGCTTTTCGGAGTCGTCGTTCGGACCTTGATGGAGAG